>JBDHHQ010000015.1:0-127702 GCA_039589315.1 Gemmatimonadota bacterium
CTGTTCCTGACAGGGCTGGAGGCCCCAGTCCTGCTCACTCACGCCCCCGGCGACGATCGGCTGTTCGTCGTGGAGCAAGCAGGCCGCGTTCTGGTGGCCACCACCGACGGCCAGCTCACGGGTGGCCCCTACCTCGACCTCACCGGCGAGGTGAGCTTCCAGGGCGAGCGCGGTCTGCTGGGACTGGCGTTTCACCCTTCGTTCCAGCAGAACCGTCGGCTCTTCGTCTCCTTCACCGACCGAGCCGGTACGTCGAGAGTGCGGCGTTTCACCGAGGCCGCATCGGGTGATCGGGCGGATCCGAGCTCCGCTATCGACATCCTCAGCCAGTCCCAGCCGTTCTCGAACCACAATGGCGGACATCTGGCCTTCGGGCCCGATGGCATGCTCTACCTCGGCCTCGGCGACGGGGGCTCCGGCGGCGAAGCCGACAATCCGTTCGTGGCGGACCCGGAGGCTCGGGACGAGATCTGGGCCTACGGGCTGCGAAATCCCTGGCGGTTCTCGTTCGACCACATCGAGGGACGCGTATACATCGGTGACGTGGGGCAGAGCTCGCGAGAGGAGGTCAGCGTGGTCGACGCCATGGCTGGAGGGTACAACTTCGGTTGGAATCTGAAGGAGGGGGATCGCTGCTTCGCGTCGGCACCCTGCGACGACCCTGACCTCACCGACCCGGTGCTCGCTTACGACAACCCGGGCTCGGGCTGCTCCGTCGTCGGTGGCTACGTCTACCGCGGCGGCGGCATCCCTGAGCTGGCGGGAACGTACCTCTACTCCGACTTCTGCGCCGGCCGAGTCGAGGGCTTTCGTCTGGTCCAGGGAACGGCGCAGCAGAGGAAGACGTGGATCCCCGGGGAGATCGGGAGGGTGACGTCGCTGGGAGAGGACCGGGCTGGAGAGCTGTACATCCTCACTGCGGCGGGCAACGTCTACCGGATAAGACGGCGCGGGGGGTGAAGAGGGCCTGATTTGGGCACTCTGGCGCCGATGTCGGCGCCGGCCGAGAAATCGCGAAGATGCCGCTCTCGTACGTTCGTGTGCAGGCTTCAGCGATTCAATCGTTTCTCAGGACGAGCCGGGACGTCGTCGTCGGGCTGGAAACCGTAGGGGTCCCGAGTCGTGTTTCCAGGGTCCCGGCACAGGTCGTCGGGATCGGTCCCCCGGCTCGTACGGAGCACGAGGGTAACAGCAGGCCCAGGAGCCTCATCGAGGGGTAGCCCATGGGTCGGCGCAGCAGTGGGTCAGAGGCGAAGGTGACGGCAGAGCGACATCTCTTCAGGAGGGTCGAGCTCGGCGGACTCGGGGGGATCCTCCCGTTGCTCGTGCTCGTCCTCGGCGCCTGCGTCGACTCGCCCACCGAAGCGACGCCGTTCGTCGACACGGACGTGCCTCCCGCCGTCCTACCGCTCGACCTCAGGGATCCCTGGGTGCTCGCCAGCCCGGCCTCTCAGGCCACGGACGTCGATGCACTCGCCCGGGCCGCCCTCGAGGCCGCCGAGATCTCCCGGGTCCGTAGCCTGCTCGTGGTCAGGAACGGACGCGTGGTTCTCGAGCAGTACTACCGGGGTAACCACGCTGACAGCCTCAACGACGTGCGCTCGGTCACCAAGAGCGTGATGTCCATGCTGGTGGGGATCGCCCTCGAACAAGGCTACCTGTCGAGCCTCGATCAGACGCTCGGAGAGTTTCTCGGGCCGGAGCTCGAAGGGCTGGATCCGGTCAAAGGCGAGATCTCCATCGGGAACGTCCTCACCATGAGGACCGGCCTCGAGTGGCCCGAGAACAGCGGGAGCCAGAGCGCCTACAACGATTGGATCAGGTCGGGAGACTGGGTAGGTCACGTCCTCGGGCAGCGCCTCGTCGACCCGCCGGGCTCCCGGTTCAACTACAACTCGGGGGCCGTACATCTCCTGGGCATCGTTCTGGAGCGGGCGACCGGCCAGCGGCTTCCGGATTACGCCGAGGCCAACCTCTTCGGCCCCATGGGCGTCGACCGAGTCCGGTGGGAGGCTTTCTCGGACGGCACGGTCAACGGCGGAGCCGGCATAGATCTCCGACCTCGGGACCTGGCCAGGTTGGGACAACTCTTCCTACAGAGCGGACACGACGGTCTCGGCCAGCGCGTCCCCCGAGCCTGGGTGCAGGCTGCCAGCCGGCCGGCGTTCTCTTGGCAGGCGAGCTATGGCACGCTCGCCGGCCTGAGCTACGGTTTCCTCTGGTGGACCAACGCAGAGCGGCCGGAGGCGTTCTTCGCGTGGGGCTACGGTGGCCAATTCGTGTACGTGGTGCCGTCCCTTCAGCTGGTCGTCGTCACGACCACGGAGTGGCGGGGCCTGAGGGCGGAGGGGGGCCCGGATTCGCTGACCCAGTCGCTCCTCGAGCTGGTCGTGGACGGAATCGTGCCCGCGGCGTTCTGAGCCCACTCGGCCGATCGACCACGGGGCCGCACCGCGATGCGATGTGGGCGCTCCAAGGGGGTGACTGCGTTGGACGCTCATTCAGCGTGGCCGACGGCCCACCCCCTCACTCTGGCCGGAGCGCCGCGTTCGGATCCACCCGGGTGGCCCGGACGGCGGGAATGAGCGTCGCGGCCAACCCCGTCAACGCCAGCGTCCCGATGATCGCCGTGGCGACGGAGGTGTCCCACGCCTCCACCCCGTACGTCACCGCCCGCAGCGGGATCCCCATGCCCGCCCCGATGGCCAGGCCGATCCCGAGCCCGATGATCAGCTGAGCTACGCCTTTCCGCAGGACGAGCCTGATGATGGCCGGCGCGTCCGCGCCCAGCGCCATCCTCACGCCCATCTCCTGGCGACGCCGGGCGACCGAGAAGGCCATGACGCCGTACAGCCCCACCGAGGCGAGGAATAGCGCCACCACACCGAAGATCGTGAACAGTGACCCGAAGATGCCGAAGGCCCAGGTCGCATCGGCGAGCGCGCGTTCCTGTGACATGACCCGGTACAGCGGAAGGTTGGGATCGAGATCCGCCGCGATGCGCCGGGCCGTCGGTGCGAACGCCTCCGGTTGGCCACGGGTCTTGACGGCCAAAGTGAGGAACCGCAGCTCGAAGGTGCCGGTGGACACGTACACGCTTTCGTCCGGCAGCTGATCGCTGCCGATCCCGCCCACGCCCCCGCCGACGTGGAGGTCGGGCACCACTCCGACGATCCGGACCCATGGATTCTCCGAGTCGGGCGCGCCGAGCTTGAATCGTCGACCGAGGGCCTCGGATCCGGCCAGGTGACGGGCCGCGAAGCTCTCGTCCACGACGGCCACGGGTTCAGATCCGCTCCAGGTCTCGGCCCACCTCAGGTCCCTCCCACTCCGCACCTGGACCCCGTAGGTCTCGAAGAACCCCGCTCCCACGAACGTGCCGTTCACCCGCGGGCGGTCGCTCCGGCTCTCGTAGGTCTCACCCTCGACCGAGATCCGCCAGGTCCCGGTCCCGGTCCCAGGTGGGGACGTGGTCAGCGCGGCAGAGATCACGTCCGGCTCGCCCTCGACCCGATCGAGCAGCGACTGGAAGAACTGATCCACCGACTCCCGCGTCGGGTAATCGCTCTCGAACAACCCGATCCGGGCCGTGAGCAGGCCCTCCGTTTCGAAGCCCAGATCCAGCGTCTTCAGATTGATGACGCTCTTCACCATCAGGCCGGCGCCGATGAGCAGTCCACAGGAAACCGCCAGCTCACCCACGACCAGCGCCGTGCTGAAGCGGCCCAGGCGCAGGCTCGACGACCCGCGGCTCTCGTCCCGGAGGATGGCGCCCACCCCGCCACCCGACGCCCGGACCGCCGGCAGCGTGCCCGCGACCACGGCCGCCCCCAGGGTCACGAGCAGCGTGAACAGCAACGACGGCCCGTCCAGCCGGATGTCGATCCAGTAGGGCTTCTCGATATCGACGATGGCGTTGTTGAACACGCCGATGCCCACGTAGGACAGCACGAGGCCCACAACCCCACCCGCGAGCCCCAGGATCAGTGCCTCCGCCAGGAGTTGGCGGATCACGCGGCTGCGGCTCGCCCCCATGGCCGTCCGAATCGCGACCTCCCGGCCCCGGCTCGTGGCCCGGGCGAGGAGCAGGTTGGCCACGTTCGCGCAGGCGATGAGGAGGACGCCGAAGGTCGCAGCCAGCATCAGGAACATGACCACCGTGATCTGCCTCGGCATGAACCACTCGGCGAGAGGGACGGCCGACGCCGTGACGCCCTCATTCTCGCTGTCGAGCTCGGCGATCCTCTCGGCGATCGCTTCGATCTCCGCGTTGGCCGCTGCTAACGTCACGCCCTCCTTCAGGACGCCATAGACATTCAGGGACCACCCCTCTCGCCTGGCCTCCGATGCCTCCGGGTCCAGGCGGTGGGTGACCCACAGGTCCTCGTCGAAGGGGAACCGGAAGCCCTCCGGCATCACGCCGATCACGGTGGTCGCCTCGCCGTTGGCTCGGATGGTGCTGCCCACGATGTCAGCGTCGCTGGCGAAGCGGTTCCTCCAGACGTCGTAGCCCAGGATCACCAATGGGCTCGTCCCCGGGGCATCCTCACCCTGTCGGAAGGTCCGGCCGAGGATCGGCGGCACTCCCAGACCGTCGAAGGCGTTGGCCGACATGAAGCCGCCGGCGTAGCGCTCCGGTGGACCTTCGTCACCCGCCAAGTTGACCGTCCCCTGGTAGAATCCCGCGAGGAACTCGAACGAAGTCGCTTGGTCCCGAAAGTCGAGGTAATCCCGGATCGGCAAGGATGTCTGATCGACGTTCCTGGACGGGATGGCCTCACTCACCATCATCAGACGATCCGCGGTCGGGATCGTCAGCCCACGGAGCACCGTGCCGTAGACCGAGCTGAAGGTGTGGGACGTGAGCCCCACCCCCAGAGCGATGGTCACCACTGCCAGGAAGGAGAGCATGGGGGTCCGGACCAGCATCCGGAGTCCGTACCGCAGGTCCGCCACGAGTGTCGCCATGATCTCCTCCCTCGGTTTCGTCACCGCCCCTCCAGGGGCCTCGGCACTCCATCCCCTCGCCTGCCCCGATCGAGGCCAGCGCCCCGTCACCCTCAGCGCGACGTAGCGGCCGGCCAGCCCGAGGGCCTGGGCCCAGTACCATGCGGCGGACCGCTTCGAGCCCTTGGCCGTTCGCTCGTGGTACTCCTGCCGGAGATCCCCCATGATGGTCTGACCCACGAGGCCGTCGGGGAGTGCCCACTCCAGGAGGGCTTCGGCCAGGACGGGTGGCGCCCGGCTGGGGCCCTCGGATCGGGGGGGCCCTCCAGCGGAGCTCACGGACCTACCAGGATCTCGTCCAGGCCCCGGGAGAGTCGCTCCAGAGCGGCCCGGGAGCGCTGAAGCTGCGCAATCCCCTCGTCGGTCACCTCGAAGTGGCGTTGAGGAAGACCTCCCCGCCAACCGCCCTCGACGGGACGACTGGTCCAGCGGAGGTATCCCTTGCTCTCCAGTCGGTCGAGGGTGGTGTAGAACGCACCCCGCGACACCTTGCGCCCGGTAGCCTCCTCCAGCTCCCGCCTCACTTCGACGCCGTACGCGTCTTCACCCTTCTGCAGGATGGCCAGGAGCAGCATCTGCTCGAACTCGCCGAGAAAGGTCTTCGGAGGCATGGGCCCTCGGGGTACGTGGATGTGGTCTACACTGTGGACTATATGGTCTACAATTTAGACTACGAGATGAGACCGGCAAGAGTTTCGCGGGCGCTCAGTGGACGGCCGGACCGCCGGCAGGGTGGGCTAAGGCCTGACGACCAGCTTCCCGAAGACGCTACCCGCTTCGAGGAGCTCGTGACCTCGGCGCGTCTCCTCCAACGGCAGAATCTCGGCGATCGCCGGCTCCAGGGTACCTTCGAACACGAGCGCCATGACCTCGCGGAACTCGCTGGGGCTCCCCATGGTGGTGCCGAGGATGGAGAGCTGCTTCCAGAACACGCGACGGATGTCTTGCTCCCCCCGCGGCCCGGTGGTGGCCCCATAGGTCACCAACCGCCCTCCCACTGCCAACGCGCGGACGCAGGCGTCCCAGGTGGCCTCGCCCACCGAGTCCAGGACCAGGTCGACGCCCTCCCTGTCGGTGTCCGTCCAGAGAGCCTCGGACCAGTCGCCGGCCGTCCGGTCATAGACCACGTCCGCGCCCAGCTCCCTGATCCGTGCCACGTTGTCGGCCCCGCTGGTCACCGCGTAGACCTCGGCGCCCACGTGTCGGGCGATCTGGACTGCGGCCGTCGACACGCCGCCCGACGCCCCTGTCACCAGGACGCGGTCGCCCATTCGGACGCGACCGCGAGTCGTGAGGCCCCGCCATGCCGTGACGTAGGCTAGCCCTGCCGCGGCCGCGGTCTCGAAGGCGACACGATCGGGAAGCGCAACGAGGTTGGCCGCGGGCACGACCGCGTACTCGGCGTGTCCACCCTGCGTGTGCTCGCCGATGACGCCGAAGCGAGGAAGGGCCCGCTGACCGCGCGCCTGTTGCTCGTAGGACTCGAAGTGAAGGGACGGATCGACCACTGCGCGGCTGCCGGTCGCCATGTCGTCCACGCCCTCGCCCACGGCGTCGACGACCCCTGCCATGTCGGAGCCGCCGATGTGGGGCATCGGCACTCCCGGCAGGCCCCTCCGAGCCCAGAGGTCCAGATGGTTCAAGGAGGACGCGCCCACCCGAACGCGCACGTCGCCCGGCCCTGGCACCGGCACGTCCACCTGCTCCACCCGGACCACCTCCGGTCCGCCGTTCTCATGGAAGATCGCCGCTCGCATCCGGCCACCATACCCCGCGGCCGGCCCCGCCGCATCCTCTCTCTCGAATCCGCAGCGAAGGATCCCTCCACGCCGTCCGAGCCGACGTCCGCCTTCAATTCCCCTGCTGAGGCTTCTACCTTCCTTCAGACTCGAAATATCAGCTGGAGCCATCACTGGACGACCCCGAAACTCACGGCCTGCCTGACGCGACCCTCGGTGGGTACCTGGAGGAGCACAGCCGGCCCCCTGCCTTCGAAGGACCCGACGGGCAGCCCTACACGGTCTCCATCGAGGTAGAGACGGAGGCCAGCTTGCGGACGCCTTTCTGCGGCTACCTGGTCTTTCCCCGATGGGCCGAGACGGGCCTTGGGATCGTGGGCCACGTGGAGACACCGATCCTGGTCCGGGGGCGCACCGAGGACGAGGTTGTGACGCACCTCACGACCATGAGCCTCCAGAGCGTGCGGGACCGGCTGCACGACGCGGTCCGCTCGGCTGAGGAGGCCCCCTCGTGAACGTGCGCGTCACCGAGATCTTCCGCTCGGTCCAGGGCGAGTCCACGTGGGCCGGCCTCCCTTGCACGTTCGTGAGGCTCACCGGGTGTCCCCTCCGGTGCGTGTGGTGCGATACGGAGTACGCCTTCCATGGTGGGGAGCGAATGACCCTGGACCAGGTCCGTGGACGGGTCGAGGACCTCGGGACGCGCCTGGTCGAGATCACCGGAGGTGAGCCGCTGGTGCAGCCCGGTGCCTTCGTCCTCGCCCGGCAGCTCGTGGAGTCCGGCTACACGGTGCTCGTGGAAACCTCTGGCGCACTCGACACGAGTGCTCTGGATCCGCGCGTTCACAAGATCATGGACCTGAAGTGCCCAGGATCGGGTGAGGTGGAGAGGAATCTCTGGTCCAACCTCGACCACCTGACGGAGCGCGACGAGGTGAAGTTCGTCGTACGCGGCCGGACCGACTACGAGTGGACCCGGGACGTGATCCGCGAGCGAGGCCTGGACCGGCGCGTCGGGGAGGGTAGCCTGCGCGCCCTGCTGATCTCGCCCGTCTGGGGCGAGGTGGACCATGAGGAGCTCGCGGGCTGGATCCTCGACGATCACCTGCCGGCCCGTTTCCAGATCCAGCTCCACAAGCTGATCTGGGGCGCCGATGTCCAGGGTGTCTGACCGTGTGTGACCAGCGAGGCGATCCCAGATTCCACGCCGTGCGCGAGGCCCTCCAGGGCGTCACGGAGACCCCCACGCTGACGGCCGACCCGGAGCGCCACCAGGCCGCGGTCTCGCTGGTGCTCCGAGGCGGACCGGACCTGGAGTTGCTGCTCATCCGGCGGGCGAGGGCCGAAGGCGACCCGTGGTCGGGACAGATGGCGCTTCCCGGGGGGCGTCACGACCGTGAGGACCCGTCTCTCCTTCACACTGCGGTGCGGGAGACCCTCGAGGAGACCGGTGTGCTGCTCGAGACGGTGGGACACCACCTGGGTCGCCTGTCCCGCCTCGACCCCGCGACACGACGCCTCCCCGCGGTCAGCGTGACCCCGTTCGTGTTCGGGGTAGGTCCGGAGACCGTGGCCCACGTGGCCAGCCACGAGGTAGACGAGGTCTTCTGGGTGCCCCTCTCCACGCTGCGGTCCCCCGGCTCCGCAGGGACCCACCGTTACCGCCATGGAGAGTTCGTGCGCCTCTTCCCCAGCTTCAACGTGATGGGCCAGGTCGTCTGGGGCCTCACCTACCGCGTGCTCGAGGAGTTCCTGGAGCTGGCCCCGTAGACGCCGACTCCTGCCCAACGCAGCAGGGCGGGATGGATCGCCGCTCGAATGCCCGGCGGATCGCCGAGGCCCCCTCTACGGATTGTCCACCCAGTCCGCGATGAAGACGTTGGTCTCGCCCTGGATCTTGCCGTTGCGGTTCGACCCCCAGACCAGCTTCGTCCCGTCTGGGCTGAAGACCGGGAACCCGTCGAACTCGCCGGTGAACGTGATTTGCTCGAGCCCGGTCCCGTCCGCGTTGATCATCCAGATGTCGAACTCGCGACCCCGGGGATCCCCCTGGTTTGACGAGAACAGGATCTGCTCGCCCGAGGGGTGCCAGAAGGGACCGAAGTTGGCCGCTCCGTTGTCCGTGATCTGTACCGGGTCGGACCCGTCGGCGTTGGCAACGTAGATCTCCAGGGCCGACGGCCGGATGAGACCCTGGGCCAGCAGACCCCTGTAGTCGGCGATGGCCTCATCGGTCTCAGGGTAGTGGGCGCGCCACACGATCTTCGAGCCGTCGGGAGAGAAGAAGGCGCCCCCGTCGTAGCCCAGCCGGTCGGTGAGCTGCCGCACGTCGGACCCGTCGGGATTCATGGAGTACAGGTCCAGGTCACCGTTCCGCATGCTGGTGAAGACCACCCGGTCGCCCACCGGAGAGAACGTCGCCTCCGCGTCGTAACCCCACGTTTTGGTGAGCTGCGTGAGACCCTCACCCGACGGATCCGAGACGAAGATGTCGTACGTCGGAAAGAGGCCCCAGACGTATCCTTGGGAGAAGTCCGGGTCCTGCGGGCACGCTTCGGCCCAGTGGTGGGTCGAGGCGTAGAGGATCTTGTCGCCCGTCGGGTAGTAGTAGCTGCACGTAGTCCGACCGTCGCCAGTGCTCACCAGCTCGGTGTCGCCGGTGGCCAACTCGACGGAGTAGATCTGGTCGCAGCCGCCCTCGGGCGGCGTGGATTGATAGACCAGGTGCGTGCCGTCGAAGGAGAAGTAGGCCTCGGCGTTCTGTCCACCGAAGGTGAGCTGGCGCACATTGGTGAGGTGAGTTTCTCGGGGGTCTCGAAGCGTGTCGTCACCCGCCTGCGCCCCCAATGGGCCGGTCCCGGGAAGTAGCAATCCGAACAACACGACGAGAGCTGTCTTCGATGGATTCATCGTATCGAGATTCGCGTTCGCTGACGTGGAAGATTGGGACTCGCGTCCTTTTATTCGTTACCCTGGCCGCATGGCCGGCGTCCGTCGGGGGGCAGCAGAGCTGTCCCGACCCTGCCCAACTCACTGCAGGCCTGACTCCGCCCCTGGCCGACGTTCGCTACCTGGCCGACGATGGCTTGCAGGGCCGCGAGATCGGCACGCCCGGCGCCTACTGTGCGGCCGACTACCTCGTCGACCGGCTCGAGGCGATCGGCCTCGGTCCGGCGAGCTCCGAAGGGTATTTCCAACCCTTCACGGTGACAACCGGTTACGAGCTCGGAAGCCATAACCGCCTCGCCGTGGGCGACACGACCTACACCCTTGGTGAGGACTGGGTCCCGTTCGGCTTCTCGGCGTCGGGCGACTTCGACGGCAACCTTCTATACGGCGGCCTGGGCATGTCCGGTCAGCTTCTCGTGATCGACGCTCCCGACCCCGACGCCCCCGAGGCCGCGGCGATGGAGGCCGACCCCCACTTCCTGGCGGCGGCCGCTGCGCGCCACGGCACAGTGGGAGTGATCGTCCTCCTGGCCGACGGCCAACCCCTCCCCGATCCGGCCCGCGAGAGCCGACCCGGGGTGGCCATCCCGGTCGTGGCGGTGGCGGGTCGGGCGCGCCAGGATTTCCGCGAGGCGGGCGGCAACATGGCGTCGGTGTCGGTGGTGACCGATGTGGCTCCTGCCACTCGCGCGGCCCGGAACGTCGCGGCATTGCTCGAGGGGACCGACCCGAGCCTTCGAGACGAGGTCGTGATCATCGGCGCCCACTTCGACCACCTGGGTCTGGGCGGCGAGGGGTCGCTGGCGCCGGACGCCTACGGCACGATCCACAACGGCGCCGATGACAACGCATCGGGCACCGCAGCCCTCCTGGATGTGGCCACGCGCATGGCCTCCAGCGCGGATGATCCGGCCCGGTCGGTGCTCTTCCTGTTCTTCACCGGCGAGGAGCGGGGGCTCTGGGGAGCCAGCCACTACGTCAAGGAGCCCATCCTTCCCCTCGATGCCACCGTGGCGATGCTCAACATGGACATGGTGGGCAAGCTCGGAGACGGCGTGCTCACGGTGTTCGGCATGGGCACGGCGGAGGAGTGGGAGTCCACGGTCTCGGCGGCCAACCACGCGTTGCCCCGACCATTGGAGCTGTCGCTGCTCCCCGATGGCTTCGGCCCCTCGGACCACAGCGCGTTCTACGGCGAGGGAATCCCGGTCCTCCACTTCTTCACCAATGCCCACGAAGACTACCATCGTCCAACCGACGACTGGGACCGCATCGACGGTGAGGGGCTGGTGCGCGTGGCCGACCTGGTCACAGCGGTGGCGTGGGAGGTTGCGGGCCAGGGCAACACCGCGCTCGCCCTCACACCTCTGGAGGGTGCGGGAACCCCGCATGCGGGTGGAGTCCCGTCGAGCGATTCGGAGCCATCGAGCGGTGGCGGCTATGGACCGTACCTGGGTACGATCCCGGACATGACGCCCCAGGATTTCGGCGTCCGCCTCACAGGCGTGCGAGAGGACAGTCCTGCGGAGCAGGCGGGCATCGAGGGCGGCGACGTGGTCGTAGAGTTCGGCGGCCTGGAGGTCTCCGACCTCTACGCCTATACGTACGCGCTCCGGGAGCACCAGCCAGGGGACGAAGTCGAAATCGTCGTCCTTCGGGAGGGCGAGCGGATCTCGCTGACCGCGGTGCTGGGGCGCCGGAGGTAGGGCGCGAGTCGCAGCCCCGGCACTCGGCAGGGAGCGACCCACCCACGTCGCCCTTCCCAGCCGAGCTCCAAGACCCTCATCGGCCGCTCGGATCGCGCCGAACCGCCGGCGCCCCCCGTGGTTGGGTCGCCGCGCGTAATCGGAGGAGGAGCCAGATGCTCACGATGCCGATGATGGGCGAGCTCACCAAACCCGGGAAGTACTCTCCCGCGGCGACGGCCAGGAGTGGATGCGCGATTCCGTTGAACATCCCGGCGATCGCGAGGAACCAGGCGGCGAAGAACGCGACCGGGTGCAACGCCTGCAGTCCTGGGACGGAGACGATCCAGATCCCGAGCCACACGAGGTTGAAGACGACGAAGAGGGAGAACGGCATGCCCGGCACGCCGAACAGCGGCCCCAGACGATCGTGAAAGCCGGTCGCCGCCTCCTCGGCGAAGTGGATACCCTGGACCACGACGGCAAGTGCGAGCACGCGTGCAGCGGCGAGTCGCTCCTCTCCGCTCTCTGGAGGTGACCCTCGACCCAGGACGAGGAGCAGCGCGGCGAGCGCTGCCAGACCCAGCACGAGCACACTGGGGAGCACGGTCAACATGGCACCTCGCGAGGACGATACGGACTCGAGGAGGTCTCTTCGCTCCAGGGCGAAGAAAGCGGCTCCCATGAACTGACATCATGACGACGAGCAGGGCAAAAGACTCCGCTACGGCGTAGGCGGCGGCGCCCGACATCTCGGGGTCGACGGTGAGATCGTGACTCCTTGAGCCGATTCCCGTCCACCACCACGGCAGCAATTGCTCGTCAGACGTCACCCGAGCCAGGGTCACCACGTACCTCGGCGGCGGGTTGGCCTGGGTCCCCCTGGGCCAGCGCGCGCGGAGCGGAGCTCCCTCCACCCGCCGCGGGAGGAACTTCGTTGGATGGGCCCACATGCCCTCGTACATTCTCGGTAGATCGGTCCGGGGCGAACCCTCCCGATGGGCTCGCCACACTTCTACCTACCGGCGATCCTGGACAACTCCCACCGAAAGGAGCAATGCCATGGGCTCGATCAACCTCGGACGGGTGCTGATGGGTGGATTGCTGACCGGTTTGATCATTAACGTCGGCGAGTTCATCCTGAACGTGCCGATCCTCGGAGCGACCTACGAGGCCGCCCTCGCAGACGCCGGTCTTCAGACTTCCCCGTCGGAGATGGTGATCTGGCCACTGTACGCATTCGCCATGGGGATCCTGGCGGTGTGGGTCTACGCCGCAATCCGGCCCCGGTTCGGTCCGGGCGTGCGGACGGCGGTGTACGCGGGCCTGGTGATCTGGTTCGCGATCCTGGGCACGTTCCTCGCCCAAGGCCTGACACTGCCCGTCGTCCCGTCGTCGATACTGTGGATCTCGCTGGTTTGGGGCCTGGTGGAGATCCCGGTGGCCACCGTGGCGGGGGCGTGGGTGTACCGCGAGGAGTGACGGTCCTCACGCTCATGTGCACAGTCCCCCAGCGCCGCTGATGCCTGACCCCATCGAACGCTTGAGGTGAGGGCGGGATGGTCGCTGATGTCGCTGCAAACGGTTCGCTTGCAGCGCGATCGAGCCATGCTGAACTTTCACCCATGACTCGAGAGCGCACTCGGCATCTCGCCGCGGTCATGTTCACCGACATGGTGGGCTTCACGGCACTCATGGGTCGGGACGAAGATGCAGCGCGAGAACAGATGGTTCGCCAGCGCGACGTGGTTGAGCGACTCGTCGAGGAGTTCGGGGGTCGAGTGCTCCAGTTCTACGGAGACGGGACCCTCAGCGTGTTCGGCAGCGCGGTGCAGGCGGCGAAATGCGCAGTTGCCATTCAGGAAGAGCTTCGGCGGCCGCCCGAAGTGTCACTCAGGATCGGAATGCACGCCGGGGACATCGTAGAGGAGGGTGGCGGGGTCTACGGTGACGGTGTCAACGTCGCCTCTCGCGTTGAGTCGCTCGCTCCGGCCGGTGGCGTTCTGATCTCCGACAGGGTCTTTGAGGAAATCAGGAACCATCGCGACCTCACCGCCACCTCGCTGGGGACGGTTCGTCTGAAGAACGTCGACCGGCCTGTAGAGGTGTTCGCGCTTACCAACGAGGGATTACCCGTTCCTGGCCGTGGATACCTGGAACGCTCCACTGACGTGCTGCGAGGTACGGGACCCCGTTGGCCCGCACTCGCCCGCGGTGTCACGGCGCTCGCGAAGGTGATTGGACTGGCAGGTGAGAAAACCGGTTCAATTGTGGAGACCGAGGCGACGGCCGAACCCCCGACGGCCGTACAGCACAGGTCGGTTGCCGTACTCCCCTTCGCGAACATGAGCCCCGACCCCGAGAACGAGTACTTCTGCGACGGGATCGCGGAAGAAATCATTAACGCGCTTACGCAGCTTCCCGAGCTCAAGGTCGCGGGTCGGACATCCGCGTTTTCGTTCAAGGGGAGGGTTCTGGACGTCCGGGAGATCGGGACCGCGCTGAACGTCGCCACAGTGCTGCAGGGGAGCGTGCGCAGGATGGGAGACCGGCTCCGGATTACAGCGCAGCTCGTCGACGTTACCAACGGATTCCATCTCTGGTCCGAGCGGTTCGATCGACAACTCGACGACGTCTTTGCGATACAGGACGAGATCGCGACAAACATCGCCGAGCGGTTGGAGGTGACGATCGGAGGCACGGTGAGACGGCTCAGGCCGCACACCGGAAACGTCGAGGCCTACGAGCTCTATCTGAAGGGCCGTGCCCTGCTGTATCAACGAGGAATGGCGATGTTCCGGGCGCGGGAGTGTTTTGAGGAGGCGCTCGCCCTGGATGAGCAGTACGCGTTGGCCCACGCCGGCTTGGCCGACAGTCACTCGATCCTCGGCTACCACGGCTTCATCGCGCCCCTGGAAGCATGGCCGCCTGCCCGTCAGGCCGCTGAGCAGGCCGTGGCGCTGGCGCCCGAACTCGCGGAGGCGCATAACGCCCTCGCAATCGTTGCCTTCGCCCGGGATTGGAACTGGGTGACGGCGGACCGCGAGTTTCGGCGCTCCCTCGAGCTCAATCCGAGCTACGTACAGGCCCGAGTTTGGCACGCCGTGGCTTGCCTGCAGGGGACGCGGGGGGACCACGAAGCTGCAATTGCCGAGGCGCGGGTGGCAGTGGACATCGACCCTCTATCCGCATACACCCACACGATGCTCGCGTATGTCTTGACCTTCGCCGGCCGAACCGACGAGGCAGTTGAGGAAGCCCGAAAAGGCGTGGAGTCCGATCCCGATTCGTACTGGGGCCAGTTTGCGCTGGCGACCGCATACCACCTCGCCGGTCGCCTTTCGGAGGCAGATGGCGCGTATCAGCGGGCGTTGTCCGTATCGGGACGCAATCCGTTGGCCCTGGCGAACCTGGGAAGGCTGTATGCGGAGTGGGAAAAGCCGGCCGACGCGTCGGCGGTGGCCGTCGAGCTCATGGCTCGGTCCCGACAGCAATACGTACAACCTTCCACCGTCGCGCTGGCCGCGGCATGCGCCGGCAGGGCCGAAGAGGCTCTCGGGCTCCTTCAACGGGCCTTCGAAGAACACGACCCCTGGCTAGCATGGGGTGCCCTTACCTCCCCATGGTTCGGGCCGTTGCGAGCACTCGCGGGATACGAGGAGCTACTGACGCGAATGAAGCTGCCCGTGACTGTCGGCGCTTCATGATCGCTTGAAGAGAACAGGACACGGCCGCGCACCCGCAGCAATCGCATGATGGCACGCCGTGCCGAAGGAGTCACCGGGGTGTCCGGACGATACCCTCCCGAGGGAAACCAGGTCTGTCGGCTGTGCCGCCCAGTTTGGTGACGTGTGGGTTTTCGACCAAAGCGATCTCAAACCCCGAGCAGGCTTTCCAGCCCAACAGTGACTCCGGAATCGTCAGCCGGCCCATGGTGCCGTTGGCACCGGAGATCCCGACCCACCTGCAGCCCGCCCCCTACGCCGGCCCCTCCGTCCGCTCGATCCTCACGGCCCGCTTGGCCAGCTCAGCCACGTAGTCGTCGGCCGGCACGCACTCGTCCGGGGTGTGGGCACCCGGCGAAATGCGGCCGTCGGCCTGCATGACGCCGGTGACTGCCAAGGAGTACCCAGTCGTGCGCATCATGGCCGTGATGCCGTTCGCTGCATCGTACAGGTCCAGCAGCTCGTAGCGGACCTTCCGGGGCTGGCCCCCTTTCCGCCCCACCACGTCGACAGACAGCGCCACCAGATCGGGGCTACCCGGCTTCCGTAACCGGGGCGAGACGATCTCGATGAACGCCTCGCGTGGGGCGACGTCGCAGTCGCCCACCCGCACCGGCTTCACGTCCAGCAGGCCCAGCTCGCGGATGGCCATCATGAGCTCTGCGTGGCCCGGGTAGCGGAGGGTCTTGTAGTCCATGTCCCGGACCTTGCCCCGGTGCCGCAGGGGCTGGGTGGAGATGCCACCTGCGGTGAAGAACGCCTCCAGCTCCCCCACCGGCTCGGGGAAGGTCACGGTCTCCACGCCCGTCAGTGGATCCCTCCAGACCGGCTCGTAGTCCCGGAGGACCAGGGCCGGGTTGGTCATGTAGTCGATGGCCCCGTGCAACGAGTACACGATCTGGTAGTTCAGGGGCGGCTGCGGATCCTGAGGCAGCCCCCCGACCCGGATCTTCACCGTGTCCACCTCGTCCAGCGCCTGGATGCCGGCTTCCGCCAGGATGTTGACCATCCCGGGAGCCAGGCCGCAGTCGGGTACGATGCTGATGCCCTTCTCCGCCGCCTCGCCAGCGCAGCTCTTCTGCTGCTCCACCAGCTCGGTATTCCCACCCAGGTCGCAGTAGTGGCACCCCGCCATGAGCGCCAGGCGGGTCACGGCCAGGTTCATGTAGTACGGGAGGGCGCAGACGGTCCCGTCGACGCCCTCCATGACCCTCAGCACCTGGCGCTCATCGGTCGCATCGACCCGCTCGAGACGGATCCTGTCGCCGATGAACGGCTTCAGGAACGGTCTCGGACTGTCGATGGCCACGTCGGCCATGACGACGCTCGTGACCTCGGGACGCTGCGCCAGATCGAAGGCGGCGGCGGAGCCCTGGGCCCCGCCGCCGAGAACCAGAATCTTCATGTGTGAGGTGATGTCGGAGTTGCCTGAATGAGGCCTTTGGAAGCCGGGCGGCCGAAGTATGTCACCCCCGGCCTACCCAAGCAAATCGAGCTGCCCCAGGGCCCCGTTCCCCCCGGAGTCGACCCCCGAACCGTTCTCGTTGCTCATGTCTTCGACCGAATCCACGCCTCCGGTCGAGGGTCGAGCCGTCCCGCGTCGGTGGGCCCGTGTCACCTCCGTCACGCGCTGCCCGGGGCGCAGCTTGACGAGGCTCACCCCGCGGGTGCGCCGGCCTTGCATCGGGATCTTCGAGGCCTCCAGGCGGGTGATCTCACCACTGGACGAGGCGATCATGACCGTGTCCTCTTCGAGTACCTCCATGGCGGCGACCAGGGCGCCGGCCTCACCGCCGGACGGTAACGCCAAGGTCCCGAGCCCCCCGCGCTTCTGTAGGGGGAAGTCCGTCACGGGGGTCCGCTTGCCCATGCCGTCCACCGAGACGCTGAGCACGGATGCGTCTCTGCGGATCAGGATCATGCCCACCACGCCGTCCCCTGCCCGGAGATCCATGCCCTTCACGCCCTGAGCGGTCCGTCCCATCACGGATACGTCGGTCTCGGGAAAGCGGATGGCCCGTCCCCGGCTGCTGAGGAGCATGACCTCGGCGGTGCCATCCGACATGGCCACATCCATGATCTCGTCGCCGGGCTTCAGGCCGGCCGCAATGATCCCTCCGGCCCTCGGGTTGGAGAACTCCCCGAGGGCCGTTCGCTTCATGACGCCGGCCTTGGACAGGAACACCAGCAGCTTGTCGTCGTCCAGGTCATCCGCCGGTACCAGCGACACCACCCGGTCACCGCGATCCGCGTTGCACAGAGCGTAGACGGATTGGCCCCGGGACGCCCGGCTTCCCTCGGGCACGTCCAGGACAGGGAGGAAGTGACAATGTCCGCCCTCCGTGAAGGCCAGGATCCAGCCACGCGTCCTGGCCACGAAGATGCGCTCCAGATAGTCCTCGTCGTACTTCTCCATGCCGGCCAGCGCCTTGCCGCTCGTGACCCGGCGCCGGTAGAGGTGCATGGGGATGCGCTTCACGAAGCCCTCGTGACTGACCGTGATCACCACGTCTTCGTCCGCCAGGGCGCGCTCGACGTGGACCTCCTCCTGGCCGTCTTCATCCAGGATCACCGTGCGACGCTCGTCCCCGTGGCGCTCCACTACCTCGTCGAGCTCCTCCAGTAGCAGCGTGAGCTGCCGCTCTTCGCTGCCCAGCAGCGCCCGCAGCTGGCGAATCTGCTTCTGCAGGACCTGGAGTCTCTCTCTCAGCTCCTCGTGCTCCAGCGCCGTGAGGCGACCCAGGCGCATGTTGAGGATGGCGTCGGCCTGGATCTCGGAGAGATCGAGCTGTTCCTGGAGCCGGGAGGATGCCTGCGGGCGGTCCCGCGACTCCCGGATGATGGAGATCACCAGATCGATGTTGTCCAGCGCGGTCAGGAGCCCCTCGGCGATGTGGTAGTCCGCCTCCGCTTTCTCCAGCTCGAAGCGGGACCGCCGCTGAATGACCTCCAGACGGTGGTCGCGGTAATGCTCGAGAATCTGCTTGAGCGTAAGCTCGCGCGGCTGACCGTGATCCAGCGCCAGGAGGATCGCCCCGAAGGTCGCCTGAAGGTACGTGCGCTTGTAGAGTGCCCGAAGGATGGCCGCGGCGTTCGCCCCCCGCTTGAGCTCGATCACGAGGCGCATGCCGTCCCGGTCCGACTCGTCCCTGAGCTCGGTGATGTTCTCGAGGCGCCCCTTCCGTACCAGTTGAGCGATCTGCTCGATGAGCTTCGCCTTGGACACGGCGTACGGCAGCTCGGTGACCACGAGCTGCTCCTTGCCCCCCCTCCGGGCCTCCTTGATCACCCGGCCCCGCATGATCACCCGGCCTCGTCCCTTCTCGTACATGGACTGGATGCCGTCACGCCCTACGATGAATCCTCCGGTGGGGAAGTCGGGCCCCGGGATGTGCGCCATCAAGTCCGCGAGGGAGCACTCGGGGTTCTCCACCAGGACCCTCACGCCCCGCGCGACCTCTACCAGATTGTGGGGTGGGACATTCGTGCTCATACCCACCGCGATCCCCGCGCTGCCGTTCACGAGCAGGTTGGGGACGCGTGACGGCAGCACCGCTGGCTCCTGGAGGCGCCCGTCGAAGTTCGGCAGCCAATCGACGGTGTCTCTCTCGATCTCGGCCAGGAGCTCCATGGCCACCTGAGCCAGACGGGCCTCGGTGTACCGGTACGCCGCCGCGGCGTCGCCGTCGACGGATCCGAAGTTCCCTTGCCCATCCACCAGGGGGTAGCGGAGGGCGAAGTCCTGGACCATGCGCACCAGGGCGTCGTACACCGCCGAGTCGCCGTGGGGGTGGAACTTGCCCAGCACCTCACCGACGACGGTAGCGCTCTTCTTGTGTGGCCGGCTGGGGAGGAGGCCGAGCTCGTGCATGGCGAAGAGAATCCGCCGGTGGACGGGCTTGAGGCCGTCCCGCACGTCCGGGAGCGCTCGTTGCACGATGACGCTCATCGAATAGTCCAGGAACGACTCCTGGATCTCGTCTTCGATGAACCGCTTTACGATCCGTTCCCGCGTCTGAGCCATAGCGGCCGGGCCTCCCTGACACTGATTCCATCTGCGACCATCTGGGTTCGGCGTATCTTCGGACGATCGCGAGGCCCGTGCAAGCGGCTGTCGCCCGTGAGTCGAAGGATCACGGGGCAGTGTCGGGCGAGAGCTGCGGCGGATGTCAGCGGTGGAGACGGCGGAGGGATGTCAGTCGGTGCGAGATCGGGGCAGCGGGAGGAGGGCCGGCGGTGGCGCCGAGTCGTCCCAAGCTGGCGCTGACCGAGTCAACTCGGTTCGAGGCCCTCCTTGGCCAGGAGCTCCAGAATCCGTCCCTTCAGCTCCTCCGGGGGGCCCTCGGTGGGCTCGGTCTTCCGGACGACGTCCAGGAAGGTGCGCTCGAACGTCAGATGCGGATAACATCGGGAGCAGACGTCGAAGTGCGCCGTCACCCGATCCTGCCACGAGTCGTCGAGCTCTTTATCGAGGTACTCGTACAGTCGCTCCAGCGCGTCCTGGCAAGAGATCATGCCGGAATCTCCATCCGACCCGTTGGAGCCTGCCGCCTCCCTGCCGAAGAGTCTCTTGATCCACTTCATCGTGCGTTCCGTTGCGCGGGTGCAGCGCGGGCCCGACCGGCCTCAGCGCTCCTCGATATATCCTTCGGAGACGGCGTAGTCGTACAACTGCTTCTGCAGCTGTCTCCGTCCCCTGAAGAGTCGGCTTTTCACCGTCCCAACGGGAACGTCCATCATCTCTGCCACTTCGTTGTAACTGAAGCCCTCCAGGTCTGAGAGGACCACGGCCGTCCGGTACTCCTCGGGGAGCTCGTCGATGGCCTCCAGGATCTTCGCGTCCACGATGGAGTTGAAGAAGCTCCCCTCCGGATCCTTGCCCTCGGCGCTGCTCCAGAGAGGGTTGACCGCCGGAACGGATCCCGAGTCCTTGGGCACGTTCTCCGAGATGATCGCGTCGTGCCGCTGGGTCCGCTCACGGTGACGAAGGAAGACGTTGCGGCAAATGGTGAACAGCCAGCTCTTGCAGCGCGTTCCCGGCGTGTACTGGTCCCAGGCCCGGTAGGCCCGAAAGAAGGTGTCCTGCACCAGATCCTCGGCCCGGTCTCGAGAGCCCGAGAGGCGCAGAGCGAACCGGTAGACGGCGTCCATGTGAGGGAGCGCCTCTTCCTCGAAGCTCGCAGTCTGCTTCTTCTTTTCCCCGCCTTCCGCCACGTCGGTCTCCTCGGGCACGTACCCAGCACTCGGCTTGGCTAAACCCGTGACCTCGGTTTGGAGTTCCGCGGCTGACCGGCGTCGACTGCCTCGATTGGACGCACCCACTCCTGGCTGCTGGGACGGGCTGGGGCTCGGTGGAGGTGGCGAGGTCAGTCGGGGAAGACGAACTCTCGGGCCACCTCCGGCGTGGCCGGTCCTCCCGTGAGCAGCTCGATCAGCGCCTCCATCTCGTCGGCCGCCTCCCGCAGGCGCTCCGACACGGAGTACGCGTGTGCGAACTCGAAGTAGGCGGAGACGGCGCCCTCGTCCGCGGGGTGGGTGGCCGCCACGGCCGTTTGCATCTCGCTTCGGAGGCAGACGACGATGGCCTCGACGGCCATCTGAACCGAGCGGAGCTCGTGCAGCGTGTCGATGGTGAGGTCCCCCACCAACCGTGGGAGCAACGCAGCAACTGTGGCGTGGGCTTCCGGGGGAGCGGCCACGGGGTGGTGTTCCTCGTCACCGTGGTCCAGGAGCGCACGTGCGCCGTGCCGCAACGCGCTCAACTCCTCGTAGTTGCACCGGAGGATCATGATCCCCCCTTCTACCGGACCCCACGCAGAGACGGCGGAGCGCCGCCTCCCTATCTATACCTACTAATCAGTCGCAGAGATTGTTTCTGCAAGGGCGATGCCGCTCGGGCCCGCGGGTCAGGCCTGGGCCCCCTTGGACCCGGCCGCTGAGACCATCAGCGGAATGGACACGTGGTGCTCCCCGTCTACCCGCACCTCGAACGTATACTGCCCGGGCCGTGGAAACACGAGCCCGTCGAGGTTGATGATGTGCGGGACACGGATCACCCCTCCGGCGGCCATGGGCCCCGGATCGAGCTTCATCTCACCGTTCAGGCGCACCATCTCGCTCCCGTCCGGTGACAGGAGTTGGATCTCGGCCCGATGCCCACCCGCCTCCTGCAGCCCTGCCGAGAAGCGGAGAATGAGAGTTACGCGACCATGTTTCACCGGGAAGGTCCGGGCCGCCAATCGATCGAACACGCCCAGGATGTTGAGCTTCCCCGACGCGTCGATGGTGGCCGCGTCCGCCAGCAGCGCCAGATCGATTTCCATGGTTGCCCCTCGTCAGCGGTGGCCGTCGGAGCCGGCGGGTCCCAGCAGCCGGTCACCCAGGAACAGACCGCCGAGGATGTCGATCCCCGCGTGGGCCAGCATTGCCGGCCACAGGCTGCCCGTGATCAAGAACGAGACGCCGAGGGCGAGCCCCAGCACGTAGCTCCGTACGACGCCCACGCCCCCCTGGTACACGTGCACCAGGCCAAAGGGTACGCACGTGATGGCCAGGGCCAAGAGATCGGACCCGACCAGTCGCGAAACCGTCGGGACCGCATAGCCTCGAAACGCCAACTCCTCCCCGACGCCGGCGCAAAGCGAGAGGAACAGGAAGACACCCTTCTCGCCTGCGGTCCGCGGCAGCAGCTCGCGGAGCACCGGACTCTCGCGCACCCGGAGGGCCCGGCCGCCCCAGTAGAACACCAACAGGATCGCCAACGCCAGGCCAATGAGGCCCACTGTCCACAGCGACAACGTAACCCCGTCCACACTCCCCAGACCCATGGTCTCCACCCCCAGCCCACGCAGGCCCAGCAGTAGCGCCACGGACCCCAGCACAAGGATGGACCCCGCGGATCCCACATAGGCCGGGATCCGGGCGACCACCACCGATTCCAGGAGCGGGAGCTGGGCGAAGGAGAGCGCCGGGAGAGCCACACAAAGGAACATCAGGTAGACGGAGTCCAGGAATCCGAGCGGAGTCAGGAAGAACGCCGCAACGGACAGAAGGACCGACGCGCCTACGCCCGTCCACCCCATGTTGCGGGCTCTGTGCGGGCCAGCCGGCGGAACGGCGATGTCTTCGGGAGATTGCGGGTGCCCGTCTGGTGCAGAGGGTCCGAAACTCGGGTCCTGGGGGCCGGACAAGAGGCCCGATCAGCGCCGCGCGGCGCCGGTCGTGTCGGCAGCCGCCGATGCCGAGTCGGCCACCACGGTCGATCGCTCCGGCCGGAGCCCGGGTGGCTGATCCTGGAACGTCTCCTGGAACCACGCGATGTACGCCGCCTGCTCTTCCGGACGCTCCTCCCGCCAGCGGGCGAGGGCCTCGGGGAACTCGTCCGGCCGGGACGTGAGGATAAAGGCGTCCAGGTAGCCGCTCTCCGTCGCGTAGATGAGCTCCTCGAGGGGCAGGTGCGGCGCCGCGTCGAATGTGGTGCGGCCGTACAACCAGACGTCGGAGACGCGGGATAGAATGGCCCGCTCCAGCTCGAAGCCCTCCAGCTCCTGTGCGCCAGGTAGCCACTCGTCCAGGCGGCCCATCCTCTTCATGAGGTGAAGGTGGGCGTAGATCATGTAGGGCGTCCGCGCGTCGGCGGAACGACCCTGGACGCTGACCTTGGCCGTATCCGCCACCAGCTCGAGCTCCTCCCACGGGTAGACGATGTCCACCTGATAGATCGTCATGATCATGAACGTGGGATCTTCCTGGATGTTTTCCATCTCGGCCCTGACCCACTCGTCCACGAGGCCCATCCGCTCGGGAGCGGCTGTCAGGCGCGCACCGGAGTAGATGACGATGGTCCGGGGCGAGGACGAAGCCGTCTGAGTCGCGCACGCCGACAGACCGAGCACCACGAGCGCGCCCGCTCCTACCAGGCCGCGACGGATCCTGCCGTACCAAACGCGCGCTTGCATTCCTGTGAGTTCTCCGCTTGACACCATTTGAATCGGCTCGTCACCCCGACGCCGTCGCGGTACGCGTCGCGCGACGAAGATCGAATTGTCTTGACACTCGTGGCGCCGAGACCGGAATTGAACATACCGACGCCAATCCATCCAGGCATACTCGGAGACCACGCACTGTGATCCCCGGAAGCACCAACGAGCCCAGGGAGTTCCACCCTCCCCGCACCCTGACCCCCGAGCAGCTGGGGGATGACATCGCGAGGCTGGTCTGGGAGAGCTTCTCCGACTTCATCACCGAGGGCAACGCCGAGACTCTCCTGGGCGAGATGGGGGTGAGCGTCGAAGGCGGCATCCCAGCCGAGCACGCCGCCGAGGAGATGTTGATCTTCTTCCTGTGGGCGCATACGCGCGGAGTGCAGCAAGCCTTTCTGAGCCGCACGCCCGACGACCTGGTCCGCCAGGGGCTGGATCATCTGCACGCAGCGGTCTTCGAGGACATGGTCTCCCACGGGACGCCCGCGGCCCAACTGCCCATCTTCGAGCAGCGCGTCAGTGCCCGCTACAGCGAGTACTACCACGCCGCAGAGTCGTCGGACCTGGCGGTCGGTACCGCCGTCATACGACACCTCACCCGAAGGCCGGCCCGTCCGGATGCCTTGGCCCGGGCCCTCGCCGACCAAGCCATCTCCGTGGCCCATCCCTTGAGGGACTTCCTGGAGGACGTCGACCTGGTCCTCGCCTAGGGTTCTGGGCAGGCCACGCCCCTGGCCCTGCGGGCGTTCAAGCAGGCGGTGGCGTGACGCGGTCGGAGCGCTCGATCCACTTCATGAACTCGAAGGGACTCCGGCAGCCCTTGCACCAGTAGGTCGACACGGAAAGCTGGGACCCGAACGCGTTCATGAGCTCCGTGTCGTTTCGGGCGCAGAACGGGCACTCCGGCGATTCCGGCAGGCGACCCCTCGGCATGGGCGCCGACGATTCGGACATCCCGCTACTCCACGAGCAAGGTGCGGTTCAGGTCTCCCCGCGCCCGGGCCACGCTCTCGTCGTCGGGGGCGCCCTTGCCCCGTCCCCTGGCCGCGTCCCACCCGGACCGATCCGCCTTGACGGAGCCCACATCGATGCCGACGAGCTCCAGGAGGGGACCCACCGTGGCCTCGAACCGGGCTCTGATTTCGGGAGAGGGCTCCATGATCCCCTCGGACGACAGCAGGCCCGCCACATCGTCCGCCGGCGCCAGCCAGGCCAGCGTGGTGGGCAGGTAGGCGTCACAAGCCGCCTTCAAGCGCTCCCGCGCCTCGCCCGAGCCCTGCGCGAGTCGACGGCACCATGCCGCACCCAGATCGGCATGGAACTCCTCCTCGGCCAGCATCTTGGGCACGCGGGTGCGCGCCGGGTCGAACGTCCCCTGCGCGAACGACTCGAGGGCCACGGAGATCGCGCCGTCGACCACGACGATGCCAGCGACCACCGCCGCCCAATCGGGAAACGGCTGATCAAGCGCGTCGACCGAAGCGTAGGCGTCCGCTGGCCGATCGTGCTCCACGACTGCGGGGTCCACGCCGAAATCCTTGAGCATGGCGTAGAGGAGCCGTGCGTGCCCCCACTCGTCCTGGCTCATGGAAGACGCGGCGATGCCCGTCTCGATGGACGGAGCCCCCAGAAGCCAATCGGAGTAGCGGATTCCCATCAAGCGCTTGCTGTCGGCAAGGGATTGAATGGCCCTCTGGAGCCCCTGCCGGGCCTCGGTCGAGAGATCGGCGGCCTTTACCGTCGTCGCTGCGCTCATGGCTGGACTCCTCGCGCCTGGCGGGCCCAGGGCCCGTCGTCCCGGTTCACCCCGATGATCGCTCTCCTGGGGACCACACACATCTCGAACCACTTCTCTTCGTCGTAGGTCTTCCACGCGTACACACGGGCGAGCTCATCGTCCAGCGCGTCCAGGTATCCGATGTGCCTGAGAGCGTCGCCCCGATTCTTGCGGGCGAAGACGTCGTAGATCTGCTCGTTCATTCGCTTCTTCCTCCGGCCGTCGAAACCGGCGGCGGTGACGTTGGCGACTGGCTAGACGCCGACGCCGAGCTGCCGGAGCTTCTCGCGGCCCTCTCGCGTTATGCGCTTGTTCGTCCACGGCGGGTCCCAGACCTCCGTGATCTCGACCCGGCGCAGCCACGACTCCCGGAGGAGGCGGTCGGTAATGTCATCCCGGATGTACTCCATGCACGGACACGCCGTGGCGGTGAACGTGATGGTCACCGCGGCTACTTCGTCCCGGACCGCAACGGCGTAGACGAGTCCGAGGTCCACCAGGGATATGGGGATCTCCGGATCCAGGACCTCCCGCAGACACGCCCACGTGGCGGCCACGGGATCCGGGGGAGGGACCGGGAGAGGGTTCGACCATGTGTCGCGACCACCGCTGACGTGGGACCGGACGTCGGCGGGAATCCCCTCACCGGGCCGAACCTGAAACGTCGGCAGCTCCATGATCCCCTTCACTAGTTCAGCCAGGCCTCGACCTGGCCCCGCGATCTGCGCACCGATTCCACATAGATCTCGTTCATGGGGCCCCGCCTCTTCCAGCGTTCGAAGACCTGGTCCCAGGTGATCACCCCATCGCCGAACAGCCAGCGCTTCTCCTCCTGGTCGTACTGGCAGGGGAAGGGGTAGTCCAGCACGCAAGACCTCGAGGCCTCGTCGTAGTGAGCCGGCACGTCGATGCCTATGGACTCGCAAAGGGGGATGGCGGTGGACAACCACGTCTGTCTGAGCTGGTCGTTCGTCTTGCCCTTGAGCTTGAAGTCCAGCTGACCGCTGTGTCGCTTGAGCTCGTCGGGCAGCCCGAACCACTCCACCGTCATCGGGAACATCCAGTCAACGGCCCGTTGTAGCGTGGCCTTCCGCTCGCCACCCGCCTTGGCCAGCCGACGCATCCAGACCTCACCGTGGCGGAGGTGGAAGGTCTCCTCCATGCCCACCTTGACGAGTGCGCGCTTCAGCGGTCCGTAGGACGTGTTCTCGTGGACGTCACTCAGGAGCGTGATCCCCGCGCGATCAAAGAAGCCGGTCCCGACCACGAGCTCCGCCCAGTTGTCGAGGGGCTGATCGAAGCCGTACGGGTGCTTGAACTTGTGAGGCTCACGCTCGTAAACGAGCTTCTCCTTGGACTCGCCCAGGTCCTCCAGTAGCCGGTACGCGATGTTGGCGTGGGCCAGCTCGTCCTGGATGATGGCGTGAGCGCTGACCTGAGTGTTCGCAGAAGGAGCGTAGCGGGCAGCCATCCAGTACGAGGGAGCGCTCATGAGCTCCGTGTCCGCCTGGACCGTCAGCTGCACGACGAGGGCCTTGCGATACCCCTCCGACATCTCCTCGGGGGACTCGACGATATAGCCGTCCTGGACCTTCGCCTTCAGCTCGTCATCGGTGAACGGACGCATCGCTTGCGTGACCTCCGGTCGGTCGGCGAGACAGCGACGGGTCGAAGGCCCCGCTGCCGCTCCGGGAGAGCGTGTAGCCCGGCCGGGGAACCGGCGGGCGGTGGCGTTTTCGTTCGAACGATCGTTCGAATACCCCGAAGGACAATGGTAACCCTTTTCGGGATACCGTCAAAGACCGAGGGACGACCGGATCAGGGGGCTGATGCGCTCCGGTGTCCACGGCGGATCGAAGGTCAGCTGGACGTCAGCGTCATCCACCCCCTCGACACCGAGAATCGCCGACCGGGCCTCGTCCACGATCTGCCCCGCCACCGGGCACATGGGCGATGTGAGGGAGATCGTGGCGATGACGCTCTGATCTTCAACCTCGATGTCATAGACCAGCCCGAGAACCACGAGATCGAGTCCCAGCTCCGGGTCCTTCACGGTCTTCAGGGCGTTGCGAACGTCCTTCTCAGTCACTGCCATGATCCGGATTCCCCGCCCCGGACCGGCCTCCCGAGGGAGAGTGGGTCGGGGCACGTCGTTGTTGACTAGTGTTTTCGCAGAAACAGCACCGTTGTTTCGATCGGCTCGTCGCCGCGCGCTTTGCGGATGGCCTTGTGGACCATCGACACGACCTCCCCTGCCGGCTTCCCGTGGAGAGAGGCCGCGAGGTCCGCCGCGCCCCGGAAGAGGCCGGCCGAAGCGCCGGTCAGGACCATGACCTCGTCGCCGGGGCCCAGCTCCAGCGACTCGGCACCGTACTGGAAGCCCGGGAGCATGCCCATGGGCGGGCCGTGGGAGGGCAGCTCGTCGAAGCTCCCGTCCCGGCGGAGGACGCCGCCCGAGAGCTGTCCGGCGCAAGCCCAATCGACAGCACCGTCACCCACGACCAAGACGCCGCAGGCGGTCGTCTGGCTCGCTTCGTCCAGCGCCGTGCTGGCCAGGGCGTCGTTCACGCTCGCCAGAACGTCGGCGAGCGACGTGTGCCGCTGCCCCTTCTCAATGAGAAAGGCCCTGGTTACCGCCAGGGCCAGGGGCGGGGGTGGGTGCGCACTCTGCACCTGGAGCGCACCCAGGGCTGTCCGGCCGTCAGCCAGGGTGAATCGGGTCCAGACAGTGGTCCCCGGCAGTGCCGGCTCCACCGCCGTACCACCGGCCAGGTCGAAGCCGTCGACACGCGGCGCGGTACGGGGAAGAAGCGCCTGGATCACCGGCGCCGCCGCCGGGGATGGCGTCTCGTCGGACTCGTTGAGCGCGAGGTCTGTCGGTGAATCCACCATCACACGGGTGCCTGAGGAGTGCGGCTCGGACGGTTGAGAATGTATGCCCACCGGGTCCGCGATAAAAGCGGGACCGGTAGGTGCTCCGCGGGCGCACCCGTGCTTGCCGTTTCCGCCGCCTCTCGGCGACATTGCCGGCGCTCGAGACGACGTCCTTCGATGGAGGATTACCCTGGTCCGCAAGATCGCCGTCAACACCGGAGGTGGAGACGCTCCAGGCCTGAACGCCGTCATCCGGGCCGTGGTGCTCTCGGCCCTCGATCACGGGTGGGAGGTCCAGGGAATCCGGCGGGGCTACGAAGGCCTGTTCAGCGACGACGGCATGGTGCCGTTGGATCGGTCGTCCGTACGCGGTGTCACCCACCTGGGCGGCACGATCCTGGGCACGACGAATCGGGGCAATCCGTTCGACTGGCCCGTCACCCGCGCCGACGGGTCCGTCGAGCTCGTGGACCGGTCGGACGACGTGCTGAGCCGGTTCGAGGAGCTGGGATTGGACGCGCTGATCGCCATCGGCGGCGACGGCTCCCTTCGGATCGCGTTGGACCTCGCCGAGCGCGGACTCCCGGTCGTGGGCGTGCCCAAGACCATCGACAACGACCTGGCGGCCACGAACTTCACGTTTGGGTTCCTCACTGCCGTGGACGTGGCGACCGACGCCATCGACCGTCTGCACTCCACCGCGGAAGCGCATCGCCGCGTGATGATCGTGGAGCTCATGGGGCGCCACGCGGGGTGGATCGCGCTCTTCGCCGGGGTGGCGGGTACGGCCGACGTGATCCTGATCCCCGAGATCCCCTACGATCTGGATTCGATCTGCGGGAAGATCCAGGAGCGGTACGAGGACGGCCCCGGCTTCGCCATCGTGGTGGCTGCGGAAGGCGCTCGCCCCCGAGACGGCCAGGCCGTCTTCCAGGAGACCCAGGTGCCTGGCACGGCTGACCGCTACGGCGGCGTCGCCGAGCTCCTGGCCCATGAGATCGAGACGCGAACCGGCCGCGAGACCCGGTCCCTCGTGCTGGGGCATCTCCAACGTGGCGGGCAACCGATCGCGTACGATCGGCTGCTGGCGCTCCGCTTCGGGTCCGCGGCCGTGGACCTGGTGGATCAGGGCGAGTTCGGCTGCATGGTCGCCCTGGATCCCCCCAATATCGTGCCCGTGCCCCTCCGGGACGCCGTTTCACAGCTGAAGTACGTGCCCCTGGACGGCGATATCGTCCACACGGCGCGCCACCTGGGTATCTGCCTGGGAGATGACGTCCCCAGTCACGCCCCCCCGACGCTACCGCGCCCGGAATCGCCGACGGCGGAGACCGGTCGACACGGGAGTGCACCATGATCGTCTTTCATAGAGCGATCGCCCCTGCCATCGTGTGCCTCGGAGTGGCCTCCGCGTCTTCGGCGGCGCAACAGACCGCTGAGATCGAGCCCGAAGCTGCCCGCTCGTTCACGTTCGAGCTTTCGATCCGGAACATCATGCGTGGCACGGAGCACGTGGGCCAAGCGCCACAGTCCGTGGCGTGGAGCGATGACGGCGAGTGGATCTTCTTCGAGTGGCGCCCGGGTGGTGGGGTCTGGAGCGACGAGCGGAAGTGGCACCGCGTGCGCGCTGACGGCGGCGAGCCAGAGGAGCTTTCGGACGAGGCCGCCGACTCGCTCCGATTCATGTTCTCGGGCGGCGACCTGTCTCCGGACCGGTCGTGGCGGGTGACGTCCGTGCGTGGCGACCTTTACCTGGTCGACCGCGGCAACGGCACGCCGCTGCGCCTCACCCGGACTGTGGAGGCGGAGACCCAACCGCGGTTTTCGGGCGACGGCACGCGTGTCTTCTATCGCCGGGGCGCGAACCTGTATTCCCTGTCCCTGGAGGACAGCAGCGTCCGTCAGCTCACCGACTTCCGGGACGGCCCGGAGCCGGACGAGGAGGAGGACGCCGAGGGGCAGCGGGGATTCCTCGAGGATCAGCAGGAAGGGCTCTTCGAGAACATCCGCCTGAAGAAGCAGCGGGAGGAGGAGTCGGAGGCACGTGAGGAGCGGTTGGAGGGTGACCGGGCGAAGCCGTTCTACCTGAACCGACGGGAACGGGTAGCCGGTCTGTCCGCTTCGCCAGACGGGAGCCACGTGACCGCCATCCTGGCGACGCCTCCCGAGGAATCCCGCCAGACGCTCGTCCCGGATTGGGTCACGGCATCGGGTTACACGGAAGACCTGACGGTCCGGACGAAGGTAGGGGACGAGCAGTCGCTCCTCCGCGTCGGTGTCGCCGACGCGGAGACCGGCGAGGTGACGTTCCTCGACGTGGTAGACCCGGCGGACGCCTCGAGCTGCCGCCCGGGCTCGACGCCGGCCGACACGGCTCGGGACGCCACAGGTGCCGCGCCACCCTCCGGGCCGACCGGCCGCGGTGGGGCCAAGCCACCGTGCCTGGCACAGGTAACGTTCGGGGGTTGGAACGAGGCCGGCACGCAGGGCATCGTGTTCGCCGTGGACTTCGACTACAAGGCCTGGCGGCTCTTCTCCTTCGCCGCAGCCACCGGCGAGCTGACCCACCTGGACGCCCTCGAGGACGAGGCGTGGGTCGGCGGACCGTGCTTCCTGGGGCCTCGTGCCGGAGCCGGTGGCATCACGGGGTGCATGGGTTGGATCCCCGAGCAGGACCGGGTTTTCTACGTCAGCGAGGAGACCGGGTGGGCGCACCTGTACGCCATCGACCCGGACGGCTCCGACAAGAGGCCGCTGACCTCGGGAGCCTGGGAGGTGCACTCGGTCCTGATCCCCGAGGAGCACAGCCACTTCCTGATCCAGACGGGCGAGGTCTCGCCGTTCGACCGCCATCTGTACCGCATGGCGTTCGACGGCTCGGACAGGGAGCGGCTGTTCGAGGGCGACGGACGCTTCGAAGGCTGGCCTTCGCCTGACGGGGATCGCATGGCGGTGCTGCATTCCCAGGCGAATCGCCCACCGGAGCTGCTCGTGGCCGACAACCGCGCCGGGGCCGAGCTCGACCAATTGACGGTGTCGCCCACCGCCGAATGGCTCACCTATCCGTGGATCCAGCCCGAGATCGTTCGCTTCACCGCTGCCGACGGGGATTCTGTCCCGGCTCGCATCTACCGACCCGACCAGTTCGGCGCCGCCCCGAACGGCGCAGGCGTGATCTTCGTGCACGGGGCGGGCTACACGCAGAACGTGCACAACGGCTGGAGCAACTACTACCGGGAGTTCATGTTCCACCACTTCCTGGCGAGCCAGGGCTATGCCGTCCTCGACATCGACTACCGTGGGAGCGCCGGACACGGCAGGGACTGGCGCACGGCCACGTACCGTTGGATGGGCGGCAAGGACCTGAGCGACCAGGTCGACGGCGCTCGGTTTCTCGTGGAGGAGGAAGGGGTGGATCCGGCACGCATCGGCATCTACGGCGGGTCCTACGGCGGCTTCATCACGCTGATGGCGCTGTTCACCGAGCCCGACGTGTTCGAAGCCGGTGCTGCCCTCCGGTCCGTGACGGATTGGGCTCACTACAACCACTGGTACACCGCACGCATCTTGAACCAGCCCCAGGACGACGTCGAGGCCTACGAGAAGTCCTCACCCATCTACTTCGCGGAAGGACTGGAGGGTCACCTCCTCATGGCCCACGGCATGGTGGATACCAACGTCCACTACTCCGACGTCGTGCGGCTCGCTCAACGGCTCATCGAGCTCGGCAAGGAGGACTGGGAAATGGCGGTCTACCCGGTGGAGAACCACGGCTTCCGGGAGCCAAGCTCCTGGACGGACGAATACCGGAGGATCTTCGAACTCTTCGACGAGACCATCGGCCCGGGCGTGTCGGTGGAGCAGAGCCAAGGATCCGCGGGCGGGTCACGAGACGGGTCGTAGCCAGCGCGGGTGGGGCGCGATCGCCGATGCCACGGCCTGGCTCCATGCCTCCCGGTTGAGATCGGTGGTCTCGGGGGGCGCCTGCCCTCCCGGACCCCGACCACTGTCGGTCATGCGCCGATCTCTCCTGTCTCGGTCGAACGGACCCTCGAAGGGGGAGTCTCGGCGGAAGGGAGGCGGAAGTGGAGGCGCGAGGGGTTCGGGACAGCGACCCCCGTTCAGGCGTTCCGTCCCGGAGATCGTTCGCCCGCGGGGATTGGAAAGGGGAGCACGTTGCCCGGCGGCGCCAGCGGGCAGGCCCAGCGATCGTCGTACGCGCAGGAGGGGTTGTAGGCGAAGTTGAAGTCCAGCACCATGTCGGTCTCGCCGGCCCCGAGGTCCGCGCCCTTGATGGTGTCGTACAGGTATCGGCCTCCCCCGTACGAGCTCCTCCCGTTCGTAGCGTCGCCGAAGGGTAGGAAGAGGCCTCCGCCGTACCCCGACACCCAGAACAGATCCAACGCGCCGTCGCCCTCGGGGCAGAGGAATGCGACCCGGCCGACCCGGACGAGCGTGAGGGTACCGTCGCCGCCCGAGTCCAGGGCCAGCGTGTCACGAGCGACGTGATGCTCGACCCGGCCGACCACACGCCACCCCGGACGGTAGGGTGCGTAGGAGAGGCCGGCGAAGACGCGGCGGGCCGATTCGCCGAGGGGCGTGCTGGGGTGAGTGCGAAAGAGCCGGTCCCGCGTCTCGATGAAGTCCCGGTGGGCTCCGGGAGGGTCGCCAGCGGCCCGGTCGCGGATCCGGCCGTAGAGCTCGGACACGCGACGGCGCCAGTCGGCCAGGGGCAGGGGGTCTCGTGGCGAATCCACCGCTCCGCTCCGCCGTGCCGTGGGTCAGTCCTGAGTGGCTGGGCGTCGGCGCTACGCGCTCGCCCCTGTGGCCGCCCTACCACCCGTCATCCCGCTCACCGCGATCCCCACCACGATCGTGGCGAAGGTCCCCACGACGTTGTAGTAGAGCCACGCCAGATCGGTGGTGACGGACACGACCGCCACCGAGAGCATCCCCGCCACCAGCCCCCAGAAGGCGCCGTGGCCGTTGGCGCCCTTGACCATGAACGCCAGCAGGAAGACCCCCAGCAGGGAGCCATAGAAGAACGACCCCACCTGATTCACCGCCTCCAGGAGGGATCCCAGCTGCCCCGCGTAGAGCGCGAAGAGGCAAGCCACCCCTCCCCACAGCAGCGTCGTGACCTTCGAGACCAAGAGGTAGTGGGCGTCCGTGTCGCCCTTCCTGAAGTAGCGCCGGTAGAAGTCGATGACCGTGGCCGAGGAGAGCGCTGTGAGCTCGGAGTCCAGGGAGGACATGGCGGCTGCGAAGATCACGGCGATCATCAACCCGAGCACCCCCGCGGGAACGTACTGGATGAGGTAGGACGGGAAGACGTAGTTCACGTCGTTGGAGGACGCCCCCCGCACCACCTCCACGAGCGCCTTGGATTCGTCGCGGAGCGCTTCCAGGCGATCGTCGTAGTCCGCGATCTGCTGCCTGAGGCCAGAGACGTCCCCGTCCCCGTGGCGCGCGTCAAGGAGGGAAAGCGTGGCATCCCGCCGCCCTGCGTGCAAGGTCGCGTGTTCGGCCTCGAGCGCCTCGAAGGCCTCTGCCTGATCGCTCGCCTGGACGACCGCCACCTCGGCCGTGTTGAACACCAGGGGCGGCTGCTCGAAGTGGTAGAAGACGAACAGGAAGACGCCGATGGCCAGGATGAAGAACTGCATCGGGACCTTCACGAACGCGTTGAAGATCAGCGAGAGTCGGCTCTGCTTGAGGGAGCTGGCCGTCAGGTACCGCTGCACCTGGCTCTGATCCGTCCCGAAGTACGCCAGCGCCAGGAAGAAGCCGCCGATCATGCCCGACCAGAGCGTGTACTGGTTCGTGGGATCCCACGACAGGTCGATGGACTCCCACATCTGGTGGATCCCGCCGATGTACGCGACGTCGGCCACGCTCACGCCGTCGGGTAGCGCAGCGAACAGGATGAACAGGGCGACGCCGATCCCCACGAACATCATCAGCATCTGTATCACGTCGGTCCAGATGACCGCGGTGATGCCTCCCATGTAGGTGTAGGCGATGGTCACGACGCCCATGACCAGGATCGTGACCTTCTCGTCCCAGCCCATGAGCACGGAGAGCACGATCGCCGGCGCGTACAGCACGATGCCGGCTGCCAGACCCCGTTGAACCAGGAAGATGAAGCTGGCCATGGAGCGGGTCTTCGGGTCGAAACGCTTCTCCAGGTACTCGTACGCGGTGAAGACCTTCGACCGGTAGAAGAGCGGCACGAACACCACGCACAGCACCACCATGACCAGGGGCTGGGGCAGGTACACCTGGATGAAGCCCATCCCGTCGTCGAAGGCCTGTCCGGTGGTGCCGATGAAGGTGATGGCGCTGGCCTGCGTCGCCATGACGGACAGGCCGATGGCGCCCCAGGGGAGCCGCCGGTTGGCCAGGAAGAAGCCCTCGACGCCGACGTTCTTCCGACTCTGGTAGTAGGCGAACGCGAGCACGCCTCCGAAGTACAGGAGGAAGACGGTCCAGTCGGGTGCGGTCATGAGGCGCTGAAGTCCAGCGCTACGGTGAACCAGTAGAGGAGCAGGATCATGACCAGCGTCACTACGATCACCGAAGCGTAGAGGGCCGTCCAGCTCGGGAAGATGCCGATGCGGCCGTCGTCACCGTCTTCGGGCGCTTCGATCATCGAGGTGCTCCCGGCGCTCGGGCGCCGTCATTGGTGAATCGGGGTGCCGACCCTGCCGATCACGTCTCGGGCGACTCGGAGGTCACATACGCGTTCCACTCACTGGCCTGCAGCGACACCAGGTTGGCGAAGAGCCGGTAGGCGCCTGGAACGCCTGCGGGGAATTGGCGGAAGAACGACAACGACGTGTACACGTAGACGCCCTCCCCCACCGGAGCGACCAGGAGCGGGCCCGTCTTGGCCTCCTCGCCGGTGTCGGCCATGGACAGCAGCGGCCGGTAGCGCGTGTCCCACTCGTCCGGAAAGTAGAGGCCCCGCTCCTGGACCCAACCCTCGAAGTCCTCGGTGGTAATGCGATTCGGAGCGGCCAGGACCGGGGCCCCCGGCTCCAGCACGGTGACCGGTGCGTTCTCCTCGGAGACCCGGTCGCGGCTGATCTGGATGGGGAAGGGGCCGTAGCCGCCCTGGGTGAACTCACGCTGGTTGTACTGCACCACCACGGTGCCGCCCCGGCGGACGAAGTCCAGGAGCTGGTCGTTGGCCGCCGCCAGATCCGGGCGTGTCTCGTATGCCCGTACGCCCAGGACCACCACGTCGTAATCGGCGAAGAGACCCGCCCGTACCGCATCAGGGCCAAGCTCCTCTACCGTCACGCCCAACTGCCTGAGCGCCGCGGGCCCCACGTCTCCCGACCCCATCACGTAGGCGACCCGGAGGCCCGGTGTGACCTGCGCCGAGAACGCAGAGACCCTGGCTTCGGCCGGCCGGAACAGCGCGACCCGGTCGATGTGGGGGTAGTCCACCAGGGCCACGCCCTCTTGATACTGACGGCCGTCCGCCGTCCTCGCGACTGCCCGGAACACGTGCTCTCCGGGTGCCACCGGGCCGGCGGGCGACACACTGAACGTGAACGACCGACTGGCTCCGGGGGCCTCCAGGGTGAACCGCAGACTCGTCGGCTCGGCAGTCCACCCGTCCGGAAGCTCCAGGGCGACGGTGCCTCGGCTGCCCGCGGCCGCCTCACTGGAGACGACCACGGTCACGTCTCTCGAGCCGGCTACCTCCACCGGCCACACCATCCCGGGAGGGGTGACCGCGACGGAAACGGCGGGCACCACCAGCACGGGCTTCCTGTACTCGCCGGTGGCCTTGTCCACGCCCAGGTAGCGAGCCACCGTCGTGGGAGCCACGTCGATGGGCGCCATGGTCGGGCTGTGGGAGACCCGCGCCCGGATGGCGGCCGTCAGAAGCGGGGGATTCCCCGGCAGACCCCAGAGGGAGCGATCGCCGGGCCAGCGGTACATGGCACCGTCCCGGGGCTCGGCCAGGTAGTACTGCCGGGAGAGGTCCGCATCGGGTGGGATGGACAGCCGGTAGCTCCACCGAGCCAGCTCTCCCGGCTCCACGTCGGCCGGCCCTTCGTGCTGGGCGCCCGAGGGTCCCCCGAAGAACCCCGATCGACCGAGCACGATCTCGTCGGCTTCGGCCCATCTGGCCGTCCAGTCTCGTGGAAGAAAGACCCGGGGTGTGGCTCCGGTCACCATGAGCCCGCCGCCATTCCACAGCTCGGCGTGTACCGTGACCTCCTCGCCCGGCACGAGCAAGTCGTCGTCGACGCGGAGCTCGAGGGTGACGCCCGCAGCGGCTAGCATCGTCCGCTCCACCAGCGCTTGGCGGCGCTCCAGCACGGTGGTCAGCTCCAAGGGTGCCCCTGGCAGCGCGGCGGCCCGCTCGGTTGCCGCCCGCAGGTGGCGCAACGCCTCCGCCAGGATGGGTGCCGACCGCCACGGCTCTGAGACGTCCATGCTGGACCTGGCCTCCACGATGGCGTCCCTGTAGCCGCGGAGCTCTCGCTGCAGCGCCTGCCGGTCGGTGCCTTCCACACCGGCGAGGATCGATAGGAACGTGGTGTCGACACCCGCGAAGGGAGAATCGTCCTCCCGGAGACCCTCGGGACCGGCCACCAGCTCGATGCGGGAGACCCGGGGGCCCGGAAACTGGCGCACGCCCATGTCCTGGGACCGGTGCATGCTCCGGCTCGCCATCCCCAGCTGGAAGTGGGAGCGGCCCAGCAGTGGATCGAACGTGCCAGTGTGGACCTCCAGAACGGCGTCCCCACGGGTACGCCAGGCGCCCCGGTACAACTTGGTCGTCCGCCAGGGCTCGATCCCGTCGGTGAGCTGCTCCGGGAAGCGCTGCGGGTCGGCCGCCGCCCGAATAACCTCGTGTGCCACGATGCCCGCCGCCTGGTGTTGCCCGTGGCCATCGCTCGGCGTGCCGCTCCACTGGGACACGATCACGTGGGGCCGGAAGGTCCGGACGATCCACACCGCGTCCGCCAGGACCTGGTCCTGCTCCCAGAACCGCAACGTCTCCTCGGCGCTCTTCGTGTAGCCGAAGTCGTAGGCGCGCGTGAAGAACTGACTGCCGCCGTCCAGCGCGCGCGCCGCGATCAGCTCCCCAGTGCGGACCACCCCCAGGCCTTCTCCCAGCTCCGGGCCGATGAGGTTCTGACCGCCGTCGCCCCGGGTCAGGGAGAGATACGCGGTCTCGGCGCCCCACCAACGGGACAGGGCTCCCAAGAGGCTCGAGTCCTCGTCGTCGGGGTGCGCGGCAATCATCAGCACCCGCTTCACGCCGTCGAGCTCCCGCATTTGGAGCGCAACGTCCGCGGCTGTCGCCCCAACGACCGGTCCCTGAGCCGCCGCGGCATCCGGCAGCAGCCCGTGTCCGAGTGCGAGGGTCAGAACCGCGTGCGGCAAGAACGGGAGAAAGCGCCGTCGGTGGGCGCGTCGCTGTCGTGTCATGGCGTGCAACCTAATCCCGGCACTTCCGCTCGCAAAACCAGGAGGGATCCGTTGGCGGGGTCGAGCCAAGGGGACGGCCGGCCCGATGCCCCATCCCGAACCGAGACACGGTGTTCTTGATTTTTTCTGCAGGAGCCGGGTCTATTGTCAGGTTTCCCGATCATCCGGGCTCGGCACCGGCAACGGTGCCTTCCGGCCCTGCAGCGCCGCCCGTGAGGGGCGGCCGGTCGTCACCCGAGACAGGATCCCCACGTGGCTACGACGCCCTCATCGACCGACCGCGGACAGTGGAGTGGGAAGCTCGGCTTCGTCCTCGCAGCCGCAGGATCCGCCATTGGGCTCGGTAACGTCTGGCGCTTCCCCACGTCCACCGCGCAGAGCGGTGGCGGGCTTTTCGTCTTCATCTACCTCTTCTTCGTCTTCGCCATCGGGGTCCCAGTGATCCTCGCGGAGCTGTCCCTGGGGCGGGCCTCGAAGAAGAACCCGGTCGGGGCGTTCGCCAAGCTGGCGCCGTCGTCGTGGTGGCCGGCCGTCGGCGGGCTGGGCGTTCTGACTGGCTTCGGCATCCTGGCCTTCTACGCCGTCATCGCTGGCTGGACGCTGGGCTACCTGTTCCAGGCGTTGACCGGCGCCTACGGCGCCCCGCTGTCCGCCGAGGAGAGCGGCCAGATCTTCACGGACCTGATCAGCAGCCCGGGGCGCGCCGTGTTTCTGACAGGCGTGTTCATGTTTCTGACCATCTGGGTCGTGAGAGGAGGGATCTCCAAGGGGATCGAGCGCACGACGAAGATCCTCATGCCCGTGCTGTTCGCGCTGCTCATCCTCCTGGCCCTTCGTGCCATGACCCTGCCAGGGGGGATGGAGGGCGTCGCGTTCATGTTCCAACCCGACTTCAGCGAGCTGAGCGCGGGGGTCGTCCTTGGAGCGCTGGGTCAGGCCTTCTTCAGCCTGAGTCTCGGGATGGGCGCCATGATCACGTACGGCTCCTACTTTCCCGACGGCGAGAACCTGCCGATCTCGGGCGTGTCCGTCGCGATCTTCGACACGCTCATCGCCATTCTGGCCGGGCTGATCATCTTCCCGGCCCTGTTCGCGGCGGGCGGCGACATCGAGTCCAGCGGGCCGGGCCTCGTATTCGTGGTGCTGCCCACCGTGTTCGGAACGTTGCCCGCGGGTGGGCTGCTGGCCATCGCTTTCTACGCGCTGCTGGCCATCGCCGCGCTGACGTCGACGATCAGCCTGCTGGAGGTCGTGGTCTCTTACTTCATCGATGAGAAGGCGTGGTCTCGGAGCAAGGCGGCATGGACCATCGGCGTGGCATGCTTCGCCCTCGCGATCCCGTCGGCCCTTTCGAACGGCGCCGTGCCGGCTCTGGCCAATATCTTCGGAACCGACTGGCTGACCCTGAACAGCATAGTGTGGGGCAACTACTCCCTGAGCATCGGGGCGTTTCTGACCTGCATCTTCGTCGGGTGGAAGTGGGGCATGCCCAAGGCCGTCGAGGTCCTGGAACAGGGGGGACACGCGCTGCCGGGCAAGGGCGCCCTGGGCCTGCTGATCATGGTCATCTGCCCGCTGGCCATCACGGTCACGTTGGCGTTCATCGTGATCACGGGGAACTACCTGTAGGGCCGTAACGGGCGACCCACCGGGGCCGAGGTTGGCCCTTCCGGACACGAGATCCGCCGCTGCGAGGTACCAGCGCTGGTGCCGTACCGGCGAGACGCGGCGGCCGCCGGCGAGAGGCGTTGGCACCCGACGGGACGGAGCTGTGCGGCCGGTCCCGTCCTGAACGGATGGGGGGCCCAGGTGTACGAGGACGCCCCGGTCCAGGAAATCGCGACCGATGGAGCGAGTCGCGAGTCAACCACGATCCCAGCAACCAGCCCATGATCGAAGACCTGAAGAGCCGCGAGATCCAGAAACGCCCGGCTACGCTCCGGTTTCAGGGCCGGATCCTGTACCTGGTGGATGACGCCGGCCTCATGAGGGACCAGCTCTACCACGGCCGGAATCTGGAGCTCACGGACGAGCTCCGTGGGAAGCTGCGGGACCAGATCAGCACCGACGAGATCACGCCGGCGTACATCTGCTACTTCTACGACGAGACGTTGGGAGACTTCCCATACCTGGGCTTCATGGCCCGCAGCCAGGGCAACGACGAGTTCGAGTTCCCGGTCGAGCGGAATGCTGTGAAGAACGGTGGTTTCGTCTGCTCCGTGGCGGGCAAGCGCCGGGGCAAGGGGAGCAGCCGCGAAGCCAGTCCCTACGCGGAGATCAACGCCGGCATCCATGTCGTCGTGGGCGAGAGCATCGAGCGGATCTACAACGAGAACTGCCAGAACCTGGGCGTGCTGACGACCACCGACTTCGACGTCATCGAGAGGATCGAAGCCGGCGAGGAGATCCCCCTGAGCGTCTTCACGGACGGCAAGGACGAGATCACTCGTCAGATCATCGAGTATGGGGGACTCTTCGAGTTCAACGTGGCCCGACTTCAGGGCAAGGTCTCGCTGCCCGAGGCCAATCGCAGCACGCGCCCCATGACCCTCGCCGAGAAGATCTTCGCGGGGCACTGGGTGGTGGACGCGGCACGCGGAGAGACCGGTGTTGACTGGGTGGCTCCGGGCGAGGCCGGTTTTTTTAGAACGGACATTCGCTTTTCTCACGAGTACGTGACGCCCATGTCCGCCATCTTCTTCGAGGAGAAGGTGGGTCGGGACGCGAAGGTCGTGGATCCCGATTCGATCCTGTTCTTCCGGGATCACCTGACCTTCCTGCACAGGGTCATGACCCAGGAGCGCATCGAGCAGGGGCTGTTGGACGTGGCCAACGAGCTGGAGGTCAAGCAGCGGGAGTTCAGCGAGAAGCAGGGCATCCGTCTCTATGGCGAGCAGAAGGGTAATGTGATGGGATCGGAGGCCATCTGCCACTCCAAGATCCTCGAGGAGTACGCCGAGCCGGGCATGCTCATCATCGGCTCCGACTCCCACACGCCTCATGCCGGAGCGATCGGGGCGGTTGCCTTCGGGGTCGGCACGACGGCGATCTTCAACTCGTGGATCACCAAGGACGTACGGGTCCGGGTGCCCCCGTCGTTCAAGGTCGTGATCAGCGGCACGCCGGCGGACAACGTCACGGCCAAGGACTACATGCTGGAGATTCTCCGGCACCCCTACATCCGAGACGGTCACGCCATCGGGCAGATCATCGAGTACGCCGGACCAGCGGTGGAGGCCCTGTCGGTGGACGAGCGGGCCACCATGACGAACATGGCCGCCGAGGTGGGCGCGTTCACGGGCATCGTGGCTGCGGACAGCAAGTCCGTGGACTTCCTTGTGAGCGAGCGGGGCATGGACCGGGCGCGGGCCGAGGCGCTGGCGGAGGGGATGCAGTCGGACCCCGATGCGGAGTACGTCAAGGTCATCGAGATCGACGCCTCTCGGGTCCGACCCATGGTGGCGCTTCCCGGCGACCCCGGGAACGGCCGCTACCTCGACGAGCTCTCCGCCGAGCCCGTGCGCATCGACATCGCGTACGCGGGCTCCTGCACGGCCGGCAAGAAGGAAGACATGGACATGTACGCTCGGGTGTTCGGGGAGGGCTACGAGAATTGGGGCCTCACCGTGCACCCGGACGTGGAGTGCTTCGTCCAGTGCGGCTCCATCGAGGTCCGGGAGTACTGCAGGGAAAAGGGGTACCTGGACCTGTTCGAGAGGGTGGGCGCCACCTTCATCGAGCCGGGCTGCGGGGCGTGCATCGCCGCCGGGCCCGGGACGTCCCTGTCTCCCGACGATGTTTCGGTCTCGTCCCAGAACCGGAACTTCCCGGGCCGGTCCGGGCCGGGCCAGCTCTACCTGGTCTCGCCCTATTCGGTCGCTGCGAGCGCCCTGGCGGGCTGCGTAGTCGACTGGGTGCCGGGCCGGGAGATCGAGCCCGTCGCGCCCAGGGAGCCGGCGGCGGTCTGACGATCGCCATCCGCCTTCCCGAGCAGGACCCCCGCCGTCCGGTGACTTCCCTGACGAGAGTGCCCGTCGCCCGGTCGGCGAGGCGGCCCCTCCGCGGTTGCGCGCCTCCCCACAGGCTGCCCACGTTTCTCGCCGGTCTCTCCGGCCGGTGCGGGTGCCTCGCTCGCTTCGCACCGAACGATCCACCGAACTCCCTCGACGGACAGGTGCGATGACCCACTCACGACGGGCTTTCCTCCGCTTCCTCGCCGGTAGCCCGCTCCTGTCGCTGGGCGGGCTCCCGGGGTGCAGCAGCCGAGATGCGGTCGCCGGCCAGCTGGCGGACCGCACCGGTGGAAGCGGCCAACTGGGCGACCCGATCACGGCTCCGGACGAGGCCCTCAACGTCTTCGACTTCGCCACCGTTGCCGAGGCGAACCTCCCGCCGGCCCACTGGGGCTACCTTGCCACGGGAGTCGATGACGATCGGCAGCTCCAGGTCAACCGCGAGGGGTTCGAGCGGTTCCACCTACGCCCGCGCCGCCTGGTGGATGTGGCGGATCCTGAAACAGGCGTCGCGCTTCTTGGCGAGCGCTGGGAGACCCCGATCGTCATCTGCCCCTGCGGAAGCCAGGGCGCCTTCCATGAGGACGGCGAGCTCGCCACTGCGAGAGCGGCCCGGTCGCGAGACCATCTGATGATGCTCTCCAACGTGTCTTCCACCGGCGTTGAGGACGTGATCGCGGCTCGCGGGGCTCCCGTCTGGCAACAGCTGTATCCCACGGACAGCTGGGCCGTCGCCGAGGGGGTCGTTCGACGAGCAGAGGCCGCCGGATGCCCCGTCGTCGTGCTGACCGTCGACCTTCAGCCGGGCGGTAACCGGGAGACCCTGGAGCGATATGTCCGAACCGACTCCAGGGACTGTGGTCGTTGTCACACCGGCCAGCGGAAACCCATGTACGAGGGCCTGGACCTGTCGGGAGTGGAGGAGGTGCCTACGACGCTCACGTGGGAGTTCGTGGAGCGGTTGCGCGAAGCGACCAGCATGCAGGTGATCGTCAAGGGGATCGGCACCGCCGAGGACGCGCACCTCTGCGTGGAGAGCGGCATCGACGGCGTGGTCGTCTCCAACCACGGGGGACGGGCTGACGACTTCGGCCTGTCGACGATCGAGATGCTGCCCGAGGTGGTGGCGGCCGTTCAGGGCCGGATCCCCGTCATCGTGGACGGTGGCGTCCGGCGCGGCACCGACATCCTCAAGGCCATGGCGTTGGGCGCCACCGCCGTGGGGATCGGCCGGCCGTATCTGTGGGGTCTGGGCGCGTTCGGGCAAGCGGGAGTCGAGGCCGTGCTGGATCTGTTGCGTGCCGAGCTGCTGCTGGCCATGCAGCAGGCCGGGATCCCGTCGCTCGGCGAGATCCCCGCCGCCGCCGTGGGGACGCGTGCGTAACGGCGGCGGGTGGCGGTCTCGCTAGCCCCGCGCGACCTCGGCGGCGATTACGGACGCCGGACGCTCGGGCTGCGCGCCCGACTCCACATACGGCTTCAGCGTCTCGGCGACCAGCAGCCGCCATCCCTCCGGCATGTGCTTCTCCGCGCCCTCGCCTAGCTCGCCGGTGGTGTCGTCCCGGAACTTGAGCAGGGTGCCGTTTCCAATCGGCTCCAGTCCGAAGCTCGTGAAGGAACGCCCCGGCCCACCGTAGGCCGCCGACAGGTCCCCGGCCCACTCCAGCACGGCGCCCGACCGCACCGACGTGACCGTGGCCCAGAGCGCTCCTTCGCCGTCGCCCCAATCCTCGAACACGCGTCCGCCCACCCGCGGCTCGACGGTGAACCGCACCGGCGAGGGGCCCACGTAGAAGCCGGCGGGCCACCACGAGGCGGTCTCGCTCGTCAATGCCTCCCACACCCGTTCCGGAGGGGCGTCGATGCGAATCTCGAGCTCGGTGGTGACGGTTCGGAACTTCCGACTCACGCTCCCGTCCATGCCTCTCTCCTTGTCCCTTTCCGCCACGGTTTTGAGTCGCAGAAGTCGTTCGGCCGCGGTCGCTTCGAAGGGCGTGATCCACCGCCGGGCGAGCTCCTGGATGGGTACCGGATTCAGGTGATTCCAGCGCTCGCGTCCTCGTCGCCGCACGAACACCAGGTTGGCGTCCACGAGCACTTTGAGGTGCTTCATCACACCGAAGCGGCTCAGCTCGAACTCGCCGGACAGGTCACCGGTGGTCCGGGGTCGCTCGCGGAGGAGGTCCAGGATGGCGCGTCGGGTCGGGTCGGCCAGTGCCTTCCACACCGCCGCGGGATCTCGCTGGGTTTGCTCGGCTAGGATCAACATGTGACCTAATAGTCACATATTGAGCAAGAGAGGTCAAGGGCCCTTGCCGAGACCCCGCCGGTGCTTCCGTCTTGTGGCGCTCACGCCGACCGCCCATCCTGGCTCCATGACGCCAGAGACCGTGCCCTTCCGACCCGACCCGAACCTCTACCCGTTCGAGTCCCGCTGGCTGGAATCGAGCGTGGGACCTGTGCACTACATCGACGAGGGCTCGGGTCCGCCGCTGCTCTTGCTGCACGGCAATCCCACGTGGAGCTTCCTGTACCGGGGCATCGTCATTCGCCTCCGGGACCGGTTCCGGTGCATCGCGCCGGACTACCCCGGGTTCGGGCTCTCCGTGCATCCCGACGATTACGGGTACACGGCTGCCGAGCACTCCGCGGTCGTGGGAGAGCTGGTGGATCGTCTGGACCTGGACGGCCTCACGATCATGGGTCAGGACTGGGGGGGACCCATCGGCATGCGTGTGGCCGCCGATCACCTGCCCCGCCTACGGTCGCTCGTGATGGGAAACACGTGGTACTGGCCCAGCGACGCGTGGCACATGCGGGCCTTCAGCGCCGTGATGTCCTCCGGATTCATGCAGAACCGGATACTGCAGAGGAATTTCTTCGTCGAGCGCGTCATGCCGACCGCGGTGAAGCACCGGCTGGCTCCAGAGGTGATGGACCACTACCGAGGGCCGTTGCCGACGCCCCTGAGCCGGGTGGGCGTGGCCGAATTCCCGAGGCAGCTCACCAGCGCGACTCCCTGGCTCCAGGAGATCGCCGACGACGTGCGGATCCACATGGGCAACGTGCCGTTGCTCCTGGTCTGGGGCATCGGCGACCTGGCGTTCACCGCGAAGTTCATGGACCGGTTCCGGATTGACTTCGCCGACGTTAGCACCACTCGCCTGGACGCGAAGCACTACATCCAGGAGGACTGCCCGGCCGAGATCTCGGATGCGATCGGCCGGTTCCTCGAGGCGTAGGGTTGCGGCGCCGACTACGGACGCCTCAAACCCTCAGTGCACGGTCGTCGGGTCGACCCGGGTGGGAGTCTCCCGACCCGACACCATCGTTTCCGCGCCGGCGGCAATCGCTCGGATCGTACTGGTCAGGTGGTCCAGATCGAGTGTCTCCACGTGATCCGAGACCTGATGGTAGTCGGTGTCCGCGTCGATCGGTGTGGTGCTGATTGAGTGCGCGGGCACGCCGAGGCGAGCCAGAGTGGCGTTGTCGGACCGGTAGAAGAGGTTCTGCTCGGGGTACGGATCCGCGTAGAAGGAGTACCCCGTCCCCTCCACGGAGCGCTGGAGGATGGCCCCGAAGTCGGACCGGTCGAAGCCGGTGATCCACGCCGTGTTCGGGCCGTTGACAGCCGGCTTGCCGACCATCTCGATGTTGAACATGGCCACGATCTGATCGGGATCCACCTGGTTCGAGAAGTGACGTGACCCGAAGCCGCCGCCCTCCTCGGCGGTGAACGCGGCGAACAACAGCGTGCGCTCAGGGATGCCCATCGCCGCGAAGAAGCGGGCGAGCTCAATGAGCGCCGTCGTCCCCGAGGCATTGTCGTTGGCGCCGTTCGCGATAGAGTCCCCATCCACCGCCGGCCGGATGCCGATGTGGTCGTAGTGGGCGCTGAACAGCACGATCTCGCCGGAGCGGCGACCCTCGATCTTCCCCACCACATTGGCCAGCTCGGGCGTGAGCACTGAGCCACCCACGGCAACCGAGAACACTTCTCCACCCAGGTCGGGTGCCAAGACGAATACGGTGCTGGCACCACCGTCGGGACTCATGCGGAAGCGAGGCCGGGACAGAAGGCCCCGGACCCGTTCGAAGGCCTCGGCGTGGGACGGGTGGACCAGTACCAGGGCATCGTCCACTCCCTGGAGGGCCTGGAAAAGACCACCAGGCTCCCGGTCGGCGTCGATCCGGATGACGGCCACCCCGGTTGTCTGGTCCCAGTCGATCGAAAGCGCCGCGAGGGAAATGGCCACGTGCTCCTCGGGCACCTGCGTGCCGTCGATGATCACGGTCGCCTCGTTCACCTGGCTGCCGTAGACCTGGAACGCCTGCCGGTAGCTCTCGCTCTCGGCCACGGTCTCCAGCCCGATCTTCCGGAACTCCCCCGCGATGAAGTCGGCGGCCTGGTCGATGGCAGGGCCGAAGGCGCTCCGCCCCCGCATCTCGTCCGCAGCCAGCGTCGTGATGATCCGCTCCACCTCGGATCTGGAGATCTCGGGCTCGGCCCCACGGGAACACGCGATCGAGACGAGTAGAACAGGGAGGAGCAGACGTTTCATGACCAGGCCGGAGCGATGGGTCCGAGGGCTCGAGGGGTTTCGACCGAGGAGCGCGCGCTGTCGGAGCTCGGGTCCGGAGAGTCGACGAGCCCCCCAAATGCGAGAGACCGACGCCTTGTCGGGCGCCGGTCTCGCGCGATGGCCGCTGCTGGACTCGAACCAGCGACCCCATCGATGTGAGCGATGTGCTCTACCAGCTGAGCTAAGCGGCCTCGCCGGGCACTGATCCCGAGCGAAAAAGGGTCCGGGCCTGCTCGCCCGGACCTCCATACCCCCACGGGGACTCGAACCCCGGTCTCTTGGCTGAGAACCAAGTATCCTAGGCCTCTAGACGATGGGGGCGCGGGATGTTCCGCCTCGGAGAGGCAGGCGCCAAAGATAATCCTGGCCACGGGGCAGTTCAACCCTTCACGCCGGCGGTGGGGATCCCCTCTTGCGGCGCGGTTTACCTTATGGCGAAAACCCGGTGATCCAGAGGGCCAGAGGGGGAGTGCCAGATGGCCGAAAAACTGAACGACGAATCGATCGAAGGCTGGCTACGAGGCCGTCAGGGCTGGAAGCGGAAGGGCGACGCTCTGACGAAGGAATACGGCTTCGAGTCCTTCCGCAACGTGATCGTCTTCGTGAATCGCGTGGCCAGCCTGGCGGACGACGCGAACCACCATCCGGACATCGATATCCGCTACAACAAGGTCCGACTCACCCTGACGACCCACGAGTCCGAGGGGATCACCGACAAGGATCTGGATCTGGCCGAGCGCGTGGACTTCGCAACCTCGGCCCGCTGAGCCCCCACCCCGAGCTCGCTGGCAACCCCTCCATCCCGCCACATGGCGGTCCCACCTTCGACCCACCCGTTGACTCGTCCGAGCCCCGGGCCCCTCAAGGGGTGATCTGAAGCACCGCTGTCAGCTCCCGCACCACGAAGTCGGGCTGGGTCGGGAGCAGGGACTCCTCGTCGAAGGGCCCCCACAGCGCGGCCGCGGTGCGGACCCCGCCTCGCCGTCCCGCCTCCATGTCGAAGGGCGAGTCGCCCACGAACAGGACCCGCCGCCTTCGGTGGATCCCCAATAGGTGCAGGGCCCGCTCCACGGGCTCGGGGTGGGGTTTCCCGTTGGCCACGTGATCGGCGCAGACCACGACCTGGAAGTGGTCCCAAAGCTCGCAGACCTCCAGCGTGCGCTGGGCGATACCGCTGCGCTTGCTGGTCACCACACCCAGCGCCGTGCCCCGCTCGCTCAGGCTCGTCAGCACCTCGTGCGCCGATGGATAGGGGCGCGTCATCTCGTCGTGGACGCTCCGCTGGTAAGTGACGTACGTGTCCAGCATCGCCTCCGCCTCGGCTTCGGTCCGCGCGAAGACCTGCAACTGGTCGTGCAGGGGACGCCCGAGCATGTCGAGCCAGCGCTGGTCCGGAGGAGCCTCCCCCAGGTGGACCCGCATGGTGTGCCGGTAGGATTCGAGGATGAGCGCTACGGTGTCCGCAAGGGTGCCGTCCAGATCGAAGAGGACGGCGTCCCAGCCGGGCGCGTCATCAGGTTCCGTCATGGATGGACCGGCTGCTGGCTCCCCCGCCGGCCTTCGGCCAGGAACATGTGGATCAGGCGGAACGTCTCCTTGTGGTCCACCAGCCCCCGGTGGGTCGGGCAGCACACCGTGACGTCCGGCACCCCCGGGAGGGTGGCGTTCTCGCCCGGCACGATGTGGGTATCGACGGGGGTGCGTATCGTGAAGGCCTCGACCGTCTCCGGGACCGGCGCAACCTCGTTGAGCTGGCTCAGGAACTCGCTCTCGGGCTCCATCTCCTGACCGCCCTCTCCCCAGGCCATGTACGCCACCCAGGTGCCCCGCTGGGGCGTCCCGAGGAATACGACGCGGCGGGTGGCCTCGGCCTGGCTCTCCGTAGCCAGGAAGTGACGCACGGCCAGGCCGCCCATGGAGTGGGCCACGATGTCTACCCGTGGCGAGCCCGTCGCTTCCCGCATCTCGGCCACGGCGGCCGCGACCTCGAGTGCGTGATCCTCGTTGCTCCCGACCGCATCCCGGAAGCTGATGGCCTTCACCCTGTCCTCCGCCCAGCCGGCCTCGGCCAGGCGCCGTGCCAGCGGCGCCAGGCCCGCAGCCTCGTCGAACCAGCCCGGGACCAGGATCACCGGTACGTCCCGGGGCCCGGGCTCCGGTGCTGGTGCCGGTGAGCGAAACGCCGCTACCACGGCCACGACTACGAGGAAGCCCACGGGCCCGAGCGCGACCAGGGCAGCGGCGGCGATGCGGAGAACCCCTCCGATCCCCGGTCCATGCTGCTCTTCTGCGTACGTCATCAGGCAAATATACCCCATCACGCTGCTGGGGATCGACTGCGATCGGGTGCCTAGGCGCTCTGGATCTCCTCCAGCACGCAAGCGGTCAGCGTTGCGATGCCCCATTCGGCCTGTGCGTCCGTCAGCATCGCGGGGGGCGTGAGCTCCACCACATGGCCGACGTCCCCGGCAGGTAGGACGATCAGGCCCTTTGCCAGGGCTCGCTCCGCCACCGCCGCCCCTCCACCGGCCAGCGGCAACCCATCCGGCGCTGCCAACTCCACGGCCAGCATGAGACCTCGTCCACGCACTTCTCTCACACCGTCTGCCCCGGCGAGGGCATCCACGAGGCCTCGCATCAACGAGTCGCCGCGCGTCCGTACGCGTCGGAGCAGGTCCCCCTCCTCCAGCTCGTCGAGGAATCCCAGCGCCGCGGCGGCAGACAGCGGGTGCCCGAGGAAGGTGCTGGTGTGCAGCGCCTCACCGCTGGCCTTCGGCCAGGCATCCATGACTTCTGCCCGCGCCATGCACGCGCCGATCGGCAGTCCCCCTCCCAGAGCCTTCCCGACGCACAGCACGTCGGGAACGGCGTCGTCGGCCGGACCGGCAAACAGATCCCCGGTGCGCCCAAAACCGGTGAACACCTCGTCCATGACCAAGACGCAGCCTGCGTCCCTGACGAGGCGAGCGAGCTCGGAGAGGAAACGGCGTGGTGGGACCAGAACACCGGCCCGGCCCTGGATCGGTTCTACGATGACCGTGCCGATAGGGTGGCCACCGGGAGCGCCGACGTCGATGAAGCCCGCCACCTCCTCCAGCGCCCGCGCAGCCGAGGCGTCGTCCGTGGGGAACGACGCGAAGGAAACCCCCGAGAACAGGCTGTCCCGGAACGGCGCCCGGAAGTGAGCCCGGTGAGTCACCGCCAGGGCACCTGCCGTCAGGCCATGGTAGCCACCCCGGAACGACAGCACTCCAGAGCGGCCGCTGGCCAAGGCACCGGTCTTCAACGCCGCCTCCACGGCTTCCGACCCCGATCCGCACAGCAGTGTGCGGGTCCGGTTCCAGGGCGAGAGGTGGGCGAGGCGCTCCAGCAGCTCGACCTTTCCGGCAGGGGGGTGCACGTCACCCATTCCGTGCACCAGCTGTTCCGTCTGGGCCGCGACCCGGGCGGTCACCAACGGATTACGGTGGCCGGCCAGGGCCACACCGAACGCGCCGGTGAAGTCCAGGAAGACGTTGTCGTCGGCATCCCGCACGTTGGCCCCCCTGGCCTCCTCCCAGAAGACGGGGAAGGCCTCGCCGAGGAACGTGACGTTGCGCGACTCCACCGCGCGCAAGCGGCCGGCCAACGCCTTCGATGCTCGGCCTGGCACCGGTCCACGGAGCCTGGGCAGCTCCATGCCGAAGTCGGTCATGATCCCCCCCGTGGCATCACCGGCCCAACCTCGCGGAGACCCAGAAGAGCAGGCCGGCCGTGAAGGCCAGCGCCAGCACCGCGCCGATGGCCCCCCCTTCCTGGACGCCGAGGAACCAGGCCGCCAACGTCAGTGCCAGACCGGCGGCCACCACCACGGGCCGCGAGCGTGTCACCAGTGCGTACCACAGCCAGACGGCCCCGTACGCAGCCACCACTATCGACGTCCCGATCTCCTCGAGGTCCAGCGGCTCCGCCGCGGTCCAGAAGGCGAGCAAGATGCCCAGGGTGACCGCCAACCCCAGCTGACGGCCGTACCACGTGCGCTGGAGCGCTGGCGGCGCCCGGTGGATGCCCCAGAGGGTGAGGGCCACGGTGATCACCCACCAGAGATCCGCGGCCACCGCTGCCCCGTCGTCCAGATTCAGGGGTGCCAATGCCGTCAGCAAGACCAGAATCAGGCCGGCGTAAACGCTCGCGACGAATGCGTTCAGGGCCCAGTCCGACCGCGGCTCGCCGTAGCCGGCGCGAATCTGGTGCACCAGCAGCAGAACCGAGACCACCAGCACGCCGTCCAGCACCCAGACGATCTCGTCCAGGTGCATGCCCAGTCCCCGAGCCATGAAGAGACCGAGGAAGGCGTAGCCGAATGCGGCGTGGACAGCCGGCATGATGGGATTCCGCCGGATCGACAGCCACGCCGTCACCAACGGCACCCCGAGTCCGACCCCGGCCACCGCCATCGCCCCCGGGCTGGCGTTCTCCCAGGCGTGCTCCGAGTAGGCCACCGCACACAGGAGGATGCCCAGACCCGCGGTCTGCATGAGGTACGAGGCGGGAATCCACCGATCCCGCCTCTCGAGCCACATGCCCAGGAACTTCACCGCCAGCGCGGCGACGATGAGGACCATGACCCTGGCTTCCTCCACCATCACGGGCCAGGCCCACGCCACGAACGTGCCGGCCGCGGTGAGGAGGACCACCGCTCCTGTGCCCGCCACGATGTACTGCACCCAGCGAGTCCCTGCCCGGGCCGTGGATTCCTCGACCTCCGCCCGCAGCGCGTGGGCCAGCTCCGGCGCCACCAGGCCCCGGGCCTCCCATCGATCGAGGGCCGCCAGCACTGCACCACGCGTGGACGCTATCCTCGCCTCCCTTGGTCTCGACACACCGGGCTGGGCCGGTCACCGCCAGGGCACCAGCCCACACGATATGGCCTCGGTAGGAGCCTGGGGCTGCTCTCGGGTCGAGGCACCGCAGCAGGACCCGGGGGTACCAGGGGCCCCAATGGCCTTGCCGGGTCCCCGGTGTTCACGACGCCGCTTCCCAGACACAATCAAGGAGACCGCACCGTGTGGGACAAGGATCGTAGCCGTAGGATCGGCGGCCGTGAGCTTCGGCCCGAAAGCCTGATGATGAGCTACGGGTACCGGCCGGAGTGGTCCGAGGGCGCTCTCAAATCGCCCATCTTCCAGACTTCGACTTTCGTCTTCAAGACAGCCGAAGAGGGCAAGGCCTTCTTCGAGATCGCCTACGGACTCAGGGAGAGGGGCCCCGAGGAGGAGCTGGGGCTCATCTACTCCCGCCTCAACAATCCGTCGCTGGAGATCCTCGCCGATCGGCTCACCCTCTGGGACGGCGCCGAGGCCTGCGCGACGTTCGAGAGCGGCATGGCCGCCATCTCCACCACCGCCCTCACCTTCCTCCGACCCGGCGACCTGCTGCTCTACACCCAGCCTGTCTACGGGGGCACCGAGTACCTCTTTCGCCACATCCTGCCAGGGTTCGATATCGAGACACGCGGTGTGGAGGCGGGCGCGGGCACCGAAGCCATGGCCGAGGCCGTGCCTGCCGACGAAAGGCGCCGCCTGGCCATGATCCACGCGGAGACGCCGGCCAACCCAACGAACCACCTCGTGGACATCCAGGCCTGCGCCGCTCTGGCCAGGGAGTCGGGCACCGCGGAACGGCGGTGCCTGGTGGCGGTGGACAACACGTTCCTCGGCCCACTGTGGCAGCATCCACTGCAGCACGGCGCCGACCTGGTCCTCTATTCGCTGACGAAATTCGTCGGTGGTCACTCCGATCTCATCGCCGGCGCGTGCCTCGGCAGCGCCGAGCTGATCGGGAGAATGAGGGCGACGCGGACCTTCCTGGGCAGTATGGCCGGTCCCTGGACCGGTTGGTTGCTCCTGAGGAGTCTCGAGACGCTGAAGCTCCGCATGACGTGCCAGATGAAGAACGCCCGCTACTTGGCGGATTTCCTCGACAGCCACCCCAAGGTGGACCGTGTCCATTACCTGGGACATCTGACCGAAGCCGACGCCGACTTCGAGCTCTACCGCAGGCAGTGCCTCTCGCCGGGGTCCATGATCTCGTTCGAGGTCCACGGAGGAGAGGCCGAGGCGTTCAGATTCCTCAACGCCCTCGAGCTCATCAAGCTGGCAGTGAGCCTCGGAGGGACCGAGTCGTTGGCCGAGCACCCGGCAACGATGACCCACTCGGACATCCCCCCCGACGACCAGGGCGAGATGGGCATCAAGCCGGCGATGATCCGGCTCTCCGTGGGAGTCGAGCACCCGGAGGATCTCATCGCGGACATCGAGCGCGCGTTGGCGGCCGTCTAGGCTACCAGACTACGACCCAGGTGGTGAGGATCAGGTAGCACATCAGGAGGATGACCCCCTCCCACCGGCGGATCTGGAACCGTGGCCGGGCAAGAGGCAGGACCAGCACCGAGAGCAGGATCACCGCGGGTAACTCGATGGCCAGCACCGTCTCGGCGACGCCAAACGGCCGAATGACGGACGCCGTCCCCAGGACCGCCGTCAGGTTGAAGATGTTGGAGCCGATCACGTTGCCTACGGCGATGTCGGCCTCCTTCCGCAAGGCCGCCACCACGGACGTCGCCAGCTCCGGCAACGACGTCCCCACGGCCACCAGGGTCAGGCCGATGACCAGGTCGGACACGCCGAGCTCCTGCGCCAGGAAGGTCGCGCTGTCCACGATGGCTTCGCCGCCGACCACCAGGCCCACCGATCCGGCGGCGATGAGAGCCATGTCTTTGAGCGCCGACTTCCCGGTGAGATTCGCCAAGGCTCGGGCGAAGCGCTCGTACTCACCGACGACCTCGTCGGTCTCTTCGCTCGCGCTGCGGAGCACGAACACGAGGTAGGCCACCAGGGTGACGAGCAGGATCACGCCGTCGGACCGGCTGACCACGAGATCGCCCATCACCGGGTACATCATGGCGGTGATCAACAGCATCACCGGCACTTCACGGCGGAGCACCGTCCCGGAGACCTTGAGGGGCACGATCACCGCAGTGATTCCCAGGATCAGCCCGAGGTTGGCCAGGTTCGAACCCAGCACGTTGCCGACGGCCAGGTCCCCATTCCCCTTGAGGGTCGCCACGGTTGCGACGACTAGCTCCGGCGCCGATGTGCCGAACGAGACCACGGTGAGGCCGACCGCGATGGGCGTGACACCCAGGGATGCGGCCAGACGCGCGGCGCCTCGCACCAGCCATTCCGCACCGAAGTAGAGGGCCACGACCCCGCCCAGCAGTATGAGCAGCTGCCCGATCAAGCCGCTCTCCGCTTCAGCCAGACCGACAGCTCGTCGAGAGAGCGAGTGTTCAGAACGTCGTCCTTCTCCAGCCAGCCCCGACGCGCCTGATCCACCCCCCAGCCCAGGTAGTCCAGGTGCTCGATCGCGTGTGCGTCCGAGTTGATCGCCACCGTCACGCCCAGCTCCCGTGCCCGCCGCACATGGACGTCCTTCAGGTCTAGCCGAACCGGGTTCGCGTTGAGCTCCACCGCGACGTCGAGCTCCTTGGCTGCCTGGAGCACGAGCTCCACATCGATCTCGAAGGGAGGCCTGCGGTTGAGCTTTCTGCCGGTGGGGTGCGCCAGGATGTCAACGTGGGGATTCAGCATCGCCTTCAGAACCCGCTCGGTCATCTTCCTCCTGCTCATGTCCATGACCGAGTGGACGGCAACGATGACCAGGTCGAGCTCCTCGAGGACGTCGTCGGACATGTCCAACGTCCCGTCCCGGAGGATGTCAACCTCGAGACCCCTCAAGACTCGAAAGCCTCTCAGGCGTCCATTCACCTGGTCGATCTCCTTCCACTGTTCGCGGACCCTCTCGGGCGTCAGCCCATTGGACATGGCCATCGCCTGGCTGTGGTCCGTGATCGCCATGTACTCGTAGCCACGGGCCCTGCACGCCTTCGCCATCTCCCGGATCGAACGCCGACCGTCTGTCCACGTGGAATGCAAGTGGATGTCTCCCCGTATCTGGTCGACTTCCACCAGAGAGGGGAGGCTACCCTTCCGCGCCGCCTCGATCTCACCGCGGTTCTGTCTGAGCACAGGGGGAATCCAGGGCAGGTCCACGGCCCCGAAGATCTCCTCCTCCGTCCGCCCGCCGACCCTCTCGCCGTCTTCGACGCCGAGCGTTTCGGGATCCGACTCCTCGGGTACCCGGAAGACTCCGTACTCACTGATCCGGAGGCCCCGCTTCACGCCGAGGGTCCGGACGGCCACGTTGTGTTCTTTGGAACCAGTAAAGTAATGCAGTGCGGCGCCGTAGGAGCGGGTCGGGAGAATCCGGAGATCCACGGGCAGGCCGGCCCGCAGCACGATGCTCCCCCGGGTCTCCCCTGCCATGGTCACCCGCTCGGCGCCGGCAAAGCCCACAAAGTGCTGCATCACCGGGCCCCAATCCTCGTCGCACTGGACCAAGAGGTCGATGTCGCCCACCGTCTCCTTGCGGCGTCGAAAGCTGCCCGCCACGTCGACCCGCTCGACCCCGGGAGCAGCGGCCATGTGCTCCACCAGCGGTTGGACCAGGGCATCGGCCTCGGAGAGAAGAAAGCGGCCGCCGTGCTTCCGGTGCTCTTCGATGGAGCGTAGGATCTTCTCCACGCTGCGGGCACCGAACCCCTCCAGGACGGCGACCTCCCCCTCCTTCGCGGCCTTCTCCAGCTCGTCGACCGTGGTCACGCCCAGCTCGTCCCAGAGTCGTCTGGCCTTCTTGGGGCCTACGCCCTCGAGCCGGGTCAGCGTGACCAGACTCCTGGGGATCTCCCGACCCAACGCCTCCAGGCGCTCGAGTCGGCCGGTGTCCACGAGCTCCTCGATGGCCGCCGCGATGTCCTTGCCTATGGTGGGAACCCGGGTCAGGTCTTCCTCCTCCGCGACCATGTCGGCCAAGGGTCGGCCGATTCCGCCGATGGTTTGGATCGCTTGCCTATAGGCGCGGATCCGAAACGGATTCGCCCCCTGGATCTCCAGGAGGTCGGCCAGCTCCCTCAGCGTCGAGGCGATCTCTAGGTTCTCCATCACGGCTGGTCCGGGAGCACCCCGGCATCCTCCAGGAGCCGAATGAAGGCGGACTCGTCCAGGACCTCCACGCCCAGGTCCTGGGCCTTGGCCAGTTTCGAGCCCGGGTCCGAGCCTGCGACCACGTAGTCCGTCGCCTTGCTCACCGACCCGACGACGCGGCCGCCGGCCCCTTCTACCAGCTCCTTGGCCCGTGGACGGCTGAATCCCTCCAGGCCTCCCGTGAACACGAACTTCTTGTCGGCAAGACCGCCTTCCCCAGCCGAGGCCGCCGGCGGAATCAGCTCGGTCATGCGTTGCAGTACGTGCTCGATAGCCCGTGCGTTCTGCCCGTCGTCCAGGAACGCCCGGATCTGCTCGGACATGATGGGCCCGATGCCGTCGACCTCTTCCAGCTCCTCGCGGGTCGCGTCGCGGACCGCTGCGAAGCTGCGGAAATGACGTGCAAGGCCCCGAGCCACCGTAGCCCCGACTTCGGGGATCCCCAGCCCGAACAAAAAGCGCGCCAGCTCCACCCGGCGGCGTGCTTCGATGGCCGCGACGAGGTTGGTCGCCGACTTGTCTGCGAAGCCGGGGAGCCGGACCAGGTTCTCCGCCTCGAGATCGAACAGCTCGGCCAGCTCGGTGACCAGCCCTTCCTCGACGAAGAGCCGGGCGGTTTCTTCGCCCAGCCCTTCGATATCCAGCGCGTGTCGCGACCCGAAGTGGATGATCCGGCCCTTTAGCTGGGCCGGACACCCGAAGCGGTTCGGACATACCACGAAAGGCCCCCTCGTCATGACCTCGGTTTCACACGCCGGACAGCGTGTGGGCATCGTGAACGGAGCCCCACGCTCCTGACCGTCCTCTTCGACCCTCCCCACGACCTGAGGGATCACGTCGCCGGCGCGCTGCACGCGAACGAGATCTCCGGGTCGTACGTCTTTGCGCTCGAGCTCCTCGCGGTTGTGCAGGGTCGCACGAGACACGGTCACGCCCCCCACCTCCACGGGCCTCAGCAGCGCCACGGGCGTGATCACGCCGGTTCTCCCGACCGAGACGGCAATACGCTCGATGCGGGTGACCTCCTTTCTGGGCTCGAACTTGTACGCGATGGCCCAGCGGGGATGGTGGGAGGTCTCGCCGAGATCGACCCTGGCGTCGATGTCGTTGAGCTTGATCACTACACCGTCGATCTCGTAGTCTAGCTCGTCGCGGTCCCGATCGAACTTGTTCCGGTACTCGATGGCCTCGTCGATGCCGTCGACCAGGCTCACCCGGTCCGGGATCGGCAGTCCCCACCCGCGGAGCGCCGCTACCCCTTGCGCGTCGTCCCGATGATCCGCCCCGCGCACGGCCAGGATGTCGTATGCGAGGAAGCGCAGCGGGCGTCGCGCCGTGATGGCCGAATCCAGCTGGCGAAGAGCCCCCGCCGAGGCGTTTCTCGGATTCGCGAACGGCTCTTCGCCGTTCTCCACCAACGATTGGTTCAGCCCTTCGAAGTCGCTCAGGTACATCAGGACTTCGCCTCGAACGCTCAGAAGGGCGGGTGCCGGGCGATCTTCCGTCCGAAGGCGTAGCGGCACCGACTGGATCGTGCGGACGTTGGCCGTGACTTCCTCGCCTCTCGTGCCGTTTCCTCGGGTCACGGCCCGCACCAGCAGCCCGTCCTCGTAAACGACCTCGAGCGACGCGCCGTCCAGTTTGGGCTCGAGCAGGTACTGCACCCTGCCTTCCACCGCCTTCCGCACCCGCTCATCGAAGCGCCGAACCTCGGCCTCGGACTGCGTGGAATCGAGGGAGAGCATCGGGACCGCGTGGGTGGCGGTCGGCAGCGAATCGACGGGCTCCGCTCCCACGCGTCGCGTCGGGGAGTCCGGTGTCTGGAGAGCGGGGTGCGCAGCCTCGAGGGCAGCGAGGCGACGAAACAGCCGGTCCCACTCGGCGTCGGAGATCTCCGGCCTCGCCTCCACATAGTAGAGGTAGTTGTGACGCCGGATCTCGGTCCTGAGCCGTTCGGCCTCCTTCTCGGCCTGCTCGGGCGAAAGGGCCCTGGGTCCTGCCTCGCTGGTCGAGTCGATGGAGGTCACGAACGCCTGCGCTGGGGAATACGGAGGCCCCGAGGCGCCGACGAGTGGTCTCAACCAACGCCCAGGGACCCGTGTCTGCTCTGCAGAGGACCCTACGGTAATCATCCGACGAGTGCCGCGGGAGGGGCTTGCGCCCTGCGGAGGCGGTTCACGCTGGTGAGACGGGGAGTGCCCAGACCGGCAGGAGCCTGGGGGGCGCCCATCCCAGAGCATCCGAGGCCCCTCCTCGGATCCGCTGGCGCGAAGCTGCCGAGCGATCCGGTGAGCGGCGTGGGAGACCCGACCGTGCGTCCGCGCTTCGGGGGATCATCCCTTTGTCGTCTCTCGCCGGGCCTCGTATGTTGGCCCGATCGTTTCGTCTGTACTGGAGGAATGGAATGAATACTGGCCTGTCCAGATTGCTGAGTGTCGCGAATGCCCTGGTAGCGATCACCGTGGCCGCTCCCCTGGCCGCCCAGATGGAGGTGACCACCACCCGCGGCGCCGACGAAGGTGAGGGGCCCCACGAACGGCTGATCATCCGGGGCGCCACGATCATCGACGGGACGGGCGCTCCGCCTCGGGGTCCCGTGGACATCGTCATCGAAGGCGATCGGATCGCCGCCATCGAGTCGGTGGGCTTCCCCTTCGTCGAGATCGACGACAGCCGGCGGCCGGAGGGTGCCACCCGTGAGATCGATGGCACCGGTATGTACGTGATGCCCGGACTCATCGACATGCACTCACACACGGGCGGCGCGGGCAAGGCACCCCAGGCCGAGTACACGTACAAGTTGTGGATGGCCCACGGCGTCACCACGTCACGTGGCGTTCCCCACGGCGACTTCGAGTGGGCGCTCGGCGAAAAGGCCCGTTCCATGCGCAACGAGATCGTGGCTCCCAGGATGTTCGCGTACATGAGCCCGGGTAGCGGTGAAGGGTGGGGCGGTCGCCCCATCGACGCCCCCGAAGTCGCCCGGGAATGGGTGCGCTGGGCCGCTGCTCAGGAGATCGACGGCGCCAAGATCGACGGACTCAAGCTGGGCTCGTACGATCCCGAGATCATGGAGGCCCTCATCGACGAGGCACACCAGCATGGCCTCGGCACCGTGGCTCACCTGGGCCAGATGGGCGTGGGTCGGATGACAGCCATGGACGCGGCCCGGATCGGCCTGGACATGATGACCCACTACTACGGGCTGTTCGAGTCGATGCTGGACGACTACAGCATCCAGAACTGGCCCGTGGATTACAACTACAACGACGAGCAGCACCGCTTCGGTAATGTCGCCCGCCTCTGGGACCAGATCTACGAGCCCGGCTCGGACGAGTGGTACGCCACCATGGACGAGTTCATCGAGCTCGGCTTCGGCATCGACCCGACGATGACCATCTACGAGGCCAGCCGTGACGTCATGCGGGCCCGGGAAGCGGAGTGGCACGACAAGTACACATTGCCCACCCAGTGGGACTTCTATCAGCCCAGCCGCGAGGCCCATGGGTCCTATTGGTTCTACTGGACCACCGAGGATGAGGTGGCGTGGAGGAACTTCTACCACCGGTGGATGCGGTTCCTGAACGAGTTCAAGAACCGGGGCGGCATCGTCACGACGGGCTCCGACTCCGGCTTCATCTACAAGCTCTACGGCTTCGATTACATCCGTGAGCTCGAGCTGCTCCGCGAGGCCGGCTTCCATCCGATCGAGGTGATCCGCTCCGCTACGCTCTACGGAGCCACCAAGCTTCACGAGCCCAAGGGGACCCCCATCGACTTCGGTATCCTCCGGCCGGGCCTGAAGGCGGATCTCGTGGTCGTGGATCAGAACCCGCTGGAGAATCTGAAGGTGCTGTACGGCACCGGCGCGGTGAAGATCGATGACGAGACCGGCGCGGTGGAGCGCATCGGCGGCATCAAGTACACGATCAAGGACGGGATCGTCTACGACGCCAAGAGGCTCCTCGAGGACGTGGCCCGGATGGTGGAGGAGCAGAAGGCCGAGCGTGAGGCCGTGACGGCCACGGACGCGGGGGGCGCGTACTAGGAGCGTCCATCTTCGAAGGCCAGGGGGGCGCGGGTCGGTTCGTTCCGGCCCGCGCCCCTCCTCGCTTCTACCGAAGGCGCAGGCGGGACACCCTTGTCCATCCTGCACGGATCCCTGTAGCCTTCCCAGACCCAGGCTCCCTCGTCGCTTCAAGCCATCGGACTGACCCGTGAGCGCATCGCCGGATTCCTCGTCCCAAAGGCTCGACCGAAAGCTCCGCCTGCTCATGCGGATCGACGAGATCCGGGATGCGGCGGACGAACCGGGAGGGATGTTGGGCTCCCTGCTGGACTACGTGGTCCGGGATTTCGACGCGGAGCTCGGACTCCTATACTCCCTGCGCCAGCCTTCCCAGGAGCTGGAGTTGCGCGCAGCGCAGGACCGAAAGGGGATCCTCCAGCGGCTCACAGCGGACGCTCTTCACGGGCTTGCACATGACAGCCTGCGGGTCGACGGTGTGTCCGCCCTCGACGATAAGGATCTCACCGACCGCTTGGGTTGGCCCACGGATCGGGCGTGCGTCGCCCTGGTGCCCATCGTGATGGGCTCCAGCCAACGGCTCGGCACCATGCTGCTGCTCCGCAGTCGCGAGCCGTTCTCTGAGGCGGAGGTGGACGCCCTCACCTTCGTGGAAAGCCAGTTGGACTCTGCCCTGGTGCAAGCGAACCGGCTCTTCGAGCTGGACCTCCGGACCCGTGAGTTGGAGACCATCTACCGCGTCGACAAGATCCGCGACGACGGACTGCCCTTCGACGACATGCTGAACCGGGTGCTCGAGGAGCTCGGCCGTGTGATCGAGGCCGACATGTCGTTCATCATGCTGTACGACAACCGGGGCGATAAGCTCGAGATGAGGGCGGTGAGCCCGACGGACCTGGCTCAGACACTCGAGGGGATCCGCGTCGCCGAAGAGACGGCCCGCGAGGCCGTTCTACGCGGTGAGCTGGTGGAGAAGCCGGATCGCGAGGGGCGGGTGGGCTCCGTCATGTGCGTCCCCCTCATCCTGCACGACGAGATTCTCGGCGTGTTCGGCATGGCCAGCGAGCGCCAGAGAGGCTTCCGGGATCCGGAGCGACGGCTCCTGAGCGCGATCGCGAGCCAGACGGACACCGCGATCTTCGAAGGCCTCGAGCGCCGCCGGCTCCGCCAGGTCCTCGGACGCTCGGTCGATCCTGCCGTCATGGAGCGCCTGCTCGAAAGCTCGGACGTGGAGTTCCTCAGCGGCGAGCGACAGGTCCTGACAGTGCTCTACGGGGACATGCGAGGGTCCACGGCCCTGGCCGAGGCCACCGAGCCGAGCTTCCTGGTCGAGTTCGTCAACGAGTACCTTGGTGCCATGGCCCAGGTGATCCTCGAAAGCGGTGCGACGCTCGACAAGTTCGTTGGAGACCAGGTGATGGCCCTGTTCGGCGCCCCGTTTCCGATGGAGGATCATGCACTGCGGGCCGTCAGGGTCGCGGTGGAGATGCAGCGAGTCTATCGGAAGATCGTCGAGAGATGGAACGCCAGGGGTCTCATGGCTCGCTCCATGGGAATCGGGATTGCCACCGGCGAGCTCACGGTGGGCGAGTTCGGCTCCGCCCAGCGGAGCGATTACACCGTCATCGGGCATGCGGCGAACCTCGGCGCTCACCTATGCGGCGCCGCCCGGGGCGAGGAGATCCTGCTCAGCGCCGCGACGTACGAGCTCACACGAGACGCGATCCGCGCGGCGCCTCTGGAGGGACTCCACCTCAAGGGGATCCGCGAGGACCTGAAGGTATATCGCCTCGAATGGACCTAGGCCGAGGTCGGTCTGCGATGGCGAACGGGCCGGCAGGTTAGCGTGACGCCCGGGATCGCTTCACGCCGTCTCGGGCCAGAGCTTCCCTGAGGATCAGGTAGTTCCGTAGTACCCGGTGGCGTGCCACCCGCGTACCGATCGGGACCAGACCCAACCTCTTCCTCCACGTAACCTGCGCCCGGCCAACCCTGCCGCTCACCTTCCGTCGTAGCTTCCCCAGCAGATCACCCTCCCGAAGGACCAGATCCACCAGCGTGCCGGCCAGGTCGGGCGGGAGCGCCTCGTCCAGTCGGCTGTCCACCTCGGCCGCCGCGTACCTCAGCTGGTGCGCCTGGGAGCTGCTTTCGTTCCTGAGATCCACGAGGTAGCCGTGGGTCCGCGCCCTGGGGAGCTGGAAGACCCGAGGCAGAGCCTTCTCCACCGCTCTCTGATAGATGCAGGACGCCCTCTGCTCCTGGCTGATCATCTCCGTCCAATCCAGGAGCTCGTAGTCCATCAATGGCCACCGGACCTTCATGAATCGCCCCGGGAACTGTCGACGCCACGGGACGAGGGTATTCGGGAAGCGCTGGTCCAGAAAGTAGTAACCACGACTCCTCCCCGGGCCGGCGGCCTCCTGCACGCCTGCGATGTCCTCACCGACGCCTTCGACGAACGCCTGATACATCCCTCGGGGCAGGTGCGGCGCGAGCCACCGCACACGGTGGAACTCCCGCATCTTCCCGGGCGCGTGGCGACCGTGGTAAACCCGGCGAAAGGCATTGTCCCCGAGGTAATGGTCGCCCACGAACAGGACGGGATTGGGCACGGTTCGCACGTCCCTCTCCAGGGCCTCCCAGGCGTGTACCTCGTCCACCGGTGGGGCCGTGCCCCTGCCCAGGCGGGCGTTGCTCCGGATGTGCCGTACCATGCTCCCATGGTAGCTCTGGTACATCCGGTGCTCGTAGCCGAGAGTCTCTGCCAGCTGGCGGGCGACGAACGGGTCCGATCCCGGCCTGGCGCGGCCATGGACGTACGAGAAGCAACGCACGTCCTCCACTCCGGCCGCGTCAGCGAACAAACCCGCGATCGAGGCCGAATCCCAACCACCGCTCAGTGACAGGTAGGGAACGGGATCATCGGAAAGCTGACGCCGGACGGCTCGCATCAGCCGCCTGACCAATTCCTCCGCCATCTCCCGGTCCCCGGCACCGATTCCGTCTGGCGAGGGGCTCACGTCCCAATACCGGGTGGACTCGATCCCGCTGGAGCTCACGTAGTTGAGCGATGCCCTCGGGAGAGCACGGATGCCGGCATAAGGCGTACGGCCTGCGTGGGTGATGCCGTTGGCCAGGTACCAGGCAACGCCTACCGGATCGATGCGGAAGCGCTCGGTCGGCAGCACGCCCACGTCCGACCCGACCCAGTGGCTCCCTGCCTTGATCCCGTGGAGAACCCGCTGGGAGCCGATCCGGTCGGTGCCCAGCATCACCCGATCCATGACCCTGTCCACCACCAGGAGGGCGAAGGAGCCGTTCAAGTCCCGGGCGAAGTCCTTTCCCATCTCCAGGTAGCGGTGGGCGACCGCCGCCGCGTCCCGGCAACCTTCGAGGAACAGCTCGCCCTGGAGGACGATCGTGACCCGGCCCGTCGGATCGGAGTCGAACGTGACGCCGGGCCCGAAGCCCAGGTTGACCGTGAGGCTGGGCGTCTCCATGGCGAGGAGCGGCTCAGCGCCATAGGTGTCCAGGAATCGGCGCCGGCTCTCGGCGGACGATTGTGCGTCGGCTCTCGGCGTGAGACAGCCGAAGAAACCGGTTGCCCGATCCACGCCCGGGAAGGTGGACTGCAGCGTCTTGAGTAGGAACACGGGGTCTTCCCTGGGACTGCGACCGTAGGAGCTCTCGAGTGCTCGATTGCGGGAGCCGGAGGAAAGTCCAGCAAGAGCCGGACCCCTTCGGGGTCTCAGGTCGGAAGCGCAGGTGACTCAGGGAGATTCGGAGGGCGAAGCCAGCGAAAAGGGGGTGTTCCAGGCCTCGCGGGTGTGGCCGGCGAACGACATGGCTCCCGATGGGGCGCAACACCCCGAAGAGGCTGCGCCGCTGCTCCGAGCGAGCTCGCGGCGCTGTCGCCGGTCCGGTCCCCGAGCTGCCGACGTTGCCGTCAGCGGGCCGGTCGGTTGAGGTACACAGCGTTGGGCCCGTCCGAGTTCGCCACGGCCACGTCGGGAAAACCGTCCCCGTCCACGTCGCCCACCGCCACACCGTACGTCACACCGTCGTCGAGACCGAATGAGGATCGCTGGAAGGACCGCCCGTCACCGTCGTTCAGGAACACCGCGTTCGACCGGTCGGCGTTCCCGGTCACGATGTCCAAGTCGCCATCCCGATCGAGGTCTGCCAGCGCGAGGCTATACGTTTGGGCGTCCGTAGAGTCGAACTCCACACCATCGCCCCGGTTCGGGCCGAAGCCGAACTGCCCGGACCCATCGCCGAAGTAGACTCGGTTCGGCTCCCCGATGTTGGCCGTCACGATGTCCAGGTGACCGTCTCCGTCCAAATCGCCGAGGGCCACCGCCCGCGTTTCATCTTGACCCGTTCCGTAGGCATGGCCGTCCGCGAAGCCGGCTTCACCGTCGTTCAGGTAGACAGCATTCGGTTGGCCGTCCCGGTTGGCCAGTACCAGATCGGCGTCGCCGTCCGCGTCGACGTCGGCCGCCGCGACCGAAATGGTCGAGTCGTCCCTCGAGCCGAAGGGCACCGAGTGCTCGAAGCCCGCGGCACCGTCGTTGAAGTGGATGGCGTTCGGGGCGCCCCGGTTCGTGATCAGGATGTCCATGGCGCCATCCCCGTTCATATCTGCCAAGGTCAACGACCGGGTCGGGGCGACCGGATCGCCGAACTCACCCTCCTGATGGAAGCGCCCACCGCCGTCGTTCAGGAAGATCATGTTGCGGGTACGGTCGTTGCCCACCGCCACGTCCAGGTCGCCGTCGCCATCGAGATCGGCCAGGGCCGCCGCGTAGGACGTGGCCCAGTCCGTGCCCAGTGACCGCCGGAGCAGGAAGCCCCCCACGCCGTTGTTGAGGAAGACCTCGTTCTCCCCCGCCCAGTGACGACCGTTGGCCACCACCACGTCGAGGTCGCCGTCGCCGTCCACGTCCCCGAACGTCAGCGACGCTGACCGATCCAACCCGGTGCCCAGCCAACCGTACCGGGGCATCTCGAAGACCCGGCTCTGGCCAGCGAGCGCCCAGGGCGCCATTGCTCCGAGCAGGATGCCCATCAGAGTCGCACGCGCCCGCCCCTGGCGTACGCCGCGCGGTTTCGGGGGCACGCTATGGTCCTCGGCTCGGCCCCGCAGCTCGTGAGTCACCGTCGTCCGCCCTGACCCGTGGGCACTCACGGCACATTGCCCCCGGTACCCCGACCCAGGTGCCGGTCCAGTTGATCGTCCAATGCCGCGATGAGCTCGGCATCCGCGTCGGCCACGATGTTGGTCAGCTCATGCGGGTCCTCGGTGAGGTCGTACAGCTCGTCCATGCCGTCGAGCTCCTCGTACCGGATGTACTTGTGGCGCTCCGTCCGAAGGGCTCGGTATCCCATGTTCGCGACGCGTGGGAAGACCTCGTCCGTGTAGTACTCGATGGCGAAGCTGTCCCGCCAATCCCCCACCGGCGACCCTCCCACGATCGGGACCATGGAGAGGCCGTTCATGTCCGACGGTGGCACCACGTTACCCAGCTCGAGCAGCGTTGGCGCCATGTCCAGGTTGGTGGCCAGCGAGGTCACTACGGATCCGGGCGGAGCCAGGGGTGGGTATCGGATGATGAGGGGAATCCGGATGCTGGGCTCATACGCCAGCCTGCGCTCCTGCGCCAATCCGAATTCCCCATAGAAGAACCCCTGATCGCTGGTCAAGACGATCACCGTGTTGTCGGCTTCGCCGACCTCTTCCAGCGCGCCCATGATCTCGCCCACTCCACGGTCCACGGCGCTCAACATGCGGAGACGGCCCAGGATCACGTCGTCGGGCGTGCCGCCCGGGGGACTCCGGGGGTCGTCGTAATCCGTCGTGCGGGCCAGCGCTCCCCGGGTGCCGGTGGGAAGCTGCGCACACGGCCCGGCAGCACCTCGGGGTGGACGGCCTTGTGGGCGACGAAGACCACGAAGGGCCGCTCCCGGTCGGTCCCGCGGATGAAGTCGGTGGCGTAACGGGTGAGGATGTCCGTCATGTACCCCGACTCCTTGGCGGCAACGCCGTCGAGGTTCATGTCGGGGTCGAAGTACACGCCCTGTCCTACGAAGCTGACCCATCGATCGAAGCCGGGTCGCGGGCTGTCGTCCTCATGCCCCATGTGCCACTTGCCCACGAACCCGGATTGGTAGCCCGCCGCGTTCAGCAACGCCGGAAACGTAGGGATCGCGTGGCTCTCCGCGGCGCGTTCTCCATTGTCGAGGATGCCGTTGCTATGCGGGTATTGACCGGTGAGAAAGACCGCCCGGCTCGGCGAGCACAGGGGCGCGACGGTGAAGTAGTTGTCGAACCGCGCTCCTTCGGCCGCCAACCGATCGATGTTCGGGAGCTCCACGAAGGGATGGTCGTAAATGTCGTCGGCCCGGACGTCGTCGAGAAGGATAAAGACGACGTTGGGACGGGTGTCGGTGGCTGACGGTTCGCGCCCGCCACAGGCCGACGACCCCGTCGTCGTGGCGAGGACGATCAGCGCCGTCAGCAAGCCCCCGTGGGTGCTCCGTGCAAAGGTAGGGGTGGAAGTGTCGGCTCTGGTCATGGAATGCTCTCGCGGTGGAGGGACGACACGACGAACCTGCCCGGGCCGGAGCCACCGCCGCAAGCACCGGCGCACGGGCGGCGGCGGACAGATTCGCCCTCGTCCCCCGGGGAGCCCGCTCGGTTCCGTTCATCCCGACCGACTACATGTCACCGGGACCAGTTGGAGGACCTGGTCGCCGCCGGGGAGGTCGTGTCGATGGTCCACGAGGCGCCCAGCGTCCGGTGGCCGTCGGCCAGCACGCCTTCTCACCTCGATGAGCCGGTCTCTTGCACCCCGACCCGTGGCCCATTCTCTTGACCTCCCCGCCCCATCGAGCTCGATCGCCTGTCGCAGGAGGAAGTTCGGCATGAAGACCCGCTCGCGTCTCCCGCTCTGGACCGCCCCGGTGGCCAGTCTCGCACTGCTCGGCCCCCTTCCTCTCCTGGCTCAAGCGGCCGACTTCGGAGAACTGGCCGAAGGACCGTACGATCGGCTGGTTATCCAGGGCGCCATGGTCATCCCGGGTCACGGTGGACCACCCGTGGGCCCGTACGACATCCTCGTCGAAGGCAACACGATCTCCGAGATGGTCCCCTTCGACCCGGTGACCGCCGAGCGGCGGGGCGACACCGAGCGTATGACCGGCGACCGCATCATCGACGCCGAAGGCATGTACGTCATGCCCGGCATGATCGATCTCCACATGCACCTCCGGCAGGAGCCCATGGAGATCGAATACCCCTATTACCTCAAGCTCGCGCACGGTGTGACGACGCTCGTGCCCGCACCGGACCGTGGTCTCGAAGACGGAATGGAGCAGGCACGCCTCTCGGAGCAGAACCAGATCCTGGCCCCGCGGCTCTATCCAATCTGGCGCTGGGGCAGCGGAACCGAGTACGACCCTGCCTTCATCGAGGACCCGGCCAACGCCCCGCAGATCGCCGGCGAAATGGTGGCAGCGGGCGCCCACGTCGTGAGCCTGGGCAGCGTGACCTGGAGTGAGGAGCTCTTCGGCGCGGTGGCGAACGCCGTGTACGACGCCGGAGGGCTCACGACGATTCACCTGCCCCCTTCGACCAACGCCGTGGTCGACGCTGTGGCGGCGGCCCGGCTGGGCGCGACCATGATCGAGCACCACTACGGCTACGCGGAATCCGCCCTCGATCGGTCGGTCCAGGACTTCCCCCGGGAGTACAACTACAACAACGAGAACGACCGCTTCCGGCACGCGGGCAAGGTATGGGTCGAAGCCAACAACACCGCCAAGGATCGCCTTCTGAACGATGTCGTCGACTCCCTGGTGGCGTATGGGGTCACCATGCTGCCTACGCGTGTCGTATACGAAGCCAACCGGGACTTCCTCCGGGCCGCCAACCTCCCGTGGCACGAGAAGTACACGCACCAAGCGCTGGTCAATTGGAATCTGCCCAACCCAGCGTACCACGGCTCGTACCACTACGACTGGACGTCCGACGACGAGCAGTATTGGTACACGGCCTTCGACCTCTGGGGCGACCTGATCTACGAGTTCAACAAGCGGGGCGGCCGCGTCGCCTACGGGACCGATGACAACTACATCTGGGCCACCCCGGGATTCTCCAACATCCGGGAGCTGCAGCTGCTCCGAGAGAGCGGCATGCACAACCTCGAGGTGATCAAGGCCGCCACGCTGAACAGCGCCGAGACGCTGCGGAAGCCCGAGCTGGGGCTGGTGCACCCAGGCTACAAGGCCGATCTGGTCATCGTGGACGGGAATCCCGCCTACAACCTGCGCTTCATGTACTCGTTTGGAGCGCTTCGCCTGGACGACGATGGCCAGATGGTCCGAACCCAAGGCATCGTGCATACGATCAAGGACGGCATCGTCATCGAAAACGACCGGCTGATGGAAGAGATCGCCGAGATGGTGGCGCGCTCCAAGGAAGGCGTGGGACCCAACGTCATGGAGCAGCCCTTCCTGACCCCCCGACGCACGACATTCGACGGCTCCCCCGGAGGTAGCTGACCCGGCGCCCGTGCCAAGGGAGGGCCCTCTGGACATCGCGAAGCTCCGCGCCGACACCCCTGGGTGCCAGCACGTCAAGCATCTGAACAACGCCGGGGCGGGCCTCATGCCCGCCCCGGTCGTTTCGGCGATCCGGGATCATCTCGAGCTGGAGAGCCGCGTAGGCGGCTATGAGGCCGCGGATCTGCGCCGCGAGGCGGTGGAGGACACCCGTGCAGCCGTAGCGGCTCTCATCGGCGCCGCTCCGCGCAACATCGCCTTCATGGAGAATGCGACGGTAGCGTTCAACGCCGCCGTGTCGGCGATCCCCTTTGAATCCGGTGATGCCCTCCTTACGACCCGAGCCGACTACACCTCCAATCAGATCGCGTATCTGTCCCTTGCCCAACGCTTCGGCATCGACGTGATACGGGCGCCCGACCTACCGGAGGGCGGCGTGGACCCCATGGCGGCGGCCGAGATCATCCACCGTCGGCGACCGAAGGTCGTGGCCATGACCCACGTGCCCACGAATTCAGGCCTCGTACAACAGATCGCCCCCCTTGGGCTCGTGTGCCGCGAGCGAGGCATCCCCTTCATCGTCGATGCGTGTCAGTCCGTGGGACAGCTCGCCCTCGATGTCGGCGATATCGAATGTGACTTCCTCTCCGCCACGGCCCGCAAATTCCTCCGCGGACCTCGCGGATGCGGGTTTCTCTATGTTTCGGACCGCGCACTGGACGGCGGACTCGAACCGTTGTTCATCGATATGCAGGGCGCACATTGGATAGCGGACGACCTCTACCAACCGGTGCCAGACGCTCTGCGCTTCGAAAACTGGGAGTTTGCCTACGCGCTCGTCCTCGGGCTGGGAGCGGCGGCCGAATATGCCATCGACCTCAGCCTGGACGCAGTAGAGCCTCGCGTGAAGCAGTTGGCGGAACATACCCGAGCCCGGTTGGCGAGTGTATCGGGAGTCACCGTTCTCGACCGCGGCTCGGAACGATGCGGTATCGTGACAGCCGACATAGCGGGACATTCACCCACGGATGTCGTCGCTACCCTCCGCGAGCGAGCGATCAACACGAGCGCCTCACTCTGGGAGTACGCGGTCCTCGATTTCGGCGAAAAGGCCGTTGAGGGCGCCGTCCGGATCTCGCCCCACTACTACAACACCGAGGCGGAGATAGACGCCGCCGTGGAAGTGATCGCCCAACTGGTGGCGTAGTCGGAAGCGCGCGTCGTCGGACCCCGCGCACTGGCCGCAACCGACCGGTCCGATCCGGAAGCTGCGACCAAGGGTCTGCCTCGGTGCTCTCCGGGCTTCGTCTACCCTCCGTCGAGTGGGCTAGAGAACGGGGTCCACGCCCATGCCCATGGCGTGGTAGCCCTTGTCGACGTACACGGTCGAGCCCGTGATCCCCGATGCCAGGGGGCTACAGAGGAACGCTGCCGTCTGACCTACCTCCTCGGCCGTGTTGGCCTCGGGCAGCGCGGCGTTCTGTTGGTAGTAGTCCACCATCGCACCGATGGCGCCGATGGCCCTGGCCGCCCGACTGGCCAGCGGCCCCGCGCTGATCGTATTCACGCGGATGCCGAACTTTCGACCAGCCTCGAACGCCAGCGTGCGTGTGTCGCTCTCGAGGGCGGCCTTGGCCGATGACATTCCTCCGCCATAACCGGGCACGACGCGCTCGGACGCCATGTACGTCAGCGAGACCACGGCCCCGCCAGGGGCCATGATAGGACCGAACCGTTGGATCATGCTCACCAGCGAGTAGGCGCTGGCGCTCAGGGCGGCCAGGTAGCCGGCCCTCGACGTCTCGATCAGAGGCTTCTGCACCTCAGGGGCATTGGCCAGCGAATGCACGAGCACGTCGCACGCGGGCATGCCGTGGTCGGCGACCAGCCGGTCCACGACGCCCTGAATGGAGTAGGCTTCCAGCTCGGCGTACCGCTTGTCCTGCCGGACATCGTCGGGCACCGCGTCGTCGGTGTCGAATACGGCATCGAGGGGGTAGATCCCCTCGATCTCCAGCTCACCGCCGCCGGGGAGGGCCGTGTCCAGCTTCCCCCGCTCCAGGCCGCGGGTGAAGATCCGCATCACCGGCGGCCAGGTGCCGACGCAGATCTTCGCGCCCGCCGATGCAAGAGCCTTGACGATGGCCCAGCCGTAGCCACGGTCGTCGGCCACTCCAGCTACGAAGGCGCGCTTTCCAGCCAGATCGATGGACAGCATGGTGCCCCTCGTCATTTGTCGGCGTTGGCAGGGCGTCCTCCCGACCCCGCTGTCGAATCGCAAAGCTACCCGCGAGGACGGAGGGAGGGTAGGCTGGAGGAGAGCCGGCCGCAGGAAACCCTGAGCGGCTCAGCCTCGTCTATAGAAGAGGACGCCGGGAACGGAACCGAACGAGGAGGATGGGGATGATCGGCGACTTGTTGGCCTGGTACATGGAAGGCTTCACCGCCTTCTGGCACGGGATCTTCGGCGGCGGGCTCGCCCAGCTCGTCCTCATCGGCTTCTTGATCTGGTGGTTTTTCTGCCGACGGCGCAACGGCTGCTGCTGCCACCACTGCGGGTGCTGGTGCGGACGGTGTCGGTGTGAAGAGGTCCGGCTGGAGGAAGAGGAGAAGGTCGACAAGACCCAGGAGGGCTGACTCAGGGACACGCCTCCTCGAGGAGCTCGACGTTCCGGAGGCCCTCGGCTCCGTCCACCTCGGGCTCTCTGCCCTGGCGGATCGCTTCGCCGAAGTGCTCCAGCTCCCCGACGTACGGGTCGCACGGCGTGTAGAGCACCGAGCCCTGCCGGGTCTCTACCCGTCCCTTGCCGTGCGGACCGAGGGTACCCGTGGCCAGCGCATAGCCCTCCGCGCCGTATACCTCCACACGTGACGGCGCGCCGAAGAGCACGGACGAGGTGAGCTCCGCCGTAGCTCCGGACTCGAAGCGGAGCGCGAGCACCGCGGTCTCATCGTGGGGCCCGCCCCAGATCGCCTGCGAATGCACGAGTGGCAATGCCACCGGTGCCGAGGAGCGCGAGGTTCAGGAGCTCGGCGTAGTTCACGAGCCTCGCCATCCTCCGCCTCCGTCTCCGCTCTCCAGATTCGCCTTGCTGCAATCGACTGACCACCTGATGAGGGCCTTCACGCGGGCCTCAGGGTCGCGCCATGAAGATGATCACGGCGAGTACGACCAGCTGGATCACGATGAAGGGTAGGACCCCTCGATAGATGCTCGTCGTGGAGATTGCGGCCGGTGTCACTCCCCTGAGGTAGAAGAGACTGAAGCCGAACGGTGGCGTCAGGAAGCTCGTCTGGAGGTTTACGGCAATCACGATGCCGAGCCAGGTGAGGTCGATGCCCAACACCACCGCCGCGGGCGCGATGAGCGGGACGATGATGAAGGCGATCTCGAAGAAATCGATGAAGAACCCGAGGACGAACACGAAGATGTTGACCACGATCAGGAAGCCGATGGCCCCGCCGGGGAGGCCCGACAGCGTCTGCTCGATCCACAGGTCACCGTCCAAGCCGCGGAAGACGAGCGTGAAAGCGGTCGAGCCGATCAGGAGGAACACCACCATCACTGTGAGCCGCGTGGTCTCCCTCATTGCGGCCCTCAGCGTCTCCATCCCCATGTTCCGGTTCAGTGCCGCCAAGGCCATGGCGCCGACGGCTCCCAGTGCGCCCGCCTCCGTCGGCGTGGCCACGCCGGCGAAGATGCTTCCCAGCACGATCACGATCAGGGCCAGAGGTGGGATCATCGACCGGAGCACTCGGCGCACCAAAGCGCCCGTGCTCATTCGCTCCTCGAGCTTCATCGCCGGTGCCACGTCGGGCCTGAGCCACGCCACGACGACGGCGTACACGGCATAGGCTCCGGTAAGGGCGAGGCCTGGAAGGAGCGCCGCGGCGAACAGGCTGCCGACGCTCACACCCAGCTGGTCGCCCAGCACGATCAGGACGATGGAGGGTGGGATGATCTGCCCCAGCGTCCCCGACGCCGAGATCACGCCCAGGGAGTAGTCTTCGTCGTAGTCATTCCGCAGCATCACCGGCAGGGAGATCAGCCCCATCGCCGTGACCGACGCCCCCACGACTCCGGTGGCCGCGGCCAGCAGCGCCCCGACGATGATGACCCCGAGCGCCAACCCGCCTCGGAAGCGTCCGAAGAGCATACCGAATGTCTCCAGGAGCTCTTCTGCCAGCCGGGACTTCTCCAGGACCGTCCCCATGAAGATGAAGAACGGCACCGCCAGGAGGGTGAAGTTCGACATGGTGCCGAAGGTCCGCTCCGGCATTGCCATGAAGAGAATCGGGTCGAAAACGCCCGCCATCCATCCGAGCAGCGCGAACAGCATGGCCGCCCCGGCCAGGGCGAACGCCACCGGATAGCCTGTGAAGATCAGGGCCAGGGCCCCGAGAAACATGACCGGTCCCCAGAAGCCCGACATCAGCCGCCCTCTGGCGCTTCCGGCGCCCCATGGGGGCTGGCAGGGCCATGAGGATCGTGGGGAGGCACCGAGTCCGATTCGGCAAAGCCACCGCCCCGCAGGATGCCGATCTGCTTGATCGCCTCGCTGATCCCCTGGAGAAGCAACAGGGCGAAGCAGATCAGGATGACGGTCTTGATCGGGTACCGGGCCAGTCCCCCCGGATCCGGCGACGTCTCACGGATCGACCAGGAATTCCGGACCGGAGGCCATGACACGTACAGCATCAGCACGCTGAACGGGATCAGGAACAGGATCGTCCCGAACAGGTCGATCCACGCCCGACGGCGGGCACTCAGGCGCTCGTACATGACGTCTACCCGCACGTGCGCCCCGTACTTCAGCCCCCAGGCGGCCGCCAGGAGGAACACAAGGCTGAACATGTACCACTGTAGATCCAGGAAGGCGTTGGAGCTCAGGGAGACGCCGGCGAAACGGGTCGCGTACCGCAACAGCGCGTTTGCGGAGCCCACGACGACCATGGCCAACGTCAGCCACTGGATGACGCCGCCGATCCGGTCGTTCATCCGGTCGATGGCTGCGGAGAACCTCAGGAGCTGCCTCACGGGGTCCCCCCGGCCCGCCGATCGTCCAGCCATCGGTCGACGCGCCGTTCGAGCACGATCATGGGTAACGACCCATGCTCCATCAGGGCCTCGTGGAATGCCGACAGTTGGAACGCATCCCCCTGGGCCGCTTCGGCCCTGGCGCGCAGATCCACGAACATGCGCTTCCCCATCTGGTAGCCGAGGGCCTGTCCCGGAATGTCCGTGGAGTAGCGAAGGGACTCGGTGGCGATCTGGGTCTCCGACTCCAGCGTGTTCTCCCGCATGAACTCCCGTCCCTCTTCGAGGGTCATGCCGAAGTAGTTCATGCCCGGGTCCACAACCAGGCGAGTCGCCAGGAAGCTCTCGAGAGCGTAGAGCCCGTAGCGGGAATAGGGGTCCTGGTAGACGCCAGCCTCCAGGCCGAGAAACGACGCATAGGAGCCCCATCCCTCGGTGTACGCGGTGTGTCGGCGCGAGCGCCGGAGCTCTGGGAGCGCCCGATTCTCCATTTGGCGCGCGACGTGGAAGTGGTGGCCAGGGATGAGCTCGTGGAGCCCCACCGCCACCAGGTTGATCCAGCTCCGCTCGTCCAGGCGGGAGCCGTTGAAGTTGTAGTAACCGGCAGGGTCGGCATCCGACGGCGGATTGTAGAAGCCGTACGTCATCGTGGGCTCGAGGTCGGCGCGCAGTCGGCGGACGCCGTAGGGCGCTTGCTGCGTCACCTCGAAGTAGTGGTGGATGCGCCCCCACATGGAGTCCGCGGCGCTCTTCAATCGCTCGGCGACCTCGTCGGGTGACTCCGGAAAGAAGCGGGGGTCGGTCCGCAGCATGGCGTGGAACTCCTCACGCGTGCCTCCGAACCCCACTTCGAGCCGAATCTCTTCCATGCCCCGGCGAAGGTCGGCGAGGAGCTCGCGCCCCACTTGCTGCACCTCCTCCGGCGTCACCTCCATCGTGGTGTTGAGCCGAGTCAAGTAGCGATAATACTCGACCCCTCCCGGGTACCGGGTCAGGCCCACGCCCTCGGGAGCCAATGCCCGGTAGGGACCCTCCAGGTAGTCGGCCAGCGATCGGTAGGCCGGGGCCACCTCCTCGTCCACGAGCCTACGCAGCTCGCTGTGAAACGCCGCTCCATCGGTCTCCGCCAGACCCTCGAGCCGTTGGTCCGATGGCCAGAGCATGCTCTCTTCGGCGGATACGGCCTGGGCGCGCCACGTGGCGGCAACGTTGTCGAGGTTGGCCCGGGAGACCGCGATGCCCCGTTCTGCCTGACCCCGCGCCCGCTCCTCCGTCGCTGTAATGAACGCCGGCAGCCTCCGCACCAGAGCCAGGTACGCCTGGGTCTCCTCTTCGGTGGTCAGGGGAAGAGCCGGATACAGCAGTCCCAACGTCCTGAGATGAGACGCGTAAGGGGTCAGGAAGCTCTCGAGCCAGAAGTGCTCCACGCCTTCCACCGCCATGGAGGTCTCCCACAGCAGGGCCTCGAGGGTAAGCTCTTCGGAGAGGGTGAGGTCCGCCCGCTCCACGGCGGCCAATCGAGACAGGAAGCCCCGTTGCACCTCGGCCTCGGATCCCGCGTCCGCGAATGAGACGGGCGGCAGCTCGGTGACCGGAAGCCCCCGCTGAATCCGTTCCAGCACGTCGGTCTCGATGTCGTGCGCCCACATGTCGGCAACGATGGCTTCCAGCTGGACGGACCCGCCGGGAGCGGTGTCTTGGCTCTGTGTGCACGCGCCCATCGACAGCGTCGCGCCCAGGGCCAGACCCACGCCGGCTCGATAGGGGAGTGTGACGGAGATCGTCGAACCGCGGGTGGGGAGTCGGGACATGGCCTCCACCCTACTGTCCGCAGGTATGGGGGAGCAAACACGAAGGCTGATCGAAGGCATGGGCTTGCCGGTGAGCCATGCGGCGCATCATAGCACGCCCAGGCCCACGAGCAGGACGGCACCGACGGCGGCCGGAATGACCCATCTCACGAGCGGCCTCCACGAGGCGCTCACCCTGAACCGGCCGCTTCCTTCGTTGGTCTCGCTGCGGAAACGATCGAATCCCCAAATGAAGCTGGCGTAGAGGGCCATGAGGAAGGCGCCCGACGTCAGCAGATAGTTCCCGGAGAGCCCGTCGATGAAGGTGAACAGATCCTGGTCGGCCACCCGGAGGGAGCTCCGGGGGCCCTGCGAGAGGATGACGGGGATGGAGAGGAGCCACGCCCCGACCGCGAGGGTCGTGGCTGCTCCCTTGCGAGTGAGGCCGAGCGAGTCCCGGAGCGTGCTGGTCAGCACCTCGAAAGCGGCGATGAGCGAGGTGAACCCGGCCACCATGAGCAGTGCGAAGAAGGCGAGGCCGAAGAGTCGCCCAGCCGGCATCTGATCGAACAAGGCCGTCATGGTCACGAACAGGAGGCTCGGTCCCGAATCGGGCTGCATGCCGAACGCGAACAGCGCCGGGAAGATGACGAGGCCCGCGAGGAACGCCATACCCGTGTCGAACGCGACCACGGCGACCACGCTACCGGGTATGTCGCTGCTGCCGGGTGGCAGATAGCTCCCGAATCCGAACGCGGCCGCCATGCCGATGCCGATCGAGTAGAAGGCCTGGCCCAGGGCCGCCAGCGCCACCCGACCGTCGATGGCCGAGAAATCGGGAGTCAGGTACCACGCCACACCCCGCGCTGCCCCCGGTAGCGAGAGGGACCACGAGGCCAGCCCGACGAGCATCACGACGAGGACGGGCATCGCGATCTTCGCCAGGCGCTCCAGCCCCGCCTGGAGCCCTCTCCGCACGACGACCGTCATGGTCGCGACGACGGCGAAGGATACGAGGATCAGGGGCCACGGGCGTGCGGTGAAATCACCGAACACCGCCGCCGTCTCGGCCTGTGTGGACCCGAGAGGGCGCCCACTGCCGATGATCCCGGCGTACCCTACGATCCAGGCGAGCAGCATCAGGTAGTAGGACGTGATCAGCAGGATCGTGATCACGCCGAGCCAGCCGATCAGGTTCCAGGGGCTCCAGCGCCTGCCGGTGAGCCGTTCCATGCCCGCGATGGGACTCGCCTGCGCCTTGCGGCCCAGGCTCAGCTCGGTCGTCAGAAGAGGGACACCGATGACGACGGCGAAGACCAGGTAGAGCAGGAGGAACGCACCTCCGCCGTTCTGCCCCACGACGTAGGGGAAGCGCCAGATGTTGCCGAGGCCCACAGCATACCCGGCGGTGGCCAGGATGAAGCCGAGGCGGCTGCCCCAGCTCTCTCGCTGGGTCACCGGAGCCACTCGATTACGATCCGGCTCAGCAGAGACGGTCGATAGGGAAGCTCGTCGTCACCGGGCGGCTGGCCGTTCAGCTCCAGGATGTAAGCGAGCATATCCACGTACTCCCGCGTGAGCAGGCCCCCGGGATGGTCGTCGGGCATGGTGTTCCGGAGGAAGTCGTACAGGTTCCAGACGGGCTGTCCGTCCCACCACTCCACCACCTCTCCCCGGTACCAATCGACGGCATGGCACTCCGAGCAAACCTGCTCGTACACGACCCGGCCGCGGGCCGCTTGCTCGGTGGTGTACACACCGTCCCTGGTGGAGCGCACCTGGCTCGTCGGGCCGTCCTGGGCCCCCTCTTGGCCGTGGGCGGGCGAAGGAGCCAACAGGCCGGCAACGCCCAGCACGAGGGCCGGAGCGACCGCCATGACGCGGTTCACGATCGCCTCACCGCGGGAGCGCCAGCGCCACCAGCTCAGCAGGATGACCGGGACCACCCACGGTCATCACGATGTACTGCCGGCCCTCGTGCATGTAGGATATCGGCAGGCCGATCTGCGCGGCCGGGAGCTCGAGCTCGGCGACCGTCTGACCCGTAGCCTTGTCCAAGGCGCGGAACACGGGATCGCCCAGGAACCCTTCGCCGGCGAACAGCAGCGAGCTCGTGACCAGGGTCAGGGCGCGAAGCGGCTTGCCCGCTCCCGACAGGTCCACCCCCTCGAGGGCGGGGTGGCTCCTCACATCCTCCTCCGCCCGACCGTTGGGTGCGACCCAGACGTGCTCGCCGGTGTTCAGATCGATGGCTGTGATCCGGCCCCACGGCGGCTTCACCAGTGGGATGCCGTCCTCCAGACGGGGGAAGCTGAAGCGCGCGACGTACCGGAGGTCGCTGAACTCCGGGTCCGCCACCAGAGACACGAGTAGCGGCTCGGTTGCGGACGCGACGTAGATGATGCCCGTCTCCACGTCCAACGAACCCGCCTCCCAACGGGCGCCGCCACTGGCTCCGGGCACTACGAGGCTCCCGATCGTCCCATCCGGCGCCCCCTGGAGAGACACGGGCTCGTACAGCCCGGTCAGCCGCACCCCGTCCACGGCCTCCAGCGCCATCCGACGCAGCTCCGGGGTCAGGTCGATGAGATCGTTCTCGCTGATGCCCTGGAGATCGAATGGCGCAGGCTTCGTAGGAAGGGGCTGCGTGGGCGACGTCCATTCGCCCGGCACGTCCGAGGGGGGGACGGGTCGCTCGACGATGGGCCAGATGGGTTGGCCGGTCGCCCGGTCGAAGACGTAGACGAACGCCTGTTTGGTGAGCTGAGCAACGACCTTACGGGATACCCCGTCCACCGTGACGTCGGCGAGTATGGGATGGGCGGCGATGTCGTAGTCCCAGATGTCGTGGTGGACGATCTGGTAGTGCCACGCGCGCTCCCCGGTGCCGGCGTCCAGCGCCACCAACGTGGACGAGAAGAGGTTGTTACCGGGCCGGTGCCCACCGTACGCGTCGCTCGTGCCGGCCTCCACGGGCACGTACACGAGCCCCAGCTCGGCATCCGCGGCCAGCGGTGCCCAAGCCCCGGCGTTCCCACTGTATTCCGCTGACCCCTCCAGCCACGTGTCGTAGCCCAGCTCGCCCCTCATGGGCACCGTGTGAAACGTCCACAGGAGCGAGCCGGTCCGGGCGTCGAACGCCCGGATGTCTCCCGGGACGTTGGCTCGGGAGTCGACCCGAAAGCCCACCTGGAGGGCCGGGCCCACGACCACGGCATCGCCGATGACCAGAGGCGGAGAGCTGTTGCCGATCGCTCCCGGCTTCGGTTCCCCTTCCCGCCAACGCAAACCCTCGAACATGTCGACGACGCCGTGCTCCCCGAAGCCCTCGACGGGCAGGCCGGTCCCGGCGTCCAGCGCCACGAGACGGAATCCGGGAGTCACGGTGAGGATCCGGCGATCCTCACCGTCTTCCCAGTATCCGAGCCCCCGCCCCGAATTCCGCCGAGGCGCCTTCTCCCAGCGCTCGCCTCCGTCCATCCGCCACATCCACAACGTCTCGCCGGTTCCGGCGTCGATAGCCACGACGGACCGCCGCGAGCCCGCGGTCGCATAGAGGACGCCGTCGACCATCAACGGCACGGTCTGGTTCTCGATCTCCGGGCTGGGCCCGAAGTTCCGGGCGCTCCATCGCCACGCGATCTCCAGCTCCTGGACGTTCGTCCGGTCGATCTGATCCAGCGCGCCGTACCGGGTGTTGCCGAGGTCGCCCCCGTAGGTGCGCCACTGTCCGCTCCGGACTCCCCCCTGTGCCGCGAGCGTCTGCGGCGTCACCACCAGGAAAGCCAGCACGCCGCTCCAAGCCCGACGCACACGCTTCGGTCCATTCCCTGCGCTCAAGATCACGTCCCCTGGGTCGTAGCGCGGATCACGCTGCGGGGTGAGCAAGAGCGGGTGCAGCAGACCGGAAGTCAAGCCGTGGCGCCTCCCCGTGGGCGGCTGATCGAGCGAGTTCCTTGCAGTTTGACGGGAGGTGTGAAGAATTTCCTGCCGACCTTCGTAACTCCAGCATCGAGCGGTGCCTGGGCGGCGAAAGCCGCGGGCGTCCCGCGAAGCCTCGTGCCGTTTCCGCGGTGGCGAGATGCTGGAATCGAGCGGGAGCCCGGGGTGCACCCTGATGTCGAGAGAGAGTTGATCTTGAAGTGCCAGGCCGGGAACTCGCAGTTCTACGAGCCGTTGGTGCGCGCCTATGAGGGGCCGGGCATGCGCATGGCCGTAGGCATGATGGGCAACGTAGATGACGCGAAGGACGCTCTGCAGGAAGCATTCGTGAAGACCTATCGATCCCTGAGGCGCTTCGACCTGTCCCGGCCGTTCGGTCCGTGGTTCTTCCAGATCCTACGGAACCAGTGTAGGGACATGCTGCGTAGCCGAAGGGCGCGCTTCGACCGGGAGTCCCTCGACGAGCGGCTGGAGCTCAGGTCCGACGAGGGCACGTCCTCGCCCTCCCGGCGGAGGGAGCAATCCGAGGCCAAGGACCTTCTCTGGCAGGGCTTGGATCGGATCGGTGAGGAGCACAGGGAGATACTCGTCCTGAAGGAGCTTCAGGGCCTTCGTTATACGGAGATCGCAGGAGTTCTGGATATCCCGGAGGGAACCGTGGCGAGCCGGCTGTATCACGCGCGCCGCGCGCTGAGGGATGCGCTGGAAGCAATGGGCGCAAGGTATCCCTGACGGAGCGAACGAACCGTGCAGAGCCGAATCGACCACAGCGACCTGATGCGCTACCTCGACGGTGAGCTCACGCCCGAGGAGCGGGAGCGAATCGAAGAGCAGATGGAGCGGTCTACCGAGCTCCAACGCGAGCTCGCGGTCTACCAGGCGATGAAGTCCGACCTTCAGAACCTCACGTTTGCACCTGTGCCCGTGGGCACCTCCGTGTGGTCGCAGGTGAATCGCCGCCTTGCGCGTCCTCTCGGGTGGGTCTTCCTCACTGTGGGCGTCGTGGCCTGGACCGGGTATGCAGCCTATCTGTTCGTCACGTCCTCGGCGGCGGTCGTCGAGAAGCTGGCGACCAGTGCCGTGGGCATCGGGATCATCCTGCTGCTGGCCACCGTGATCTTCGAGCGCTACCAGGAGTCGCTCACGGATCCCTACAGGGACGTGCATCGATGATCGTCGTAACCGTACCGACCGTGCACGGGCACCGGATCGTCAAGACGTTGGGGCTGGTCCGGGGCAGCAGCATTCGCGCCCGGCACATTGGGAAGGACATCCTCGCCGTGCTTCGCAACGTGGCGGGCGGCGAGATACGCGAGTACACGAAGATGCTGGCCGAAGCACGCGAGCAGGCGGTGGACCGGATGCTGGACGAGGCCCACACCCTGGGTGCCGACGCCGTCGTGGGCGTGCGGTTCCAGACCTCGATGGTCATGTCCGGCGCGGCCGAGATGCTCAGCTACGGAACAGCCGTGAAGCTCGAGCCGGACACTCCCTGAAGCCCACTCGGACTCGACCGCGATCAGGGCCGGCCGGGCTGTCCCGGTACCCGCCGCGTTTCGTCGTTCTTGCTGTCCGTGGGGCTTCGGCCGACTTTGGAGGCAGTCCCGGCCAGGCCCCCCCGGTGGAAGGACCAGCAGCGTGGCGATCCTTGCAGCCCTGCTTCCGGACGCAGCTGCTGGCGCGCGCTTTGCGTCGGCGTTGGACGATCACCACCGCGTGATTCACGCTCCGAGCTGGAAGCAGTTGCTGCGGCTCGTGATGCGCCACCCGGTAGACCTGTGCGTGCTGGACCTCTACGATCCCTTTCGGCCCGTGTCCTTCCAGCAGCTGCAGCGCCTGAGGCGCAAGCACCCCGACCTCGCCATCCTCGTCTACACGGACTTCACGGGACGCGAATCCGACCTCTTCGACCTCGGGCGGCTCCAGGTGCACGGCGTCCTCCAGGCGACCGGGCACGAGAGTCGGAGGCAGATCCAGGTGGCCGTTGACGGTGGGCTTGCCCGGGCCGTTGCCGCTCGGGTGGTCCAGACCCTCGAGGGTCGGCTGCCGCCGCTGGCTCTGGAGTGCATCGGTTGGGCGATCGAGCATGCGGAGGAGCAGCCCCGCGTGGTCGACTTGGCCAGAGCCGTGAGCATGACACCACGCCTGTTGGCTCGGGACCTGCGCGCGCAGGACCTGCCCACCGCCTGCCGTCTGCTCTTGTGGGGGCGGCTCCTACAGGCGGCCCGCCTGCTCGAGTCGCCGGGTACCACGGTCGATCAGGTGGCGTTTCGCGTCGGCTACGCCACCGGAGGGGCGCTACGGCGTGCCTTGAATCGCCACTGCGGATGCCCTCCGGGAGAGCTCAAGCACCGGGGTGGATTGACGGCGGCGATGGAGGCGTTCATGGCCGAGCTGACTTGGATGGGCACTGCAGACCTGGAACCGCGGGCCAGGACCCTTCTGCGATCCCCGTTGTGGCTCAGCGATTCGACTCGGGATGCCTCCGGGGATCCTCTCGCGGCGAGCCCAAAACCTCTCGCATCGCCCGGTATCCCTCCTCGAGGAAGTACCTCACGCTCTCGAAGTCGAAGACCCCGTAGCCGTCCAGTCGCGGGCGCACGAGTCGAAGAGGCGGACCGGACCAAGCCGTGATCTTCCGCCGGCGCCGCCGGCCGGACATGATCCCGAACACGCGTTGGTGCACGCCCACCATCCCCTGCTCGACCACGGCCGCTGGATCCTCTTTCCCTCCGGAACCCGTATCCACGGCGATGATTCCGGTCGCCCCCATGGCCGTCGCTCGCTCCAGGCCCAGCATGTCGACGACTCCGCCATCCACAAAGTAGTCGTCTCCGATCGGCACCGGGGGGTAGAGAACCGGCAGGGATGCGGATGCATGCACCGCGTCGAGGATCGAGGCATCGGTCCTCGCTCCCACACCGAACCATACCGACTCACCGGTCCTCAGGCTCACGGCGTTCACCTGACAGGGTAGGGACAGGTCCTGCCAGTCTCCGGTCGGTAGCACGCTGGAGATGTAATCCCGTAGCACGTCGCCTCGGAACACGGACTGCTGGCGGATCCCGTTCACCCAGACGACTCGACGGTTCACCCGCACGATGTCGATCTTTCGCAGGTCCAGCGCCGCGCGTTCGAGATCCTGCGAGGGCGCCCCTCCCGCAAAGCGGCACGCCAGGAGCGCACCGATGCTCGTCCCCACGAGGCCCGCCAGGCGAAAACGTGACTCCTCGAGGGCCCGCCACACGCCGACGTGGGCGAGGCCCTTCAACCCCCCACCGCCGAGGACGAGCCAAACGCGGTCACCGAGATGGCTGGACATCACGTTGAAACCGCCTGCGAACTCCCGAGACTCCGCCCTCTACCCGCGGTCCGCGCCGGGTCTCGGGGCCGGACCGAGGCGACCCCTGAGGAAGGTCCGAACGCACCCCGAATCCTCTTGACCCGCGATGACCCGCTGTCTAGTTTCCAGTCGAAAAAGAGAATCATTCTTGATAAGTAACCGTCACCAACGGGCCGAATGGGATGAGCGACTCGCCAATTCTGAAGATCACCGAGCTTCGTGCCAAGGTCGCAGAGGAAGACCTCGAGATCCTGAAGGGCGTCGATCTGGAGCTGCACAGGGGAGAGATCCACGCCATCATGGGCCCCAACGGCTCCGGCAAGAGCACTCTCGCCAACGTCCTGGCCGGACACCCCGGCTATGAGGTCACGGCCGGAGCAGTGCTGTATCAGGGTCAGGACCTCTTGGAGCTCGAGCCTGACGAGCGGGCTCTCGAAGGGGTCTTCCTGGCGTTTCAATACCCTGTGGAGATCCCGGGTGTCTCCATCGCGAACTTCATGCGGACGGCCCTGCAGGCCCGCCTGGAGGAAGGAGAGGAGTTGGATCTCTTCGATTTCCAGGACGAGCTGCTCGATCGCATGAAGCTCCTGGACATGGAGCCCGCCTTCGCGGAGAGGCCCGTGAACGACGGGTTCAGCGGCGGCGAGAAGAAGAGGAACGAGATCCTCCAGATGGCGGTCCTCCAGCCCGCCCTGGCCCTCATGGACGAGACCGACTCCGGATTGGATATCGACGCCCTCCAGATCGTGGCCCACGGCGTGAATACGCTGCGGGAGGAGCACCCCGAGATGACGGTGCTGCTCATCACCCACTATCAGCGTCTTCTCAACTACATCGAGCCGGACTTCGTACACGTCATGGTGGATGGCCGAATCGTGCGCTCGGGCGGCCCCGACGTGGCCCTCGAGCTGGAAGAGGGCGGATACGATGTGTACCGAGAAGAGCCTGCACCGGTCTGAGACGAGGCCCGACCCTCCGTGACCGAGACCCGGTAGCCAACCAGGAGTCCCACCATGCCCAAGAACGAGCTCGTCGAAGGTCTCGAGCTAGACGACTACAAGTACGATTTCGTCGACGACGTCAAGCCCGTCTTCCGAACGCGCAAGGGCCTGGACGAACAGATCGTGCGGGACATTCACGCCCACAAGGAAGAGCCCGAGTGGATGCTCGAGTTCCGCCTGAAGGCGTTGAAGATCTACGAGGCAAAGCCCATGCCTCGGTGGGGTGCCGATCTGAGCGACCTGCAGGCGGTCCTGGAAGAGATCTACTACTACGTCAAGCCCCAGGATCAGATGGAGCATTCCTGGGACGACGTCCCCGAGAACATCAAGCGGACCTTCGAGAAGCTGGGAATCCCGGAAGCCGAGCAAAAGGTGCTGGCCGGCGTGGGCGCTCAGTACGAGTCGGAGATGGTGTACCACTCCTTGAAGGAGGAGTGGGAGTCCCAGGGCGTGATCTTCGACTCGATCGAAGATGGCCTCAGGAACCATCCCGAGCTGTTCCGGAAGTACTTCTCGACGGTGGTGCCCATCGCGGACAACAAGTTCAGCGCCCTGAACTCGGCGGTCTGGTCCGGCGGCTCATTCGTCTACATTCCGAAGGGCGTTGAGCTCGGAACGCCGCTGCAGGCCTACTTCCGGGTCAACCAGGAGCGCATGGGCCAGTTCGAGCGCACGCTCATCATCGCCGACGAGGGCTCGCGCGCTCATTACATCGAGGGCTGCACGGCTCCGGTCTACTCCACCGAGTCATTCCACTCGGGCGTCATCGAGATCGTGGTGGGTCGCGGCGCGCACTTCCGCTACACGACCATCCAGAACTGGTCAAACAACATGTACAACCTCGTGACCCAACGCGCGCTGGTGAACGAGGGCGCCACCATGGAGTGGCTCGACGGCAACCTGGGTTCCAAGGCCACCATGAAGTACCCGTCGTGCTACCTGGTGGGCGAGCGAGCGCACGGCAACATCTTGTCGATTGCCTACGCGGGAGACGGACAGCATCAGGATACCGGCGGCAAAGTCGTACACGCCGCTCCGCACACCACGTCGTCCATCGTCTCCAAGTCGATCTCGAAGGGCACGGGACGGTCGTCCTATCGGGGCCTCTGCAAGGTGTACGAGGGTGCCACCGGCGCGAAGTCGAACGTTGAATGTGACGCACTCCTCATCAGCGACACCTCGCGCACGGACACGTACCCCTACATCGAGATCGAGGAGAACGACGCCAACGTCGGCCACGAGGCCACGGTGTCGAAGATCGGCGACGAGCAGCTCTTCTATCTGATGAGCAGGGGGATGAGCCAGGAGGAGGCCATGGCGCTGATCGTCCGCGGCTTCATCGAGCCGATCGCCAAGCAGCTGCCCCTCGAGTACGCGGTGGAGTTGAACAGGCTGATAGAGCTGGAGATGGAAGGCTCTGTGGGATAGGGCGCGATTCAAACCACGAAGAACGGGATAGATGCACTGGGCGCGTGCTGGCAGCACTGAAAACGGAACGTTTCGATACATGAGTGACACGATCGTCAAGGATCGCCCTGTGGAGGGCGTGACGGAGGCCCTGAACCGCGACGCGGTCATCGCGCAAGGGGCCAGGGAGCCGGAGTGGCTCCGAGAGCGTCGCCTCCATGCCTGGGGCATGTACGAGCGGACGCCGATGCCGAGCACCCGCCTCGAAGAGTGGCGGTACACAGACCTCTCGCGGCTTCTGCAGCTCGACGGCATGCTGCTGGCGGAGGACCCTGACATCCCGGATGATCCGTCCGCCTTCCCGGCTCAGCTGGTCGAGACCATGAACGAGGACCGGGACGCGGCGGGGCACCTCGTGGAAGTCGACGGTCACGTGGTTCATACCGACCTCAGCCCCGACCTGGCTTCCAAGGGTGTGGTGCTCGCGTCACTCCACGACGCCATCGAGATGCGGCCCGAGCTGGTGGAGCGGTACCTGGCGACGGAGGCGGTGCCTCCCGAGGAGGGCAAGTTCCAGGCGCTCAACGCGGCCCTGTGGACGGACGGGATCTTCCTGTTCGTGCCAAGGGGCGTGCGCCTGGAGCTTCCGGTACGAGTGACCCGATGGATCTCGGGTGGGGGTATCGCGGCCTTCTCGCGCACGCTCATAGTGGCGGAGGAGGGCTGCCAGGTCTCCTATGTGGACGAAGTCCTCTCGGACGACCTCGAATCCCAGTCCCTGGTCTCGTCCGCGGTGGAGGTCATCGCCGCAGACCAAGCTCAGGTCCAGTACGTGTCCCTACAGCGACTGGGGAGGGGCGCGTTCCACCAGTCCGCCCAACGTACACTGGCCAGCCGAGACGCGACGCTGGACACCTTGAATGTGAGCGTGGGCGCCTCGGTCGCTCGTGTCGACCTGAACGCCCAGCTACTCGGTCCCGGCGCCAATAGCGACATGCTGGGCCTCTACTTCGGTGACGGCGACCAGCACTTCGACCACAACACCAGCCAGGACCACGTGGCGGACCACGCGGCCAGCGACCTGCTCTACAAGGGTGCGCTGGACGACGCGTCGCGTTCGGTATTCCGTGGCATCATCCGGGTGCACCCCGGCGCCCAGCGCACCGACGCATACCAGACCAACCGCAATCTTCTCCTCTCGGGCGACGCGAGAGCCGACTCGCTCCCCAACCTGGAGATCGAGGCCGACGACGTTCGCTGCTCTCACGGCGCTACGGTGGGCCATCTGGACGAGGAGGCGCTGTTCTATCTGATGAGCCGCGGCCTCGAGAAGGCAAAGGCAGAGCGCCTGGTCGTTCTCGGCTTCCTGGGCGAGGTGCTTTCGCGGCTGCCCCTTGGCGGCGTCGTAGAGAAGGTCACGCGGGTGATCGAGCAGAAGCTCGTGGTCCACTCGGCCAATGGCGACACCCGAGTAGCTTGACCCGGTCGGATCGAAAGGTGGCAAGGCTCACGAGTGTGCGGAACGGCCGTGTCTAGCTGGGTGCGGGTGGCCGGTGTCGACGAGCTCCCTGCCGGTGAGCTCCTCGGTGTGGAGGCGGAGGGAAAGAAGATCGTGCTTGCCAACGTAGCCGGCGACCTATACGCGCTGCTCGATCAGTGCTCTCATGAGGACCTACCCCTCTCGGCGGGCCTTCTGGAGGGTGAGCGGCTGGAGTGCGTCTGGCACGGGGCACAGTTCGACGTGTGCTCCGGTCGGGCCACCAGCCTGCCGGCCATTCGCCCGGTCAAGACCTTCGACGTCGACATCCGAGGCTCCGAGATCTACGTGGACGTGGACTGAGGTTCGGAGGAGGACGACGTGCAAGGCATAGCCGCTGGCCTGGACCCCGTCGCACTGCGACTCGACTTCCCCGCGCTCCAGCAGGACGTCAACGGCAAGCCCCTCGTCTACCTCGACAACGCTGCCACCTCGCAAAAGCCACGAGCGGTCATCGAAGCGGTGGCGCGGTACTATCGGGAAGACAACGCCAACGTGCACCGGGGGATTCACGAGCTGAGCCGTCGGGCCACTGTGGCGTACGAGGAATCCCGGGCCAAGGTGGCCGGCTTCATCAACGCCTCCGATCCGTCCGAGGTCGTGTTCACCCGAGGCACGACCGAGGCCATCAACCTGGTGGCGGGCAGCTGGGGCCACGAGCTCGTGAGCGAGGGGGACGAGATCCTCCTGAGCGTTCTCGAGCACCACTCCAACATCGTACCCTGGCAACTGCTCGCTGCCAGGACGGGAGCCAGGCTTCGCTATATCGAGCTCGACGACGAGGGGCGCATGGTCCTCGACGACCTGCCCCGACTCGTCACCCCCCGGACACGGATCGTCGCCGTCTCCCACGTGTCCAACGCCCTGGGCACCATCAATCCGATCGGCCGGATCGCGCGAGCCGCACGTGAGCACGGTGCCCTGGTCGTGATCGACGGGGCGCAGGGCGCGGTCCACCTACCGGTGGACGTCCAGACGCTCGGCGTCGACGTCTACGCGCTCTCGGGCCACAAGATGTGCGGACCGACGGGTATAGGCGCGCTCTGGGCCCGGCGGGAGCTCCTGGAGAGCATGCCTCCGTATCACGGCGGCGGCGAGATGATCCGAGTGGTGGAGCGGGAAGCGAGCACATGGGCGGAGGTGCCGCACAAGTTCGAGGCGGGCACGCCCAACATCGCCGGCGCCATCGGTCTCGGCGCCGCGGTGGACTACCTGGCCCGCATAGGGCCCGAGGCCCTGGTCACCCACGAGCGAGACGTGGTCGGGTACGCCCTGGACCGTCTGGCGGAGCTCGAGGGGATCCGGATCTACGGGCCCCGGAGCGTCGAGGAGCGGTCGGGGATCGTGTCATTCACGCTTGGCGACGCCCACCCGCACGACATTGCGACCATCCTGGACTCGGAAGGTGTCGCGGTACGCGCCGGGCATCACTGCGCCCAACTCGTGATGAAGTGCTTCGGGATCTCCGCTACCGCCCGCGCGTCGTTCTACCTCTACAACACCCGGGAAGACGCGGACCGTCTCGTCAGCGCCCTCCAGATCGTTCGGGAGATCTTCTCCCAATGAGGGCGTGAGGTCGAGTGGAGCGCTTCGCGGTAAGGACCCGCACGGGGTCGATTGAGGCGCCTCGCGGTGAGGACTCGCCCGAGGCCCACCCGGACGCCTCGCACTGAGGACTCGCACGGCCGGTTGAGGCACCCGTGCCGTGTCTCTGGAGAAAACGCCTGTTCCGTCGTTAGATTGGTTTCTCCACACCCTTCAGAAACGGGTTCCGCGGCCATGAGCCAACCACAGTTGACCTCCCTCTACCAGGCCCTCATCCTGGACCACTACCGGAATCCCCGGAACAAGGCCGAGATGGAGGAACACACGGTGGAAGTTCACATGGCCAATCCCGTGTGCGGCGACGAGATCAAGCTCCAGCTACAACTCGACGAGCACCAGGGCGAGATCGTCAGGGCCAGCTTCAAGGGCCAAGGGTGCTCCATTTCCCAGGCCGCGGTCTCCATGATGACTGTGCTCCTCGAGGGCCGGAACGTGGACGACGCGGTGGGCATCGCCGAACGGTTCACCGAGATGATGCACGGAGACGAGTCGGCGGCCCGGGACAAGAGCCTGGGTGACCTGCGCGCCCTCCAGGGGGTGAGCAAGTTCCCGGTTCGCATCAAGTGTGCGCTCCTGGGGTTCGATGCACTGCAGGAGGCGCTCAAGCAGGCCGGCCTCGGCGAGGCACACTGAGCCCCCCGTCGGCGGTCGTGTCTACTCGACGCCTCATCATCCCCATCTCCGCGCCCCACGACCCAGAGGGCACGAAGCCGTGCTCCTGACTTTCTGGGGCGCCGCCCGCACCGTCACGGGCTCCATGCACCTGTTGGAGCTCGAGGACGGCCGGCGACTCTTGATGGACTGTGGTCTCTTCCAGGGCCGGCGCGCCCGCGCGCAGGAGATCAACAGCGAGCTCCCGTTCGAGGCGGCCTCCCTCGACGCCGTCCTGCTTTCCCACGCCCACATCGACCACTCGGGCCTCCTGCCCAAGCTCCACCAGCTGGGCTTCCGCGGGCCTATCTTCGCCACTTCGGCGACGGTCGATCTCTGCTCCGCCATGCTGCCGGACAGCGCCCACATCCAGGAGAAGGACGTCCGGTACGTCAACAAGCGGCATCGGCGCAAGGGACTCCCCGCGGTCGAGCCTTTGTACGGCATGGCCGATGCCGAAGCGGTTCTGGAGGTCTTCGAGGAGGTGGACTACGGCGCCACGTTTTCACCGATTCCGGGCGTCGAAGTCGAATACCGGGATGCAGGGCACATCCTGGGTTCGGCCTCCATGGTCCTCGCCGTCCAGGAAGGCGGTCGAACGCTGCGCCTTGGGTTCACGGGAGACGTAGGACGCTCCGACCGACCCATCCTGAGGGACCCTCAACCCATGGCGGACTGCGATTGGCTGATCTCGGAGTCGACCTACGGAGGCAAGGTCCACGAGCCTCCATCACGGTCCAAGGGCCGACTGGAGGAGGTGGTCCGCCGGACCGCGGCCCGGGGCGGGAAGGTCATCATTCCGGCCTTCGCCGTCGGGCGCACGCAGGAGATCGTCTATATCCTGGATCAACTCGAGACGGACGGAAAGCTGCCCCCGATCCCCATATTCGTGGACAGCCCTCTGGCTGTGAACGTGACGACCACGTACCGGAACCACCCCGAGTGCTACGACGCGGACCTGCTGGAGTATTTGACCACGGACGACGACGCGTTCGGCTTTGGCCGGCTGAGCTATGTTCGCGAAGCGGAGGACTCCAAGAAGCTGAACAAGTCGCGGTTGCCGATGGTGGTCGTCTCCGCCTCGGGCATGTGCGAGGCGGGTCGGATCCTACACCATCTGAAGCACGGAGTCGAGGATCCGCGCAATACGGTCGTTATCGTTGGGTACTGTGCTGAGCACACACTTGGCAAGCGACTTGTCGATCGAGCTCCCGCGGTGCGGATCTTCGGCGAGGAATACAGGTTGCGGGCTGAGGTCGAGGTCATGAACTCCTACTCGGCCCATGCAGACGAGCCCGAGCTGCTGAGCTTCCTGTCTCACCTGGACCGAGAGCGACTCCGGAAGGTCTTCCTCGTCCATGGGGACCCGGAGCGGCAGCAGGCGCTTTCCGCCGCTCTCGACGGGCAGGGCTACGCCGCGGTAGAGGCCCCGGGGCGAGGCCAGACCGTCCGGCTCCGCTGAGCCTGACTCGGTCCGGATCACGGCGTCAGCTGCAGCCGCTCGCGACGGGCTCCCAGCAGCGTCGCCGGTGCCGGAGCGGCGGGCTTCAGCAGCACTTTGATCGCCTCGCTCCGCCCATGATTCGCGGCCGCCACCAACGCGGTCCCAAACTGGCTCAGCGGAAACACGTGCGTCACGATCTCACCCACGGAAACGTCATGCTCCGTAAGCAGATCTTGAGTAATCTGAAACGTATGTTCTAATCTACCGCGCCAGCGCTCCGGCCCATATCCCAGGAAGCCCTGGACATGGAGCTCCCGGGCCCAGAGGAACGTGAGATCCAGACGCCGAAGCTCGCCCGCGCACCCGAGCAGGACGATCCGGCCGCGAGGTGATGCGTACCGCACGGACTCACCCACGCTGTCTCGACTGCCGACGCAATCGAAGATGAGCGGGAAGCCGCCGCCCGAGTAGACCTCTGGGCCAACCAGAGGCAGGTACGCCCGAGCGCCCGTGCCGACGAGCGCCTCGCGAGCCCCCTCACCGGGCGTGATGGTCTCCGTCGCCCCCAGCAGCGCGTGCATCCTGGCCTCATGGCGACGCTTGGCCTGAGCGATGACCGGGCCTTCGAAGCCGGTGGCGCGCAGGGCCCACACGGTCGCGAGGGCGACGGCTCCGCTCCCGATCACGAGCACTGGCTGGGTCGACGCGGGTGGTGGACCCGCACGAATGACAGCCCGCATGCCAATCGACAGTGGCTCGATGAGAGCCGCCGTGCTGTCGTCGAGCGCGTCCGACACCGGAAAAAGCTGGCTCTCGTGGGCGATGGTGAGCTCACCCCACCCACCGGGAAGGTCTCGGTGGTAGCCCATCGTGAGGCCCCGCGCCAGCGGACGACCACCGATGGTCATGGGGCCCTCTTCCCCGGCGTTCTCGCACGTGGAGTGGTTGCCCGAGCGACACGAGGGACACTCGGCATCGGGCGCGTAGCCCCGCACCGTGCACGACAGGAGCGGATCCACGACCACCCGCTGCCCGACCTCCACCCGCGTGACGGCTGGTCCCGTCTTCTCGACGACGGCCAGAATCTCGTGACCGGGCACCGACGGGAACGAACCGAATGGCTCCATCGCCGGGCTGGACCGGTACGAGAGGTTGCCGACGTCGGTCCCGCAGATCCCGGAGCTGAGCACCTTGAGGCGGGCCCAGCGCGGGCCGGGGATGATGGGCTCGGGGACGTCCTGGAGGCGCAGCCCCGTGAGCCGGCCGAAGAGAGCTCCGTCGGAGATACGCCCCGCGGTTCGGGCAAACAGATACCGAGGGACGTTGACATCGAAGGTCACGGCGCGCATCAGTCGCTCCGGTCGGAAGTTGCTCCCTGCCCTACGTTGGCCGTGGGAGATGGGTTTCCGAGGTCCGCCCCCGTGTTGAACGCTGCGCCGGCGGCGGGGGTACTCAGGGACGCGTCCGGAGACCGCCGCCGCTGTCCCCTCTGGCCCTGGATCACGAACCATGAAGACAGCCATCGTTGCCGGGTGCCGGACTCCGTTCGCCCGAGCCGGCACGGCGTTCAAGAACCTATCGGCGATCGAGCTCGGAAAGTACGCCGTACGGGAGGTCCTGGCCCGCGGCGACGTGCCGGGCGATGCTGTCGATCAGCTCGTCTACGGTACGGTAGTCCATGATCCCCATGCGCCCAACATCGCGCGCGAGGTGGGTCTGGGAACATTGCCCAAGAACGTACCGGCCACCACGGTCAGCCGGGCCTGCGCCACCGCGAATCAAGCGATCACCGACGCGGTGAACCTGATCGAGATGGGATACGCGGACGTGGTCGTCGCCGGAGGCGCGGAGTCCCTCTCCCACATCCCGATCCTGGTGACGGACGAGCTCTCCCAAGCGCTGGTCGCGGCATCCAAGGCCAAGTCAGCGGGCCGGCGCCTCTCGGCGATCTCGGGCATCCGCCCTCGAGATCTCCTGCCGGTCCAACCCCAGATCGCCGAGCCGACGACCGGCGAGACGATGGGCGAGTCCGCGGAGCGAATGGCCAAGGAGAACGGCATCTCCCGCGAGGACCAGGACCGGTGGGCCCTTCGGTCCCACCAGCTGGCCCTTGCAGGCACGGAGGACGGTCGCCTCTCCGCCGAGATCACTCCCGTCTACGTGCCTCCGGACTACACGCAGGTGGAGGAACGGGACAATGGCATCAGGCCCGACACGAGCCTCGAAGCCCTGGCCGCCCTGCGCCCGGTCTTCGACCGCAGTCACGGGTCGGTGACTGCCGGCAACGCGTCTCCGCTGACCGATGGGGCTTCGGCGGTGATCCTCATGTCCCAGCGCGCCCTGAAGAGCCATGGTGTGCAGCCTCTCGGCTGGGTGCGCAGCTACGCATACTCGGCTCTGGACCCCAGTGCACAGCTGCTCCAGGGACCGGCTTATGCGGCTCCGGTCGCGCTGGATCGAGCGGCGGCCACCATGAAAGACGTCGACCTCATGGAGATGCACGAGGCCTTCGCCGCGCAGGTCCTCTCAAACCTCCAGGCCCTGGCGTCGGACCAGTTCGCCGAAGCCGAGCTCGGTCGCTCCAAAGCAGTCGGTCATCCCGACGTCGAGGTCATAAACGTCATGGGCGGCTCCATCGCCATCGGGCATCCGTTCGGCGCGACCGGTGGGCGGGTGACCCTCACTCTCCTGAACGAGATGGCGCGACGAGACGACGAGCTGGGTCTCGTTACCGTGTGCGCAGCCGGCGGAATGGGCTTCGCGATGGTCCTGGAGCGACGCTAGGCGAAATGCAGAGTGGTCTCTACATGGCTCCGATGACCGCGCGCTCTATCTCGTCGAACGGAGGCAGGATCGACGGGTCTTCCGACATCCACGTGTAGGCGATGACCCCTCGCCGGTCGATGACGAACGCCGACCTGTTCGCGACCCCTCTCATCCCGAAGTAGTCGTCATTGAGGACCCCGTAGTCGCTGGCGGCCTCCTTGTTGAAGTCCGACGCGATGGGGAACAGCGCCCCCAGCTCCTCAGCGAACCGCTGGTTCACGAAGGCCGAGTCGATGCTTATGCCGATCACCACGGCATCGAGGCCCGACCACCGATCATAGTCCCTGCAGACCTCATCGAGCTCCGTCGTGCAAACCGAGGAGAATGCCAAGGGGAAGAAGAGTAGCACGACGGGCTGCTCTCCCTTGTAGTCTCCCAGTCTCAGAGGTGCCTCGCCCGGCGTCAGCGTAAGGGCAAAGTCCGGAGCAGGAGTGCCGGGCTGGAGGGGCATGCTGGTCGTTTCCCGGTTGTGTCGCGGTCATGTTCGATCCGGCTCGAATCGCCTCACCCTCTCGGGATCGTGCCGCTCGAGCGGCGGTTGCCTCCCGCCGCACCGCAAACTACCCATCGGCGAGGGGCGCCGCCACGCGGCCCGAGGTGCGACAGTCGGGTTGCTCGTCGGGTCGCGGAGGGCCATGGTACCGCCCGTCCCGAGCACCGCGGCCTTCCCGGACGGGTCGTGGGTCTGCTCTTGCACGACCGCGTGTCACCAACAGAGGCTTCCACCGCCGACCGAGGGTAGCACTTGAGCGGGCACGGCATGTCACGGGCACAACGCGTCGGGCTCTTCCTGGGACCCGCCCTGTTCGTGGCCGTCCTGATCCTCCCGCCGCCGCCGGGGCTCTCCGCGGAAGGGTGGAGCACGGCAGCGGTGGCCCTGCTGATGGCGACCTGGTGGATGACCGAAGCCATCCCGATTCCGGCGACGGCGCTCCTTCCACTCCCGCTCTTCCCGATCCTCGGCGTTCTCGACATGTCCGGCGCTGCAGCGCCCTTCGCCAATGAGCTCATCTACCTCTTCCTGGGCGGGTTCCTCATCGCCGTCTCCATGGAGCGATGGGGTCTACATCGGCGGATCGCCCTGTCGATCATCACGGCCATCGGCACCAGCCCCAGCCGACTGGTTCTGGGCTTCATGGTGGCCACCGCGTTCCTGTCCATGTGGATCTCCAATACGGCCACCACCACCATGATGCTGCCGATTGGGGTGGCCGTGGGCACCTTGCTTCGTCCGGAGGGCCCCGAGGACGAGCCCTTCAACTTCGGCGTCGCACTGATGCTCGGGATCGCATACGCGGCATCCATCGGCGGCGTGGCCACGCTCATCGGCACCCCGCCCAATGCGGTGCTCGCGGGCGCCGTCAACGAGATGCTCGGCGTCGACATCGGCTTCGTGCAGTGGATGATGGTGGGCCTGCCCCTCACCCTCGTCATGCTTCCCGTGTGCTGGCTGGTGCTGACACGCGTGATCTACCGACCGGGGAAGCTCGCAGGTGATGCCGCGGATATCCTGGAGGCGGAACGTGCCAGCCTAGGTCGCATGAACCAGGGTGAGCGCAACGTGGGCGTCGTATTCGTGCTCACGGCGTTGGCGTGGCTGCTACGGTCCGAGAAGGCGCTCGGGGTCTTCACCCTCCCCGGCATCAACACGTTTGCGCCCGCGGTGCGCGACTCTACCATCGCCATGGCAGCCGGTGTGATTCTGTTTCTGCTGCCAGTCGATTGGCGGAAGGGTGAATTCACGCTGGACTGGCCCACCGCGCGGCGGGTGCCCTGGGGGGTACTGATCCTGTTCGGCGGCGGCCTGTCCTTGGCGCGAGCCATGGACCAGTCCGGCCTCGCCGCGTGGATCGGCGGCGGGGTCGCCGAGCTGGGCTTCCTGCCGGCGGTGCTCGTGTTCGGGGGTGTGGCCGCGCTCTTCGTCTTCCTTACCGAGCTGACCTCGAATCTGGCCACGACCACCATGGCCATGCCGGTCATGGCCGGCGTGGCGGCGGGGCTCGGCATCGCGCCGATCGCCCTCATGGCCACGGCGGCCATGGCGGCGTCGATGGCGTTCATGCTTCCGGTGGCCACGCCACCGAACGCCATCGTATTCGGGTCGGGCTACCTCACGATCCCCCAGATGGCGAAGGCCGGGTTCGTCATGAACCTCATTGCCATCGTGGTGGTCACGGTCGCGGCCACGCTACTCGTGCCGATGGTCCTGGTGCGTTGACGGGGGGCGCTTTGGTCAGGGCAGTTCGCGAGGCCCCGCCCGAGTGGCGGGGGCTCGGTCCGTTCCGACCATCAGTCCAGCAACGTCCGGAGCGCCCGCCTCACGTAGACCGGTACCATGGCTCTGCGCCAGTCGACGTCCACGATGATGTTCTCCAACGGATGGCATTGCTGGTGTGCCCGTTCTGCGAGCGCGACCACGAGGTCGTCATCCAGGACCTCGCCGCTGGCCATATCCGTCCAGCCGGAGATGGCCCTGGGCCGCGAGCCGAGCGCGGTGACCACGCCCTGGATCGACTCGACCCGTCGGCTCTCGTCCATCTGAGCCGCCACCGCCACCGTCAGCAGCGGGAAGTCGATGGCGTTCCGCTGCCTCAGCTTGGCGTACGCGGCGCGAAAGCCGTTCGAGGGGAGCGGCAGCCGGATCCGCGTGACGATCTCATGCGGGTGTCGCTGGGTATTCCAGATGCCATCGGCCCGGAAGAACTCGCCCAGCTCCACCGTCCGCTCGCCGTCCGGCCCCGTGAGATCGACGGCCGCGCCCAGGGTCATGAGCACGGGCGGCGTGTCGGCCGAATGTGCGGCCACGCACTTCTTCCCCACTCTGGTGACGTGGCAGACCGTGCCGTCCTTCTTGAGACAGTATCCCAGGGCTTGCCGCCAGAACCCGGTCTGGTTGTAGTAGGTGCAGCGGGTGTCCAGGCACACGTTGCCACCAATGGTGCCCGCGTTGCGCAGCTGCGGACCCGCCACGTGCGCCGCCGCGTCAGCCAGCGCCGGAACATGAAGTCGGACCAGGGGATGCGCAGCCACGTCGGTGAGCGTCTCCGCTGCTCCGATCGCCAGCTCGCCGCCCTCCGCACGAATGCCCTTGAGCTCGGCCAGCCCCTTCAGCGCCACCAGGTGGGCCGGCGTGAAGAGCCGGTGCTTCATGTTGGGCAGCAGATCGGTGCCACCCGCCACCACCATGGCGTTGGTGCCGTACTCGCCCAGCAGCTCCACCGCTTCCTCCAGCGTCCCGGGTCGGTGGTACCGGAACGGCGGCAGCCTCAGCATGGGTGATCCCCGGCCCTGAAGCGGAGTACGGCCCCGACCGAGGCTGTCCGGGAGCGGCTTCCCATCAGGATCCGCCGGGCTCCAGGGGTCGGGCCACGGCGATGCCATCTTGGCCGCCGATCTCCTGGATTCGCCGCGGCAGCGTCCGCTCGCTTATCTGCACCGAGTCTCCCACAAGGGGCGCGTGCATGAGATGGAGGTTCCCGTTCAGCCAGATCGCGATGCCGGTGTGGGCCACGTCGAGGCCAGCCACAGTGCTCGCTGCAGCGATGATGTCACCGTCCTGGATGCCGGGCGCCGCTTCGGAAATGCGGTCCTCGGGCACGAACAACCGCGTTTGCCTGGTCAGTCGAATCTCGTCGGTCCGCACCCGCTCCAGCGTCTCCGTCTCGGAGAGCTGCCGGTACGCGTCCGGATGGGTCGACATGAAGTCCACGGGATCCGGGTCCGCGACACCTCCGAGATCGGCCGTCACGTCCCGCATCAGGCCCTTCGCCTCGCCGTCGGCGATCCAGTCGGTGAAGTAGTGCAAGCGGCTGGGGTAGCCGTCGAGACTGCCGCCCCTGTACCGGATCTGTCTGAGGGTGCCCTGGTAGAGGGACCGATACACGTGCTCCTCGTTCAGCACGGCCGGGGGCGCGGTCTTCACGAAGCGGGCCAGCGCCAGCACGTTCTCGACGAAGGTCACGCAGTCGAGCGCCTCGAAGTTGACCACGAGCCGCTCGGGCCCCGGAATCTCCAGTGTCCTCGGCTGGTATGGGGTGCCCACGAAGCTCTGTCCGATCGCCACCACGGCGTCGCCCATGGGGAGGGAGTCCAGGCGGTTCTCATACGCCCAGGTGAGCCGCTCGTGTAGGATCGCCCAGTCGATGGGGAGCGCGGCGTCGGTCCGGTCGGCGCCCGACGACGCCTCCACCGCCGCGGGGTCGGCATCGCCCGAGCTGGGCGGAGCGCCCGCGTCGCGCTGGCAGGTCACCAGCAGCGACAGCATCGACGCGACCGCCAAGACTCGCACCGGCGTTCCCATCAGTCGGCCGGAATCGCCCGCTGGCCGGGCGCCGGATGGGGTTGTCCCGGCGGCGCCGGCTTGCCCAGGCGCCCCCGCTCCCGCGCCTCCTTGATCGCTCGCCACACCCGGGGAGCCGAGAAGGGCAGCGAGTCCATCCGAACACCCACCGCGTCATAGATCGCGTTGGCGATGGCGGGAATCGACGGGTGGAGCGGTCCCTCGCCGGCCTCCTTGGCGCCGTACGGCCCTTCCGGATCGATGGACTCGACGATCAGCGACTCGAGCTCGGGCGTATCGAGGCTCGTGGGGATCTTGTAGTCGAGTAGAGAGGGCGCGTTGTGCAGTCCGGCACGGCCGTGATCTCCATCCTTGAAGATCTGCTCCTCCATGATCGCCTCTGCGGCACCCATATACGCCGATCCCTCCATCTGCCCCTCCACCAACACCGGGTTCAACGCCCGTCCGCAGTCGTGCGCCACCCAGATCTTGACGACGTCGACGATCCCGGTCTCGGGGTCGACAGCCACTTCTGCCACGTGCGCAGTGAACGAATACGCGGGCGAGGCCCCGATGGTCCCGCCACGATACGCCCCGTGCACGTCCTTCGGGGTGTTGTACGATCCGGTCGCGCCCAGCGTCCCGAACCTGGCCTCGGCGAGGTTGAACGCGTCGCTGATCCGCATCTTCCGCTCGGTGTCCGGAGCCCATACGGCCCAGCCTCCAGCCAGGAGGACCTGACCGGGTTGGCACTCCCACTCCACGGCCACCACCTCCTGCACCTTCTGCCTCAGCTTCCTGGCCGCGTCGAGACAGGCATTTCCCAGCATGAAGGTGACACGCGACGAGTACGCGCCAAGGTCCACGGGCGTGAAGTCGGTGTCGCCGCGCATGACCCGGACGTAGTCCAGCGGCACGCCGAGCTCCTCGGCGGTGATGTAGGCCACCACGGAGTCGCACCCCTGGCCGATCTCCGAAGCCCCGCTGAAGACAGCCACCCGGCCAGAGCGGTCGACCTGGAGCTGGACCGCGGACTGGGGCATCTCGTTGGGATAGATGGGATAGTTGGTCCCGGAGATGTAGCAGGACCCGGCCACCCCGAGACCGTGGCCGAAGGGCAGCCTGCGGTACCGGGTGCGCCAGTGCGACGCCGCCTCCACCGCCTCCAGGCACTCGAGGAAGCCGTTGGACGTCACCCGGAGCTCGTTCACGGTCCGGGTATGCTCGCCGATGAAGTTCCGCCGCCGCAGCTCGATGGGGTCGATGCCCGTCGCCTCGGCCAGCTTGTCGAGCTGCACCTCGAAGGCGAAGCGCGGCTGGACGGAGCCGTGACCGCGCTTCGGCCCGCACGCCGGCTTGTTGGTGTACACACGCGTCGAGTCGAACCGGTAGGCCGGCATGGCATATGGGGCCGTCAGGAGCTGACCAGAGTAGTAGGTCGTCACCAGACCGAAGGAGGCGTAGGCCCCACCGTCCAACAGGATCTTGGCGTCCACCGCCTTCAGGAGGCCGTCGGTGTCGACGCCTGTCCGGTACCGCATCTTGAACGGGTGACGCCCGCGATGGGCGTAGAATACCTCCTCGCGGGTGTAGAGGATCTTCACGGGCCGGCCCGCACGCATCGACAGGGCGGCGACGCAGAACTCGAGATCGAAAGGCTCCGACTTGCCGCCAAAGGCGCCACCAACCGGTGGCTGAAGCACCCTCACTATGGCCGGATCCAGCTCCAGGACGCGGGCGAGCTCTCTATGTAGGTAGTGGGGCACCTGTGTCGCCGACCACACCGTGAGCTTCCCGGCCTCGTCGTACAGACCGATCGCGCAGTGGGGTTCAATGGGCGTGTGGGTGGTGCCCTCGAAGAAGTAGTCGCCCTCGACCACGACCTCGGCGTCGTCCATGAGGCCGTCGACATCGCCGAACTCCAACTTGACGATCTTCGTGATGTTGCCGTTGTGGCCTTCCTTCCGTGGCTCGTGAATCCACGGCCCCTCCCTGGCCGCCAGGGCCGCCTCCGGCTCCAGGTAGGCAGGGAGCTCGTCGTACTCGACGTCGATCAGCTCCAGGGCGCGCAGGGCCGTGTCCTCATCCACGGCCGCCACTGCAGCGACACCGTCTCCGATGTAACGAACGCGCTCCACGCACAGAGGGTATTCGTCCGGGGTCCAGGGGATGATTCCGTACCGGACCGGCATGTCCTCGCCCGTGATCACGGCGTGTACGCCGGAGAGAGCGAAGGCGCGGCTGGTGTCCACGGAGACGATGCTCGCGTGGGGATGGGGGCTGCGCAGGATCTTCCCGTGAAGCATGCCGGCCAAGGCGATATCATCGGTGTACTTGGTACGGCCGGTCGACTTGTCCAGGCCATCGACCTTGCGCTGGGCGTGGCCAACTATGTGAAGGTCCGACTGAGAGTTACGGGGTTTCTCCTTCACGGGCTCCGCCTTCGACTCGTTGTCGTCGAATCTTGCAATGACAAGTCCGACCTGTGTTTAGGCAGGCCCGCCTCTCCAGCCGATATCCTGGCTCCTGCTGCCTCTACCGCCTCGTAGATCTTGGTGTAGCCGGTGCAGCGACAGAGATTGCCGGACAACGCCTCCTGGATCTCCCGCCGGGTGGGCGCCTGGTTCCTCTCCAGCAGAGCGGCGGCCGAGCAGAGGATGCCGGGCGTGCAGAATCCACACTGCGCGGCGCCGAACAGATCGAACGTATCCTGGAGTGGATGGGGGGCGGAGGCCGTGGACAGCCCCTCGACCGTCACCACCGAGCGACCCTCGGCCTCCCACACCGGGGTGATGCACGCGAGTGTCGGCGTTCCGTCCAACAGGACCGTGCAGGCGCCGCAATCTCCCTTGTCGCAGCCCTGCTTCGAGCCGGTGAGCCCGATAACGTAGCGCAGCGTTTCCAGGAGTGTGTAGTGGGTCGGAGCGCCAACCTCGAAGAGGTCGCCGTTCACGCGTAGGCGGACAATCTCGTGGTGTGTTTCCAAGATTCGCGGAGCACCTCGGCACGGGGGGCCGGGGACATGCGCGATTAGAGCTCGACCCCGGACCAACGGCTCAAAGGTGACTGGCTGTGAAGTCGGAATCAAGCGACGCCAGGGCAGGCCCTCCGCGGGGCCCGGGTCGGACTCTCGGGGTTGACCGACCGGATACGCCTTTTACAATCCGTGGACACCTCGGGCTGAGCCTGGTGTATACGCGTCTCAACCCGGGAGCTCGACCTTTCACGACGCGCCCTCGACGGGCCCACGAAGGCAAGGAGTTGAAGGAATGCCGTACCCCGACATGCTTGTTGCCCCCATGCGCCAGGACCTGACCCGCGTCGGGTTCCGCGAGCTACGCACCGCCGACGAGGTGGACGACATCCTCTCCAACTCCAGCGGCACGGTGCTCGTTGCGGTCAACTCCGTTTGCGGCTGCGCAGCCGGCGCTATGCGACCGGCCGTGGCCATGGCCATCAGCAGCAGCGATCAGCTTCCCCAGATGATGACCACCGTGTTCGCCGGTCAGGACCTCGAGGCGACGGACCGGGCTCGGGAGTACTTCACGGGCTACCCACCCTCGTCCCCCTCGGTCGCGTTGCTCAAGGAAGGCGAGTTGGTGTACATGATGGAGCGTCATCAGATCGAGGGCCGCCACGCCATTCAGATCGCGGAGGACCTCAAGAGCGCCTTCGAGGAACACTGCGGCTGATCGGAACGCCTCGCACGCCGGAGCCGGTCCCATGGACGACCTGGACCTGAGTGATCTCGAAAGCGCCGCACCGGCCCGGAAGGGCCCCTCCACGCTCAAGTGGCTGTTCAGGCTCGTGCTCGGAATGGCGCTGGCCTTCGGGGCTGGAGCGGGTTGGCAATGGTGGGAGGCGCGGACCGCACGGGAGCAGGTCGTGGAGCTGCAGCGCTCCATCGAGCTCGAGCGCCTCGGCGGAACCCTTACCGCCGCGCTGGTGCAGGCCGGCGTCGGACGATACGAGGACGCGCGTCAGCTCACGAGTGACTTCTTCACGGAGCTCCAGAAGCAGGCGCAGGGGACCTCGGAGCTTGCGCCGGCCCTGGCCGAGATCCTCTCTGAGCGGGACCGGATCATCACGGTACTCTCTCGGGGCGACGCGAACGGGATCACGCTCCTCACCAACGTCCATCGCCGGTACCGCGAGGCGACGGGCCTGAGCCTCGAGGCGGCCCCCGCGCCGAGCCCGGTGATCGAAGAGACTCCGGTGCCCGAGGAGACGCCGGCGACCGATTCCGCCGGCGACAAGGCCGCCGAGCCACAGACGGGTTTCAGCACCGGCCCGTGACCAACGACCGGGTCGAGGTCGGGGTCGTCTCGGACACGCACGGACTACTCCGCCCGGAGGCAGTCCAGGCGCTTCAGGGGGTGGACGTCATCCTCCACGCCGGCGACGTCGGCGACCCCCTCATCCTGCAACAGCTCGTCTCGCTGGCCCCGGTGTTCGTGGTCCGCGGTAACGTGGATCGAGCCCCCTGGGCCGACGCCTTGCCCTCCACCGAGGTCGTCGAGGTGGCTGGCGTGACCTTTTTCATGCTGCATGAGCTCGAGCAGCTGGACCTCGACCCCGCCGAGGCCGGGATCGACGTGGTCGTATACGGCCACTCGCATCGGCCCGACGCCGAGGAGAAGGACGGGGTGCTCTATCTCAACCCGGGCAGCGCAGGTCCCCGCCGATTCGACCTTCCGGTCACGGTGGCCCGGCTCTCGATCGGCGAGGGCACGCTGGAGGCTGGGATCGTCTCGTTGGTGTAGGCGGACATGGGTTTTGCGGGCGAGGCTACCGGCGCTTCGTTCACGGGTCTTTGAGTGGGGCAGGGCCAGGGGGTCGGGGAATCGTCCGGCCAGGAGCCCCGGACTGCCGTCAGAGGATCGTCTGGCCCAGGGCGCTGGCCATGAGACCGACGGCCAGTTGGGCCGTCCGGTTCTCCACGTCCAGGACCGGGTTCAGCTCAACGAACTCGAGACTGACCAGACGCCGCGAGCGGGCCACCTTCTCACAGCCCAGGTGGGCCTCGCGAAACGTCAAACCGCCCTGGACCGGAGTGCCCACACCCGGAGCGACCATGGGATCGATGCTGTCCAGGTCGAAGGACAGGTGGAATCCGGCGGTGCTCTCCGATGCGCGGCGGATGGCCTCGTCGACACACGAAGCCATGCCGCGCTCGTCGATCTCGCTCATCGTGAACACGCGCACGCCGGACTCGTTCACCAGACTCCGCTCGGAACCATCCACCTCTCTCGCCCCGATGATGCTCACGTGCTCGGCTCGCACGGCGGGAGGATCGCAGACGAGCGCGCCCAGCCTGTTGTCCCCGTAGCCCAGAAGCGCCGCCAGGGGCATGCCGTGCACGTTGCCGCTCGGGCTCGTGGCCGGGACGTTCATGTCGGTGTGGGCATCGACCCAGATCAGCCCGATGGGACGACCCTGATCCCGGTAATGGCGGGCGACCGCCGGCACCGATCCCAGGGCGACGGAGTGATCACCGCCCAGAATGAGCGGCAAGCACCCCCGACTCAGCCCCTGCGTGACCAGCTCCCGCGTGCGCATGGCCACGTCGGTGATCTCAGCGACGAATCGGGCCGAGGCGTCCTCTGCGGCGATGGTCTCGGGATCGTGCGCCGTCACTGTGCCGATCTCCCGCACGCTCCACCCCACCCGGGTCAGCGCCTCTCCGAGACCGGCGATCCGGATGGCAGACGGGCCCATGTCCACGCCCCGGCGACCCGCACCCAGGTCCTGGGACACCGATACCAGTGCCAGCTGATGGGCGGACCGAGTACCAGCCTCTCCCCGGGTTCGCGTGTCTTCCTTGGCGTCCTGCACCGGACTCAGGGCTCCACCGTCACGCCCCGCCAGAAGGCCACGCGGTCCTTCAAGTACATGGCGGCTTCGGTGGGATCCGGATAGAACCAGGCGGCGTCGGGGTTCGCTTGGCCGTCGACCACGACGTGGTAGTAGCTCGCGATGCCCTTCCAGGGACAGCGTGTGTGGGTGTCACTCGACACGAAGTGCGCCCGGTTCAGCGAGTCGGGTGGGAAGTACACGTTCCCCTCGACGACCACGACGTCGTCGCTCTCCACCAGGAGCGCCGACATCCAGGTCGCCCGGGCCATGTGCGGTCAACCTCCGCGGAGGCGGCGCCGCTCCCGGCGCTCCAGCCGCTTGCGCCGCTTCGCTTCCCTGGCAGTCTCGCCCGGCTCTCGTACCGTGACCTCGGCGCCGCCCATGATGGCGAGTCCGTTGACCTTCAGGATGGGGGCGTCCGGGTCGTAGATGCGGCTGACCTCCTCCGCACAGTCGAAGCCCCCCATGATCCCCATGCCGCTGAACTCCACCTGGAGGTGCGGCGGTACGACGATCTCGACCCCGCCCCACACGGCGAATACGGTCACTTCCGTGACTCCCGGGCCCAGGCGTGCCTCTCGGAAGTCGAGCTCCACGCCGCCCATGCACGCGATGCCCCAGACGTGGCGTGCCGGCACCCAGTCGCCTTTCCGGGACGGTCCCCCGAACAGACCTACGACAACTTGGTTGTCCTTAACGAGCTCGGGCCGCGCCACGGCCGTCCGACCCCGGGGCACGGGGGTCGTTGCAGGATTCTCGGCTGCGGGTACCAGGGCCTCGCCCGGAGTCGGCAGGTCCTGGAGGAGCCGACGTAGATCCTGAACGGTCTCGGCCCGATGTGCCGCATCCACTCGACGCTCGAACTCGCCGAGGTCGAGCGTGTCGGCAGCGAAGTGCTCGCACAGCGCGTCGATGGCTCGCTGGCGCGTCTCCTGGGAGGCCTTGACCCCACCCTGCACCTCGCCTCCGCCCTTGTCGTCTTCCGCCATCTCTCCGCTACTTCCTCTGGTAGACGATCTCGCCGTCGACCATCGTAAGGTCCACCTGCAGCGAGTCCAGCACTACGGCATCCACCTCGAACGGGTTTTGGTCCAGTATGACCAGATCCGCGAAGGCGCCTTGCTGGAGAACCCCTGTCTTGCCGTCCATGAAGCCGGCGTACGCTGCCCCCCGCGTGTAGGCACGGAGTGTCTCCTCGACGCCGATCCGCTCCGCCGGCACCCAACCGTCCGGATTGGCCCGGTCCAGCGTCCGCCGTGTGACCGCCGCGTACAGGCCCAGCACGGGATCGATGGGCGCGACGGTCCAATCCGAACCGAAGGCGAGGGCGGCGCCGGCATCAGACAGCGAGCGAAACGCGTACGTCGTCCGGATGCGCTCCGGACCGATCCGCTTCTCGGCCCACCTGCCGTCGTCGATAGCGTGATACGGCTGCATGGATGGAATCACGCCCTGCTGCGAGAAGCGGTCAATCGCCTCGGGGCTCAGGTGCTGTGCGTGCTCGACGCGGAATCGTCTGTCCCGGTCGCCGTTGGCCTGGGCCACCCTCTCGTACACGTCCAACAGCCAATCGTTGGCCCGATCGCCGATGGCGTGGACGATGACGTGCAAGCCGGCTCGGTCAGCCGCCTCGATCCACGACGCCAACTCGGTCGTGTCCGTCGTCAGAAGCCCCGCGGTCTGGGGCTCGTCGGTGTAGGGCTCGTAGAACCAGGCGGTCGTGGAGCCCAGCGAGCCGTCGACGAAGGCCTTCAAGCCGCCCCACCAGAGCCGATCGTCTCCCCGTCCCTCTACCTCCACGTAGTCACGGAGGCGCTCCCACGTCGACATGGGCACCACGGTGTAGACCCGGAGCGGCAAGCCGCCGCGTGCGCGGGCGCGACGGTACGTGGCCAGATCGGTCCACCCCGCCATGTCATGGACCTGCGTCACGCCCCGGGAGAGGGCATGCCGGACCGCCGCCTGGAGCGATACGTCCAACTCCGCCTCCGAGCGTTCGGGCATGGACGCTGCGACCGGCCCCATGGCCTCGTCCCTCAGGATCCCCGTGGGATCACCGGTGACCGGGTCGCGCTCGATCTCTCCGCCCTCGATGGGCGACGTCGACGCGTTGATGCCACCGGCTTCCAGCGCCACCGAGTTGGCCAGGGCCATATGACCGTCCAGCCGGCTCACGAAGACGGGGTTCTCCGGGGTGAGTGAGTCTACCCACTCCTTCCGCGGCAGCTCGCCACCCCACGCCTCGTGATCCCAGTCCCCTCCCGTGATCCAGGCCCCCGGCTCGCTGTCGCGCGCGAACTCACCGATTCGACGGGCAAACTCCTCCGGCGTGTCGGCGTCCCGAAGCTGGACGCTCGCCAGGTTGAATCCGCCCGAGAGGAAGTGGACGTGGCTGTCGATGAAGCCAGGCATGACGAAGCGCCCAGCAGCGTCGATCACCTGGGTAGACGGGCCAGCGAGTCGGTGCAGGTCGGCGTCTGATCCGACCGCCAGGACGCGGCCTCCCGCTACGGCCACCGCCTCGGTCGTGGTTGCACCATCCTGGCCGGTCCATACCACGCCGCCCACGACCAGCGTGTCGGCGGTCTCGTCCGTACCCCCACACCCTGTGAGTAATGCCGCGGCAGTCATGACTGTATATCCGATTGATCTCGTGGTCATTGCCTGGCCAACAAGGGACCGGGGATCGCACGCGAGTCGTGAGGAGCATACCGAGGGCCGAACCAGCAGGGCAACCGAATCACCCGAGCCACCCTTGACACGGCGGCCGTCCGGCCCCGGATTGGGTACCCTGGCCTGTTCCGTCACAGTCAGCCGAGGAGCGTGATCATGCGCCGTGCATCCTACACCACCGTGTTTCTCACTGTCGCGCTCGCGGCGTGCGCCTCGAGCGGCGGAGGCGGCGGAAGCGGTGGTGGCGACCGCAACCTCATCAGTACGGAGGAGTTGAGTGATCTGAGTGGCTTCGACGCCTACGACGCGGTACAGCGCCTGCGGCCTCAGTGGCTGAGGGCGCGCGGGGGCGACACCTCGGATCTCCCGGCCACCTTCGTGGATGGAAGGCACTTCGGGGACGTCAGCCAACTGAGGGCTTACAACACGGCCGACATCTTGTCCATCCGCTTTCTGTCTGCCTCGGACGCGACGACGCTGTACGGCACCGGCTATCCCGGGGGTGTGATCGAGATTCAAACGCGGTAGTGCGATCGGTCGCGTCGTATCGGTCTACCGCCAGCGGGAGGGTCGGAGGGGCGGATCCCCTTTGGTCCTCCCGCGCCCCTTGTCCCCCCTGCCGCCCGAGCTCTGACCTCCGGGCCCATCACTCCCCCGCATCACCGCTTCACCGCCTCCCAGGGCCCCCGCCGGCGAGAAACTCCCGACCGAACTGGTGCAGCACTTCTGCTGCCTGTGCGATCTCGGCGACTGAGATCCACTCGTCGGCCGAATGGGCCTGGGCGATGGACCCGGGGCCGAAGCACACGGCCGGGACCCCGGCTTCGTTCAACAGGGCTGCATCGACCCAGGCGCTCATCCCCTCGACGCGCGGCTCGAGTCCCACCGCCCCGGAGGCTCGGAGCAGGCCTTGGACCACCGGGGCGTCGGTATGCACCTCGGTGCCTGGCCGGTGAAGGCCGAGCGTGAGGTGGGCTTTCATCTCGGGGAACGCCCGCTTCACGCCGGCCAGCATGGCTTCGAACTCGCTGGTCACGGCCTCCGGTAACTCCCCGGGAAGGGTGCGACGCTCGATCACCAGGTTGCATGACGCCGGGTACACCGAGGGTGCCGAGCCCCCTACGATGGACCCTGCGTGAAACGATCCATGTCCCAGAAGGGGATGGGCCGGACGTTGCTTGAGCCGGACTTCGTAGCCGTCCAGGCCGGCGAGATATTGGGCGGCGTGCCGAATGGCGTCGATGCCCACCTCCGGCCGAGAGCCATGCGCGGCACGGCCCGCGAATTCCAGCTCGATCCACACAAAACCCTTGTTGGCGGGCATGACGGCCAGCTCCGTGGGTTCGCAAACGACAGCCGCGTCAGCCACGAGGCCGGAGCCCACCACCGCTTGCATGCCCAGGCTGGCGTGCTCCTCGTCGGCAGTGAGCGCCAAAACCAGGCGTCCGCCCAGATCCGGCTCCTGCGAAAGGCGGGCGCCGGCAGCGAGCAGCGCTGCCACTCCACCCTTCATGTCACACGACCCCCTCCCATAGAGAAGCCCGTCCCTGACATGGGCGTCGAACGGCGGCACCGACATTCCCCCGACTCCGACCGTGTCCAGGTGGCCGTTCAGGAGCAGGCGCGGCCCGTTCTCAGGGCCGACCCACGCGACGCTGTTGAATCGGCCCGGAGCTACCTCGTTCACGGACACCGTGAACCCCCACCCCTCCAGCCAGCTCGCACATTGGCGTGCGATCTCCTCTTCGCCGCTGCCACCTGACTCCAGGAGGGGGTTCACCGAGGGGATCCTTACCAGGGCGCCCGCCAGGGCGACGGGATCTCCCTCCGCGGCCGCGATTCGCACCCCATCATCTACGTTTGTCACAGACGTCCTCGCTGATCGTTTCACGCATGATAGGTCCCCGATACTGCCTCGAGCACGGCCTGGCATCGTGGCTCCGGCATCGTGGTGGAGATCATGCCGATGACCCCGATGGATTTCCGACCGTGGACTCGCGCGGGTCGCGGCTTTTCGACGCTATTTGCGGCACCGGGGAGACAGATGTCGCCTGGGAAGCACACGTCGAATAGGGATCCTGGCCAGGTTCTCGGGGGTTCATATTGCAGGCACATTTCCTGCAGAGTGGGAGGTGGTGAGCCGAAAGTCGTAGGAGGCCGGGAATGAAACACGACATGAAGGAGGGGAAACTTCGCACCTTCGCTGTCAGCGTCATGAGTGCAGTCGCCGTGGCTGCCGGACTCTTGCTGATCAAGGGACAGCGGCACGAAGACGTCGAGCAGAGCCTGGACAACGTGGTTCCTGCCGGGGAGACCGTCCCCGGCACGATTTCGCTCGAGCGACTGAGGGAGCTGGGAATCTGAACCTCTCCGGGCCGACGACCTGATCGTTGGTCACGGGGCCCGCATCAGGACTCACATTCCTTCACTCCGGCGGTTGGGTGTGAACGCGAAGAGGCGAATCGCGCCTCGCCGACGCGAGCCGGCGGCGGCGTCATTCGCCCCTCGGCCTCGTCGGCCAAACGAAGGGCGGAAGGGTAATCGTGCGCTCCGCCCCGTAGTTCTGAGTGGATCCTCGTTCCCGCTCAGCCGAAGTGCGCCTGGTTCTTCTCGATGTAGCTCGTCCACTCCGGGGGCACGTCCGTGTCCGGGAAGATCGCGGTGACGGGGCACTCCGGCTCGCACGCCCCGCAGTCGATGCACTCGTCCGGATGGATGTAGTACTGATCCTCGCCTTCATAGATGCAATCGACCGGGCACACCTCGACGCAACTCGCGTCCTTGGTGTCGATGCACGGCTCGGCAATGATGTAAGTCATGGTCCTCCTTGAGCCTCTCCGGCTTGCGTTGGCCTCCGCCCCGATCGAGGCGACCCTATCATGAGAGAACCCCTGTGGAGCCGCAAGACGTGGGAGCAGGCAGCTCTCCCTCCGGCCTGGTGGGAGAAGGCCACGGCGTCTCCGGCTCGGGGAGCTCCACGGGCTCGGTGCGGCGGGGCGATCCGCGTTCGACGGCCCGCCGGCCTCGGCAGTACCACCGGTGTTGAGCGATTCGACCGTGCCGCCCTAGCGCATATGGTGTTGCTTGAACATGGCGCACCACCAGCGATATCGTCGGGCGAGAGTAGGATGTGTGCGCTCCGCTACGGGCATGTAGACGGCCTCGGCCTCGCGATGCGCCCTACGTCTGCGGTCCATGTCCTCCCACAGGTGGGCGTGCCGTAGTTGATCCAACCGCTCAGCCAGCGCGACGCGAGCGACCTCAGGGGCCGCTACCACCAGCTTCTCGGCCAGATCCTCGGCGCCTGGTGTCGGGACTATCGAGACGAGGAGCGCCACCTCCGTACCTACGACAGGCGGCAACCGAGCAGCCGAGACGCTCAGGCGCTCCTCCTCGGTCTCGACGAGCGAGGCGGCCGCCACGACTGTGGCGTCCGTTTCGCCCAGGTCGTCCATCAGGATGAGGGCCGTGCGGCCCGGGTGGAGGTACGCCGGGTGATGATCGTCCTCGAGCCGCCGACGACGGGGCTCCATGGCCAGGGCGTAGGCCGACGTGATCAGTTGGACGCTGCCGCTTTCGATCCCCAGGGACCGCGCCGTTTCCGCGACCCGCTCTCCCATTCGCGCCGCGCGGTCAATCGCGTCCAAGGTGGGTCCGCAGGTGTCGCACCGTTGCGGCAATGGCGTCGTCCAATTGAGGTGACGGGCCCTTGAACGGGTGGCCCACCTCGAAGGTATGGCCGGCACCCGGCACACGATGCAGACGGGCCTTCTCGGCTTCACCGACCAGGATTTCCGCGTCGGCCGGTGACACGGTGAGATCGTCATCACCGTGTACGATCAGCCACGGTGCGACGACGGCCCCGGCCCTGGCCGTGACGTCGAGCCGTTCGGCGTTTGCCTCGTAATCCTCTAGAAGCGTCACGTCCAGCGGCATCTGCTGGCCGGTCCGGCCATTCAACACGTACACCCGTCCGGACGCCCGCCACTCGTTCCGGGTCTCCTCGGTCCAGCGGTCCAGGTTGGCCACCGCCGCCCACGTGACCAGCGCGCCGACCCCGGGGTCCTCGCTGGCGGCGAGAACCGCCTGGGCACCTCCCCGGGAGTGGCCCACCATCCCGACAGCCTCCGGCCTCCGGGGAAGGAAGTCCTCGGATGAGGTCTCGTCCAAGATCCAACGCAGCTCGTCCAACTCGCGGCTGAACGTGTTCTTGGCGAATGCCTCCAACTCCGTGAAGTCCTCTGGTTGATCTCCGATGCCGTTCCTGGAGAAGTTGAAGGACACCACGGAGAAGCCGGCCGACGCCAGCTCGCGGGTCAGATGCGGAAAGAAGCCCCAGTCCTTGAAGCCCTTGAAGCCATGAACGACCACCACAGCGGCGGTGGGCGGCGGGCCCTCGGGAACGCGGATGTCGCCCCTGATCGCTTCGCCGTGAGGTCCCCTCCGCTCGAAGGGCAGATAGATCACCCCTCGCCCCCCTCCTCGGGTCGGACGGTCCATACGACATCAGGCACCCCGGCCCGTGCGTTCTCAAGTCGCGCCAGGGTGAACAGGAGGTCCGACAGCCGGTTCAGGTACCGAAGCACGACCCCCTCCACCCCCTCTGACTCGCCCAGGTGACTGACCGCTCGCTCCGCCCGGCGGCATACCGTCCGACACACGTGAAGCCCCGCTGCCCCTGGTGACCCACCGGGCAAGATGAAGTTGCGCAGCGGCTCGAGGTCCTCCTCTGCCGCATCGATCCACGCCTCCATGTCCGTGACCCGCCGCTCGGGGAGATCCGGCGTCGTCGGACGCGTCCGACCTTCGTCCACCGGCGTCGCCAAGGTGGCCCCAATAGCGAACAGGTCGTGCTGTATCGGCTCGAGTCGGCTTCCGATCCAAGCGTCCGCCACCGAGAGCCTCGCCTGACCCAGCACCGCATTGAGCTCATCCACGGCTCCATATGCCGCTACCCGCCGGTCGTGTTTGGGCACCCGACCGCCGCCGAAGAGCCCCGTATCTCCTTCATCCCCTGTTCGCGTGTAGATTTTCATTGATCCAGGCCGTAGATTAATATCAAGTCGGACTGTGTTTTAGCCATGAGAACGATCGTTCAGCGGAGACGTGTGATCCGACGCAGCTCCTCTGCCTTTTCAAGGAGGGACCTACCTTCGGGTCCGGGCTCTGGCCCACGCAAGGCATCCCGAATGTCGAGCAGAACCTCGAAGAGCAACTGGTCGCGCTGGAACTCGAAGTCCAACTTAGACATGCGCTCGTTGTCGCTACCGTCCTGCGCCTCCTGGAAGGAGCCGCGGTACAGCCCCTCGAGGTTGGATATGATCCGATTTCGGTCGCGCAATCTCAATCCCTCCGATCAGCGGGGGCTGGCTCTGCCGCGCGATCGCGGCACGGGTCGGATCAGACGGAGGACCGATCGCTCCGAACCGACGGGACCGGTGTCGTCATGATCCTGAAAACGCGGTCCGACTGCAAGATACGGAATACGGTCCCCCGGCCGCCACCGGCGGCCACGCCACCCCAGGGCCCGTCCGGCCAACCGGGCTGGCCCGTGAAAGCGAGCACCGTCGACGGGGCGCCAAGACGGCGCTCCTCGAGTTTCACTACCCCAGAAGCACCGAGCGTTTCGGCGACGTCGGACGTTGAACGCACCGTGGCGAGGGGTCAAGAGCGGAGGTAGACGCGAGCCATGACGGAAGCCCAGGAAGTCGACACCCGGTTGGTCGAGGACGCCAATCGCCGGTATTGGAGCTCGGACGCGAGCGTGAACCAGATCGCCGAGGAGATGGGCCTGTCCAAGAGCAGCCTCTACGGCATGATCGAGCAACTGCACAGCGGACTGGCGTGTCCAGAGTGCTCCTCGGAGTTGGTATTCCCGAACCGCACGGCCAGGGATCGGAAGCTCGTGAACTGCCCGGCCTGCGGGTTCGAGGGCTCGGCGGATGAGGCCACGGAACCGGCGGGAGCCGGCGGGGCTGTGGAGAAACGTCACGCGCCCACGGCAGCCACGACCCGGGTCGTGGCTGGCACCGCGCTCCTGGGACTCGCAGCGGGCATCGTGATCGGCGCGGCCTTCCGGCGCCGGTAATCCAGCGCCAACCCGTCGATGAGCCCTCAGACCGATCCCCGCACCGCCATCACACCCGACGCGTTCGAGGTGTCGCCAGAACTGCTCGGCCTGCCACTCGCGACACCCTTGCGGCGCGGGGTGGCGACGCTGATCGACCTGGTGCTCATCGGGATCATCACGTTGGTCACGAAGGACATAGGTGCGATCGTCGGTGTGCTCGTCGCTCTGGTCTTCGTCCGGATGGCGCTCAAGTCCCCGATCACCAGGGACCTGCCTGCCCCACTGGCCTGGGCGTTCCAGTTCTCGGTGGGCTGCCTCGGCCTGGTGATCTTGCTGGTCTCCTTTGGCACCATCTGGCTTCTCCGTTCCGGGGGAGACCTGGGGATACCCCTTTCGGTGGAATCGGACGCCTTGGGAGAGAGCCTTCCCATGGACCTGGGCGACCTCATGAGCGGCCTCCAGGGCGGTGTCCGGCTGACCCGAGCCACCGACGCCGCCGAGGCCGAGGAGGCCGCTACCGAGATCGCCCGAGGTGCCCTGGCGGCGGGCATGTCGGAATCCGACGTGGAGGATCTGCTCGAGGAGCTGTCTCCCGACGACCCGGATTGGGGCGACGAGGCGGACCCGGACGACGTCCTCGAGCAGGCTATCGCGACGGCCGCGGCCGAGTTGGCTCGGGCTGAGGGCGGCGCGCGAGAGCCGGGATCACCGGCCGACACCCTGACGGCCACGGCGGCTCTCCTTACCTACGTCCGCTTGCTGGAAGAAGGGGACACCACCGCAGCGGATTTCGAGGCGATCCGCCGCCAGGCCGGGCTCACGTTGGCGGCGGACACGATCGGTGCCCTCGAATCCCGGCTGGATCGAGCGTCACGGGAAACCGAGCACACGCAAGAGGCGCTCGCGGCGGTGCAGGCACAGGTCGACGAACTGGAGCGAGGCTCGGGACTCGCGAGGCTGGCTCGGGACGTTATCGATCAGCTGGGGCTCGCCTTCGGCTGGGGCAGCATCTACTTCGCTGTTCTTCTTCCGTGGTGGAAAGGTCAAACGCCAGGGAAGAAGCTCGTGGGTGTTCGGGTGCTGCGCTTGACCGGGGAACCCATCACTTGGTGGTTCGCTTTCGAGCGGGCAGGCGGGTATGCAGCCGGCTTCGCGACCGGTCTGCTCGGCTTCGCCCAGGTGTACTGGGATCCGAACCGACAAGGGATTCACGACAAGATCGCGGGGACCGTCGTGATTCGTGAGGGTGCTCCCCGCATACCGAGCGCCGCCGTAGGCCACGGGTCGGGCAGGGCATAGTCCGTACCCGGACGACGAAGCGACCAGACGCGACAACGAGATGAAAGTGCGGGTATGAGATCCATGGAGCTCGAAGCGACACCCGGTGCCGAGCAGGGGGGCCGTACGCCCGAGGAGCGATTCGAGGCTCGAATCCACATCGCCGTGCCCGACCGGCACAATGCGCGCCTGCAGCAGCTGATGGAGTTGGTCAACGCCGACGACGATCTGTACGGCCTTTGGCTCGCCTGCAACGTGACGGCCATCGAGCGGCTCGGTATGACCGATCACGGCCCGGTGCACGTCAAGATCGTGATGAACATCGCCGTGCGGATGCTGCGGCTTCTGCTGGAGGCGGGTGTGGAGCCCGGCATCGTCGAGCACTACGGCATGTCGCCGGGAGACGCCGAGGTCGTGGTCGCTCTTGCCTCGCTGCTCCACGATCTGGGCATGTCCATCCACCGCGACGACCACGAGTCGTACTCCCTCTTCCTTGCCGAGCGGAAGCTCCAGGAGATCCTGCCGGAGCTCTACGAGCCCAGGGAGGCCACCTTCGTTCGGTCCGAGGTCCTACACGCCATCATCTCCCACCGCGCGGGAGGACGTCCCCTGACCCTGGAGGCAGGGGTCGTGCGGATCGCGGACTCGCTGGACATGGCGAAGGGACGCTCCCGCATCCCGTTCCAGGCGGGCTCCGCCAGCATCCACAGCATATCGGCTGCAGCGATCGAGGCGGTGCACATCGAACGGGGCGAGGAGAAACCCATCTGCTTGCGAATCGAGCTCAGCAACTCGGCTGGCGTCTTCCAATTGGACAAGCTGTTCCGCGACAAGCTGCAGGGGAGCGGACTGGAGCCTTATCTCGAGATATCCGCGGAGTTGGAGGGGGAGACTGAGAAGAGGATCTTCCGACATTTCCGGATCTGACCGGTGGCACGGACCGCGACCTACTCGGCTCGGCGCGAGCCCTGACCGATGGAGGTGCAAGTCTCCTTCGCGTTGGCCTTTTTCGCTGGCGTCGTCTCGTTCCTTTCCCCTTGCGTCCTGCCCGTCGTACCGAGCTACCTGACGTTCATTTCCGGCTTCACGCTCGAGGAGCTCCAGGAGGGGAGCGTGAAGGGTGCTCGGCGCAGCGCAGCGCTCCACGCCCTTTCCTTCGGCTTCGGGTTCGGAGCCGTGTTCATGACTCTGGGCTTGGCCGCCACGGCGTTCGGCCGCTCCTTGAACCAGTGGCTACCGCTCGTGAGTCGGGGCGGTGGGGTCATCGTCCTGGTCTTCGGTCTCTATCTCCTGGGCGTCTTGCGCGTGCCAAGTCTGGCGCGAGAGTGGCGACTGCACCTTTCCTCGAAGCCGGCAGGTCTCCTGGGATCGTTTCTCGTCGGTGTGGCCTTCGGCGCCGGGTGGACCCCATGCATCGGGCCGATCCTCGGCACCATCCTCCTCTACGCAGGGTTGGAGGGAACCGTGGTCCAGGGCATGGGACTTCTTGCCGTGTACGGGGCTGGCTTGGGCTTGCCCTTCGTTCTCGCCGCCGTCGGATTCAACTGGTTCCTGGCTGGTTTCGAGCGAATGCGGAGGTGGGCCGGCCCACTCGAGAAGGTGGCAGGGGTCTTGCTGGTGGTGGTCGGGTTCCTGATGTTGACCGGACAGTTCGCTGCGCTATCCGCCACCCTCGCCGACATGGGGCAGCTGATCAACCTGGAGCTTTGATGGCGATCGGAATCTCTCGACGGACGGCGTTCAGCGGGCTCGCGGTGGTGGGCCTGGTTGTCGCGGCTTGCGGCCAGGGGGACCTGGAAGAGCGGACACGGCAGGCTGCCGAGGCGCTGGATGCCTCCGGCCAGGGCGTCGGTGTGTCCACTTCCGAGGGAATCGCCGGCTCGAGGCCACCAGAGAGAGCGCCGGAGACCCGCCGACCGACTGCAGACCGGCCCGTGGACCTCACCGATCTCGGATACACGTTCGGTGATCCCGAGGCTCCGGTGCGGATCATCGAGTTCAGCGACTTCGGCTGTGGCTACTGCCGTCGATTCCACATGGAGTCCTACCCCGACCTCATCGCGGAGTATGTGGAAACCGGCAAGGTGGCATGGCAGTACGTGCCATACGTGCTCGGGATCTTCCCTCATGGCCTCGAGTCTGCCACCGCCGGGGAGTGCGCGGTCGAGCAGGAGATGCTTCAGGCTTTTGGGGCACGCATGTTCGAGGACCAGGCGGAGTGGAAGAATGAACAAGGGGCCGTCCGACACATCTTCGTGCGATACGCCAGGGAAGAGGGCCTGGACGCCGATCGGTTCGAGCAGTGCCTCGACGAAGACTGGCGGCGGGATCAGGTCCGGCAGAACATCCTGGCAGGTGGGCGGTTGGGCGTGCGCGGAACGCCGACGTTCTTCATTCCGGGCTATCAGCCCCTGCAGGGCGCGCTACCTAAGGAGATCTTCCAGCAGATTCTGGAGTATGTGCTCTCCGAGGACGCCGAGCCGGCTCAGTAGCCCCGAGGCCGCCACTCGACCGCGTGTGGCCTGAGCTCCTGTGACCACCGATTGTGCCGAGGCGAGCCCGCCAGCGGGAGCACGGTGACCACACTGAACCCCAACCGGAGCGGGGCGCCCCTGAACAGCTACCGCTGCACCCCAGCGCTTGTGATACTCCCGATGTTGGCCGCCTGCAGTGGGCAAGCGAGCGAGATCGTCGACGAGGCGGTCCTGTCGTGCGTCGAGCTGGATACGGGTATCGCTCTCCCGGACGGGGTCCTTGAAACCAGCGGCGCCGCGATCGCCCGACGCCCGCCTGCGGCCATCTGGACCCACAACGACTCCGGCGGAGAGCCCGCGGTCGTCGCGGTAGGCCTGGACGGCGGCCTTCTCGGTGTGGTGACGGTGGCCGGCGCCGTGAACATCGACTGGGAGGACATGGAGGTGGCCTCCTGTGACGCCGGGTCCTGCCTTTACCTCGCAGACATAGGTGACAACAGCGAGCGGCGGGACGAGGTCGTCGTGTACCGCGTGCCAGAGCCGCTGCCCTCGGACGACACGACGGCGCGGGCCGACGTCCTCCGCCTCGTGCTCCCCGACGGTCCCCGGGACGCGGAAGCCATCTTCGTGCTGCCGGGCGAGCGGCTCTTCCTGGTCACCAAGGGCCGAAGCCACCCCACCGAGGTCTACCGCTACCCGGGGGAGCTCCGACCTGGCCAGACCGTCACGTTGGAATGGGTGCAGTCCCTCTCTGCCTCGGAGCCGTCGCCACCCGACCAGGTGACGGGAGCCTCGGCGTCCCCCGACGGCACGCTCGTGGCGATCCGGACGTACACGTCCCTCTCTCTCTACCGCGTCGACGGCGAGGCGCTCCAGGCGTCGCCCGTCCTGACTCAGAGCCTCCTTACCCTCAGGGAGCCCCAGGGAGAGGCCGTCGCGCTGGGTGACGAGCATTGGGTCGTTCTAACGTCCGAAGCCGCCCAGGGGAACGCACCGTCCATGAACTTCATCCGCTGCCCGGTTCCCGACTGACCTACCGCCGATCGGCAGTGCGACGATAGCACGTCCAGGATTGCCGGCGGTCGAGCTCTTGACCTCGAGAGGGCTGGCGATTATAGTTGTCTATTACAACTATTGGAGCCGACATGCCAGACACAGCGCGCACGCGGGAGGCCCGAGGGACCACGGACATCCCCATCTACGGCCGGCCGGGCGTCAATCTGGCGGACCGTGAGCTTCTCGCCGACGCAATGCTGCTGCGCGGTGCGCTCACTGACATCATCCGCGTTGCTCAGTTCCGGGATCGAGACCGGGTCTGCTGCTACGACGTCTCGGTAAGCCAGTGCTACGCCCTCGAGGCCACAGTGGATGATGGCGCGTCCACCGTGAACGACCTGGCGGCTCATCTGTACCTGGACAAGAGCACCGCGAGCCGGTTGGCCAATTCGCTCGTGGACAAGGGCTATCTGCGCCGGGTGCCCAACGACCAGGACCGGCGGTCGATCGTGCTCGAGCCGACAGCTCGGGCCAGAAAGCTGGTCGAACGAATCAAGCGGGACCTGGCGGGTGAGTACATGGACATCCTCTCCGAGCTCGACGCCGACACGCGGCGTTCCATCACGCGGGTGGTCGGTCGTCTGGCGACTGCCTTCGCGTCGCGCGTGGAGACCTCTGGTGGAAGCTGCTGTGTGATTCGGTAAAGCACCTTGGGCGTGCCACGGCGCCGCCGGTATCGGTCGGCGCCATCTTGGTGATCGTGCAGTTGTGATACACAACTAATTTCAAGGGAGGTGGGCGATGGAACAGGAGACGATCCGCTCGGCCGTGCGTGGACGATATGGCGCAATCGCGCGAGGCGAGGCGTCAGGGTGTGGGTGCGGACCGGGTTGCTGCGACGGCGAGGCGGAGGCCCTGGCCAGCCTGGGGCTCGGTTACACGGAAGAGGAGCTTTCCTCCATCCCGAAGGATGCCGACCTCGGTCTGGGCTCGGGCCATCCCACGGCGGCGGCAGACCTTCGTCCCGGCGAGACCGTGCTCGACCTGGGATCCGGCGGCGGAATCGACTGCTTCCTCGCGGCGGGCAAAGTAGGACCCAAGGGATACGTCATCGGCGTGGACATGACGCCGGACATGGTCGCCCGTGCGCGAGAGAACGCCCGGAAGGGCGACCTGGAAAACGTGGAGTTCCGGCTCGGCGAGATCGAGGCGCTTCCTGTTGCCGACGCGAGCGTCGACGTGGTCATCTCCAACTGCGTGCTGAATCTGTCGACAGAGCGGCAACGGGCCTTGCAGGAGGCGTTCAGGGTGTTGAAGCCCGGAGGCAGACTGGTGATCTCCGATCTCGTGTCTGATACCCGGCCACCGGCGGTGCTCGAGGAGTCCCTCGAGATCATGAGCGGGTGCCTGCCCGTGCCGCAGCACGAATACGTGGCAAGCCTCGAGGCCGCGGGCTTCTCGGACGTTACGATCACCCGCCAGCGGGCGTTCGCCGCCGAACAGATGCCCGTGGACAACGAGGCCCTCGAGCGCCTCGAGGCGGGGGCTGTGGGCTCGGGAGAGCTCACGGCGTATGCCAGCTCGGCGAGATCCGCGATCCTCACGGCCCACAAGGCCTAGTGCGAGACACCGCGCCGGCCCGGTGGGCGGTCGTCCCGGCGCACTCCGTGTGCCGGCCAACTGGCCGAATGAATCTTTCCGGCCTGCAACCCGTAGGGTTGTCGAAGCGTCTAACGATCTGAGTGGACGATCGAATCGGTCGAAGGGAGTGGGCAAATGGCCTCCAAGTATGACGAGTACGAGAGAGCTTTGACGGGAAAGGTCGATCGTGGCCTCTCCCCGTTGGGTTGGGTCGTGGCGGCGGTGATGGGGCTCTTCGTGCTGGGCGGAGTCGCGTTCGCTGCGGTCGCCGCCGTGGCGGTCAATGAAGCGCGCAACACGGTGGTCGAGTTCGTCGGTGACGAGGACACGCCCACCGTCATCCGAATCGAGGAGATGCAGGAGCTCCGCCATCAGCTGCGCCACGAGCTCCGCCATGCGGACCGCGAGCGCGTACGGGCTGCCGCGGAGATGGCCCGCACCCTGGCAGCGGCGCAGGTCACCGAAGAGGTCATGAGGGAGCTGCAGGACTCCTTCGAGGGCTCGCTGACCCTCTCCATCGACGGTGAGACGATCTCCCTCGACATGTTCGGAGACGAGGACGGCGCCGTCTTCACCATGGACCTCGGCGACGAGGTCTACTCGGTCAAGATCGAGGGGGCGGACGAAGGTGCCCGGCTGATCCTCAGCACGCCCGAGGGTGAGTCGGTCTTCGAGGCCGGTGAAACCGCCGAGGCGGCACCGAGCTGGGTACCGCGCTATCCGGGGTCGAGCCATCCGGACCGTGTTTTCAGCGGGGAGATGGCCGGCAAGTCGGGCGGGGCTGACCTGTCCGTCACGACCGACGCTCCCCTCGAAGTCGTCCAGCACTTCACGGACGCACTCGAGGGCGAAGGCTTCGAGGTGATGGTAGAGCGCCTCAGCCTGGATCACTCCGAGGTCCAGGGCTCCATCGTGGGCAAGCGGGAGTCCGATGGGAAGAGTGTTGCGGTGGTGGTGGTGGAGGAGCACGGAGAGACGAAGGTCCTGACCCTTTGGGGTGACTCGATCGATCTCTGATCGCGTCAAACGAGGCGCTTGACCGGGGGCGGGGTGCCAGTGGCGCCTCGCCCCCTTTCTTTCCAGCCTCGCCGGTACACGGCAGAGCTTCGTTGTAGAAGCTCCGCGTACGTGGTCGGCGCTGCGTCAGCCCCCAGCGCGGCCAGCAGGTTCCGTGTCGACTCCAGAATGAGATCCTCCTCCGAGAACCGAGCTGGCAGCGGAGTCGCGTCCGGAAAGAGAACGAGGACCTGGAGCGTCGCCAGGAGCTGGAGTAGCGCCAACCGGACCCGTGACTCGTCGGGCTGGTGCGAGACGAACAGCAGGGTCAGACGGTCCATCACCAGCTCATCCAGCGACACGGTCTGCTCCATGGCCTCGCCGGCGGGGCGACGCAGGGCATGCACCAGCGAGGCCCGGATGCGGCCTTCATGCCGTCCGTAGCCACGTACGAGACGTCTGACCACCTCGCCCGCCAGGGCAGGCAGATCGGCTTCCGCCCACGCCTCTTCCGTCGCGAAGGCGCTCCAGTCTCGGCGGATGTCCTTCCAGAACTTGTCTCGGAGGTGCGCGAGCAGAGCCTCCCGCCCGTCGAAACGAGCGTAGAAGGAGCCCGGCCCAACCCCGGACCTGGTCATCACCGCCTTCACGGTGGTCGCGTCGACTCCCTCTTCGGCCAGCAAACTCTCCGCCGCTGACACGATACGTTCGAGCGTGCGTCGGCTTCGCCCCTGCAACGGGGGTCGCGGTGCGGAAGCAGCGGAGGGACTCAAGGGAGTCGACTGACCTGACCTTAGATTGAATTGTAATTATAATTCAAATTACAATCTATGCCTCCAAGCTTCAACCAAAGGATGTCGCCCGAGTTGTCTGGGCTCAGCCTGAGGTCCTCATACGTCACCGGCCGGAGTGGCCGGCCAGAGCAGCGGCTCGCTGGCCTGAGTCAGGCGGATTCAGCCCCAGACGTCAAAGAAGTCGACCCGCTCCCTGTCCTCCTCATCGGCGGCTTCCTCACGGCCGGGCGGCCGGGGTGGGTCAGCGGACGTGGTATCAGCCTGGATTGGCTGGGAAGCTCCCGACGATGATGTGGCCGGGGCCATCTCGCCTTCTGCAGCTGCCGTCATGGCGAGGGGAGGCCGTGGCGATTCGGTCAGGGCGGAGGGGGGCGGAGGCTCCGGCACCATCGGTGCGGCAATGGGTGGCGCCATCAATGCCGGCGGCCCCGGGGCTTCGGCCAACATGGGCAGGGGAGGTGTGACCGGCCCGCCGGGAACGGGTCGGGGCTGGACCGTTGCTGGCACCCCCGCTTCCACCCGCCGCACCGAGCCGGAGGCGGCCTCCGACCCGAGGTAGGCCAGGAACATGCGAGCCATCTCCTCCACGAGTGCCTCGGTTCCGCCCGCGGCGGCGGATCGTAATGCCGGTAGCTGATCCAGTGCGCCTGCCATGACCGTATACGCGATCCGCACGGCCTTCTCAGGCTCGGGATGACGGAACTCGTTTCGGTACGGGCGGAGGAGCTCGAGGATCCCGGCCAGGACGTGTGCGTGGAACGCCTCGGCGTGTGCGACGGAGCCCGAGGCCGTACCCAGCACTCGCCGTCGCTCGAGGTCCGCCTTCCGGCTGTCGATCAGCAACCGGACCACACCCGTGACCAGATCTTGCGCGGTGAGCTGCCGTCCCTGGATGTCGGCCATCGCCTGTTCCCACCGCTGGGTCGCGTCCGTCCAAACGCGCGCTTCCAGATAACCGACGAAGTCATCCTTACCCTCGAACCGAGCGTAGAACGAGCCTACACTGGATTGAGCGGCGTTGACCACTTCGGACACGGAGGTGCCTTCAACGCCCTGGTCCGCCATCAGGCTCATGGCCGCCTCCACGAGGCGGTCGAGGGTTCTCCGGCTTCTGGCCTGTTTGGGAGGTCGGAGTGTCATGGTGGCTCGCTGCCGACGTGATTTGGATCTCGGGTTCTAATTAGTTTCCCGTGCCCGTGGAAGCAACCGTCGGACGGTGGTCGCGCAGCACAGCGGTGGTCTCACGACGCCGCGACCTTCTCGGCGAGCGTCACGCCGGCCAGAGTCACCATGCACCGGCGCCCCAAGATTCGGACCCCGGCAACCTTCGCTTCCGCAAGTGCGTCGGCGAATTCCGGATCGATGGAGCGAGCAGCCTCGATCCGGTCGGCGTCGGCACGTTGGAGAATGAACAGCACCGCGGCCTCCCAACCGTCTTCCCGGGCCAGGGCCCCGAGCTCCCGGACATGCCGTGCGCCCCTTTCGGTGATCGCGTCCGGAAAAAGGGCCACGCCGTCCTCCACGAGGGTGACGCTCTTTACCTCCAGGACCATCTTCGTGGCACGCCCCTGGAGGAGGAAATCGAACCGCGAGCGCCCGTGGGGGAATTCGGCCCGCTCGAGGCGGTACTCGCCGAACTCAGGCAGGGCGTCCCGCTCCAGCGCTCTGCCGACGAGGCGATTCGGAAGGGTCGTATCGAGAGACACCAGCCCTTCGGCGCTTGGCGACTCGACCAGAACGGCGCTCCATTGCGTCTTCCGGTGGGCGCCAGGCGCGGCTCGGATCCACATCCTGACTCCGGGAAGCAGCAGCTCCCGGAGCCGGCCTGGGTCGGGCAGGTGCGCTGTGATGACACCGCCCTGTCCGGGCAGGCGAACGTGCACCAGGAAACGACTGGGCCGCTCGACGAAGGCGCACTCCCTCAGGGGCCCGGGCAAGGGCAAGAAGGTGGGCTTCAACCGGTGGCTCCGATCAGGAGACGACGATCCACTGTAACGATGATAGGGCGCTGATAGGGGCACGCTAGCCTCGGTCGTGAACGATCCCAGGCCCATCTGTCCACGGAGGTTGACGCCCATGCCCCGCTCTACCCGCTCGCCCTTCTCCCTCTTTGCGCCCCCCTACGACCGCCTCGAGCCCTTCGGCGAGTCCATACCTGCCCATGCCCCCGGGCGACTCCCGGCCGGAGAAGCGGTCGTATGGCAAATGGCGCGGTCCGCCAATGCCCTCGACCTCCAGATCATGCGCGACAGGCCCGGGGGCCTGGCCCTCATCGTCGTGCTTCCGCCCGCTCGCGAGTTGGTAAGCGAAGCCGATGTGCTGACCATCGTCGAACGCTGCCGACCGCACAGCGTGTTGCCGTTCCACCCGGAGCCCGAGCCCGAGGACCTGGCCGTGGTGCTTCGACGTCCTCCCGAAGCGCTACCGGTCGATGTCACCGACTACCTCGTTTGGCGGGGTCTCCGGGTGGACGGCGATACTCGACGCTTGATACGCAGAACTCTCGAGCTCTCAGGGGAGTTGAGAACCGTGAGTGGCTTGTCTCGAGCGCTCTATCTGTCCAGGCGAGCCCTTGGCAGGCGTTTCCTGAGTCGAGGTCTTCCTGCGCCTTCGCATTGGCTGCAGTTCGGCCGGGTTCTCCGCGCGACCATCCAGCTCCAGACAACTGACGACAGCCTTTTCGCGATTGCGGAGGGCCTCGGCTACCCGGACGGTTTCGCGCTCAGCAATCAGATGAAGCGATTGACCTCGGTCCGTCCGTCGACGATCCGGGAGTGCCTAGGTTGGGAGTGGGTGGTAGAGGGATGGCTCGTCGACGAGCGGCGGAGAGGTGGCCTTCACTTCGAACTGAAAGCCACCACCTGGGGGACTTCGCCTCGGACCATCTCGCCCGGCTCCCCGGGCCAGCCCCCGAGGCGACCAAGACGCGCTGCATTGGCTGGACGAGGCACAAGCTAGGCACCAGTTTGCGGATCTCTCGAGCCGCCCCCCCCGGCAGCAAGAGCTCCGTTAGAGGCTGTATCGCGCCAATAGGCCGGCACTCCGCATGGGGTGTCGGGAACCGCTTTCCAGTGGCTCATGACCAAGATCACCGTAGAGCTGTTCGGGGGGCCAGTGGTCGGGCTGGGGGAGAAGAGCGTCGAGCTTTCGCCATACCAGGGTTATGTCCTGGCCGTCGTATTCGGCCACGGCCCCCGAGGCGTTTCACGCAGTCGGATCGCCCGACTGCTCTGGGGCAGGGCGAGCGAATCGCTGGCTCGGCGGTGTCTCAGCCAGCACCTCTACTCCCTCTCTTTGAAGACGGGCCGCGCGCCTCTCGTCGAAGCCCAGGGCGACATCCTCATCGGTCGCACCCAGGACGTCTCCTGTGACCTGCCACGATTCGTGGAATGTCTTCGAGAGGACCGTCTGTCCGAGGCCGCGGAGCTACTGGCGGCAGGCTTCCTTTCCGCGCTCCCCGATCGCCCCACGCGAGAGTTCGACGACTGGGTCTCCGGGCGAGCGCTGAGCCTGCGTAGTGAGCTGCGGGATCGTGCGACCGCCGTGTGGTCGGGTGCGGAGCCCACCGGCAACTGGAGATCGGCACAACTGGCCTCCGAAGTCCTCTTGCGGCTCGACCCCGTGGATGAGAGGGCTCTGCGCCGAGTTCTCCTCTCCACAGCCATGGCCGGTCATGTTCACGAGGCCGAGGCCACGTACACATCGTTCGTCGAGCGAGCCGAGTACCCCGCGACAACCAATCACGGATCCACCTGGGCGCCGGATCAGGAGACCGCCCAACTCGTCACCCGCATCCGTGCACTCTGTGACCGGGGGGGGCCATCCGGCGCCTTGAGCGACGAGCCCGAACCCGACGCCCCGCTGTGCGGTCGGCAGACGGAGCTCACGAAGCTCCGTCAAGTAGTGTCAGCGCCGCCTGAGGCGAATGCAGTAACCGCCCTGATCGTCGGAGAGGGCGGTGCCGGCAAGACGAGGCTGGTTGAAGAGTCTCTCATCGCTGCTCACCTCGCGGGACTCCGAGTGCTCCGAGGTCGGTCGTCGGAGTTCGAGCGCGAGATCCCGTTGAATCCCATCCTGGAAGCGCTGAGCGACCCTGATATTGGGATGGCCCTCGGACGCCTCGACGACCCGTGGCGGACTGTCATGCTCTCCTTGCTGCCGCAATTCCAGCAGGATGACTACCCGCTTCCCGACCTGGGGTATATCCAGCCAGGCAGCATTCCGCGGCGACTCTACGAAGCCGTGCACCGCCTGCTGCTCGAAGTCGTGCGGGACGGTCCGATTTGCCTGTTCATCGACGACTTCCACTGGGCAGATCAAACCTCGCTGACCGTCTTGGACTTTCTTCGCCGGAGATGGAAGAGCGGAGGGCTGATCATCGTCCTCGCAGCCCGCCCGGAGGCAACCAGGCCTGGGTCCTCGACAGAGCGGTATCTCAGAGACCTTCCTGCATCCCGCGCGGTTCGACTCATTGGCCTGGAGGAGCTTTCGGTCTCCGCAGCGGAAGAGCTGATCACCGCCGTGGCCGGTCGGTCACTCCCCGACAGGGTGATCAGCGACCTCCGAACCCTCGGGGGACACAATCCGTTCTTCCTGATAGAGCTGACGCTCGAGCACCTCGCCGGCAGACTGAGCTCGCCTCACTACCGGACTCACGAGATACCGGTCCCGGGCTCCATACGTCAGCTGTTCCATCAGAGACTCGACGGGCTGTCCGCGGACGCCCGCCGCGCGGCAGACCTGCTCGCCGTAGCCGATCGTCCCATCTGCCTGAAGGATCTATCCCACTTGGTGGGCACCTCGGAGACCGACGTCGTGAGCAGCGTGGAGGAGCTCGTCCGCCTCAGACTCATCCGCTGGCAGAACGCCAGGGCCATACCTCGCCATCCGCTGGTACGGGAGACCATGTATCAGGCCTTGCCGGGAGCGAGGAGAGCCTCCCTACACGGCCAGATCGCCGAATTCCTGCTGCAGGGCACCAATCCACCAGTCGATGAGCTAGCCCTGCACTTCGATCGGGCGGGTGAGCAAGACTCGGCCCTGAAGTACGCGACCGAGGCAGCTGATCGGGCCGAGGCGGCCGGAGCGGTGGCCGAGGCGCTGCAATACCTCGAGATCGCCGTCCGGAATCAACCCGACGATGAAGGTAACGCAGAGTTGTTGGGTCGGTTGGCGCATCTACAGGAAGGCCGGCAGGGAAGAGGAAGCTCTCTGGGCCGAGGTGCACGCAGTCGAGGCTATGAGTCAGAGGGGGCTCCTGCCCGTGGATGAGGTTTCAGCTGAGTTGCGCCGGCTGAAGAGCGCCGCGAGAGATCGATCTTTCGACGACGTTCTCGCTCGTGCTCTTGACGTGGAAGCTCGCTTGCATGCCAGTACCTGTTCAGCGACTCAACTTGCGGGGACCTTAGCCGAAGCAGAGCATCTGACCGATGTCCGGTCCGACCGCGCTCGCTGTTGGATCCACGCTGCACTCACCTATCGCGTGGCACTCGACAGCCCAGAGGTAGCGGCGAAGCACGGGCGGTTGGGCGCAGAGATTGCGCGCGCAGCAGGACTCCGCTCGGAGCTCTTCGTGCTGCTTAGCCGCCGTATCGCAGTGCTGATCCCCCTCGGCCGCCTAATGTCAAATATGGGGCAGGAGGCTATTCGGGAGGCGCAGCAGATGGCGCTGCGAAACGGTGATCTGTTCCAGCGCTTCAATATCCAAGTGAACTTGGGTGTTTGGTGGATGGAGGCAAGCGTTTACGAGCAGGCGTCCGTCGAGTTCGGAAGGGCCAAGGCCATTATTGAGGACACGCAGGCGATCACGGCTCACGTGATACTCAATTATAACCTTGGAGAGCTTGCTCGAAGGACCCTATGTTTTGACGAAGCCGAGCGCTTCTTCTCCACTGCCGAGCGACTGTGGGAGCCGGGCACGCCAGAGTATGGCCTGTCTCTGATCTCTGCGGGGAGGGGTCTATGTGCCTTGGAAGCTGGGCGCCTATCCGAAGCAGCAGAGCGAGAGCAGGAACTCCCACCCGACGACACACATTGGGTCTTTAACCCCTATTCAATCATCCTACTGCGGGGGCGCATTATGGAAAGGAAAGGAAGGAGAGCAGAAGCGCTTGATTATCTCGACGTCCAGGCCAACCGACTACGCCACCGCATGGTGCCAACGTGGCTCAACCTGAAGCTGGAGCAAGGCCGACTGCTCCGAAAGCTGAACCCTGACAGCTTGCCCTCACTGTGGGAAGATGTACTGCCCGTTGCGAGGGCAGCAGGCTTCAAGGAGATCGTGAGCCGGATCTCGCTTCTTGCGCGGCAGTAGGGTTGCACCTACTCACCCACGCCCGATGGCCTCCCCTTCCTGCTCGCGTAGAACATCCAAGCTGGGCCGCTCTTGACGCCCCAAGTCTCTATCTTGCCGTAGTTCCGCAGCGTGAGCCTCAAGTAAGTCGTCTCTCAATATGACCTCCACAAGGTTTGGATCGAACTGTGATCCGCTATACGCGATCAACTGGCGCCGCACTTCGGGCAAATCCAATGCCCTCCGATATGGACGATCGGAAAGCATGGCGTCGATGGCGTCACATGCACTAATAATCCGAGCCCCAATTGGGATTTGCTCCCCCCTCAGTCCATAGGGATAGCCCCTGCCGTCATATGTCTCATGATGATGTTGAACTGCGTCGATTACGTCGTCGGGGAAGGAAGATATGGAACTGAGGAGCTCGACCCCCTTGGTCACGTGCGACTCGATGATCTCTCTTTCTTCCCTAGACAGACCAGTAGGCTTCATCAGAATCTCGGTGAACACCGCCTCGATCTTGCCTATGTCATGCAGCAGTGCAGCTGTTTCAACCCACTCGACTCGTCGTGGTGAGAGCCCACATCCCTCGGCGATGCGCCTCGCCAGGGAAGATACCCGCAAGGAATGACCGGACGTGTAGGGATCTCGCGTTTCTATGGCCTTGACCAATGCCCTGACAAGATCGCGGTTGGTCTGCTGGAGCCGGAGGTTCGTGGCGTAGAGGTGCCGGATGAAGAAGAGCACCCAGAAGAAGAGAAACAACCCGAACACCCAGAATTCGACATAGAGGTATGCCACACCGATCGCTACAGGACTGAGTGCCAGGTCGTAGACCATATTCGTGCCAGAACGGCCTATGAGGCGCAACCAGACCCGGCGAAACGGGAGATCCTGACTAAGCGCGATGGCAAAGGATACGGCGAGGTGGTTCACTGAGAGGAAGACGGCTCCGAAAGCTATGAACGGTATGAACTGCGGAGCGAAAGACGGCGGTGATAACGCACCTGTTGGGGCTATAGGGTAACCACCAACTGCAGTAAATGCCCACCCTCCGGCAGCCGTCGAGACCACATACTGCGCAACGTTGAATACAGCTCGCACCTTCTCCTTCTTGCGAATGAAGACTTCGCCCACCAGACCGGTTACTAGCATAAACAACACGGCCGCGGTGGGGCCGAAGAGGAGGATGCTAGCGAGGAGCGGAAGGAAGGTTATTGACGAGCCGCCGGCGGAACGTCCAACCGTGATGGTGAGAGCCCAGGACTCGGACAGAACTCCGAGGACTACGAGTGCAAGGAACCCAACCACGCTGACCCATGGGAATTGGGTCAACACGCTCCAATCCTGACCACCAAGGATCGCGGCGGCCATTAGCACCACGAAGGCAACGTATGTTTGAATCGCCTTCGACTTCATCGTGCCTTACCCCCCAGTCCGCCGGGTCTTACCAGGTGGCCACGCCGTTCCCCAACAGGGCTAATAGCGTACCAAAAAAGTCGAACAGTGAGCTGAACACAGGCCTCACCTCCTTTCGGGTGATGTCGGCTTAGTACTGTGTACTCAAGCCGCGTGCGCTCCGCTCTACCGCTCAACCGCTTCGCTCGTGACGGACTGGGGGGCCCTCTCTTTCCTTATGCGCTTACGCGCGGTTCTGTGATGCGCTTCGACGGGAAAGCGCTCAAGCCCGACCGGTGATCCAGCGTGTCGCGGCTTGAAGCGTTGAAAGGATCACAGCCCGGTCGAGCGACTCCTCCACCGGGGCCGCGCCTGCGACGCTGGCTGCCTCGCCCTTGCTAGTGCCGCTGACCGCAGCAAGCACGTAGTCCCTTTGAAAGGCATCGACGACGTCGACGTTCTCGAGGGTCAGGAAGCTGCCGGATACTTGCTCAAGTTCCGTGCCGTCTTCCAGCGAGGCTTCGATCGCCCTCAAGGTGGCGGATGCCAGCGTGGTCATGCGGGATCTTGCTCGCGAGCTTCCCTTGGCGTCCCCGGAGAACCGTCTGCCGTCGGCCTCGAGAAAGACGCGAACATGCACCCTACCTGATGACTGAAACTTCACCTGGTGTCCGCCGAAGCTGAGCTCCTGCCTCGGTCCGGCGGAAGTATGAGTTGGCCGACCGACTGCAAGGGAGGTTGGCTCCCTAAGAAACGATGCAGACGACTTCGCTTTCTTACCCTTGTCGCCGATCGGCCAACGACTTTGAGCCACCGAGACCTTCCGATGGTCGATCTTGAATCCGAACTGAGTCAAGAACGCGCTCTCGACCCGCCTAACCGTCTTCTTCGGAGGCACGTCGTCAG
>JBDHHQ010000016.1:0-67441 GCA_039589315.1 Gemmatimonadota bacterium
CTCCGGCGGGAGTTCTCGACAGCAAGGTCGCCCATGGTGATCAGCGGCTGCGTGGGCCCCAGAGGCGATGGCTACAGCATCCAAACGAAGATGACGGCGGACGAGGCGGAGGCGTACCACGCCCATCAGATCGGCATCTTCGCGGACACCGAAGCGGACATGGTGACGGCTGTGACCATGACGTACACGGACGAGGCCATAGGCGTCAGCCGGGCGGCCCGCACCGCCGGCCTCCCCGTGGTGATCTCGTTCACCACGGAGACCGACGGGCGGCTGCCCTCCGGCGAGGCCCTGGGCGCCGCCATCGAGTCCGTGGACGACGCCACCGACGGGGCGCGAGCGGATCCGAGCACTCCGGGCCAACGCGTCGACGCTCAGCCATGCCGAGCTGGACGAGGCCGAAGAGCTGGACGACGGCGATCCAGTGGACTTCGGCCTACGGCACGGGAGGCTCGTGGACGCCCTTCCCCACCTGAACGTGATCGGAGGGTGCTGCGGCACGGACCACCGGCACGTGCGTGAGGTGGCCCGGGCCTGCGGACCGGTCGTCAGCCCTTCAGCACCCCAAGGGGCCTGAGCCGCGCCACCTTTCGGCCGATCCCGGCTCGGTCGACGACGCCCACCACGTCGGCCACGTCCTTGTAGGCCTCCGGGACCTCCTCGGCGACGGTGGCGCCCGAGGAGGCCCGGACCTCGATGCCCTGCTCCCTGAACTCCTGCTTCAGGTTGCGGCCCCGGGTTTCGCGCTTGGCCTGGCGCCGGCTCATGCGGCGTCCGGCCCCGTGGCAGGTGGAGCCGAACGTCTCGTCGTAGGCGCCCTGGGTCCCCAGGAGCACGAAGGAGTACCGCCCCATGTCACCCGGGATCAGGACGGGCTGCCCCAGGTCCTTGAAACGCTCCCCCGACACGTCGTAGACGAGCTCCATCCCCAGCTCCGATTCCGAGCGCCCGAAGATCATCTCGAAGGCCGTGCGCACCCGGTGTCCCATCATCTGACGATTGGCGAACGCGAAGTTGGCGGCGGCGCGCATGGCGCCCAGGTAGCGCTTGGCTTCGGGCGACTCCAGCGGTGCGCAGACGAGCTGGCGATCGGGAAGGTCGATCCCGTAACGCTGGGCCGCCTTCATCATCACGCCCAGGTAGTCGTCGCAGACCTGGTAGCCCAGCCCACGGGAGCCGGAGTGGATGAAGATGGTGACCGTCCCTGGATCCAAACCCAGCACGTGGGCCGCGGAGTCGTCGTAGGTCTCGTCGACGTAGCCCACCTCGATGAAGTGGTTACCGCTCCCCACGGTCCCCACCTGATCCCGTCCCCGTTGGATGGCGCGCTGGCTCACCTGGCCCGGGTCGGCGCCCTCCAACACCCCACCGCTCTCGATCCGCTCGAGATCCTCCTTGCGGCCGAAGCCCTCGTCGATGGCCCACCCGGCTCCCCGCGTCAGGATCTTCCGGATATCGTCCGGCTTGAGCACGAACTTCTTGTAGCCCCGGCCGACTCCTGCGGGAATGCTCCGCATCAGCTCGTCCATCAGGGCCGGGACCCGGGCCCGCACATCCTTCACGACCAGGTCGGAGCGGAGGAGGCGGACGCCGCAGTTGATGTCGTATCCCACGCCGCCCGGAGAGATCACCCCACCTTCGTCCGGGTCGAAGGCCGCCACGCCCCCGATGGCGAACCCGTACCCCCAGTGGATGTCGGGCATCCCGATGGAGCGGCCCACGATCCCAGGCAGCATGGCGACGTTGGCGACCTGCTGGACCGCCTCGTCGCCCCTGATGTCCCGCATCAGGTGGTCGTCCGCGAAGATCAGGCCCTCGACCCGCATCTTGCCCTGCCGGGGGATGAGCCAGCGGTATTCGTCCAGTCGGCGGACTTCGAGTCGGGGGGACTCCTTGCTCATGAGATCGGCGCTCCTTCCTTCATGACCGACGCCGCTGCACCGCCCCGGACGGGGCGCTCCTTCCTCGTCAGTGGCGCCCGATGACGCTCCTCGCCGGGCACCGAGGGGTCCTGGGTCTCGGCGCTGATGCCCGCCCCTTCACACATCGAAGATCACCCGTCCCACCCATCGGTCTCCTCGCGGCTCCGCCAGGAGACCGTGTAACGTCACGCCCTTGATCTCGCGGATGGGCTCCTCCGGGTCGGCCACCACCGTGACCTCGGCCCTCAAACCGGTCTCGTACAGCTCTTCGAACCGAGCGCCCTCGAACGCGAGTCCTTCGACCTCGTACCAGAAGAGCAACTCCCGCAGCCACTCCCGGAGGAGGGCCGGCAGGTCGTCGGCGGTGGCCGACAGTGCGCGTGTCTCCACCGGAGCGACGGAGGCCCCCTCTTGCGACAGGACCCGCTCGGCACCCTCCCGTCCGGCTTCGCCGGCTTCCCGCTCGACGACTGCGTGCTCAGCGCTCGGATCGGCCGACCCGTCTCCGCCTGGGGGCTCTGCTCCATCACCATGCGCACCACGGACCTCGGCGGGTCCATCTTCACCCCGTAGAAGCCACATCATGCCAGCAGCCGCCCGGAGGAAGAGCTCTTCCAGGGTCGGCGCCTCGAGCTCGATGCCGACGTCGGCGGTGTGATCGAGAGCGGTGACGCCCGGAAGCCCGGTCTCGGAACCCATAACCGAACGTTGTCCCGGAGGACCGGCGGTGGCAATCGGGAAACCTCCCCGACCAATGGAGAGAAGCCCTCGCCCAGACGGGCGAGGGCCTCGGTGCGAGGTGGGTCAGTATGACTCAGGAGAAGGGCAGCGTGTAGCGAGCCACTCCAGTTCGCCGAGCACGATCTGCGTCCGGCGGCGTTGCTCCCCGCATGCCGGCCCGAAAGGTGCTGCTTAGAAGGTCCCCTCCCTGACCACGCCCGCCTTGCCCAGCTTGACCACGTTCGCGGGATCGACGGAGTCGTTCTCGGGCAAGGGGACGTCGCCCTTCTTCTTCCCCATCTGGAGCACCGAGAGGAGACCCTTCAGCGGGCCGGCTCCGCCGAGCGCCTTCTGATCCCCGCCGTAGTACTCGAACCAGGGAAGACCCGCCCGCGTGTACTCCTCGGCGGTCGGAGGTGTCGTGGGCGGATCCTCGCCCGTGATCGCCCGCCACACCAGGGCGTTGGCCAGGTGCACAAAACACCGGCTGCCGTGGCGGAGATCCCAGTCGGACAGCTCGTATGGGTCGTCGTAGATCTCCTGCCGCATGCGGCCTCCGGGGGCGAGGCCCATGTCCGGTGCGGCGGCTGGCCTCGCCATCATTACCTGCTCGTCCGCGAGAGAGTAGCGGATCCCCCTTTCCACGCTCCGGAACCGTCGCTCGTACGCTTTCCGCTTCATGGGGTACGCCACCACCTGGATCCCCCCGAACTCCGCCTCCCCCGTGAGCTGCTCCTCGACGCTGTACCCGGCGCCCAGTGGCATGGCCACGAACTGCCGGATCAGACCCTTCTCGACGCAGTAGCCATCCAGCCAGGGCTGGTTGGGCACGACCATGTAGTCCTGCGGGTCTCGGTTGAGCCCGTCGGCCCACGCCTCGCCGTTCACCGCGTTGATCCTCCCCGTAGCCACCTTCACGGCGAAGGGATAGCCTCCAGAACCGTAAAACACGCCACCACCACCACCACCGAAGTGCAGCCACAGCGCCTCGGCCTGGTACATGGGAAGCATGACGCCGCCGTGTCGTCGCCACGCCTCAGGCACGCGTTCCGCGAAGTCGTCCACGTGACGAATCGGGAATCGACCCAGACCGGGTGGGAGCGCGTAGCTCTTGCCGTCGTCGGGGATGCGCAGCGTTCGCTGGAAGTCGATGGAGAAGCGGGCGTTCTCGTGGACCTCGTCGAACGAGAAGACGAGGCCGTCGTTGTTCAGCTCGATCATGGGAATCCTCCTTCTATTGCCGATCCTGCAGTCGCGATCCTGATGTCGCCGATCCTGTTATCGCCGGTGCCTCGATCGCGGCGCCCCTAGCAACCGCCGCCCCTCTTGTCGCGGCCCCGTTCTATGGTCAGCGTCCTACCAATCTCCGTCCCGAACCTCCCGCACGAGGCGGAGCACCGCGTGGTCGGGCATGTCCTTCAGCTGCCGGATCAGCTCTCCGAAGAGCTCGGGCCGTCGGCGGATCGCCTCCTGGAGATCGCTTGAGACCTTCCCGGCCAGAGCCAGGAGAACGTCGGCGTCCACATCCAGCTCCCGAGCCAGCCCGACGATGGTCCCTTCCGAGGGTGGCGCCACCTCGCCCCGCTCGACCTTGCTCAAGTACGAGGGCTGGATGCCCAGGCGCCGGGCGACCCCTCGCACCGAAAACGTGGTATCGGCCCGTCGCAGCTCCTCGCGACGACTCCGGACGTATTCACCGAACTGCGTCATGTGTGTACTGTATACTAACTAGTACACGCTGTCAAGCCAGATGCTGTCAAAGATGTCAGAGACTGGGTGCCCGCTCGAGGACTGCGGGGCCTCCGGCGCCGGGGGCGAAAGCGCCGGACGCTCGCATCCCCATCTTCAGCCAGGAGCCTACGCGGGTTCGGCGCCGGAAGCCGCCGAATCTCCAGGATCCTGCTCTTCCGCAGGCGGGGTTCCGACTCCACCGCCTTCCTCCTCCGCCTCCGCCGGAATCACCTTCTTGGAGTCCGCCAGCGCGTGGATCTCCCGGAGCCAGCGCGCGTGCTCGGCCGAGTCGTCGGGGCTGTAGTTGAGGTTCTTGTAGAGGCTCGTGAGGCGCGTGAAGAAGTCCCTGACCGCGTCCCGGGTGTCGAAGGCGTATGCCTCCGTGATCAGCTCCTTCACCAACTCGAAGCTGCGCTTCTGTCGCTCCCTGGGCATGGAAGCGTCCACGTCGTCGAAGGCGTCCTGCTGGAGGAAGACCATGTCCAGCAGCACCGACTTCTGCCAGGTGACGTAGTCCTCCATGGTTATGCCCTCCTCGCCGGTCACCTGCATCATCTGGTAGATGCCGTCACCCCGGTGAAGCAGCTCGTGGGCGGCCTTCACGTCCTCGACCCACGCCTCTGACATGTTGTCCTTGAACCATCCGGCCATCTGGTCCAGGTAGCGGGACCACGAGATCAGTGGGTCGATCGCGGGATAGAAGCGTTTGTAGGCTCGGTCGGCGGAGAGGCCCAGGAAGGTCTTCACCGTGGCCAGCGTGGCCTGTGTCACGGGCTCCTCGAAGTTGCCGCCGGCCGGGGAGACCGTGCCGATCAACGTCACGCTGCCCGTGGCGTCGTCGGGAGTCCGAATCATACCGGCACGCTCGTACAGGTTCTTGATGGACGAGTCCAGGTAGGCGGGGAACGCCTCTTCGCCGGGGATCTCCTCCATCCGGCCGGAGGTCTCGCGCATGGCCTGGGCCCACCGAGACGTCGAGTCGGCGATGCACAGCACGTTGTAGCCCATCTGCCGGTAGTACTCGCCCATGGTCACGCCGGTGTAGATGGACGACTCGCGGGCAGCCACGGGCATGGACGACGTGTTGCACACGATGATGGTCCGGTCCATGAGCGATCCGCCGGTGCGGGGATCGATGGTCTCCGGGTACTCGGTGATGGTCTCCACCACCTCACCCGCGCGCTCGCCGCACGCGATGATGATCACGATGTCCACGGACGCGTGACGGGCCACCAGGCTCTGCAGCACGGTCTTCCCCGCCCCGAACGGACCCGGGATGCACGCCGTCCCTCCCCGGGCGACAGGGAAGAACGTGTCGATGATCCGCTGGGTGGTGGTGAGGGGCTCGGTGGGGTAGATCCGCTCGACGATCCGGCGGCGGAGCATGGCCTCGGGTACCGGGCGGCGCACCGGCCACCGCTGCGCCATGGTGACCGTCCGCTCCTCACCGTTCGGGCGCTTGAGTCGCGCCACCGGATCGACGACGGTCAAGTTGCCCCGGGCCGCCCAGGTGACCTCCAGCGGCTCCGGCTCGTTGAACGGCACCATGATCCGGTGCTCGTAGTGACTCTCGGGCACCGATCCCAGGACCTGGCCCGCGACCACCGTCGTGCCCGGCGTCACCGACGGCGCGAAGTCCCACCGTTTCTCCGTGTCCACGGCTTGCACTTCGAACCCGCGGGGCAGCAAGAACCCGTGCTGATCGGCCAGGATGCCAAGCGGATTCTGGAGGCCGTCGTAGACCGTGCCGAGAAGCCCCGGCGCCAGCGTGACCGAGAGCATCTCGCCGGACAGCTCCACCAGGTCACCCACGGTCACGCCCGACGTGTCCTCGAACACCTGAAGATCGGCGGTGCGGTTCTGGATCCGCAGCACCTCGGCCTTGAGGCGCTGATCTCCCAGGAGTATGTGCCCCACCTCGTTCTTCATGACGCGGGTGTCACTCACGTCGATGGTGACCAGGCTCTCCTTCACGCCGATGATCGGGGCCGTACGGGCCCCGGTTTCCAGCGTGGCCGCCTCAGGCGAAGAGCTGCTGGTGGTCACGCGTCACCTCCAGAATCAGTGTCTCGAAGCGCTTCGTCGCCTCCTCGGCGTCGTACGAGAGCCAGCGCCTCAGGATGTCCCACTTGAACACGAACCCGAACACCTGCTCGAACCCGAACGGGTTCTGGTCCGAAAGGTCGCCCAGCAGCCGCCAGGACTGGTCCATGAGCAGGCCCTCCAGCTCCATGGCGTGGCCCTGCTCCAGGTGCGTCCTGGCCTCGTCGATCCAGGGGAAGACCGCACCGAGCCCGTAGTCGGTCTCCCCCCAACGAGCTTCGATGGTGCGGACATAGGGCCCCACTCCCCACCGCTCGTCTGGCGGCGTCCTGCCGTGAAGGCGCAGTCGGAGAGCCACGAGGACGGTGCGCATGTCCATCCGGAACCGGAGCACCCGGCTCAGCGTGTCGCTCCCGAGGTGCCTCAGGGCGTCCTCGTAGAGCCGGGCAATCTGCTCCGTCGTGCGGGTGACGGGCTGGCGACCCCACGCCACGAGCTCGGCGGCCTGGTTCAAGTCCGCCGCGTCGTCGGGGTGCAGGAGCCCGAGCCGCTGCTCCAGGCGAAGCTGGCTCAGCGGGAGCCGGCCGGCGTGCCGAAAGTACGGAAGCGCGGGCAACCCCGAGACGAGCTGGTAGTAGCGGCGGGTCACGACGATTCAGCCTCGAACCAGGCTTGCGCCGGCAGGCGCGGGGGTTGCCCGGAGGCGAGCCGACGTCCTCACTGCCCGGCCTCCACCAAGATGGCGCGGTACCGCGGTAGAAGCAGCCCCAGCATCATCTCCGAGAGCGCCTCGTCGCTCAGATCGACCTCCAGGTCCTCTCCCTTCAGCTGCACCCGCGCGCCCCCGTGGAGATCGCTGGCCGGGATCAGCTCGATACCTTCCCGGAGCACGTTCCCCGAGAGGGCGGCCGCCGAGCGGCGCAGAAACTGCTCCAGCTCCTCGCTCGTCTCCTCGGCCATGGCCTGCGGAATGAGGATCGCGGCGTCACGATCCTGGATCACGTCGGTGGCCGCCCGGCCGGCCAGGACGAGGACGAGGTCCCGGAGCACGGTTCCGTCGGTGGTCACGTCGGTCACGAGCCGCCGCACGTGCTCCTCGAAGGCCGAGAAGACGGCCGTTCTGAGCGCCAGTCCCGTATCCCGCGCCGCCATCTTGAGCGCCTCGATGGACGCCGTTCTCTCGGTCTCGATCTCTTCCCGGGCCGCCTTGCGCATCGCCCCGGCCTCGGCTTTGGCCGCGGCCACGAGGCGGGCGGCCTCCGCCCGGCCCTCGGCCACCAGGCGATCCGCCTCATCCCGGGCTGACTGGACGCCCTCGTCCCGGATGCGCTCGATGAGCTCCTGGACGCCTGAAGTCACTACCGATTCAGCCATTTTTCGACCTCAACTCGGAATCGAAGGCGCCAGCACCAGCGCGAAGACGAACACGAACACCGCGAAGCCCTCGATCACCGCCGCCGGGGCGATGGAGATGCCGAACACCTCCGCCTTCGACTTGGACGCGTTGATCGCTGCGGCACACGCCGATCCCTGAGCCATGCCGCTCAAGAGCAATGCGACGCCCGTGAGGGAGCCCAACACGAACAGGCCCGGGGCGTTCACGACGGTGACGGGCCGATTCAAGGTCAGCATCACGACGATGCCATAGATGGTCTGGGAAGACGGCATGGCGGCCACGCCGACGAACCGGCCGTAGCCACCTTCCACCTCCAGCATGGCGCCAGCGGCCGCGAGCCCTCCGCGGGCCACGCCCAGCATGCTCCCCATGCCGCCCAGGGCCAGCGGCGAGAAGATGCCCAACCACCCCAGCGTGATTACGAGTGCATCCAAGGGATCACTCTCCTTTCTTCTTGAACGGACGGAAGAGCGTGCCCTCTTCCGGAAGTCCCCAGTTGAAGAATTCGATGACGTTGAGCCGAAGGCCGTGGATGAACCCACTCGTCACGGCCAACACGAGATTGAGGGTGTGCCCCACCACCAGGATCGTGAGCGCGGCGAGCAGGCCCACACCGGGAATCGCTTCCCGGGCGCCTGCCGCCATGCCGTTGAAGGCCACAGCCAGTGACGCCGACGCCAGTCCCAGGGCGAAAAGCCGCAGATAGCTCAGCACGTCGCCGAACAGCTGGGAAAGGCGGGTCAGTGCAGCCAGGCCCTTGCCGACCCGCCCCAGTGGGCGGGCCCCATGACCCGAGAACGCGACCACCAGGAGGAGCCCCAACGCTGCCGCCACCAGGCCCGGCGTGCGCAGCGCCTCCAGGCCCGATTGCGTCGAGAGGAGCCCAGCGTACCCGCCCAGCACCACGCCCACCCAACCGATCGGAGCCAGGGCAGCGGGTGTGCGTCCTTTGCGCCCCGCGTCCATGAGGTTGGCGAGGGCCACGTGCAGCACCCCGATGGTCACCGCCAGGCCCATCATGACGGTGGTGTTGCTCATGTCCAGGACCGCCAGCCGGCCCAGAACGCCGTCGGGGTCGGGCGAGACGCCGAAGTACGAGCCCACGAGCACCCCGTAGCCCACCGTCGCCACCACCAGGGCCAGTAGCACCCAGCGCCAGCGGCTGCCGGCCGCCGAGGCAGACATGGGCTTCCAGAATCGCGCCAGGGGAAGCGCCAGCACCAGGCCGTACCCGGCGTCCGACACGATCATGGCAAAGAAGATGGCGAAGGAGTAGAGCACGGCCGCGGAGGGATCCCAGGACCGGTAGCCCGGCGTCTTGTAGAAGTTCACCAGGTCCTCGCCACCCCGGGCTCGGTCGTCGTTCTCGAGGAGCGTCGGCGGGGTCTCGTCCGGGTCGGGCGGGCGCGTCTCCAACACGACACCCCGCTCGTTCGCGAACTGCTTCAGCACGTCCAGAGATTCGTCGGGTGCCCACGCCAGGAGCGCGAAGAGAGGGTCCGACTCGAGGCACTGTTGGCCCGCCAGGTTTCGCCCGGCCAGGTCCTCCAGGTCGTCGAGGCTGCTGGACAGGAGCCCTCGCCAACGGGTCAGGCGGATGCGCTCCAGATGCGCGTCCTCCAGGGCCAGCTCGACCTCCTCGAGGCGCCGCTCCAGCTCGTGCCGGGAGACCTTGCCGGTCCGGACGCGAGGCGCCGGCACGCCGGTCGGCTCGCCCTCGGAAACGATCACCACATACGAGCTCCGGCCGTCCCTACCGACCTCTTCCCAGACGAGGTCGGTGGCCGCCAGGTCGGCGAGGCGGTTCCTGGGCACCACATAGAACCAGAGCCGCTGACCCGCCAGATCCTCCCGGAGGGGAAACGTGAAGTCGCCCCAGGGGCTCAGCGCTTCGATGCGCTGAATGAGGTGGTCCCGCTCGAGCTCCAGGTCGTGGGTACGCTCCTGGAGCGCCACGACCTCGGCTTCCACCGCCACCGCATCGAAGTCCGCCGGGTTGGTGGCCGGCCGCTGCTTCTGCGGACAGCGGTTCAGGTAGGCCAACGCTTCGCGGCTTCTCTTGGCCGGATCCCCTTCCACCATCCGGCCCGACACCAAGGGAATGAGCTCGAGGCAGCCCAGCTCCTGGAGCTCCTCCAGGACGGCGTCCTTCTGCGACTCGTGGCCCGCGATCGTGATCCGGCTCAGGGGGACGATGGCCACGCCGGCTCCTCCTCGTCCTCATCGGTTCCGAACCGAGAGGCGCGTTGCCGCGCCTTCGCGAGCTTGGCCTGCACCACCGCTGCCCGCTCCAGGTCACCGAGGAAGATCCTGATCCGCTGGATGTTCTTCTTGGCACGGGGTATGAGGATCTTCTCGAAGAGGTTGACCCGCTGCGTGATCCGACGCTCGGCCCGGGTCAGGATGCGGACGCGCTCCTCGGCCACCTGGATGCGCGTCCTCGCTTCGGCGGCGTCCTTCAGGCGCTCCACGAGCGCGTCCACCCACGCTGGCTTGGCCAGTAGCGAGTACTCGGCGACCTCGCACTCGACGTTCTCGAGCAGCGGCAGCCGGACGCCCACGACGTTCTCCTCTTCGAGGTCGAAGGCGGTCATCCGCACCAGACCCAGGAGGTCGACGGCCGTATTGGCCAGCATGGGGAGCTCGACGCCGATGCGTGCTTCCAACCGCTCGACCTCGGCCTGCGTTGCTTTGTGCTCGTCTCTGGCCTTGTCGAGCTCCAGCTTGAGCTGCCGTCGCTTGAGATCCAGCGAAGGGAGCAGCTTCTCGTACAGCTGCAGGCGCGTTCGCTCCTGCTGCAGCGAGGCCTTGCTGAGCTTCAAGCGCGCCATGGGTCAGGCCTCGACCAGGTCGCTGTCGCCGTCGCCTTGCCCTGGGTAGTAACGGTCCACCAGGTCCTGCTTCATCAGGAGCTCGTGGGGCTCGAAGCACTCCGCCAATGTCTGCCAGCTCACGTCCAGGGCCTTGCGAAGCGGCATGGACACGTCCACGTCCATGAAGCGGCGTCGGAACAGGTCGCCGAACTTGAGCAGCTTCATGTCGAAGTCCGAGAGCTCGAAGGCCATGGCCTGTTTCTGCTGTGCTTCCCGGGCCCCGGCGTAGAAGCGGACCATCGTGTTCATGATCTGCGGGTGATCTTCCCGGGTCACCTTGCCCACGACGTGCTGCTTGAGGCGCGACAGCGACCCGAACGGGTCGATCACGCCGTCGTGCAGGTAGAACTGGCCCTCGGTGATGTAGCCGGTGTTGTCCGGGACGGGGTGGGTCACGTCGTTCCCCGGCATGGTGGTCGCGGTGATGATCGTGACCGAGCCGGCGCCCCTGAAGTCGCACGCCTTTTCATAGCGACGCGCGAGCTGAGTGTAGAGGTCCCCCATGTAGCCGCGGGTGGCCGGGATCCGGGCCTGCGCCACGCCGATCTCCTTCATGGCATCCGCGTAGGCCGTCATGTCTGTCATGAGGACGAGCACCCGCTTCGAATGCTCCATGGCGAAGCGCTCGGCCACGGCAAGTGCCATGTCCGGCACCAGGAGCCGCTCGACGATGGGATCCGAGGCCAGGTTCACGTACATGATGGTGCGGTGGGAGACTCCGTTCTCCTCGAATGCTGTCCGGAAGAAGTGGAAGTCGTCGAAGATGAGGCCCAATCCGCCGAAGATGACGATGTCGGCGTCGGCCTGGAACCCGATCCGCGCCAGTAGCGCGTTGAACGGCTCCCCCGCCACCGAAAAGATGGGGATCTTCTGACTCTCCACGAGGCTGTTGAAGAGGTCGATCATCGGGACTTCGGTCTCGATCATCTTCGACGGCATGACCCGCATCATGGGGTTCACCGTGGGGCCGGCCACGCGAATGCTGGGCTCCGCGTCCAGCGCCGGCTTCCCGTCGATGGGCTCGCCCGAGCCGCGGAAGATCCGCCCCAGGATGTTGTCCGAGAAGGTGACCTCCTGCGGATGACCCAGGAAACGGACCCGGGCATCCGTCGCGATGCCCTTGCCGCCCGCGAAGACCTGGAGGCTGGCGATGTCCCGCTCCAGCTCCACCACGCTGGCTGCCGACGTCTCGCCGTCCGAGCTCTCCACGACGGCCAGGTCCCCCAGTGCCACGCCTGTGGCGTGGACCCGGATCATGTCGCCTACGATCTCAAGGACGCCGGTGTGGCGGACGAGTGTTTCGAGCATGGTCGTCGGGTGCTTGATTTCGGGGCGTTCGCGAGGCTACCAGGGCGGCGTCGCGGACTCTGGACTCTCGGTGCCAAGGCTCCGGCAGAGCCCGATCCTGCCTTCCGAAATCCCCCGGAGCGAGTGGCGTGGCACATGATAGCGTGACATCCGGCCGCGCGGTATCCGTATTGGGCTCTGGTGGCACCGGAGGACGGATGGAGTGCGGCCTGGCCGACCCCTGACGATGGGCGTGTCCGTTCACCCGCGTTAGCTTTGGACGATGGACATCCGGACCAAGCTGGTGTTCGCCCTTGTGGCCGTCGCCGTGGGTAGCATGGCGGTGCTGGGCGCGTTCGCCTACCGGACCGCTCGTGATTCCCTCCGCGACAGCTCCCGCCAGAGGCTCGAGGCCGTGGCGGTGAGTCGGCTCGATGACCTCGAGAACGTCACCCGAGCCTGGCACGACCGCGCCCACCTCATCTCCACGCGCACCCAGCTCAGGCTGAGCCTCCGGGCGTATCGGAGTGGTCACGACCCGGCCGAGCGACGGCGCATCACCCGCATCATCGGTGACGCGCTCCGTTCGGTGCCCTCCATCAGGCGGATCACCGTCTATGACGCCGACGGTCATGTCGTGGCCTCGGCCACCAATCCGCCTCTGAGAGCGGGGGAGGGGTACGTCGACGCCGACCGACCGCTCGCCGACATCGATCCAGACAGCTTTCCGGACCCGGGTCGGTACGCCCGCGGCGATCTGTTCCTGGTGGAGGACGAGCTGCACATCACCTTCGACATGGGGCTGGAGATCGAGGGCGACCCAGCGGGATGGGCGCAGATCGTCATCGGTGCCACCGAGTTGACCGACATCACCGACGACTTCGAGGGGCTGGGAGAGACGGGAGAGATCCTGATCGCCGCCCCGGCTCCGGACGGGGAGGTGCTCATTCTCAACGCAACCCGCCACAGTCCGAGTGGACCCATGAGCCTGCGCATACCCGACGACGGACAGCTTCGCCCGTCCCAACTGGCGGTCGCCGGTGGCCTGACCGCGACGCTGGAGAACGCCGTCGACTACCGCGGGCGTGAAGTGTGGGCCGCCACCCGCCACCTGGAGGACCTGGGCTGGGGGTTGGTGGCCAAGTTCGACGCAGAGGAGCAGGAGCGGCCGGTGCGGGAGCTGCGGGAATCCATGGTCCGGGTGGGGATCTCCCTCTCCGCCTTAGCGGTCGTGGTGGGCACGTTGCTGGGTCTGTGGTTCGCGCGGCCCATCCGGCACCTGGCGGCCGTGGCCGACCGGATCCGCAACGGCGAGCTCGACGTCCGCGCCGAGGTGGAGGGCGCCGACGAGATCGGTCTGCTCGCGGACACCTTCAACCGGATGACGGAGGAGCTGCTTCGCGCCGACCGTCACCTGCGGACCGAGGACGAGCAAGACACCCCAACCGACGGCTGAGGGCCGGTGTTCGCTCTCGAAGTCTTCGGCGGCATCACCTACCTCTTCCTGGGCGGTGACCTGCTCGTGCGGGGCGCGGTCGCCCTGTCGCGTCGGATCCGCGTCTCGCCGATGCTCGTGGGGATCACCGTGGTGGCGTTCGGCACGTCGGCGCCCGAGCTGCTCGTGGCCATACGAGCCGCCGCCACGGATCACGCGACCCTGGCCATGGGCAACGTTGTCGGCAGCAACATCGCCAACGTGCTCTTCGTCGTGGGCGCTCCCGCGATCATCTATCCCATGGCGTGCGCCCATCCGTCAGCCCGGCGGGACGGCGTGCTGATGGTCGTGGCCACGCTGGTGTTCGTGGGGCTGTGCTCCATCGGGCCGTTGGGACTGGCTCAGGGGAGCCTGCTGTTGCTGGGCATCACCGCCTTTCTCGTGTACGAAGGGGCCTCCGCGGTTTCGGATGACGCGCGCACGCCGGGAGAGTCGGCCGAGTTGGAGCGCGTCCTGGGGCTCCCCGACACCCGGCGCCTCATCGGCCTGTTCATCGCGCTCGGCAGCCTGGCTCTCGCGGTGGGAGCCGAGCTCACGGTCCACGGCGCGACGGGACTCGCGCTCCAATTCGGGCTGAGCGAGGCCGTGGTGGGGTTGTCCGTCGTGGCCATCGGCACGTCGCTGCCTGAGCTCGCGACGACCCTCGTGGCCGCCTTCAAGCGGGAGGCGGAAGTCGCCGTAGGCAACATCCTGGGCAGCAACCTCTTCAATCTGCTGGCCATCGGGGGGGTGATCGCCGTGCTCAGCCCGACCCCGGTGGAGGCCAGCACCTCGTTCGTGCCCGACTTCGCGGTCATGGTGGCAGCAGCCCTGGTGTTCTTCTACTTCACCTGGCGGGGCGCCACGGTCGGGCGGCGCGCGGGGCTCGTCATGGTCGTGCTATACGGTGCCTACCTGGCCGCTCGCGTGCCGCTCGCGTGAAGGGCGCCTATTCGGCTCGAAGCACGGTCACCGGATCCAGCCCGGTGGCCTTCCGCGCAGGCAGATACGACGCCAGGGCGGCCGCGCTCAGGAACACGGCAGCGACTACCGTGAAGGTCAACGGGTCGGTCGAGCTCACCCCGAAGAGGTAGCTCGTCAGAAGCCGGGTCATCAGGAGCGCTGCCACCACCCCCAGGGCCACTCCCGTCACCGTGAGGCGCATGCCTCGGCCCAGGACCAGTCGGAGGATGCCGGCCCTCTCGGAGCCCAGGGCCATGCGGATGCCGATCTCCCGGAGACGTTGACCGACAGTGTAGGAGAGCACCCCGTAGAGGCCGACGATGGCCAGGAGGCCGGCGACGGCGGCGAACATGCCGATCAGCGTCAGGGCGAACCGGTTCGTCGCCAACTGGTCCGCCACCAGGTCGGCCATGGGACGGGGGTCGTCCAGGGGGACGTTGGCGTCCATGGCCAGCAACTCGGCCCGCACCGGCCCGATCAGGGTCGTGGGATCGCCGGCGGTGCGCACTGCGAAGTTGACCTCCCAGTCGGTCCACGCCCAACCACGGGAGTCGAAGTACACGGCAGGCTCGGCAGGCTCTCGCAGGTCGACATACTGCACGTCGTTCACCACGCCGATCACCTCGAACTCCACCATGCCACCACCCCACGGGTTGGCCCCCACCACCTCGCCAAGGGCGCTCCGCCCCGGCCAGGCTCGCTCCGCTAGCGCCCGACTGACCAGCACCACCTCCCGCCGGTCGTCCGGCAGGAAGGTGCGCCCGTCCAGGATCCGCGCCCCCACCGTCTCGAAGTAGGTGGGCGTGGCCAGACGGTAGTCCGCGTAGGATCTGGCCTCCTCCCCGACGTCACCGGCCGTGAACAGTCCCGACCAGCTCCGGCCGGCGAAGGGCATGGGCCATACGACCCCGGCCGACCGGACGCCCGGCAGTCCCTCCACGCGATCCTCCAGCTCACGGAAGAACCGGTCAGCCTCGTCGGGCCAGCCGTACTGGGTGCCCGGCAGCGAGACCGAGAAGGTCAGGAGGTCGTCGGTTTCGAAGCCGGGCTCGACCTGGTGGAGCTGGATCAGGCTCGCCGCCAGCAGCCCAGCCCCCGTGAGCAGCACGAGTGAGGTGGCGATCTGGACAACCACCAGGGCACCGCCGAGTCGCAGACGGCCGGGCGTGGACGTGCGACCGTCTCGCAGTCCCCGGCCCGGAGTGGCGCGAGCGGCTACCACCGCCGGCGTCAGCCCGAACAGGATGGTGCAGAGCAGCGACACCGCCAGCGCGAACCCGAGCACCCCCGGCGCGAGGGTCACGTCGTCGGACCGGGGCAATCCGGCGGGCGCCAGGGCGTCCAGGACCTCGATACCGCCGTAGGCGAGGGCCACGCCGGCGGCGCCGCCCAGGAGGGCCAGCGCCAGGCTCTCGGCCAGCAGCAGACGCACCACCCTGCTGCGGCCCGAGCCCAGCGCCATGCGGAGAGCGATCTCCCGGCTCCGGGTCCGGGTTCGAGCCAGCAGCAGGTTCATGACGTTGGCGCAGGCGATGAGCAGGACCAGAGCCACCGCACCGAGCAGCATCAGGAGCGTGGGGCGGACGTCCTGCACGACGTTGTCCAACAGCCGGGTCGCGGCCAGCGTGAGGCCGGCGCGATCGTGCTCCGGGAAGCGGCGGCGCAGGTCCCCGGCCAACGCCTCCAACTGGGTTTGGGCTTCGGTCATGTTGGCGCCGGGGGCCAGGCGGCCGATCACCCGGAAGAGTGCGAACTCGGGCCCCTGAGCCCCCCAGGCGTCACCGTTCTGCCACCAGTCGTCCGGTACCTTCCACGCCTCGATGTCGTCGGTCAGGCCCGGCAGGTGCAGACGGAACCCTTCGGGCAGGACGCCCACCACCGTGTAGGGGTGGCCGTCCAGGAGGACGCTGCCGCCGATCACGGCGGGATCCGAGCCGAATGCCGTCGCCCACAACGCGTGACCGAGGACAGCGGTGCCAGGAGGATCGTGAGGCTCGAATCCCCGGCCGATGGCCGCCTCCACGCCCAGCACGCGGAAGAGGTTGCTGGACGCCCAGCCCACCGCGACGCGGCGGGGCGGCTCCAGCCCGGTCAGGTTCTGGCGGATGCGTCCGACGGCCGCCACGTCCTTCAGCGCCGGCACCCAATCCTGGATGTCCCGGAAGTCCCCCCCGGAGTGGGAGGCGTGCTCGATCTGGTCGTTGGAGAGGCTGGCCTGGACGTACACGAGCTCATGGGAATCGTCGTAGTCCAGCGGCTTCAACAGAACGCCGTGAACGACGGAGAAGATGGCGGTGTTCAGCCCGATGCCGAGGCCCAACGTCGCTACGACCGTGAGCGTCAGGACAGGGGAGCGCCGCAAGGCCCGAAAGGCCTGCTTGGCGTCCCGGGTCAGAGCCTTCAGGGGTTCCCTTCCGCCGAATCCCGAGCCCCGCCCGACGAGGACTGTCGTGGCCGCCCGAGCCTCGGCCAGCCGGGGGTATGACGCGGGCGCTGCGGGGCGCAGGCGCAAACGCACGCCCACGGCGGCGAGATCCCACCAGGTCCGCAGCCAGAAGCGGGGCCCCGGACGCTTCCCGAGCTCGGCCCAACGCGCGTGCTCGTCCTCGACGAACTCCTGGATCTCGTCGGCATGGACCTCCCTGAACGCCCTTGGATACAAGCGCAGGAGCAGCCCAGTAATCGCCTTCCCCATCCTCCCGTCCTCCCCGCCTCCGGTCATCTCGTCCTGCCGGTCTCGGGCATCAGGTCTCGCCTCTGGGCGTACCGCACGATGTCCCTCAGCCGGGAAAGCTCCGCCTCCATCTGACGGCGCCCCTCGTCGGTGATGCGGTACGACCTGCGGGGCCTTCCCCGGCTGGGGGCGCCGGTACCCTCGGCTTCTTCGATCCAACCGCTCCCCAGCATGCGGTGGATCGCCTCATACAGCGTCCCCGGACCCAGGCTCAACGAACCGTCCGTACGCTCCTCCACTTCCCGTTTGATGCCATACCCGTGGCGCTCGCCCTCGGCGAGAGACATCAGGATGTGAAGAGCCGCGGGCGTAAGCAGGCTCCGGGGTGTGCGGGTGGAGGAAGAGGACGGCATGTCGCTCGCTCGCATTTCTCTGGGCTGCCGCCTCAGCGGGATCGTGCTTGGGTCCGCACTATATCGGCAACCGAGTATGTCGGTGACCGATAATTATGATGAGATCGGGATGGGTTGTAAAGGACTCACGGCGCTCGCCCCCCGAAGGAGACGAGCGCCCGGAAGCTCACTCGTACCGCAGCGCCTGCATGGGATCGACCCGGGCGGCCCTCCGAGCCGGCAGCCACGTGGCGGCGGCGGCGACGCCGGCGAAGCCCAAGACCACGATCAGGAACGTGGCCGGGTCCTGGACCTCCACCCCGTAGAGCAGCGACGAAAGGAAGCGGGTCAGGGCCAGGGACGCGACCACTCCTACCACCACACCCAGTCCAGCCATGGCCATGCCGCGGCGCAACATCATGCCCACGACCTGCCCCCGTTCTGCCCCCAGGGCTAGGCGAATCCCTATCTCCTGGGTGCGTTGGCTCACGCCATAGGCGATCACGCCCCAGATCCCCACCACGGCCAGGAGCACGGCAACGGCCGAGAACAGACCCAGCAGGACGGTAGTGAACCGCGGCTGGGCGACGGAGTCCCGCAGTATGTCGGCCACGGTGCGCACGTTGGACAGGGGCAGCGTCGGGTCCATCCCCCTCACCTGCTCCTGCACGGGCCGGACGAGAGCCCCTGGATCGCCCGCCGTCTTCACGACGAGCGTCATGGCCCTCCGCGGCCCTCCGGACGCGACGTGCCATTGCTGGAGCGGGATGTAGAACTTCTGCTTGATCTCGACCGTCATGCCGTTGTGGCGGAGGTCGCCGACCACCCCCACGATCGTGACCGGCGGCATATCGCCACTGCCACCCATCTGGAATCGCTGCCCGATCGGGTCCCGGCCTCCGAAGTAGCGACGGACGAAGGCCTCGTTGACCATGGCCACCGGCAAGGCATCGGCATCGTCCAGCTCGGTGAAGGTCCGGCCGCTGACGAGCTCGATCCCCATGGCCTCGACGTAGCCGGGAGCGGCGATCTGCCAGTCTCCGGGCGTCGACTCCCCCTCTGCCCGTTCGTAGGCCTCGATCCTCAGCCCCCAGTCCCCGATCTGGGAGGCCAGCGGCAGGATTCTGGTGGCCGAAGCGATCTCCACGCCGGGTAGCTCACCGATCCGCCGAATCAACTCCGAGAAGAACGCGTTGGTGTCCTCCGCGTCGGGGTAGCTGGCCTGTGGCAAGCTGATCCCCATGGTGAGGACCCGGTCGCCCCGGAACCCGGGATCCAGGCTGGTGAGCTCGACGAAGGTCCGGACCATCAGGCCAGCACCCATGACCAGCACGACCGCCAGCGCCATCTCGGCGGATACCAGGATCCCCTGCCACCCCTGCCTGTGGCCTCGACCGGTGCCGCCGGCGGTACGTTCCGTGAGGCTCACCCGCAGGTCGCCCCGGGCTGTCCGGAGCGCGGGGAGCGTGCCGAACAGGAAGGCGGTCATCAGCGTGAGCAAGCCGGCGAACAGGAGCACCGTGCCGTCCAGGGTCACGAGCTCCAGGCGCGGCAGATTCCCCGGCTCCAGCGCCATGAGAGCTTCGGTGCCGGCGTACGCGACGACCAGTCCCAATGCGCCGCCCAGGGTCGCCAGCACGACGCTTTCGGTCAGGAGCTGACGGACCAGCCGCTTCCGGGCCGCGCCCAGGGCCGTGCGCACAGCGAGCTCCTGCTGGCGACGCCGGCTGCGGGTCAGAAGCAGGTTGGCCACGTTGGCGCAGGCGATGAGCAGCACGAAGCCCACCGCCGCCAGGAGCACGATCAGGGCCGGACGGACCTGTCCGAGCACGTCATCGGCGGCCGAGTACACCAAGGCGGCGAACTGCTGCGACTCCGGATAGAGACCCTCGGCCTTCAGGCGGCCGACGATGTTGTCCAGGTCCCGCTGCGCGTCATCTGCACTGAAGCCGGCGCGCAAGCGTCCCACCACGTGGAAGCCGTGGCTGCCGCCCCGCTGGGGGAAGTCGACCCGAGCCTGCCGGTCGACCCAATAGGGGAAGTACAGCTCGGTGGGGCTCTGCGCCTCGAAGCCCGTCGGCAGGCGAAAGCCCGGAGGTAGCACGCCAATCAGCGTCCTGGCACGGCCGTTCACCTGGACGCTGTTACCCACGATCCCGGGATCGCCGGCGAACCGCCGCTGCCAGGTCTCATATGCGATGACGACGACGTCGCTCGGCAGGGTGTCCGTGGCGAGCGTCTCCTCGACGCTGAACCAACGTCCGACCGCGGGTTGCACCTCGAGCACCGCCAGGAGGTTCTCGGTCACGCCGGCCGCCCGCACCCGCTCCGGGCTCTGCGGATCGGTGAAGGCGGCGTTGGTCTCGTACCAGAGCGCCATGTCCTCGAACGTCCGGTTCTCCTGAGCGTAGTTCTGGTACTCGGCCTGCGAGACCCACGTCTTGGGAAAGCCCACCCAACTGCTCCAGACGGTGGCGACCCCATCCGGATCGCCGTAGGGCAGCGGCCGAAGGAGCACACCGTTCACGACCCCGAAGATCGCCGCGTTGGCCCCGATGCCGAGAGCCAGCGTCAGCACCGCCACAGTCGCGAAGCCAGGGCTCCGCCGGAGCGTCCGCAACGCGTATCCCAGGTCCTGCTTGAATCCGTCCACCATCGCCTCCCTTCCCCACTTCCGTTTCGCGTCCAGACCGATTCTCGCTTCACCGTCGCCGGCATCGGTCCGCGCCCGGCGGCTCCACTGCCGAACGAGATTGACCGCCAGGTCGGAGCCGATCTCCAACCACAACCGCATGTGGCCCCTGGCGCCCCGGTAGCGAGGCTCCGCTCGCTGAGACCGGAACGCATCCAGCATCTCGGGGCCGTACGCCTCCCGGAACGTCCTCGGATAGAGCCGCAGCAACGCTCGAAACACACCCTCACCACTCACGTCTTCCTCCCCTCCCTGCGTTCGGACCCGGGTGCCGTAGCCCCTCCGTCCGTCCGCTGCTCCGCCGCATCACGTCCCACTCAGCTCCGCGTCGGCGGCGTGGCTATTACGGCACGGGCAAAATCCACGACCCGGCCCAGGCGCCGGACTTCGGCTTCCAGAGCGGCCCGGCCCAGCGGCGTCAGTGCGTAGTACCGACGCTGAGAGTGGTCTTCGCCCGGCGGCGGGCGGGAATCCGACTCCTCGATGAGGCCGAGCTCCCGTCCGCGCTGGATCGTGGTGTAGAGAGTCCCGGGACCCATGCGAACCACGCCCTGGCTCAGCGCCTCCACCTCCTGCTTGATGGCGTAGCCGTGGCTCGGTCCCTCGTGCAGCGCGAGCAGCAGATGGAAGGCGCTTCGGGAGAGGGGCAGCAGCTTCTCCAACTGGCCTGATGTGGGATCGGTCATCCTGTTCTTCCTCCGCTTCGATGCCTCGGGTCTGGGCCCCGGGCCGGGGAGCGCGTCCTACGAGCCCGACTCAGGACGCTTCGTGCGAGCCACACAGCTGAATCATATCGAACTTCGACCTATCGAATGTCGATATGTTAGATCGAGGATACACCATCCCGCTCGACATGTCCAGTGAGACGGTCGGAGAGTGCGGACGGTTGGAAACGACCGGTCCCCGGTCTATCGTTGCGTGGAAGGCCATGGTTCCAGGAGGCGCTGTGGGCTGAGTCGCGAGCGACGGCCGCCTCGCTCGAGGCGAGCGCCGGCAAGCCTGTCCCGGACCCGCCGCCCGCGACCGGGCCCGGACCCCAACCCCATTGACGCATGAACGACGACGGCCGTGCTCTGCTCCGCCACACCGTGGCGACCCTCGCCTACCGTTCCCGCAAGGTCCTCCGCGACGCTCCCGAAGGATTCGCGGACGTGCGCGCCGCGCCCGGCTCACGGCGAGCGGGTCGCATCCTGGCCCACATGGGTGACCTGTTGGACTGGGGCTGCCACCTGGCCAACGGCGAGCACATCTGGAACGACTCCCGCCCCCTGCCCTGGTACGAGGAAGTCGGCCGCTACTATGGGGCGCTCGAGACGTTCGACCGTCGGCTGGCGGGCGATGCGCCACTGCAGTGCACTCCGGAGCGACTGTTTCAGGGACCCGTAGCCGATGCCCTGTGGCACCTGGGTCAGCTGGCCCTCCTCCGCCGCGTCGGCGACGCGCCCATCCGGGGCGAGAACTACTTCAGGGCGGAGATCACGAGCGGGCGAGTGGGGCCGGATCAGGCGGAGCCCAGACGGGAGTTCGGATGATGGAGGACCACTCCCAACGGGGTGCGTCCGGATCGAGCCAGGCGACACACCGTGAGATACGGGAACGCCGGATGGCGAGGAAGAGGCCCTCCCGATGGACCGTCCCGGGAGCGATCCTCGCCTCGGCCCTCGCCCTCGTACCGGGCCAGGTCGCCTCACAAGCTCCCGAGCCGGACGACCTGGTCATCCTGGGGGGCACGCTGTTTCCGGCCACGGACTGGCGCGCCGTTCCCAATCCCGGGATCCTGATCCGCAACGGCTCCATCCTTCGTGTGGGCGTGAGCCTCGCCGAGGCCGCCGCCTCGGAGAACGTAATCCGACTGCAGCCCGGACACTTCGTGATGCCCGGGATCTTCGACCTCCACGCCCACTACGCCGTCGACCTCTTCGGCCAGGGACGTGTCGACGAGTACCGGGTGAACCCGGTGACCTTCCTCGCCAACGGCGTCACCGCGACCTTCCCCGCAGGGGAGGTCGACCCCGCTGAGGCCCGGGCCGGCCGGGAGCGCGTGGCTCGTGGAGAGGTGCCCGGCCCGCGCATCTTCGGCTCGGGTCCATACTACGGTACCGCGCGGCCGGGCTGGTCCGCCGAGGTCATGACACCCGACAGCGTTCGGGCGGAGGTGGATCTCTGGACGGCCCGCGGCGCCCGGGGCTTCAAAGCCAAGGGCATCGACGTGCACCAGCTCCGGGCACTCGTGGAGCGAGCCCACCTCCACGGGCTGACGGTGACGGCCCACCTGGGCTCGGGCTACCGGAACACCGTCAATCCCCGGGACGCCATCGAGATGGGGATCGACCGAGTGGAGCACTTCCTCGGAGGCGAGGCGCTCCCGGCCCACCGGCCCGCTTACGCGTCCCTCGAAACCCTGGATCTGACGGACCGGCTCACCCTGGAGCGGATCGACCGGCAAATCGCCCGCTTCCTCGACCACGGCACGTACTTCGACGCCACCCTGACGGCGTACGGCTACTTCGCCGACCGGGAACCCGCCATCTTCACCCGCTGGGAGGACGAGATGGGTTTCTTGACGCCCTTCGCCCGGGAGGCGGTGGAGTCCCGGCTTCCCCGGACCCCTTTGGATCAGTTCCAGCGGATCTACTACGTGAAGCGCCAGACGGTGCGGCGATTCTACGAGTCAGGCGGCGGGAACCTGATCACCCTCGGCACGGACCACCCGAGCTGGGGGGAATACCTCTCGGGCTTCGGCTCTCACCGGGAGCTCCACGCACTCGTGCTCGCGGGGATCCCGGAAGCGGCGGCGCTCCGCATCGCCACCATCAACGGCGCCCGGGCCCTGGGAGTTGGCGAGCGGCTGGGGACCGTGGAGGCCGGCAAGTATGCCGACCTGATCGTCATCGAGGGCAACCCCCTCGCGAACATCACCGACAGCCGCAACGTCCGCTGGGTCGTGAAGGCCGGTCAGCTCTACCAGGCGGCCGCGTTGCTGGATTCCGTGCGAGGGACGATGGGTCCCGCCGACGCGTCAGAGGCGGAGTGGTGGAAGGGGAACCTACGGCTGGGACGGTGACCCGAGGGACGCCGCTACCCCCGCGCACACCCAGCGCAGATGCTCGTCGTAGGCAGGACGTCCAGCCGCTCGACCTCGATCTCTCCACCGCAAGACGAGCACGACGCGTAGATCCCGTTGTGGATGCGTCGTAGGGCCGTGGCGATCCGCTCGATACGGTCTCGGGCCCGCCCCTCCAGGGCCTCCAGGACCTCGTCGTTCTCCAGGAACTGGGCCTTGTCGGACCAGTCGGAAGGGACGTCGCGGTCCTGGTTCCGAAGGTGATCGGAAAGTCTGCCGTGCTTGCGGACCTCTGCCTCGAGCTCGGCCTCGAGCCGGGTGCGCAGCTCATTCAGATCGGACATCACTCCTCCACTGAGCGTCGGCAGCTGGACGACGGGTCGTTGCGATGCTGAAGGGGCTGCGGAACCAGGCAAGTAGCCGGACTGCGGAGCCGGTGGTCTAATAACTTGGGCCTAAGGGGCCCTGTCTGTCGAGGGAATCCAGGTCCCGTCGGACTCGCGGCCTGGCACCGATCCGCCCCGCCGGGCCGGTGGTGCGGGCAGTCACTCCGGGGGCGCGCTTGCCCCTCTAGCCGCCCAGTCGAGCCATTGCGTCCCGAGCTTCGGCGAGACGGGGGTTATCCGGATCAGCCTGCTCGTAGTTCATCAGCAGCGCGTTCCATTCGGCCCGAGCCCGCTCCTCGTCGCCCAGCTCCTCGGCCAGGCCCGCCATCCTGTAGTGGGCGTACGACCGCAGGTCCCCATTGAGCAGGAGCTCGTACCAGTGGAGGGCTTCCTGCCGACGGCCCATGGCCTCATAGGCCTCGGCCAGCCAGAGCCTCACGGCAGCGTCACGCCCCGGAGCCACCTGCCCCTGCACCCGCTCCAGGATCGTTCGGGCTCCGTTGGCGTCGCCCTGGCGAAGCCGCCCGTAGGCCTCGATCGCCTCGCTGGCCACGCGGGTGCGACGCGCCTGGAGCGTGTCCCCCGTCTCGGCCAGCGAGTCCGCCCGGAGCGGTAGGAAGTCCACGAAGCTCCGGTGCCGATCCCAGTCCCCTTCTTCGGCTGCGAACGCCGCCGCCGACCACGCATCACAGTTCCTGGGATCACAGCTCCGGAGCGCCGCCGCGTCCAGCATCTCGTCCGGTTGGCTTCTGGCGAACCGGTGCAGCAAGTAGGCGTGGCGGGCCTCGGGGCCGCCCTGAAGCGAGTCTCGCAGCATGGCCTCGGCGGTGACCCACCGGCCCTGGTTCGCCGCGATGCGGAGGAGTGCGTAGTTCCAGCCGGGTTGGCCCGTGCGTTCACGGAAGGTCTCGGCGATGAGACGCGTGGCTTCGAGGTTTTCGGACCGATAGGCGTATTGCCCCCACAGGATGCTCAGGTCGCGCTCATCGAGCTCCATGGCGGCAGCCGCCCCGGCCGCCCTCTCGGTCGCATCGCCCAGGAACAGGTCGAAGGCGACGTATTGCTCGGGGTTGGCCTGCTTGCTGCCCGAGAGCTGCTCGTACGCGCCCATGGCTGTCCGCGCGGCCTCCCGGTCGCCCCGAAGGATGGCCACGTCCGCGGCGTGCACGTGGTACGGAGCGAAGGATGGATCGAGATCGACGGCCCGGGTGATGGCCTCCTCGGCGTCCGCGTACGTCCCCTGGGTCACCTCCCCCAGATGGAAGTAGGTCTCGCCCAGGAGGAACCAGATCTCGGGATCGTCCGGGTACTTCCGAACGGCGCTCTCCAGGTCCTCCAGGTACGACAGGTCCCCGGAGTAGAGAGCGTTGCCGGCGGCGACCAGGATGGCGTTCCTGGGGGTGAGCCGATCCATCACCGCGATCGATCGTTCGCCCAGCTCCACCGCTCGCTCGCTGCCGATATTTTCGAGCCAACCGTACGTGTCGGACAAGCGGAACAGGGCCAGGGCGAAGTCGGGATCGGCTTCCAGCGCCCGCTCGTAGGCATCGACCGCCTGAGGAAACTCGGCGTGCCGGTAGTGCCGCTCGCCCTCCAGATAGGCCCGCAGAGCCGGAAGCGATGACGTGGTGAGATCGGCGAGGTTCCTGCTCGTCGCCAACTCCTCGCCCCCGCCGGCCATCAGCGCCCGCACGGTCTCCACCGAGAGGCGGTCGACGAGCTCCATGACCTCGTCGGGGGAGCCCTCGGCCTGAGCGCTGCCGATCTCCCGCCCATCCGAGAGGTCGTAAACCTCGGTGACCAGTCGCAGGTTGTCGCCGACGCCCACGGCGCTTCCCACCACGGCGTAGCGGGCTCCGGTCCGGCCGGCGACCCTGAGCGAGGTCTGCAGGTCGGGCGCCTCGTCGTCCTCGACGACCTCCCGCCAGCGGGCGATCACGGTCCGGCTGTCGATGGCCCGGAAGCCGCCCATGCCGTCCAGGTTGGTGGATAGCAGGTCGACCATCCCTTCCTGCCATACCTCGAGCTCCGCGCCGCTCACCTTGAAGGGAACGACGGCGATCCCTTCGTCCGCGTCGGTAGCGCCCACCTCCGTGGGTCCCAGCTCCACGACGGGACGACCGCTGTAGCCCACGTAGATCCCAGCACCACCGAACAGCAGAGCCAGCGCCACGACGCCCCCCATGATGGCACGACCCCACGTGAGGTGGGGCAGCCTGCCGGCCTTGAGACTGGCGAGAGCGTCGCCGGGAGCGATCTCCCAGTCCGTGGGGAGCTCGCCGGCCGCTTCACCGGCGGTGGTCGCGGGCAGCGACTGGATCCACGTGGTGGCCAGGATCACCACCAGCCCCACCAGGAGCAGGATTACCGCCACGGGTGGCACCCACTCCGGAAGGGACAGCGCTTCCGTGAGCGTCTCCGCAATCTGGAGGACGACCCAGGAAGCGCCCAGGTAGACCAGCAGCACCTGGACGACGCGCGCGCGCCGAAGGCGCTCCCACAGTGGCGGGTTGGTCATGCCGGCCAAGATACAGTGGGATCCGAATCGGCGGAAAGGATCATGGCTTCCGGCTCCCACCCGCATCGGCCCGGGCGCCGGGGTCGTCGCCCAACAGCTCCTGCTCGAACCAGCGCGTCATGCGCCGGTAGCTGTCGCGCCGGCTGGCCTCTTCGCGCCAGCCGTGGGGCTCCACGGGGTAGACCACCAGATCGAAGTCCTTGTCCTTTTCCATCATGACCTGGGCCAGCCGGAACGAATCCTGGATCTGCACGTTGTTGTCCACCAGCCCGTGTTGGATCTGAAGCCCACTCTGATAGCTGTCCACGTAGTAGACCGGGCTGGAGACGGTGTACGCCTCCTCGTCCTCGGTGGGTGACCCGTTCAGGATGCGACTCGTGTACCCGTGGTTGTAGTGGGCCCAATCGGTGACGGGGTAGCGGGCCACGCCGGCTCGCCACCGGTCCGGATGCCGGAACAGGGCCATGACGGTGAAGAAGCCTCCGTAGGACCCCCCATACACCCCGATCCGGTCGCGGGCCACGCCATGATCTCTCTCGAGGATGTCCAGTAGAGCCAGCCCGCTGTCGATGTCGCTGACGCCCATCTGACGGTAGGCGTAGGTCCGGTTGGCGTGGCCGTACCCCGAGCTGCCCCGGTAGTCCAGGTTGGCGGTGACGAACCCCCGGTCGTGCATGTACTTGGCGTAGAGCTTCGCACCAGTGCGGCGCCAGCCCTTCGTGACGCCCTGGGCGCATTCGCCGCAGCCGTGCACGTAGACCACCGCCGCGCTGTTGGGATCGGGGGGCGACTCCCAGATCTCGGCCCACGTCTCGCCCCCGTCGTAGTCCTGGAAGCTGATGATCTCGCTCTCCAGGAGGGGGAGCCGGTAGAAGTCGTCGGTACCCGACTTGGTGATCCGGGTGGCCTCAGCCCCTGGCTGAGAGTCCAGCAGGTAGAGATCCCGCATCAGGCGTGGCGTTTCGAAGAGCGTGGCGACCCTCTCGCCGTCAGGCGACACCGCAGCCAGGTGCATGCCTTCCCCCCAGGTGATCCGCTCGAGGTCACCTCCCCGGGCCGGTAGCCGGTACAGGTGCTCTTCGCCGGGATGCTCCCTGCTCGTGGTCAGGTACCACCAACGCCCGTCCCGGGAAGGCCGGGCGCCCCGGACCTCCCAGGCGCCGTCGGTGAGCTGTGTCACGGTGCCATCCGTGTCGGCCAGGTACAGCATGGACCAACCGCTGGCCGTAGAGGCAAACGCGAATCCGCTCCCGTCGGGGAGCCACTGCATCCATCCCGGCGACCAGCGTCCCTCGACCAGGGGGCCGCCGATCCAAGCGTCCTCATGCTGGTGGTCCACGACGGTCAGACCGCCGGTCTCCACGTCGATGAAGGCGATCCAGCGGTCCTTGTGATCCATGGAGAGGATCTGCACCACGCCGTGCTCCCCCGTGGGGCTCCAGAAGGGACCGTGCGTGACCACGGCCTTGTCGGTGGGAGCATCGGCCCACGTCACCTCGATGGAGTCGGGCAGAACAGCGGCGTCCACCGGAACGATGCCGAAACGGAACTCCGGCAGGGGCTCGCCCACCTTCGGACGCGCCGGCCGTGGCTCGGCGTAGCCGCTCTCGTTCACATACTCCAGGAAATGGGTCTGATGCTCGCCTTTGGGCGTCTTGACCTCCAGGAAGGTCATGTAGCGGCCGTCCGGAGTGAGGCGGACGCTCGTGGGCACGGCACCATTGGCCGTGGGAATGGCCTGGACGGGATCGACCGAGAGCGAACGCTGGACGCTGTCGGCGACCTCCTGGTCCCGCTTGCGCTTGCGAACGGTCTCGATCAAGTCGAGCTGTTGGTCCGCGAGCCACTTCGCCGCATCCGTCGAGTCGTCGGCCGCGAGCTCGTGCGGCGCCGCCAGCTGGCGCACGCGCCCATCCACGAGCTCCGCGACCCACAGGTCCCCCGCGTCCTGAACGAAGCGCATGGGCTCGGGACGGCCCGGACCTCCGCCCCCGGGCGCGTGGGCGAAGAACGCGTGCATCCCATCGGGGGAGAGCTCCAGATTGCGGAGCTCGCGCTCGCTCCGGTAGACCGGGCGCGTGCCCTCGGCGCCATCCCACACGAAGAGCACGCCATCCCGGGTCCACGCCGCCCGACTCGCGTCTGCCGACCAGACCACGTCCGAGGGCACCAGCGCAGCTTCGGCCGCGTCCAGCCGTCGAGCTTCGTCGCCGTCAGGGTCCACGGCGTACCACGGATCCGTGGCCGGCACCTGGCCAGGAGCCGGGTCTTCGCGCCATTGGAAGTAGATCCACGCGCCATCCGGGGACCACGTCACGTTCCTGGGCGCGAGCCCCATCCAGCGAGCGTCCAGGGACAGGTGCTCGAGCGTGAGCTCGAAACCGGGGTCCACGTCGTCCAGGGTCAGATCCGACTGCCGTAGGAGCTGCGCATCGGTCGGGGTGGCTTGCGCGGCCAGGACCAACGCCAGCGCGCCGACGAGGGTGCGGGTCATGGTGGTGCTCCGGTCTGTGGGATGGGGCGGATCCCGGTAAGGTGGGGCGGCCGGTGGCGGGGTGTCGAGGGGGGCCGACCCAGCCGACTACGCGGCCGCTCGCCACCCTCGGGTCGGAGACCCGGGTCCGGCACCCTGACGACGGCGCTCCGCCCGGCGAGCCCTGCGAGCCAGGAGGCGCAGAGTGCTCGATCGGGCCCAGTAGAAGGGGCGTGCCAGCCGGTGCCCGAGCACCTGCCCCGGCGTCAGTGCGCCCGTCGAGGCGCGGATGTAGTCCCCGCTGGGGAGCAGCCACCACCACGCCAGCTTGGCCTGGACGGCCGCGGAGCGTCGGCGAGTGCCTCGCGACCAGCGACCGGCCGTCCGCCCCATCCTCAGCGCCATGTCTCTCTGGAGGGGCGTGACGTCGACGGCGAGCTGGTCGAGCTCATCGGAGGCCCACTCGGGCACGAGGGCGTCGAGCTCCCGGACCAGGTACCCGAGGGCCACGGCCATGGGGACCGCCGACCCGGTGCAATGGGCGACCTCCACGAGCGACCGCCAATCATGCCGACCCATATGTCGGATCAACTGCCAGGCATCCACGGCCCAAACCAGCGAGCTGGACGTGGGAGTGGAGGCAGCGTGCACACACACGTGGTGCAGGTGGTCGGCCGCGGACAGCGTCGGAGTCGGACACCCGGCCACCGTAGTCATACGGCCACGCGAGAAGAGGTCGGACCACGGCACCTGGTAGGAGGCGGACCGGAAGAGCCCAGACTGGACCACGAGGGGGAGCCCGGTGGGGTGGGAGAAGGCGATCTCGTCGGGGTAGTCCGCCAGCTCCGGAGCCGGGCGGAATCCGGCCGTGGCGAGTGCGTCGGCCGGCAGCTCCGGAGCCTCGGGCGGGACCAGCAAGTTGACGTCGTGGCTGTGGCGGAGCCGCGGCTCATCGTACGCCGCGTAGCCGAGAGCCGCCCCTTTGAGGAGCAGATAAGGGGCGCCCGTCCGGCCCAGCGCCTCCAGCAGAGCCGCGAGAACCCGCTCCACCTCACGACAGCGGAGCTCCTCGTGAAACGCCGCCGTCCGGAGACGGGTCACGAGCTCGGCCGGTGCCGGCGCCCCGTGCCGAGCGAGCCCAGCCGTGAGCACCGGCGCCAGACGACGCTGCCCCCGTCCGCCGAGGCCCAGAAACGCGGGGACGTCCTCGACGGAGGCCATGAAGCCGGTCCAGGCGTCCCGTCCAGCAGCCTCGTCGTGTAGGCAAGCCCGTAGCAGGAGCGTGCGGTGCGCGTCGGGCAGGAATCGCCCCACCGCTGCGCGCAGTGCCGGATGCATGGACGTCCGCCGGCTAGGCCGCGCCTGCGGCCGGGTTGGTGCCCGCAACCCGCTTTCGGTCCAGCGCGCCCTTGAGGATGCCGAAGAACTCATCGAGGCTCCGGCTGGCGTGCGTGCGGCTGACGTTGTCCGGATGCAGGCGACGCAGGACCATCACGTCGTCCAACAGCTCGCCCCTGACGTCCAGCTCTCTGGCCCGCAGGAACCAGTCCATGGAGTCGCCGTGCCCCAGAGAGGTGTTGAAGGGCCCGACCCGCCCGAAGGCGGTCTTCCGGGCCAGGAGCGCTTGCGTAACGTATGCGGCGATGGCCTGTCCCCGAGCGTGGCTCTGGAACTGCCGTGCCTCGTGGGCGAGCTCGTCTTCCCAGAAGTTCTGAGCGTAGCAGACCACGAAGTCGAGGTCTGGACGGGCGTTCAGAACGCCGACCTGCCGCTTCAGCTTCTCGGCCGTCCAGAGATCGTCCGCATCCAGGAATGCCACGAACTCTCCGTTCGTCAGACCGAGACCGTGGTTTCGGGTCGTGGCGGGTCCTGCGTTGTTCTGACGTACGTAGCGCACGGCCTCGCCGAACCCCCGGACCACGTCCGGCGTCGCGTCGGTCGAGCCGTCATCGACCACGATGATCTCGATGGGCAGGTAGGTCTGGGCGAGGATGCTGTCCAGCGCCTTGGCCAGGTACCGCTCTCCGTTGTAGACCGGAACGATGCAACTCACCAAATGCGTGATCATGAGGTCACCTCCGTCAGGAGTCGTGCCACGCGGTCCGGGATCCGCTCCATGTCGCGGCCCAGCTCCAGCCAGAATGTGGGGATCGTCTCCACCATCTCGCCGAGACGCGCCAGCCCGTCCGGCCTCGCGCACGCGTGGGGGAGCTGGAGGAGCGTGCTGGGCGCGAGCCTGAGCAATGCTTCGAGTCGGCTGGCCGGCCGGACGCGGGTCTCTTCCGCATCCACGACACGCGGCAACGCCAAAGCACGAATCGAGGTCCGCGCCGACAGGCCGTCGGGCTTCGCGTCGGCCAGTAGTACCAGGGACTTGTCCTCACCCGGCAGGCTTCCCGGAATCGCGTAGGGCGAGAGCCAGGGAAATCGCTCCAGGTGATGGGGCTCGAGGTGTGTGGAGGAATACATGCTGTGGCCTACGTATCCGTCCGGGGTTCGCTCGACCCCCACGTAGTCGTCGGCCTGGTACTGGAACCCGGCCTTGAGGCACGCGAGAGCCGTCGTCGACTTGCCCGATCCTCCTTGCCCCCCGAGCAGAATGCCCTGGCCGTCGAGTGACACGAGCCCCGCGTGGACGGGCTGGACCCTCCGGTCCTGATGCCAGAGAAGCAGCGCAGAATGGAGCGGACGTCCCTGCTCGTAGAGGGTGAGCTGACGGGCGTCTCCGACCCAGCCCGCGATGCGACGCTGGGCCCGATCGAAGCCTGCCACTGTCTGAGCGCGCTCATGAATCAAGACCCGGCCGTCGTCCGAGGCCGTGACCTGTCCGCGCACGGCCAGGTCGGGGGCAGCTTCGATACCGGGGACCGTCACGCCGGTCTCGGCCTCGTCCCACATGTCGATGAACAGCCCCACGGCGTCGTCGTCGACCGGCTCACGGCGCAGGTGCCGGAACGGCCGATCGAGGGCCTCGGCCAGACGGCTGCCGAGAACCCGAACGCGCACGGGACGACCCGCCAGCGTGTAGTACCGGGTCAGCGCCGCTGCAGACCCGTCGCCGCCGAGAGCGAGCTCGAACGCGGCCGCCAGGTCGTCGAAGGTCCGTCGGGCCTGGGCCGCTCCGCGCCGACCCGCCGCAAGGTGGGGGTCGGGAGGAGCGAGGGTGGCCTGCTCAGGCGTCATCGGCTGGGTCCTGCCACGGGGTCTGGGCCAGGCCGGGCATGGGCGGATCCAGGGCCAGGAGCTCCGCCATGTCGGTAAAGGACTCGAGCTGGGGCGCCTCATAGGCCTCGGCGGCCCGGTCCCACGCCGTCGCCACCGCTTCCACCGGGACGTTGCCGCGGGTCTGGACCAGCCCCTCGTCCATCAGCCGGGTCGCCAGGCTTTCGACGTCCGCGAGCGCGGCGGCCTCGCTCACGGCATACCGCCGGGTCAGGGACTCGGCCGTCTCGGCCAGGCTGTGCCCCGCGACCAACCACTCCAGGACGAACGCCCCCGTGCCCGTCAGGCTGTAGTAGTAGCCGTTCGCCAGGTTCATGATTATGGCCTCGCCATCCATGACCTTCGCGGCCACGTCCGCCTCGTTGAGAGCGAGACGGTCGGCCTGGCCGAGCCTCACTCCGCTGTTCTGGATCGCTGATATCTCCGCCATGGGATCTGTCTCCTTGATCATTAGGACGAGAGCCTTCTCCTGGAGCCCCGTCGGTTCCGTGCCACCCGTTCGTACAAAGCCTCGTACCGCTCCACGTACTGCTCCCAGCCGAAGTCCCGACCGGCCCTGTGGAGAGCGGCGCGGCCCATCGCTTCGGTCTCCTCCCGCTGCGCGAGGATGGCCTCCATCGCCCGGGCCCAGTCGTCCGGGCTCTCTGGCGGGACCAGCAACCCGGTCTCGCCGTCTGCCACCACCTCGACCAGCCCCCCGACCCGTGCGGCGATCACCGGCCGACCGAGTTGGGCGGCTTCCAGAGCCACCAGGCCGAAGGCCTCCCGTCTGGACGGCACGAGCAGGGCCGTGACCCGGTTGATCGAGTCCTGGACACGGGCCGGATCCACCCAGCCCGTCAGCTCGACCCGGTCGACCAGGCCGTGCTCCTGCACGAGCCGCTTCACGTCCGCGCGAGCCGGCCCATCTCCGGCAAGCACCATCCGTGCCGCCGGGAATCGGGCCGAGACCTGGTGGAAGGCCCGCACGGCGGTGTCGAAGCCCTTGTCGTGCACCATGCGGCCCAGGCAGAGCAGCACGGGTGGATCCCACGGCAGTGGCGTAGGCTGAACACCGGGCACCTCCAGCGCGTTGGGGATCACCGAGTGGGGAGTCCGGCTGGGCGATGCCAGCCCCCCGTAGCTCTGGCGCACGGCCTCGCTGCAATACGCGATCCAGTGGGCGTCCCGCAAAGCCCCTGAGACCAATGCGCTTAGGGCGTCCACGGCTTCCAGGGTCTCCGCCTGCTGCATCGTCACCAGGACGGGGGGTGCCTGGGCCGACGGCGTCGTGAGCCGCTGGAAGAGCGTACCCGGCCCGACCTGGCCGATGTGCACCACGTCCGGGCCGAAGTCCGCCCGTGCGGCGGACGCCTGGTAGAGGGTCTCCCGGAACAGTCGCCGATCGCCCTCGCTCAACGCCTGCCAGAAGGGGAATCGCAGGATGCGAACGCCTTCATGTCGGTCGTCGCGAGGGAGATCGCTGCCGTCGTGTTGTGTGAAGACCACACACTCGTGACCTCGGTCCGTCAGCGATCGGAGCAAGGCCGCCGAGATCCGGGGCACCCCACCGACTGCCGGCCAGTAGCCCTCCGTCCAGTAGAGGATCTTCATCAAACGAGCGCCCGCCGTGACGGATTCGCGGTGGATGCGCCCTCTCCACCGGACGACCACGCGGCGGAGGACAACCTCGTAGCCCTTGACTCCGGGGCAGACGACTCCGTGGCGGACCTCGCGCCGATGGCGTAGCGCAGGTGGAAACCCTCCAGATCGCCCTCGAGGCTGTCCCGGAGCAGCTCGTTCAGCTCCTCCGGGCGGACGTGAACGCCGAACGGGTCCGCCTTGGGCGTCTGTCGATGGAAGATGCCGATGCGTACCGCGACGAAGGTTCGCAGCCGGCCCGTATCCACGAACACGTGACCGGCCATCTCCCCGACTCCTTTGGACAACCCGTACGGACACGTGGGACCCAGCAGTTGGGGATCCTCCGGGAGTCCCGCTTTCCCCCGCTCCTCGAGGAGTTTCGTGACCGACCACAGGGAGCTGGCGAACACCACTCGGGGGATGCGGCGCGCGGCTGCCTCCTCGAGGACGTTCCAGGTCACCTTGATGTTCGACTCGAGCACCTCTGACCAAGTCGAAGCGGGACTGACCACCGCTGCCAAGTGGAGAACCGCGTCCGCGCCATCGAATGCCCGCTGCCAGCGGGAGCGGCGACGCCCGACCGCGCGCAAGAGGCGGCCCGGGCGGCGGCTGAGGTCGGCGCGGAGAACCGGACCTCGGCGCGGCGCCCGCACGTCGATGCCGACGACCTCATGTCGCGCAGCGAGGTACGGAATCACCGTGCGTCCGATCCGCCCTCGCGCCCCCGTGACGACGATGCGCATGGGCTCAGGCGGCCCGCCGTATCAACCGTCGATACATCGCGTCGTACTCGGCCACGTACCGGTCGAGGGAGAAGCGCTCCGTGGCGCGCATGTGGCCCTGCTCGCCCAGGGACCGAGCCTGATCCGGGCTCCGTAGAAGCCGTTCCAGGGCGCCGGCCATGGCGGCGGGGTCCTCCTTGGGGACCGTCAGGCCGGACTCCTGATGTGCCACGACCTCGACGAGACCGCCGACTCGAGTGGCCACGACGGGTCGCCGCATGAGCGCCGCCTCGACTGCTACCAGACAGAAGGGCTCCTCCCAACGGGATGGGATGACCACAGCCGAGGACCGGTTCAGCTCCGCGGGCACGTCCTCCGGGCTTACCCAGCCCGTGAACTCCACCGCGTCCTCGATCCCGAGGCTCCGAGCCAAGCTCTCCAGAGCCGCTCGTTCCGGTCCGTCACCCGCCACGGTGAGCTGGGCCTCCGGGAACGTCTCGCGGAGCAAGGCGAAGGCGTGTACCGCGGTGTCGAATCCCTTGTCGTGCTTCAGACGGCCCAGGCAGAGCAGCCGCGGGGGATCGAAGGGCAGGGGCGTCGGTTCGAGGACCGGCGTATCCAGACCGTTGTAGACGACGCTGGACCTGCCCACGATGTCGGGAGCGGCCCGGTGGGCGTCGGCGAGAACGGCGCCGGAATTGGCTGTCACCCAGTCCGCGCCCCGAAGCAGCCGCGTGATCAGGCTGTCGTCCGAGTACTCCCGGGGGAGCGGTGACCGAATGGCCAGGATCCAGGGTTCGGCCTCACGGGACGCGCTGGCCATGTGGAAGTAGCCACTGGGCCCCGCGAAGTTCACGTGGGTGATGGTCGGGCGAAACTCCGCCCTCAGCCGTGTGACCGCCTTGCCCATACGAAGCATGCCCAAGGGGTCCCGCGCCTCCAGGACCTGCCGGAACGGGAAGCGATGGATGGGCACTCCGTCGCGGACCTCGAAATCGGGCAGGTCCATCTCGGCGTGGGCCGTGACTACGGCGATCTCGTAGCCCCGCTCCCGTAGCTCCTTCAGGAGCTTGGCGCTCAACACCTCCACGCCGCCGATGTAGGGCCAGAAGAGCTCGGTCCAGTAGAGCAGTCTCATCCCGTTTTCCCCGGTCATTACGTACCCTCCAATCCCAGCATGCCCTGGCGCCAGAAGCGCAGGCTCTCCCGCCCCCGTTGGGAGGCGGCGAGCCCCATGGCGCGAAGGAACGCCAGGGCGTTGTAGGCCAGGAGCTGGACGATTCTCCAGCTCCCCACGATCGGTCTGAAACTTCCCTTGGCCGCTTCTTCCGACTTCAACACCGCCATCGGTCGACTCCAGATCATCTCGACCAGGAACGCCACCCGGTCCCTCCAGCGTGTCAGCGTCCACAGCCGCAAGGAGCGATACGCCGCGCGACGGACCGCGGCGTGACGTGTGATGGTGGCGTGAACCGGGTCCAGAAGCGCCAGCTGCAGGCGTGTCAGGGGGGGAAGGTCCAGCTCGGCGATGGCCGTGTCGGGCACCGGGGTGCCCAGGATCGTGCGGGCCAGCTGTAGCGCCAACGCCAGCCGCAGCTCCCCTCCGCAACTCAGGGCGGTCCGGGCCAGCTCCCGCCAGTCCAACTCCGGGCTGTGGCTTACGATCCGGTGGATGTCGACGACCCGCTTCAGCTGCGTGAAACCGCTTTCCTTGAACTGATGAGCCAGGTGAAGGACCATGTCTTCGGCACAGGGGACCCGCAGCCTCGACCCGTTGGGACCCGGGCGATCCGTCGCTCGTGCCCAGAAGCCCCGAGCGTCCGGCACCACCGGAGAGCCGGGCACGTCCAGTCCCCAGTGGATCTCACAGCAGAATCCGTTGCGGTGCACCATGGGAACGTGGTAGTGACCGGCCATCAGGGTATCGAGGTCCTGCTCCGGCCACTCCGGCTCGTAGCCGGCGCGCCGGGCCAGGGCCATGGCGTCGGCGACCCGCTCCGGCTCGACGAGAACGTCCAGGTCGCTGAGAGATCGCTCCACGGAGTCCTCTATGACCGTCGCCCGAAGCGCCGCCCCCTTGAGGAGGACCATGGACGGCCCGTTCCGGTGGAAGAGCGTGGCGAGACGGTCCCGTTCCATGTCCCAGAGCATGGCCTGCCGCTCCAGAAGACGCAGGGGCTCGAGAACCTCCTGCGCCGCCATCTGCCCCACGACCCTCTCCAGGCGCGCACGCTGGAGGTGGCGCAGTGCCAGGCCCAGCACCCCGTGCTCCTGAGCGAGGCGGTGGAAGGCCTCCCGAACGGGCCGTTCCTTCATGGCCTCCAGACCGACCAGGGGTGCGTCGGGATCGCCGGTGCGTCGAACCAGCGCCACCAGCAGGCGCTCGTGAGCGTCCAGACGCTGACGGGGAAGAATGGACCTGATGCCCGGGCTCATGCGGTTGCGGACCCTCGGTGTCGAAGATGATCGGCGGGACGTCTCCCACTGGGACCAGGCGAAGGCAAGCACCGTGCCCCTTCACCGACGGCGTTCGACAACGGGTTGAACGGCTTCGGTTTATGGTGTCTGGCTCCTTCACACGTCCCTCGCTCGACCGTGTCGCGCTCCGGGCACCTGGTGGGAACCGCGGCATGATCCGTGCACTTTCCCGATGCCCGCCCGCTTCGGGGCGGTCGCGGGTGACGCAGCGAGGGCTATGCATGTCCACAGGGACGGTTCCGGCCAGGCCGACAACGACGTCGGCGCCGAGGCCATCCGCGGCCGGACCGGCTGCCCGGCGCTGACCGATCGCCCGCCACGCGACTGTGGCATCCACGCGACAGGTGCCGATGCAGATTCCGGCTTGGCCGCACATCAAGAGTCTCTTCCGCCGTCAGCGGCGGCTCATGGGCCGTTTCGTGGTCACGTCGCTGGGAGAGTCCGTCCTGACCATGGCAGGGATCCTACTCGTCAAGGAGTTCCTGTCGGGGGTGCTGGGAGGGGACGGGGGCATGGCCTCGCGGGCAGCCGAGGTGCTGGGGCCCGGTGTGGCGCTGTGGACCGTCGCGGCCCTGCTCCTGGGTACGTACGTGGGCGCCAGCCTGCTCCGCTACGACAACTCGGTCACGCAGCAACGGATCGTCAAGGTCCTCGAGCTGGGGGTCATGGAGCGGCTGGTCCGACAGGTGCTGTCCCTGTCCGTCTCCTTCGTCGAGCGCCAGAGTCACGGAGACATCATCCAGGCCGTGCGTTCCGACGTCGCGTCACTGCGGGAAGTGGTTCTTTCCTACGCCCGCATGTTCCTGGACGGCATGGTGACCGTGGGCCTGCTCTTCGCGGCGATCATGCTTTCCCCGGCCCTCACGCTCTTCGCCCTTCTGGCGTTGCCCCTCGGCGTGTTCCCGCTCTTGATGATCGGCCGCGCGACGCGGGAGAAGTCGTTCGAGGTCCGCGAGACCCGCTATGCCCTCTTCGACGCGGTTCTCCAGATCCTCCGGGGGATCCGGGTCACGAAGGTCTACCACGGTGAGGGGGCGGCGGCCCGGGAGGCCGTGCGGAAGGGGAGCGCGCACTTCGACGCGCTCATCGAGATGGTCCGCATCCGTGCCATGTCGCGGGTGGTGCTCCAGTCACTCTCCGGACTCAGCCTGGTGATCGTGGTGGTTGCCGGCGGGTTCCAGGTCATGAGCGGGGCCCTGTCCTGGCCGTCGTTGCTCGCCTTCCTGATGGCCATCCGGGCGCTGCACACGCCGCTGAACTCGGTCAACGCCGCGTACGTCCAGGTCAAGCGGCAGGGCGCGGCGCTGGACCGCATCGAGGACCTCCTCCGCGAGCGTCCCGACGTGGCCGACCCCCCGGGTGCAGTCCCGCAGGAGCTGGCGTCCGGACAGGTCTCCTTCGACCAGGTCCGCTTCTCCTACGCCGAGCAGGACGTGCTGCGGGGTGTGTCCTTCGACGTGGCGCCGGGGGAGACGATCGGAATCGCCGGCCCGTCAGGCGCGGGAAAGTCCACGATCCTGAGCCTGGTGGCTCGCTTCTACGATCCCACCGACGGGTCCGTCCGCACAGACGGGCGCAACCTGCGGGAGTACCGGTCGGCGGACGTCTACCAGAGCGTGGCCATCGTGACGCAGCAGCCCTTCCTGTTCTCGGCGTCCGTGCTCGACAACATCGCCTGCGGACGGCCGGGCGCGTCCGTCGACGAGGTCGTCGAAGCCGCCAAGGCGGCCGAGATCCATGACGAGATCCTGGCACTGGAGGACGGCTACGATACGCTGCTCGGCCGGGGCGGCCGGGAGATCTCGGTGGGACAGGCTCAACGCGTCAACATCGCTCGGGCCCTGCTCAAGGAAGCCCCCATCCTCCTCCTGGACGAGGCCACGGCGAGCCTCGATTCCCTCTCGGAGGAGCGGGTGCAGCGTGCCATCGACCACCTGATGCAGGGACGAACCACCTTCATCGTGGCCCACAGGTTGTCAACGCTGAGAGGGGCGGACAGGATCCTGGTCCTCGAGGACGGCCGGCTGGTGGCGTCCGGTCCACACGAGGACCTGCTGCTCGGCTGCCCGCTGTACTTCCGGCTCTGGGAGACCCAGCACCTGGGCTTCACGTCGCCTGACCGCGTGACCGGGGTCGACGAGGGCGACCACCGGGCCATCCTGACCTCCGCCTCCGCCTCCGCCTCCGAGCGGACACACCCCTGAGGCCCTACCGAATCGCGGCCAGGATTCTGGATCCGGCGGCGGTGAGGAGGCCCTGGGTCACGCTGAACGAGATCACGGCGGCCGCACCCTCGTTGGCCCCGGTGCCCGCTTCCTCCAGCAGTTTCAGGAGGCCTGCGCCGGCTACGGCTCCCACGGCCGCACCCACGGCGGCGCCCAGTAGATCAGGGTCCGTACGGGCAAGCCGCCCCACCAGGAAGTCGCCAGCGGCCGCCCCCACCGCACTGGACAGGCCCACCAGGGCCACATCGTTCAGGGTGCACGACAGGTCCTCGCCACAGTCGTCTGGTTGAGCGATGAGGATGCCCAGACCGACACCGACCAGCGATCCTCCCACTGCTCCCGCCGACTCCAGACCGAACGCGGCCAGCCCCGTCGGTCTCTCGGTCTCCTGAGCGCCCAGCTGGAGGGGTGCGCAGAGGCATAGGGCTGGAACCGCGATAGCCGTCAGGCCGGTCAAGCCGGTGGCAGGCGGCCTGCGCCTTCGCGGCCTTCGCCGGCTCCAGGACATGAACGGCTCCGGTCGCTCAATCCTCCCGTAGCGCCATGACCGGCTCCACGCCACTCGCCTTCGCCGCGGGGAGCAGCACGGACACCAGCGCGGCACCACCCAGCGCCAGGGCCACCCAACCCGCCATACCGAACCCGAAGTCGCTCTCGAACAGGTTCAAGGCGTTCTGGACGCCCCGGTACATGAGCCAGGCCAGGGGGAGCCCGACGAGCATCCCCGCCCCCGCCAGCGTCAGGCCGGTGCGCGTCACCATGCCCACCACGGACTTTTGCTGGGCTCCCAGGGCCATGCGGATGCCGATCTCGCGGCGCTGCTGAGCGACGGCGTGGTTCATGACGCCGTAGATGCCCATGGCGGCCAACAGCAGCGCGATCCCTCCGATCACCATGAGGAAGGACGAGATCGCCTCCGGGCCGGCCAGCGACTCCCGCTGGTGGGCCTCGAACGTGCGCAGCAGGGCGATGGGCTGGTCGGGCTCCACCGACCAGATCGCCTGGCGCACGTCGCCAGCCAGGGAGGCCGGGTCGTCTGCGTTGGTCCTGAGCGCGAAGCTGGGGTTCCGCACTGGGTACTGGGAGAAAGGCAGGTAGATGGCCTCGCCCTGCCGGCCCGCGATGGCGATGCGCTCCTGCATAATGTCCTCGACCACGCCCACGATGACGCGGGACTCGTCGCGAACGGTGAGGGTCTTGCCCAGGGGATCCTCGTCGGGGAACTCCCGGTCCGCGAGAGCCTGGCTCACGACCGCCACCTTCTGAGCGTCCTCCCGGTCCGACTCCTGGAGCAGGCGGCCCTGGCGGAGGGCGATCTCCATGGTGGAGAAGTATGCCGGGTTCACGATCTGGAAGCTGGCTTCGGGCTGCTCGGTGGGTTCCGGCGTGGGGCGCCCGTCCACGGTGTAGCGGGTCATGGGGTTCCCCCGGCCTCTGGGCAGGCTGGCCATGACCGCGACGTCCTGGACCCCGGGCACGGTGCCGAGCACCCGGATCAGCTCCGTCTCGTACGCCATGACCTCCGTGTCCTCGGCGTAGCGATCGTCGAGCACGGACACCTGGAAGGTCAGGAGTCCCTCGGGATTGAAGCCGGGATCAGCGTCGTTCAGCGCGCTGAACACGTTCACCAGGAAGCCCGCCCCGGTGAGGAGCGAGAGCGCCACCGCGAACTCGCCGATCACGAAGGCGTTACGGAGGCGCTTGCGCCGCCGTCCCGCCGTCCCCCCCCGGGCCCCTCCGCCCAGGGACTCTCTGAGATCGGCCCGTGCCGCCGTGAATGCGGGCGCCAGTCCGAAGAGCACGCCGGCCCCCACGGCGACCATCAGCGTGACCGCCACCACCTCGGGAGCCAGGTCGGGCATCATGGCCCGGGGCATCTCGGCGGGCATGGCCGACTGTATCCAGCGGACGATCCAGATCGCAAGCGCGACGCCCACGGCGCCCGCGATCGTGCCCAACGTCACGCTTTCGGTCAGGAGCTGCCGGAGAATCCGGGTGCGGCCAGCACCCAGGGCCGTGCGCACCGCCACCTCGCGTTGCCGCAGCTCGGCCCGCCCCAACAACAGGTTGGCCACGTTGGCGCAGGCGATCATCAGGCCGAAGAGGGTCACGGCGGTGAGGATCATCATCAGCTTCGTGTCGGTGGGGCCCGGGAAGAACTCCCGGAGTCCCATCATGCGAAGCTCCCAGCCACGGTTGGCATCCGGAAACTCGGTCGCCAGGCGTGTCGAGACCCCGGCCAGCTCGAGCTGGGACTGCTCGAGGGTGGCGCCGGGCCGCAGCCGCGCGATGGCGATGTAGCCCCGGCCGGCGCGCTGGTCCATCCGGTCCATGAAGTCGGTGGGCCGGAAGGCCTGCACATTGGCGGGGATCATGTCGAACTCGGGAGGCGTGACGCCCACGATCGTATACGTCGTCCCGTCCAGCGTCATGGTCTGCCCGAGGATGTCACGATCCCCGAAGAAGCGCCGTTCCCAGAAGTCGTGCTGCAATACGAGCACGTTGCCGAGTCCTTCTGCTCCCTCCTCTCGCCTGAATCCCCGCCCGATGGCGGGCGGCACGCCCAACACGTCGAAGAGCTCGGGCGTGGCAACGACGACCTGGAGCCGCTCGGGCACGTCGGTCCCCGTCAGGTTGGCATTCTCCAGCGTGTAGGCGGTGGCCGCCGCGAAGGTGCTGCTGGCCTCCACGTAGTCGCGGAAGTTGGGGATCGAGGCGCCGGACGCCATCTCGATGCTCTCGCCCTGGCGACCTTCCCGCAGGATGAGGAGGCCGTCCTGATCGTGGTAGGGTAGCGGCTCGAAGAACCACGCGTTCAGGATCGAGAACATGGATGCGTTCGCAGCGATCCCCAGCGCCAGGGACAGCGCCGCCACGGTTGAGACGACGGGCGCCTTGAGCAGCATCCGCAGCCCGTACTTGAGATCCTGGACGATCGTGGTCATCCCGCCCTCCCCGGTGGTGTCGTGTGCCCTACCCGTTGCCCACTACGAAACCGGAGAGCGGGTGTTTCGGGGCCCTAGCGTGTCAGGCGGAAGAACGCCATCGCCGCGAGCTTGGCCGCCGCCATGACACCGGCGATGATTGCGAGATCCGTGTGGAAGAAGTCGTGGGCGTAGAGGTCGTACATGAACCACCCCACGATAAGCAGCATCCCTACGACCAGGGCAATGCGGCTCGAGTAGTACCGGTGGGCGACGAATCGTTCGTCCATTTCCTCCGCGCCGAACAGGGTGGCGAGAGCGCTGTCGATCATGGCAGTCCTATCCTTCCAGCTCGAAGAGCTCCTCCGTCGGGCACTCGAAGACCCTGGCAAACCGCAGCGCCAGCGCCAGGCTGGGGGTGTATCTGCCCCTCTCGATGGAGTTGATGCTCTGTCGAGAGACCCCCACGGCCCGGGCCAGCGCCTCCTGGGTCAGGCCGCGGTCGAGACGGTGTTCCTTGATGCGGGTGCGAACGCGCTCGGACATGCTCTTCGGTGAATCGAGTGACAAGTACACTTTACACTACCAGCTTGGGACCAGCGTGCCAAGTTTGCTTGACACCTCGCCGCCGCGCCTCCCGAGAATCCGGTCGTTGAATCGCGCACCCCGTCACGGCGCGCGCGGGCCAAGCGAACGCGGGCCGAGCGAAGTCGTGCAGCGCCGCATGGCGCGCCGGCCTGCCAGATCGTCCACCGCGCGGCGTGGAAGGGCTGCGTCACCACACGCATCTCGACCGATCCAACCGCTCGGGTGTAGACGTCATGCGACTCCCGGACGCTGGCCCAGAGACCGCCGAACGCTCCACCATGACGGACACGCCCCGGACCTTCTCGGCTTCACCCCCCCGGACGTTCACGCGTTTGCTGAGGATCGGGGTGGCCCTCGTCGTGGCGATGGGCCTGGCCTACGGGGCCGCCTCGTTACTCCTCGCCCGCTTCCTCGACCCGGAGCGCCTGGCAGATTGGATCGAGCCCCGGGCGGCGGCCACGGTGAACCGGGACGTCCAGATCGGCTCCATCCGCGTCGGGCTTCTGCCCGTGGGCATCCAACTGCGCGACGTCACGGTAGCCGATCCCACTGGGTTGGCGGCGGAGTTGGCGTACGTCGAGGAGGCGCGGCTGCGGGTGAGGCTGCTTCCGCTCCTCCAACGTCGGGTCGAGGTCGGACAGCTCCGGTTGAGGTCCCCGCGTGTGGCGCTGCGGGCCGCCGCCGACGGCACGTCCAACTACGGCGACCTGTCCCCACAGAGCCGCGACGCGCCTGACGAGGACGCGGCGCCGGTGCGACTCGACATTCAGGAGATCCTGCTCGAGGACGGCTGGCTCTCGTACAGGTCGGCAGGCTCCGCGAGTCTCGACCTGACCCGGTTGGACATGGAGGCCTCGGTCCAGGGCGGGCCGGAAGGCTGGCGATTCGAGGGCACGGGTGGCGGCACTCTGTCGGCGGAGGGCGGCGGCATTCCGCACTTCTCCGGGGTGGAGGCCGCCACGCGCTTCGACGTGACGGCCGACGACGACTTCGGGACCCTGGTGGTCGGCGAGGCCGCCATCCACCTGGCGGAGGCGGAGCTGGGCCTGTCGGGCCGCATCGAGGGGGTGAAGGACCCGGAGCGCCGGGTGGACCTGGCCGTCCGTGCCGATGACCTCCGTCTCGGGCAGTTGCTGGCCGCGCTGCCGGACTCGGTCACCCAGGCGCTACCAGGGCCCGTGGATGCGGGACTGACGGTGAACCTACGCGTGGTGGGGGCCCTCGGACCCGACGGCCGACCCGACGTTTCTGGCAGCGTGGCGGTGGCCGAGGGCCGGATGGAGGCGTCCGGTGGCGACCCCATCGTCACAGGGGTGGCGGGAACGTTGGACGTCCGTGGCGACAGCGTGCACGTAGAAGACCTCGCCGGCTTCCTCCTGGACGAGCCGTTCTCGGTGACGGGCGTCATCGGCCTCGGCGAAGGCCGGCCGTTCGCCCTGAACCTGGTCGGAGGCGTGGATCTGGCCAGGCTCGATGAGCTGTCCGCAGCGGCGGAGCAGTTGGACGCGGCCGGACGGGCCACGGCCCGCGTGCTCGCCTCCGGCACCGCCGCCGACCCCGACGCGACTCGCCTCGACGGCTCCGTCGACCTCGACGGTGTCCGGGTGGTGCACCCGGCGCTGGGCGTGCCCGTGGACATCCCGTCCGGCACCGTTCGGCTCGACGGACAGGCGGTACGTCTCCTGGAGCTGCCCGTCGTCCTCGGCCAGGACCGGCTGTCGGTCACGGGGGCCGTCCGGGATTGGACCGCCGCCGTGGACACCGCTCGGGTGCCCTACTTCGAGGGCACGGTGGAAGCCGACCATCTCGACCTGGCTGCCCTGCGGGCCGAGGAGCCCACGGACACAGCCCTCACCTACGGCCGAGTCGCGTTCGCTCGGGTCGGCGGCCTGTCGGTGGCCGGCCGCTCCCCCGAGGACGCGGCCCGCGACCTCGAGCTGGCGCGCCCGGATTCGCTTCCCATCGCGGGGCTCGTCCAGGTCCGCATTGGCGTGATCGAGGATCCGCGCTACCGGCTGGAGAACGTGCGGGCCCGCGTCGAGCTGGCCCCGGACCTGGTCAGGGTGTCCGAGACCCGGCTGGAGGCGTTCGGCGGTGCCATCGACGCCACGGTGGATCTGGCCCTGGGAGTCGAGCAGGACGAGCAGCCCTTCGCGTTCACGCTCTCGGTCCGTGACGTTGCCGCCCCCGGACTCCTGGGTCTGACCACACCGTTGGGCCCGTTCGTGGAGGGAACGCTGGGGCTCCAGCTCCAGTTCGCCGGAACACTCGATCGCCTGATGCTGCCCGGGCCCGAGACGCTGGGCGGTCTCGGCCACATCGCCCTGACGGGCGGCGGCTTCCAGGCGGTTCCGGTATTCCGGGAGCTCGCCCGGTTGTCGGGCTTCCCCGAGTTGACCGCCCCGCGCGTCCAGGACTGGGACACGCCCTTCGCCTTGCGGAACGGGGCCGTGGTACTCTCCGAGACGACGCTACGGACGGGCTCTACCGAGCTGGTGGTCGGAGGCACGCTCGGGCTCGGCGGCACGCTGGATCTGAGGGTGGGCATGGACATTCCGGCCGACCGCCTCGATGCCGACGCCCTGGTGAGCGCGGGCTTGGGCCGAGACGTGCTGGAGCGCCTCCAGGGCAGAGACGAGCCGGTGCGGACCTACTTCGGCATCGGGGGAACCCTTACCGCACCTTCGTTCACGGTCGACGCCACGAGCACCGGCCGGGCGGTCACTGAGGCCGTCCAGGAGGAGGCGGAAGCCCAGGTGCAGTCGGAGCTCGAGCGCCAACGCAAGGCCCTCGAGGATCGGGCGCAGGGCCTCTTCCGCGGACTGCTGGGCGGACGCGACACGGCTCGGGCCGTCCCGCCGGACACGCTCCCGCCGCCCAGCGAGGCCGAGTCGGATTCGGCGCGGCCCGACACGGCGAGCGTTCCGGACACGACGACGTCCGACACGACCACGGTGGAGCGGCGTCCTCGTTGAGCGCGGCGAGCTGACGGTCCTACGGACCGGCCGGCAGCGTGGCAACGAAGATGCTGGGGGAGCCGCTGGACGGGCCCGGGTGACGAGCTCGCCGTCAGCAGGACACGCAGTTGTGGTTGTTCTTCGACCCCAGGCTCTCGAGGAGCGCCACGGTCTCGGGGAAGGGCGAGATCCGCTGGACGGGACCGTTGGCCATGTCGGCGGTGCTCTGCCCGCGCCGGCTCACGGCGGTCACGTCGGCACCCTGCTCCACCAGGTAGAGAATCAGCTCGTTGTCGCCGCGGGCCGCCGCGTGGTGGACGGGGTTGTAGCCGTTGTGATCCCGGGCGTTCACGTCGGCGCCCAGCTCCTCGACCAGGTACTTCACGGCGGGAAGCCAGCCGTGAGGCACGTGCCGGTGGATGTTGGCCGCGAAGCCCTCGCCGTACCCCACGCCGGAGGCGGCGTGGATGGGCCAGACGCCCGGCCCCCCGACGGGCACGGGAGGAAGACCCGACGGGTCTGCGTCCGGATCGGACTCACCGGTGCTGCCCAGCCCACCCCGGAAGCGCCGCTCCGGCGTCTTCACGGTCGGGATGTGCGGATCGGCGCCCCGGGCGACCAGGAGCCGCATGGCCTCCATGTCCAGCGCGTAGGCGGCCCGCCAGAAGGGTGTCGCACCCATGCGGTCCACGCGCAGGTAGTCGTCCCCGAACGTCGTGAACCAGAGCTGCTTCGTGAGCCTGGCGTTGGGGTCCGCTCCGGCATCGAGCAGGGCCTCCATCAGCTCCAGATACGTCACCTGCTGCTGGGTCGCGTGCGTGGGTTGGGGGTGCCGCGACTTGGGGATCCACTGCGTGTTCAGGGTGACGTAGAGGGGGGTAGCGCCGGCATCGCTGGTGATCGTGGGATCCGCCCCTCGCTCCAGCAGGAGCTTCGCCAGGTCGAAGTGCCCGTTGATGGTGGCCATGAGCAGGGGGCTGGTGTGGTCCCCCGCGCCGACACCGTCGAGCTCCGCGCCTCGATCGAGCAGGGCCAGGGCGGTGGCGGTGTGCCCCTCCCGCACCGCCATGAGCAACGCGGTCAGGCCTCCGTATCCGCCCACCAGCTCGGCGTGGGAGATGGGCTGGGGGACCCGATCCCGCTGCCCCTCGTTCAGCTCGGCCGTAACGGCCGGGGTGGGCTCCGCGGGTAGCTCGGGGCCGGGCCGGGTACCCTCGCTGGCCACCACGCCGCCCTCCTGCAGCGCCCTCATACGCTCTGTCCTGAGCCGCTGGTCCGCCCGGTCCTCCCGGTCCCGGCTGGGAAGGTCCACGACGGTCGCCACGAGGGATGGGTCGGCATCTGCGTCGAGCAGCGCGTGAACGGCGTCGACCCGGCCCGCCGCGGCGGCGAACATGAGGGGGGTCTGCCCCCAGGCGACCTCGGTGGCGTCTACGGCGGCACCGTGCTCCAACAGCGCCTCCACGGCTCCCACGCTCCCGGAGGCCGCGGCGAAGTGGAGGGGCGTGGTGCCGCCGTTGGCGGTCGCGAGGGCAGGGTCCGCCCCGGCCTCCAGCAGGGCGGTGACGACTGCGGCGTGACCGCCCTTGCTGGCCAGGTGGAGAGGCCGGTAGTCCCCGAGCCGGGTCACCGGCTCCACCTCGGCGCCGGCATCGATGAGCAGCGCCGCCAGCTCCGGGTCGCCGTGCTCCGCCGCCCAGTGGAGCGCGGTCATGCCGTCGCCCTGCGCGGCATCCACGTCTTCGCCGGCCTCGAGCAGGGACCGCACCGCCTGGGCGTCGTCCCGCATGGCGGCATCGGCCACGGGAGCCTCCGGCGGTGCGACGACCCAACCCAGAAGGCCGAGTCCCAGGGCGCCCAGGACGCCCACACGCAGTCGGGACTTCGTCATCGCACGCTCTCTCAGCCCCTCGACGCTGGCACCGAAAGCGAGAGCTCCCCGGTGCTGTCGCCGAAGCTCTCCATGTCGTCGAGGCCCAGCTCGTGCATCAGACCGAGCATGACGTTGGCCATGGGCGTCCCGTCGGAGGCCTCGATGTGCACGTTGCCGTGCAGCTTTCCGTTGGCGCCGCCCAGGACGATGAGCGGACAGCGCCGATGGTTGTGCAGATTGCCGTCGGCCATGGGCGACCCGTACACGATCATGGTCTTGTCGAGTAGATGGGTGCCGCCCTCGTCGATGCTCTCGAGCTTCTCGAGGAAGTATGGGAGCGTGCTCACGTGGTACTTGTTGAGCTTGTAGAAGTCCAGGACCGCCTGCTCTCTCCCGCCGTGGTGAGACGCGGGATGGAACGGGGTGTCGGTGCCACTCTCCGGGTAGACCCTGGACGACGCGTCCCGGCCCAGCTTGAGCGAGAAGACACGGGTCACGTCCGTGGCGAAGGCGAGAGCCTGCAGGTCGAACATGAGCTTGACGTGCTCGCTGAACGAGTCGGGCACGCCTGCGGGTGCCTCGGGCAGCTCCCTGGGCTCGCCGCTAGTGTTCCGGGTCTCCACGCTCTGGATGCGCCGCTCGAGCTCGCGAACGTTGTCCAGGTAGCGTTCCAGCCGTTCGAGGTCGTTGGGACCCAGGGCCATCCTCAGCTCGGCCACGTCCCGGGCGATCCAGTCGAGGATGCTCTTGCTGGTGCGGCGGCGAGCGGCCCGCTCCTCCGGTGTCCCGCCGGCCCCGAAGAGCTGGTCGAAGGCTACCCGGGGATCCCGGATCATGGGGAGCGGCTCGGTCGGTGAGGCCCAGCTGATCGTGTCCGTGTAGACGCACGCGTAGCCGTAGGCGCAGCCGCCGGCCTGATCCACGTTCTCGATGCAGAGCTGCATGGAAGGAATGGCGGTGTCCTGGCCGAACCGCTGGGCATAGTACTGGTCCATCGAGGTCCCGACCCGAACATCCGAGCTCTCGGTCTGCTTGGGATGGGACTGGGTCAGGAAGACGGCGCTGGAGCGGAAGTGGTCTCCTCCGATCTCCTTGGGATCCGACGCTTCGGCCATCCGGACGTCCGTGTTGCTCACGATCGTCAGGTAGTCCCGATACGCCTCCAGCGGGCTCAGGGCGCTGGAGGTGAGGTCGAAGTCACGCCCCACCTGGGCGGGCGCCCACAGGTGCTGGGTGGCGCCCCACTCATTGCTTCCCGCAGCGCCGTGGACCTGCTCGATGGCCACGAACCGGGTCCGCTCGAGCTCCTTGCCCGACCAACCGCGCCCCGCAGGGACCATGGCGTCGAGGAACGGCAGCGCGACGGTGGCACCCATGCCCCGCAGGAAGGTCCGGCGCGGGATGTGTTTTCCCGTTATGAAGTCCATGGATCTCCGGGTCTCTTCAGGTTCCTGGCTCGATCTCCAGCGGTTTGCCGCATCTCGCCGGCTCGGCCTCCGTTCGCCGGCGCCTGGCGTCCGCTCGTCAGTGCATGGCCGTCGTCGTCAGCGTCGAGAGCCTACGGTCGCTCGTCCTGATCCACGCTCTGGGCAACCATGCCAGCCGTCTGCATCTGGAATGCGTCGCTCTGAACGACGCCGAGGATGAACGACGACATGCGGTATCCGTTCGCTTCGGCGTCGCGGACGATGGCCCGGAGCTTCGGCTGGTCGTAGTACTCCACTCGACGGCCCAGGGCGTAGGCCATGAGGTTCTCGGCGAACGTCCGGATCAGCGGGATCGGGCGCTGGAGCAGCGCCTTCTGAAGGTCCGCCGGGCTCGCCACCGGAGTGCCGTCGTAGAGCTCACCGCGCGTGTCCAGGGGCCTACCGTTCTCGCGAATCCGCCACCGGCCCGTAACGTCGAAGTTGTCCAGCGCCAGGCCGATGGGGTCCATGAATCGGTGGCAGGAGCTGCACGTCGGGTTCGCGCGATGCTGCTCCATCCGCTCCCGGGTGGTCAGGAACCGGCCGTCGGCCGAGCCCTCGGTCTCCTCCAGGTCGGGGACGCCCGGCGGTGGTGGAGGCGGCGGCGTGCCCAGGAGCACCTCCATGACCCACTTGCCCCGCAGCACGGGCGACGTCCGGCCCGCGTGGGACGTCATGGTCAGGATGCTCCCGTGGCCCAATACGCCGCGGCGGGTCTCGTCGGGGTACGTCACGCGCCGGAAGTGCTCGCCCGTCACTCCCGGGATGCCGTAGTGCCTGGCGAGTCGCTCGTTCAGGTACGTGTAGTCGGCCTCGTACAGATCGAGCACGCTTCGGTCGTCGCGCACCAGGCTGTAGAAGAACAGCTCGGTCTCACGGCGCATGGCGTCCGCCAGCTGCTGGTGGAAGTCCGGCTGGAGCCGCACGTCGGGGTGGATCTTGTCCAGGTCCTGGAGACGGAGCCACTGGGCGGCGAACCGGGTTCCCAACGCCTCGGCCCGGGGGTCTGCCAGCATGCGGCGGGTCTGGGCCTCGAGCGCCTCGGGGTCGGACAGCTCTCCCCGGGCCGCCGCCGCCGCCAGCTCGTCGTCGGGTGGGGCCCCCCACAGGAAGAACGACAGTCGCACGGCCAGGTCCTCGTCGCCCAGGCGGTAGGTCTCGCCCGCCTCCACCGCGCCGGGCGGCTCCTCGAAGCGGAAGACGAAGTGGGGACTGGCCAGCATGGCCTCCAGCGCCGTGCGGACGCCCACCTCGAAGCCGCCGTCTGCCGCCCCTTCATCGTAGAACGACATCAGTGCGACGCGGTCGGCGGCGGTGAGGGGGCGCCGGAACGCCTTGGCCCCCAGCTCCGTGACGATCGCCTGGGCACAGGGCCGCTCCTCGTCCGGTGCCTGGGGTCGGCACGTGAAGATCCTCTGGCGGCTCGGCGTGTCGGACACTCCGCTCGCCGCGAACGGTCCCCCGACGACCAGATCGCGCAGGTGGGGCAGGGACAGCACACCGTACGTGCCGGCGATGGCCGTGCTGGCCAACGACCAGTCGTGGGGCGACACCAGGTCCTGCACCGGACCCTCGGACCGTTGGATGAAGGCGGCCGTGACCCTCTGGGGCCCGGCCCGGACGAGGATCGGCTCCGTGCGCATGTTCACGCCGTCCGGGTCGGACACGTGCATCCACCGGTCCAGGTCCAGGAGGGCCACGCGCTCGCCGTCGATGGAGATCTCCACCTGCTCGGGCGTCTCGGCCGTGTGGAGCGCGGATCGGCCGTTCCCTACCACGGTGCCCGTCGTCTCGTGGTGAAACGAGACCCGGAAGACGTACTCGCCATCGGCGGGGAAGTTGTGGACGACGGACGTCCCGCCTCGCGTGCCGTACGGCGCGCCGTCGACACGCTCCACCTGTGACACCCACCGTGGAACCCGGTACTGGGTCTCGCTCGGCGTGGCCGCGACGTTGCCCACCGCCAGGCGGCTGATCTCGGCGGCCGCGTTCAAGTAGGCGTCCAGGAGCGTCGGCGAAACCATCTGGACGTCGGCGATGTTGTCGAAGTTGGCACTCTTCGTGTCCAGCGGCAGGTAGTCACCGGCGTCCACGTCCAGGTCCAGGAGGTCCTTGATGGAGCGCCGGTATTCGGCCCGGTTGAGTCGTTGGAAGGGCCGTCCACCGGGAATCGGGTTCGCGGCGGCAGCCTCGTCGATCCGGGTCTCCAACAGCTCCACCAGTGCCTGCAGCGTGTCGCCGCCGGGCCGCGGACTCCTCGGTGGTGGCATCATGGCGGCCCGGAGCTTCCGGATCATCTTCTCCGCGACCGCGGCGTTCTCGTAGGCCGACGCGGTCTCGAACGCCTCGAGGGACAGGTTCCCGCGGAGACGTCGGTCGTTGTGACACCGCACGCAGTACCGCCGGATCACGGCGTCCTCCGCCTCGTCAGCCGGCGACTCCGGGTCCTTCCGCCCGGCAGGCGGGAGGCTGGATGCGGATGCGAGAGCGGAAGATCCCGGCAGCGCCGGGTGCTCGACCACCCCCTGCCAGGCTACATCATGCCTGGAGTCCGGCACCGCCCACACCAGCAGCAGGCAAGCGATGATCAGCGCGGGAGGCAGCGAATTCATTTGTCCCTCTCTTCAGCTCCCCCTGGGCGGTGCGCCCCAACGTTCTGGACGTCGGCGGGTCAGACCGGGCCTGCCGCGGTCCGATCCACCAGACATCCCACAGAGTACAGCGCTTTCACCTGGACGACCAGAAAAAAGGCCCGGGGTCGGGCAACGCCGGCGTCGCCCCGACGACCTCGAGGGGCGCCCCGCGGAGGGAGGCGGCGGTCACGTGACGTCCGGGAGCCTGCGGGGGGAGCTCCCCGATCCGAGCGGCTGGAGGGGGTCCGCGCCGTTGGCGCGAGCACACCGCGTCAGTTGCCCCCGCCATCACCTGCCGCCGCCCGCGAGTCCTCGCCCCACCGGAGCACGCGCCCGCTTCGCACGTCCCGGAAGGCCCCATCCTCCACCGCCACCTGCCCGTTCACGATGACCCACGGGATCCCCTCGGGATACTGGTGAGGATCCTCGAAGGTCGCCTGGTCCAGGACGGTCTCGGGGTCGAAAACGACCACGTCGGCGTACCATCCCTCCCTGAGCTCGCCCCGCTCCCTGAGTCCCATCCGCCAGGCGGGCAGCGCCGTCATCTTCCGGACCGCATCCTCCAGGGTGAGGAGGCCCTGCTCCCGGACGTAGCGAGCCAGGACCCGCGGGAAGGTCCCGTACCAACGCGGATGGGGGTGGCCTTCGCCCGGTTGCGTGAGGCGTCCGTCGGAGCCGATGGCCGTCCAGGGATGGGCCATGATGCGGGCCACGTCCTGCTCGTCCATGACGTGGTAGATGGCCGAGGCGCCCCCGTTTCGGATCGCCTCGATCACGAGCTCCGCGCCCGTCTCCGGTGTGGGTGGCAGGCCCTTGTCCATGGCCCAGTCGTGCAGCGTCCGGCCTTCCAGATCCCGCTGCCACTCGACGCGGGCCAGTTGCACGCGCCGGAGGTCGTTGCCGCCCCGGTCGTTCACGATGTTGAAGACGATTCCGGTCCGGACCGAGTCCCCCAGGACCGGGTCGTCGGCGCGGCGCAGAAAGGCCGACTCCCCGTCCGCCATGGCCCAGGCAGGCACGAGGATGCCGATTCCCGAGTAGCTGGCAGTATAGGGATATTGATCGATCATGACGTCGGTGCCGGCGGCCCGCGCCGAGTCCACCATCGCCAGGGTGACGGTGGAAGATCCCCACATTGGCTGGCCCACCACCTTGTGATGGGTGAGGATCACGGGAATGGACGCACGCCGGCCGATCTCCAGGGCCTCGGCCACACCCTCCAGCAACCCCAGGCCCTCCTCCCGCAAGTGCGAGGTGTAGATCCCCCCCGCGGCGGCCGCTGCCTGAGACAGGGCCACCACTTCGTTCACGTCGGAGAAGGCGCCCGGGAGGTATTTGAGACCGGTGGAGATGCCGAAGGCGCCGTCTTCCATGGCCACGGTCACCATGGACTGCATGCGGGCGAGCTCCTCCGGCGTGGGCGCGCGGTCCTCCAGACCCATGACAGCGCGGCGGATGGTGTTGTGTCCGGTGAGGAACGCCACGTTCATCCCCACCCCGACCGCTTGGGCCGAATCCAGGTAGGGGCCCATGGGCCAGGCGCCGCCGCCGTCCGGCCCTCCCAGCGCGGTCGTGACGCCCTGACGCACGTGGCTCTCCGCCGCGGGCAGGCGGAGGAGAGGGTCCAGGTGCGTGTGCAAGTCGACGAACCCGGGGGACACCACCATTCCCGCAGCGTCGATCACCCGGTCTGCCTCGTCCGCCGGGATCGGCGTCTCGGAGACTCGCTCGATGCGTTCCCCCCGGAGCAACACGTGGGCTGTCCGGCCGGGAGACCCGGTACCGTCCAGGACCAGCCCGCCACGGATCAGGATGGTGGACGGCTGCGAGGTGGTCGCATCGGCCACTGGACCCTCCGAGTCGGCACAGCCGTTGGGGAGCACCAGCAGGGCGGCGATCAGCACGGGCGGGAGCAGGCGGGGAGACGGGCGCGGGCGCATGCGGCTTCGTCCAGATGAGAGTGGCGGGGCGATTCCGTGGGCTGAAGCCTACACGAAAGTGGGCAGGGCCGCATCCCGAGGTCCTCGCAGTCGGGATCCGCTTTCCTTGCTCCGAGCCGGGGCCGCGTGGCACAATCATCGTGCCGGCAGATCACCCTCCCCCACCACCTCGACTCCCTGCGGAGCCGTCGAGCGAAGACGCTCGCCGGCGCCTCGGGGAAAGCGCGCGCCTGGGAGGAACTGATGACGGATCGAGCCAAGCGGATCGTGCTCTGCCTGGACGGCACCTGGAACCGCCCGTACCAGGCCAAGGAGCGGGACGACGGGAGCGAGGTGCTGAAGCCGTCAAACCCCCTGAAGGTCTGCCGGGCCGTCCTTCCCCACGATCCGGCTACTCCTGCGGACCAGATCACCTACTACGACATCGGCGTGGGCGCCCTCAGCAAGTACCCGGGCACGTCGAACACGCTGTTGCGGCTGTCCGACAATGTGTTGGGCGGCGCTTGGGGTGCGGGCTTCGAAGCCAACATCGAAGACGCGGCGACGTTCCTGGTGCATAACTACCGGGCCGACGATCAGGTCTACGTCTTCGGCTTCAGCCGCGGCGCCGCCCAGGCTCGGGGGCTGACCCGGTTCCTGGACTGGCTCGGCGGGCTTCCTGCCAAGGGCGACGCGTACTTCATGCCGCTGTTCTTCCGCCACTACATCACGACCTCGGGCCAGGGAGAGCCGGGCGACGTCACCACGGCGACCGGTCACCGCCCCGACGAGCCACTCGTGCCCGTCGTCATCGAGTTCCTGGGCGTCTGGGACACCGTCATGGCGCTGGGATCCAGATTCCGGGCTTCGCGGGGGACCTCGGTCGGAGAGCGGTCCTTCCACGTGGGTGAGAAGCCTGCCCAATGCGTCCGTCATGCTCGGCAGGCCCTGGCCATCGACGAGCAACGGTACGATTTCCGCCCCGAGGTCTGGCTCGGGCACTCTGAGGGCCAGACCCTCGAGCAGCGTTGGTTCCCGGGCGTCCATTCCAACGTCGGCGGCGGCTACGTGAAGGACGGCCTGGCGAACCTCTCCCTCCGTTGGCTCCTGGACGAGGCGGCGCGAAGCGGACTAGCCACGGAGCGCGAGTTCACCAAGCACTACCGTCCCTACCCACAGGCCAAGCTCTATCAATCCAAGACCCGCCTCTACCGCGTCCTCGAGGCGGTGCGGCTGCGCCGAAACCGCGGGATCCGCAGCTTGGAGGGCTTTCCGAGCGACGCGAACCTGCTCCTGGACAAGTCTGCCGTCCACCGGATGCTGTCGGACCCCGGCGAGCACGAGCAGCTCGACGCGTACGAGCCCAAGAACGTGGCGGTGTTCTTGAGGGCACGGCCGGACCTGTCAACCTACCTCGCGTCCATCGGGATCGACGTGGACGATCCCGGGATGCCGCCCGGCACATTGGAGCGGCTCGGGAGGGGGTAGGCACTGCGCCGGGTACGCTGCTTCGGTGGCTACCGGGCGGTTGCGCCCCTCACTAGCGAATGAACGTGTAGGTGTACTTCAGCATGAGGTTCCGGCCCTGCGAGAAGGGGAGCCGGGGCCGATCCAGCACGTCGCGCTCGGTGTTGACCGCGTCGTTGAATACCAGCCAGAGGTCGCTGCCCTCGCGGAAGTGGTAACGGAAGCGGACGTTGGCGTTGACCTGATCCACGGTGCTGTTGTACTGGAGCAGAGCCGCGGCCGAGAAGTGGATGTCCAGTGCCCCCTGGACCTTGAAGCTGACCAGGTGGGCGTTGAGCTCCTCGTCGCGATCGGGGAAGCGGATGGCGTTGAGCTCGTAACCGGCGCCGATCTCGAAGTGCCGCGACAGGCTCAGCGTGGGGCCCCCACCGAATCCGGCCCGCCACCCGTCGTAAAAGCTGCCGGCGCGCACCGAGAGGCCCCCGCGTAGGAGGGCGTTACGGCCCAGATCGAGGTTGGCTGTGCCCTGGTGAAACCAGTACTCGCCGGGGACCACGGGGGTGACGCCGGACAGGAAGAACGTCTCGAGCACGCTCTCGTAGGTGTTCTCCAACCTCAGCGTCAGTGACCGCCCCGTCTTCGTCTCGAACTCCAACGAAGGGGTGATCGCGGCAGACTCCACCGTCCCCAGCGTGCCCCGGCGAAAGACGAACGCCTCATTGGCCAGCTTGATGGTGCGCAGGATCGACGACGCGCTCTGAAACCACTGATACTGAAGGCCGTTCCGGAAGTTGGCGAAGTCGTTCCGCAGCACGAACCCCAAGCGCGGGAGGTACTGCTGACCCGAGTGGACATACTCGAGGGAATAACTGAACCCGACCTCGTTGCGCCGTTCCCACCGGGCCAGGATGCGACTGGCGTCGAGAAGGGTCCGTGCGGGGCTGTCGGCCTCCTCCCTCTCGAAGGTCGAGGCCCACTTCAGGGTCACGTACTCGTCGCCAAGGACCCGGATGCTGGTATCGAATCCGGCGGTGACACCCCAGTCGCCGTCCATGTCCGCCCGTGTGGTCAGCATGCCGCCAACGGTCGAGAAGGGGTTGAACACCTGCCGGCGAAGCCGCGCCACGCCGAAGTTCTCGGAAGGGAGCAGATCCTGTGCCGCGGTCTGCATGTTCAGGAACCCGATGTCCGTCGACCCCAGCCGGCCCACGAGGCGCACGCCGCCGATGATTCGGACCGGATCACCCAGGGGGTTCAGCCCAATCTGACGGCTGTTGAACAGCCGGCTGATGCCGCCGGTGTTGAAGGAGAACAGCCCGGACCGCTCCTGGAAGAACTGGCGCTTCTCCGGGAAGAACAGCGAAAACCGGGTCAGGTTGACCTGGAGCGAGTCCGCCTCGACCTGACCGAAGTCGGGATTCACGGTGACGTCCAACGTGAGGTTGTTGGTCACATTGTATTTGACGTCCAACCCGGCCTCGGTGATGGGATCGTCGGTTACGTCGTAGCCGGTCTCGGCCACGTTGAGCTCGGCACTCCGCTCCACGCCGCCCAACAAGTACGGAGTGATGTACGCGGGCTTGGAGGCGTAGACCCCCTCCATGGTCACCCGCTGCCCCTGGGATGGCTTGGCGAACCCCATCCGCCAGGTCGGGGGAATCTCGGGAAAGGTCTGCCGCTCGTTCTTTCGTGCGATGAACCGATACGCGATCAGGCCCATTTCCACGTGGCCGCCGTCGTCCTGGAATCCCAGACTCGAAAAGGGGATCCGCATCTCGGCGAACCAGCCCTCCTCGGTCCAAACGGTGGCCAGGTCCCAGTGGGCGTTCCAGTTGTCGTTCATGGCCGACCCGTTGGTCCACTCGCCGTCGTTGGACACCGAGCGGTCCGAGCGCACGCCGGACGGACTCGCCGTGAACCACAGGGCCGACTCATTGTCGTTGAACGTGTCGAGCACGACGGAAAACAGGTCGTCGCCCCGGTACTGGTCCCTGGACAGCGTGACGCTGCGCACGCCCCCTGGGTCGGAGTCGTACATCCGTCCCGCCACGTAGAGGTAGGCCTCGTCGTACGCCAACTGGATCTCGGTCTCCTCGGTGAGGGGTGCGCCGAAGACCGGGGCGTACTGGGTGACGGGCAGCAGCGGCACGCTCTGCCACGCCGCCTCGTCGGGACGGCCGTCGAGCACGATGGAACCGGACAGCCGGGTCAGCGGCATGGGCGCTGGCGACCTGGCGCCGAACGACTCCTCACCACCCCCGAGGGACGAGTCCTGGGCGATCGCCCCGGGCGCGGACCCCAGGGAGACGCCCACCAACAGCGAAGCGAGACGAGTGGCTCGCGGAGACTTGATCATAGAAGGCGAAGATATGCCAGGCTCGGGAGCGGAGGTAGCGCGCGTGATCCGTCGGCGGAGTCGAGTCCCTCTCGGAACGCGAGTCCCTCCGTGGACCAGGGCGGTTGTCTACGCGCGAATGATCTCCCCCTCGGACTTCGCCACGACCGCCGCCGCGGTCAGGTCGCCGGTCACGTTGACCCCCGTGCGGAACATGTCGAGGAAGCGGTCGACTCCCGCAACCAAGGCGATGCCCGTCGCCGCCTGGGGCCCCATGCCGATGGCACCCAGCACGATGAGGGTGGTCACCAGCGAGCTCCCGGGCACGCCGACGCCCGCCAGAGCCGCGAGGGTCGCCGTCACCACGACGGTCAGGTACTCCGGGACGCCCAGGGGCACGCTGTACACCTGTGCCAGGAAGACGGCGGTCAGGGCCTTGTACAGGGCGCCGCCGTTCATGTTGAGGGTCGCGCCCACCGGCAGCACGAAGCTCGCCACGCGGTTCGACACACCCAGGTTGCGCTCGGCGACTTCCAGGCTGACGGGCAGCGCCGCATTGGACGACGCGGTCGAGAAGGCCACCAGCGGCGCCGCGCCGACATGCCGCCAGAACGCCCGCACCCCGATGCCGGCCGCACGCAGGACGAGCATCAGCACCACGACCCCGTGGAACAGCTCCCCGGCGATGATGAGCAGTGAGTAGACGAGCAGGCCTTGTAGGAGCTCGACACCGAACCGCGTGAGCGCTGTCGCGATGAGGATGAAGATCGCGTACGGGGCGAGGCGCATGACCCAGTCGATAATCACCGCCGCCGCCTCGTTGACGGCTTCGAAGAAACGGATCAGCGGCTCGCGACGCGCCCGCGGGAGCGTCGAGGCCGCTGCGCCGAAGCAGAGGGTGGCGAAGATCAGGGGCAGCAGATTCATGTCCGCGGCCGCCTGGACGGGGTTCCTGGGGATGATCTCGATGAGGCGTTGCGTGAGCGACAGCGACTCGGCCCGCGTAACCGATGCCTCGGCGCTCTGGCCGTAGTCGGCCGAGATTGCGTCTCGGACTTCCGGATCCAGGGTCGCACCCGGCTCCGCAGCCAGCGCGATGGCGAGGCCGATGACGGCGGCGACCACGGTCGTGACCAGAAAGTAGGCGAGCGCCTTGCCGCCGATCCGTCCCAGCAGCCGCATGTCGCCCAGCGTGCCCACGCCCACGAACAGGCTGGCCACCACCAGAGGTACCACGACCATGCTGATGAGCCGAATGAACGCGGTGCCCACAGGCTCCAGGGCCAGCACGGCATCCCGGACCGCCCCCCCTACGGCCTGGGCGCCGACGCCGACGAGGATGCCGGCCACGAGACCCAGGAGGATCTGGGTGGTGAGCCTCACGGCGCCGCCGGGTCCGCCGACGGCACCGTGCCGAATCCGCCCCGCTCCCGGAGGAAGGGGGCCAGACCCCCAGCGGCCAGGATGTCCAGGATGAAAGGAGGGAATGGCCGTGCGACCCGGCGCCGATCATCGCCCTGCACGTGTATCCTGACACCGTCCCCCGTGACCTCTACCACCAGCCAATCTCCCTCGGCGATCCCCGACGTGTCACACTCGATGGGTAGGAGCGCGTTGTTTATGGCGTTCCGGAAGTAGGTCCGGGCGAAGCTGTTGGCGAGGACTGCAGGAATGCCGGCCGCTTTCACCACGGTGACCGAGACCTCCATGGCGGAGCCGCAACCGAACGCCTCGCCTGCCACCAGAATATCGCCGGGCTCCACCGAGGCCGCGAAGGCAGGGTCGACGCCTTCCAGAAGCCACTGCTTCAACTCGTGGGGATCGAGGGTCTCCTTCTTCCGCGTCGAGGCGATGATGTAGTCGGTGTTGACCTGATCCCCGAAGCGACGAGCGCGACCCTCGAGGCGGACGGTGATCTCTGGGCCGCTTCGGACCGGCGCCCCTGGTACCGGGGATCCTCGATCACGTTCAAGCGGAGCTGCACCGCCCTCGGCAGCCGAGCCCCCTCCAAGCGAGTCCTGGCTCATGCCAGCTCCCTGGGATCGACGATCCTGCCCGCAGTGGCCGCGGCGCCACAGGTCGCAGGCGACGCCAGGACGATCGACGCCGTGGACTCGCCCATCCGCCCCCGGAAGTTCCGGTTCGCCGTGGAGATCACCCGAGCGCCCGGGTGCGGGACAGGACCGGAGGTGCCACAGCACGGCCCGCATCCCGTTTCGGTGATCACGGCGCCGTGGGACTCCAGACGGGGCAGCGTGCCGTCGTCCTCCAGGGTCTTGCGCACGGTGGGCGTGGGCGGGGTGACGACCACCGTGACGCCGGCCGCCACTCCACCCCCGGCGTCCAGCATGCGAAGTGCCTCCCTGAAGTCGTGGGCGCGCCCCCCGGTGCAGGTGCCCAGGAACACCCAGTCGACGGGGGTGCCAAGGGCGTCCGTGACCGCCACGCCGTTGGCGGGATCGTGGGGCAACGCCACGGTCGGGACCAGCGCCGAAACGTCGACGACGACCTCCCTGACGACCGGAGCGCCCGGGTCGGAGGCGACCTCGGCCGTGGGGAAGACCCCGGCCTTGGCGCCCACCTCCGCGGACATGTTGGAGAGCACCACCCGCTCGTCCACCGGGAGAGCGGCCGCGGCCGGACCCGCGAATTCCAGCGTCGCGTAGGTCGCACCATTCGAGCCCACCGTGCGAACCAGCTCCAGCGCCAGATCCTTCGCGCCGACCCCCGAAGGAAGCGTGCCGTTCAGCACGACCCGCACTGTCTCCGGAATCCGGAGCCACACCCGTCCGGTCAGCAGGGCCCCGGCCAGGTCGGCGGAGCCGATGCCCGTGGCGAACGCCCCGACGGCCCCGCACATGACCGTGTGCGAGTCGGCGCCGACCACCAGGTCGCCCGGCGCCACTCGCTGCGCCTCCAGGGCCACCTGGAAGCTGATGCCGCCACCCACGGGGAGCAGCTCCACGCCGTGTCGGCCGGCGAAGTCCTCCATGCGGCGGTGGAAGCCCATGGTCGAAGGCGACGTGGGTGGGGCGTAGTGATCCCGGGCCAGGAGCACCCGCCTCGGGCTGTGGACCGAACGCCCCCCCATCGCCTCGAAGTAGTCCAGGGCCATGGGCGTGGAGCCATCGGTGCCCAGGACCAGATCCGGCTCGCAGATGACGAAGTCGCCTGTCCGGCCACCCTTGCCGGACTTGGCCGACAGGACCTTCTCGGGCAGCGTCCGGGGCGTCATTCCTGGGAGCCCTTCGGGCTCTGCAGCCTACGCGACCCTGTCAAAGCCCTGAGAGACCGGACGGCTCGGTGGCGGGGATCCCGGGAACGACGAGACACCATCAGCACATCCCGTCACGATCGCCCGCCGCCAGAGTCGCCTCGAGCGCGTCGATGGTTCGCTCGAGGTCGGCCATGCGGATGTCGCCCATGTGGCCTACTCGGACACAGGTGGACCCATAGGGCCCCAGCCCAACGGCGATCTCGATCCCCTGCTGGCGTACGCCCTGTCGCAACGCGGCAGGATCTACGCCGTCCGGAACTCGTAGGGCCGTCAGCGTGGGCGACCGCTCGACGATCCCCGCGCCCAGCAGTCCGAATCCCCGCCCCAGCGCCCACGACCGTAGGCGTTCCGCCATGCGGCGGTGGCGTGTGAACACCACCTCGTGCCCTTCCTCGTCCAGCATGCGTAGGGCCTCCAGCACCTGCAGCACCAGCATGACGGGCGTGGTCCCCGGGGTCTCGGGCCGGGCTCCCCCCAGCGCCTGGCGGATGGCCGAGAAGTCCAGATAGGCCCGGGGCATGCTACCCGACTCCGCCGCCTGCCAGGCTCGCTCGCTCATGGCCACGAACGAGATGCCCGCACTGGCCATCAAGCACTTCTGGGACGACGTGACGGCCACGTCGAGGTCCCACGCGTCGAAGCGAACGGGCTCGCCGCCCAACGAGCTGATGACGTCCACCATGACCAGGGCGCCCCCGGCCCGGCCCACCCGGGCGATCTCGGCCACCGGGTTCAGCACGCCCGTGCTGGTGTCGGAGTGCGCCACCGTCACGGCGCGGGCTTCCGGTCGCTCGTCCAGCGCGTGAGCGACGGCCGCGGCGGCCGCGCTCTGCTCCCAATCGGTGCAAACCCGGACCACGTTCATTCCGTACAGCTCGGCGAAGCCGGCCCACATCTCACCGAACTTGCCGTTGCAGACCGCGACGATCGTGTCCCCCGGATTGAAGAGGTTGACGATCGCGCCCTCCATGCCGGCTCGGCCGGTGGCATGGATGGGAAGGACGTCAGCCGATCCGGTACCGAACAGCGGACGCAACCGCTCGATCAGCTCGGCCAGCGCGCTGGAGAACTCGGGCGTCCGATGATGCAGCACCGTGGATCCGGCCGCGAGCACCCGCTGGGGGATGCGGGTGGGACCGGGCGTCATGAGAAGGGGCGCAGCCCCCGAGCTCACTCGATGACCCCCTTGGCCCGGAGCGTCTCGTCGATCTCGGCCTTGAAGAGCTCACCACCCCGGATCGCAGCGATCCGCCGCTTCTCGTTCGCCTCCAGCACGCGGACTCTGTCCAACACCTGCTTGGCGTCCTCCCGGGGGATCACCACGACGCCGTCCCCGTCTCCCACCACGATGTCACCCGGGATCACGGCCGTGTTGCCGCACGCGATGGGCACGTTGATCTCGCCGGGGCCGTCCTTGTCGCAAGCGCCGGGGCTGACGGTGCGGCTGAAGGCCGGCAGGCCCAGGGCTCGCAGGCCGTCCACGTCCCGGATGGCTCCGTCCACGACGATGCCGCCGAGGCCGACGCCCGTGGCCGTGTGCCCCATGAGCTCGCCGAAGACCGCGCTGGTGGTGTTGCCGTTGGTGGAAACCACCACGACGTCGCCGGGCGAGGCGATCTCCAACGCCTTGTGGATCATGAGGTTGTCGCCGGGCCTGGAGCTCACGGTCACCGCGACGCCGCAGAGCGGCAGGTCAGTCCGGCTCACGATGCCCGGGTCCATGAAGTGGAAGCGGCCCATGGCGTCGGCCAGGTTGGCGGCGGCCTTGCCCCGTAGCGCGTCCACCAGGTCGCCGGGAGGCCGAGGGAGGTCGGTGACGATGCGGAAGCCGGGCCTGCCGGTGATGCTCCTGGCCGTCATGTCACCTTCTCCCAGATGGGAGACGTGAACGCGCTGAAGGGGTCGCTCATGATCTGATGGACGCTGAACTTGGTGCGTTTGACGATCGTCTGGAACCGGTCGTTGCCGACGGGCTGGCTCACGTTGCCCTCGATCGACGTGACGGTGTCACCGGACACTCCCACCACGATGAAATGGTGGTTGGTCTTGTTCGGCCGGAAATCGAAGATTCCGAGATCGCCCTTCTGGACATTCTTCCCGGACGTTACGGCCTGAAACTCGGGATTGGCCGAGAATCCCTTGTGCTTGAGAGGCCACGAGGACAGCCGCAGGCCGGACATCTTGTACACGTTCAGCGCGAAGATGCCGCACCACGACGGAATGTCCCACTGGTTCCGGCCTGACGCTCCCATCGCGTAGTTGGACTCCGCCGTCGTGCTCAGCGTCAGACAGGTGGTGGGAGGTGGGGACCCGACGCCCGCGATGCCCCAGATCGTGGACAGCACGGCCCCACCCTGGCGTGCCCGGGTGGTGGGATCGGCACACTTGTTGGCCGCGATCCGGGCGTTGTCACTCCCTACCGTGTCGGTTGCTCGCCACCCATGCGCTTGGAAGAACTGCTCGGCTGTCTGGATGATCCGCTGCCGTGCGGCCGCCTCACCCGGCGGCGGCCCGACCTTCTCCACGAAGCCCTTGATGGCGTCGATGAACTGCTGGAGCGCTCCCCACGTCTGGGACCCGACGACCCCGTCGGCCGCGAGTCTGCTGTTGCGCTGGAACTCGGTGACCCGGGTGTAGGTCTTCGGCCCGAATTGGCCGTCGGTACCGAGCTGCGGAAAGGCGGACCTCCCCGCCTGGTTCAACGCCTTCTGCAGGGTGACGACATCCGGGCCCCTCGCGCCCATTCGAAGAAGCGATGGCATGGTCTCGGCCCTCCGCTGGAGGTGTGAGGACTAGCTGCAACGGCCGGCTGCGAGCCGAGAGCGACCGGACCGGTCGCGGACGAACCCCGGGCCGTTGCCGCTCACCAAGCCAATGGGTGGAGCGCGGTGGCGGCGCGCAAGGTTGGAGGGGGGCCTTTGCCCACTCGCCTCGCGACACCTGTGTAGCTGAGGGCCTCAGGCAAGGCGGGACCGCTCCCCCGTCACCGGTCGATCCGCGCCCTGCTGGCACGCTCGGACGAAGGCCACGATGCTCGGGAATCGGTCGCTCGGGTTTCTGGCGAGCGCCCTCAGCAGGGCCTTATCGGCACGTTCGGGAACCAGGACCCCGGACTGCCCCACCGAGGGCACCGCCTCGGTGAGCTGTCTCGCACAGATCGCCCGCGGCGACGGGCCGTCGAAGGGCGGCTTCCCCACCAGCGTTTCGTAGAGCAAACAAGCAAGCGAATACACGTCGGCCCTCTCGTCGACCTGGGCGGCCACCGCCTGCTCGGGGCTCATGTAGCACGGCGTCCCGGCAAAGGCAGGCCTATCCGAGCCCCCTGGCTCAGGCCTCGGAGCGAAGCGCCTGGCGATGCCGAAATCCGCCAGCACCGCCCGGCCGTCCTCCAGGAGGACATTGCTGGGCTTGACGTCGAGATGAACGACTCGTTCTGCGTGCACTGCCGAGAGTGCCTCTCCTACCTGGCCTACGATGCGCATCGCCTCCGTCCACGGGAGGCGACCGCTCTCGCGGATACGCTCCGCCAACGTGCCTCCGGCGATGAACGGCGCCACGTAGAACGGCCGACCGTCGAGCTCACCTGAATCGTAAATGGTCAGGACGTTCGGGTGGCGAAGGCGCGCCATGATGTTGGTCTCGCACTCGAAGCGCGCCCGGGCGCCAGGCGTTGCCCGGTTGGTGCCCAGGATCTTGACCGCCACTGGCCGATCATAACGGTCGTCCACGGCAAGGTGCACGATCGACGAACCACCTCGCCCGATCTCCCCCACGAGGCGGTAGTGACGGGGAAGTCCACCCTTGGGGATTCCACGCCCGGTCGATCGCCTCGACCGATTCGGGTATCTCGTCGCCGAGGAGACGGCCATTCCGGCAATGAGCTCGGGTCCCATGATCTCCCCCTCCTGCTGTCCCGCTCCGTGGCGGGAGACGTCCCTCCCCTGTAGTAGAAAGCTCGTTCGAGGGCTCAGACGGGGCCTCCCGTGAACGCGTGAAAGAGGAACCGCAATCACGTGGTCTGGTGGGATCGGGAGTCGGACAATCACAAGGGGGAGGGGAGCGGATCAGTGAGGCGTGATAGCAGCCTGACGAGCCAGGGAAGACGGAGTGAGAGGGGATCCTCATCTTTCTCACGTCGGCCTCCGCCAACGGACTCCGCGTGAGGCGTCGGGCGCCGCACCGGTGAGTGGAGGCTGGGTCACCGCCGCCGGACTCGAGAACAGGAGGTCCAAGGTGCTGCCTCCTCGTCAGACCCGACGCCCGTTACGGGGCCACCGAACCCGCACCAAGTGAATTGGGCGAAGTCGAAAGGAGAGGGTCATGCTCAACGACAGGAAGTGGGCATTCAGGCACCTCGCCGACAGCCGGCCCGATAGAAGATGGCTGAAGACCATCGCTGTCTTGGCTGTGTGCGGAACGGCGTTTGGCTGCGATACGACGACAGAGGTGCTACGCCTCGACGACATCCGCTTGAATCCTGGGACCATTCAGCTCAACGCAGGAGAGACGGCGGGCGTCACCGCGACCCTCGTGGATCAGCACGGCAGCAGCTTTCCGGTGGCGGAGTCGGCTGTGACCTGGACGAGCGGGAACGGACAGGTGGCGACCGTATCGGGTAACGCCGAGGGCGCGGTCGTGACGGGGATCGCCGCTGGCTCCGCTGTGATTCGCGCCTCCAGCCGAGGTGTGGGTGGCTCCACCCTCGTGATCGTGACGCCCTACGTGCCGCCAAGACCGCCGCCTGACCTGGGGATCAGATCGGAGAAATGAGTCTGTCGTGGGTCTATTACACGATTCATGCTCTCTCGATGATAGCCCGGTGACAGTCGGGGGAAACCGGGGTGAGGGGTGATCGTCATCTTGCTGACATCGGCTGGCGCCAGGGGATGGGCGATGAGGAAAGGAGAGGGTCATGCTCAATGAAGGAACGTGGGCATTCAAGCCCTTGCGAGCGCGCTGGCCCAAGGCCGGTGCCACTATGTCCATCGCGGCTCTCGTGGCTGGCGCCATATCTCTCGGGTGCGACGGAGGATCGACGTCGGAACTGGAAACGCCGCGCCTGACGGTGGTGATCGTGAGCCCGGCCGCGACTCAGTTGGAGCTCGGCCAGACCCAACCCCTCGAGTTGATCGCGCTGGATCAGTTCGGCAACGAGTACGACTTGTCGGACTCGGAGTTGATCTGGTCGACCGATAACGAGCGAGTCGCTACGATTTCCGGCGATTCCGAGGGGGGCCTGGTCACGGCCATGACCGCGGGATCGACAGTCATCCGTGCGTGGGCAGACAACGTGAGCGACTCCGCATTCGTACAAGTGCTGGCACCGCCGACGGAGGTAACTGTCTCTGTCCGGAACCAACTCGTCGAGCCCGTCGCGGTGGAGGTCAACGGAGTTCACCGGTTGACCGTGGGAGCCGGTGAAATCGGGAAGACCCGAGCGCCGATCGACGAGCCCCTCCAGGTGGCCTGGTCGCTCGTTCGACCGACGAACGCTGCCGGAGGCGAACTGGGGGAGCCGATCGGAGAGACGTTTCCCAAGGTGCCGGAGCCGCCGCGATGGATGACCGTCGTAGTGGACGCCAAAGTCGGGAGCCAACAGTACTTCTCTCCCCGGGTCCGAAACGGGAGCGGCGCGGACCTCCTGATCGGGGTCAACATGGACCTGCCGTCGGAGAGTCGGTGCGACTGCGTGGTTCCTGACGGGACGGATATGAGCCTGGGGTACTACCCGCTCCCGTCCGGCGCCAACGTCCGGGGTTACGCGGTAGATGCAGGGTACACGGACGCCCTGTGCGCCTGGGACAACCTGCAGCTCGACGTCGACCCCGTCAGCGGAAGGGTGGTCCTGTCCGTGCCGGACGATACAGGCCCATCCGATCAGGGCGGAGGATTCCTCCCCCTGGTCACTCGGCTTTGAGGACGGTGCTCCCGCCAGGCCGCGGCTCCACCACCTCCGGGTAGTGGGCCGCGGCTACCTCCCCGCCAATCCCTCCACCTCCCCGACCAGCTCATGGACCAGCATGACGGTTCGGGGGAGCGGCTCCGCGTCGCTCTCCTGCAGGATCCGGTAGAGCGTCTCCAACTCGCCCCCGATCGCCACGAGCCTTTCGTCCGGTGCCGCGCCGGCGCCGCGGGCTGCCTCGAGCGCCCGCTCCCGCACCGCCATCGCATCCCGGATCGCCATGGACAGATCGAACTGCTCCTGCAGCGCGCCCATGCCCGTCTCCACGCGGGGGTCCATCTCGACCTCGAGCGCTTCTTCGTGCGTCACCCCGCCTACGGTCAGTCGCACGGTGTACTCGCCGGGCATGGCCACCGGCCCCCGAGGCTCTACGGGCGTCCGGCCCGGCACCGCAGAGATCGGATACCGGAGCCGCATGCCGACGGGCCGCTCGTAGTGCAGGTCCCATACGAAGCGGTGCATGCCGGGCGAGTCCTCCGGCGGCTGGTGCGGGCGGATCCACAGCGGAGGCACGTTCTGCCCCTCAAGAGGCGGCTCGGGCTCGTCTTCGCTGGAGAACCGGCGCGCCACCCGCCCCGCGCCATCCACGATCTCCAGCACCACCGGTCCGCCGACGTCCTCCCCGACCCAGTAGTTGAGGATGGCTCCGTCGGGCGCGCTCTCTCCGGTGGGCTCGTCCGCCGGCAGCGGCGTGTCGGTCCAGCGGTTCCAACGCACGCGCCACGCCGGCGCCGGCTCGAACAGGACCGACGACTCCTCCACCGTCCCCGTCGTGATCTGCCGGAGCGGCGTGATGTCGTCCAGGATCCAGAAGCTCCGGCCGTGCGTGCCCACGACCAGGTCGTCATCCTTGATGACCAGATCACGGATGGCGGTGGCGGGCATGTTCAGGCGCAGGGGTGACCAGCTCCGCCCGTGGTCCAATGAGAAGTGGACCTGAGTTTCCGTCCCGGCGAACAGGAGCCCCGGCCGCGCCGGATCCTCCTTGACCGCGTTCGTGAAGCCGAACACGGGCAGACCGTCCACGCGGCGCTCCCACGTGGCGCCGCCGTCGTGGGTCACGTAGATGTGGGGCCGCATGTCGTCGAGCCGGAGCGTGCTGATGGCGGCGTACGCCGTCAGGGTGTCCGTGTGGGACGCGTCCATGACGCTGATCTTGCTC
>JBDHHQ010000017.1:0-119617 GCA_039589315.1 Gemmatimonadota bacterium
GTGCCCGAGGACCATCCTGCCCTCGGGATGATCGCGCTCAACCTGACCGCCAACGTGTTCGGGCTGGGCAATGCCGCGACGCCGTTCGGCATCAAGGCCATGGAGGAGCTCCAAACGTTGAACCCCAGCGAGGACAGCGCCACGAACTCCATGGTGATGCTCCTCGCCATCAACACGGCCAGCGTTCAGCTCGTCCCCCCGGTGCTCCTGCTCGCGCTGCTGGGCCTTCAGATCAACCAGCTCATCTTCGCGATCATCATCACCACCGGTCTGTCGCTGATCATCGCCATCGCGGCGGCCAAGCTGTACGGACGACTGCCGGGCTCCGTCGCCTCGGATCCCAACCGGGCGCCTCCGCCCCCCGAGCCACCCGCGCCGGGGTCGCCCGCGCAGAGCGCGGAGGTCTGACGCCATGGAGATCCTGCGCAGCGTGATCAGCCTGCTGTCCTACTTCGTCATTCCCGTCATCGTCGTGGGCTTCCCCCTGTACGGGTTGTACAAGCGGGTGCCCGTCTACGAGAGCTTCGTCGAGGGGGCGAAGGAGGGCTTCAACGTCGCGGTCCGCATCATCCCCTACCTCGTGGCCATCCTGTTTGCCATCGGGATGTTCCGGGCGAGCGGAGCCATGGACGCCCTGGTGACCGCCTTGAACCCGGTCCTGAGCCTGATCGGCTTCCCGGCCGAGGTGTTGCCGATGGCCATCGTGCGGCCGCTCACAGGCTCCGGCTCGGCGGGGCTCGTCGCCGACATGATCAACCAGTACGGTGAGGACTCCATCTTCGTGAAGATGGCCGCGACCATGTTCGGATCCACCGAGACGACGTTCTACGTCATCGCGGTGTACTTCGGCGCGGTCAACATCAAGAAGACGCGCCACGCGGTCCCCGCCGGGCTCACCGCCGACTTCGCCGCCATGATCATCGCGGTTTGGGTGGTGCGGCTGTTGTTCGGCTGAGCCTCCGTCTTCCACGGCTAGCGCATGCACTACCACCTGATCGGGATCGCGGGTTCTGCCATGGCCTCCCTGGCAGGGCTGCTCAGGGAGCGGGGTCACCGGGTCACGGGCTCGGACGCCGGGGTCTACCCGCCCATGTCCACGATGCTGGACGAGTTGGGAATCCAGTACGCCCGTGAGTACGATCCGGTGAATCTGGACCCAACGCCGGACGTGGTCGTCGTGGGCAACGCCATCAGCCGCGGCAACGAGGAGCTCGAGTCAGCGCTCGATCGGCGCCTCCACTACACGTCGGCCGCGAGTCTCGTGAAGGAGGAATTCCTGCGGGGCCGTCACGTGGTGTCCGTGGCCGGCACACATGGCAAGACCACGACGACGTCCCTCGTCGCCTGGATCCTGGAGTGCGCCGGCTTGGAGCCGTCCTTCCTGATCGGCGGCGTCGCCGAGAACTTCGGCCGGTCGTTCCGCCTGACCGATGCGGAGCACTTCGTGATCGAGGCCGACGAGTATGACACCGCCTACTTCGACAAAGGGCCGAAGATGTGGCACTACCTGCCGCACACGGCCGTCGTGACCAACGTGGAGTTCGACCACGCGGACATCTACCGGGACGACGTCGCGTACCGTTTCGCATTCGAGCGCTTCATCAACCTGATTCCGCGGACAGGAGCTTTGGTGGTGGGCTGGGACTCACCGGTGGCGAGGCAACTGAGCGCACGGTCACTCGCCCCGGTGGAGTCATTCGGTCTGGGAGCGGCGTACGCGCCCGAGCCAGGCGGGAGGGCCACCCCGGGGACGGAGGGGGAGCTGACGGGGCGGCCGCCGGAGCACGCCGGTGGGAGCGCCACCCAGATGATGAGCGAATCGAGGGGGCACCCTCGATGGACGGCTCGGCGCATCGTGTACGGAGCGGATGGCACCGGCTTCGCTGTCTACCATGGCGGCCGTCTGCAGGGCGAGGTCGAGACACCGCTGTCTGGCGCGCTGAACGTCCAGAACTGCCTCGCAGCCATCGCCGCGGTGACGGCGGCGGGAGCGGACTGGGCCTCGGTGGTGGAGGGACTGCGCACGTTCAAGAGCGTTCGCAGGCGCATGGAGGTGCGCGGTGAGGTTCGGGGGGTCACCGTCATCGATGACTTCGCGCACCATCCCACGTCGGTCGAGGAGACCATCGGCGCCGTCCGCCAGAGATTCCCCGACCGGCGCGTGATCGCGGTGTTCGAGCCTCGCAGCTACACCGCCCAGCTCCGTGACTTCCAGGAAGGGTATCGACACGCCCTGGCAAGGGCCGATCGCGTCGTGCTGTCGGGGCTGTTCCGCCCGGAGCGCTATGACGCGGGCAAGGGGATGGACCCGGGCGAGCTGGCAGAGTCGTTGGAGGGGGGCGGTGTCGAGGCCGACTACGTCCAAGATGTGGACGAGATCGTGGCGGCCCTCGCGCAATCGACCCTGCCGGGGGACGTCGTGCTCATCATGTCCAACGGCGGGTTCGGGGGGATTCACGACAAGCTGCTGGAGGCCCTGGGGAAGACCGATTCGGCCTGAGGGAGCTCTGCGCCACCCGTCTCGTGCCGTCGAGTCGGTGCACGCTGGCCGAAGCGATCTCAGCGCCCGACGGCGGCACGGGCCGGGCGGGGGCCCCGGGGTGACGGCGCACTCGCCTGGCGCGCCCGGACGTATGGCACCACCCGAAACTTCCTCACCCACCCCCCAGGGCCACGCCTCCCCTCCGGGGATCGGACACCCCGTGAAGCGTCCCGTTCTCCTGGACGAGGATCGCCTGAGCGTCGGCGAACAGCTCGTCGTGCTCCACCACGCTGTGGCCTAGGCCCCTCAACGCCTCGGCCACCTCGGTAGGCAGCCCGCCGGGCTCATGGCGGATCTCGTCGGGGACGTGCTGGTGGTGCACCCGTGGCGCCACCACCGCCTGGGAGAGGCTCATCCCGTGATCGACCACGTTGGAGATGATCTGAAAGACGGTGGTGATGATCGTCGCACCCCCCGGAGCACCGACTACCATGAGGAGGTCGCCCCGGCCATCCAGCACGATGGTGGGCGTCATGGCCGAGAGGCTGCGCTTACCCGGCTCGATGGCGTTCGCTTCGCCCTGCACGAGCCCGAAGAAGTTGGGGGATCCCGGCTTGGCGCTGAAGTCGTCCATCTCGTTGTTCAGGAGGACTCCGCTACCCGGTACCACCACCTTGCTGCCGTACCAGGTGTTCAGCGTGGTCGTGACCGAGGCCGCGTTGCCGTAGGCGTCGACGACGGAGAAGTGCGTCGTGTGCGCGCTCTCCCGGAAGCTCTCCACTCCTGGCTCGACTTCGCTCGCCCGCGTTGCGGCGTCGCTGGCGATGCTCCGCGCCCGTGCCGCCCCGTACTTCGGAGACGTGAGAATGTCCATGGGAACGGGTGAGAAGTCGGGATCGGCCAGATAGTGGTTCCTGTCGGCGAAAGCGCGCTTCCAGGCCTCGGCCAGCACGTGGATGTGGGCGCTCCCGTGCCATTGGAGGTCCGTCACGGAGAATGTGTCGAGGATGCCTCCCGCCAGCGCGAGCGTGGTACCACCCGAAGACGACGGAGGCATGGACAGGACTGTGTGGCCTCGGTACGGAAACCGGACCGGGTCACGCCAGACGGCCCTGTATCCCGCGAGGTCCTCCCTGTCCATGATGCCGCCGCCACGCTTCATCTCGGTCACGATCATCTCGGCCGTATCTCCCTGGTAGAAGCCGTCGGAACCGCGGTCGCGGATGCGCTCGAGCGTCCGGGCCAGGTCCGCCTGGTAGAAGGTGTCGCCGATGCGGGGCGGGACGCCTCCGGGCAGGAAGATCTCAGCGCTGGCTGGAAACCGGGCCAGTGCCGTGACGATGTGTGGCTCGAAGGACCGGACGAAGCGGTTCCGGACCTCGAAGCCACGCGCCAGCGCAAGGGCTGGCTCTACCAGCTCTTCCCAGTCCAGGGTACCGAAGCGACCGTGGGCCTCCCACATGCCCCGGACCGAGCCGGGGACTCCGGCGGCGAGGTGCCCGATCACCGATCGCTCGTCGAGGTTGCCGTGGGCGTCCAGGAACATGTCCCGGGTAGCCCGCCCCGGGGCGCACGACCGGTAGTCCAGCGCGAACGCGGAGGCGTCGGCGGTGCGCAGGAGCATGAACCCGCCGCCCCCCAAGTTCCCGGCTTCGGGGTTCACCACGGCCAGCGCGAACGCGACCGCGACTGCGGCGTCGACCGCGTTGCCCCCGCGCTCCAGCACGTCGAGCCCCACCCCGCTCGCGTACCGGTCGGTCGTGGCGACCATCGAGTGGTGCGAGACTTCGGGTGGTGTGTCGTGCCGAAAGGCCCAGTCCTGCGGCCAATTCGGCGGACGTGAGGACGATCGCATCCCGCAAAGCTAGCAGATCGGTGAGGTGTCTGCGGCCGGAATTGCCGTTTCGGAGCTTGATGGCTCAGTTGTAGTCTTCGACCCTTCCGGTCAAGCGGAGCTCTCGAGGCAGCCGTGACATCCAGACGCAACGACGTGATCCGGCCGCGTGCCCTGAGACCGGGTGCGCGCATCGCCCTCGTCGCGCCGGCCGGCCCGCTGGAGCCGGACCGGATCGACAGATCCGCCGAGCGCTGCCGGAGTCTCGGACTCGAGCCCGTGGTCTTCCCTGCGGCGGCCGCACGGCACGGCTACCTGGCGGGGACGGACAGCGAGCGCCTGGGAGACCTGCAGGCCGCGTTCGACGACCTCACGATCGACGGGGTCTGGGCGCTGCGCGGAGGTTACGGCACGCTTCGCATTCTCGATGGACTGAGCCTGGAGCGGCAACGCCGGGCACCGATTCCGTTCATCGGTTTCAGTGACAACACCACGGTCCATATCCGGCACGTACACGCCGGTGTCGTCTCCTTCCACGGTCCCCATCCCGGGGCCGAATTCCCGCCGGAGACGGCTGAGACGTTTCGGAGAGTGCTCTTTTCGGCCGAGCCTGCCGGGCCGTTGCTGGCCCGACCCGAAGACCCGCAGCCTCGCGCGGTGGTGTCGGGGCGGGCGGAGGGTCGTCTGGTCGGGGGCAACCTCGCCATGCTCGCCTCGCTTTGTGGTTCCCGAGACGCGCTGGTCGCTCGCGGGTGCATTCTGTTCCTGGAGGAGGTCGGGGAAGCGGCCTACCGCGTGGACCGCACGCTGAGGCAGCTCGAACGGGCCGGTGCCCTCGAGGGGCTGGCGGGACTCGCCCTGGGCCGCTTCACCGAGGTGCCCACGGCCGACGAGCAACGCCTACCCGGGGTCATCGGCGAGCTCGCCGAACGCCTGGCCGTACCGACCGTGGTCGATCTGCCGTTCGGTCACGTTGAGCACAACAGCACGCTACCGATGGGATCGATGGGGCTGCTGGACGCGGATGCGGGGACGCTGACGCTGACCGAACCGGCGGTGACGCTCGGCGGGCGCCTCCCCGGTGCCTGAGGCGATTCTGCCTTCAGGCCAGAAGTGAAGCCAGCTTGCCCACAACCTCGCCGAGCATTCCCTCGAGGTCCATCAGGTCGCCGGCGTCTTCCAGCCAGGACATGAGTCGTATGCCGACCTTGCTGCCCCAGTGGGGGCCTCGGAACGCCTTCAGCTCCATGACGCCGTCGATCTCGTCCCAGCTCCACAGGGTCTCGAACGGCGTCTGCCGGAGAAGGGTGCCGGTGAGCGTGCGGCCGTCGGCCAGGACCAACCGCACCGGATCGCCGACCGCCGTGCCGACCTGACCCGAACGGCTGAGCCAGCGGGCCAGTCCCTCATCGGTGCGCTGGAGGACCTGCAGAGCCTCCAGTTCGAATTGGACTTCCGAGAGCACCATGACCTCGGTGCGCTTCCGGTCGAAGTAGCGCTCGGCGAAGTGCTTCAGGATCGCCAGTGCGATCATCCAACCCGACGCCATGCCGTCGTATTGCTCGTCCCACTCGGCCCCGTGCCCGAACCCGGATTGGACCAGACGCAGCACGCTGTGGCCAAGGACCTGTTCGATGGTGATCTCGATGAGGGTTGCGCCCTGGGGCACGTCGAGCGCCAACAGGAGCCGCTGCGGCGGATCGGCGGCCAGAACCCGGTGGGTCATCCCCCCATCGGTGCGGTCCCAGAACCACCGGACGGTCTCCCCCACCTCCATGCGCCCCTCGGCACGGTCCACGAACCACGCCGGCACCTTCGAGGGGTCTGTCCAGGCCTGCCAGATGGTCTCCGCCGGTGCGTCGATGCGAATCTCATCCTCGATTCTGCGACCTTCATGCCGCATCTGCCTGTCGTTGCCTACGAGCGAGCCTTCAGTCGCCATCAGTTGATCTCCTCGGATGCGTCGGATGGGTCGGATGCGTCTTGGGTCGGGGATGGCCGCGCCAACGGATAACAACCGAGCACGAGGCGGTAGGGGCGCCCCGGCGCCGGCTGTCCGTCCGGCTCCATGGCCGGTTCGGTGAATCCTGCGATGACCTCGGTGACCGCTTGTTGCACGGCTTCGGCGAACGCCGCACGCTGATCCGGCGAGCGGAAGCGCAGCTCGGCGTCCAGCGACAGCGTGGGGACCGGGGCGTCACGCTCCTGACCTTCGGCGAGGGCCTCACCGAGCTCGCCTTGGAGCGCCGCGGTCAACTGCAGCAGATGGGCGGCGCTGAACGCGTCCGCTACTCGCGCGTCCTCGGCGCTCACGGGCCCCAGAACGCGGGGGAGCAGGACGTAGGATCGGGCCGTTGCCCGGTAGAGCTTCTCCACGAGGTTACGACGTCTGCGCTCCCCTGCGGGCACGAGCAGCCCTGCGTCCACCAGCGTCCGCACGTGGTAGTTGACCTTCTGGGCGGGCAATCCCATGCGCCGGGCGATTTCGGCCGCCGAGGACGCCGCACTGGCTTCCCTCATAATCCCCTGACGGAGGGGGTGGAGCAGCAATTCGGCCGCGCGGGCCGTGCCGACCGGCTCGATCTCTGAAAGGGGTGCTGAAGAGGACATACAAGAAATTTTATACGTAACAATATATTTGTCAACAGGGCCGAGCGAGGTATCGATTCCCGGGCGGACGGCCTGTTGGTCACGGGGTAGGTGAACTACCTGCGGGCCTTTGGGACGGGCACCTGGGCGAACGGTGTGCTGAGCCCCGAGCTGGTGGACTCGAAGGCTCCAATTCGGGATGGCGCTCACCGTGCATTTGAGCGGGGACGCGCTCGGCGCTTCGTGTCACCAGCCCAGCACGTAGTCGCTCTTCGCCGGACTGACTCCACCCATGAACACGCCGGTTTCGGGGTCGATCATCACCATCTTCACTGCGCCCGCGCCGGAGCTCGCCTGGCGGTAGGGCTGTTGAAGGGGGACCACCGCTACCCGGTGGCCGCGGCTGGCCAGCTCCTCGGCCACGTCCGCCCCCAGGACCTCCGGCATGGTGAGCATTCCTCGCACGTTGCCCGGATACATGGATGCCGCGAACGCGCTGCTCGTCACCGTGGGCCCCTCCACGGCCTGCTGGACGTTCATCCCGAAGTGAACGATGGCCAGGAACGACTGGAGCATGGCTTGGGGCTGGTTGTCTCCACCCGGCGTATTCCAGGCCAGGTACGGCCGGCCGTCCTTGAGCGCCAGCGCCGGGTTGATCGTGTGGCGCGTGCGTTTGCCCGGTACCAGGACGTTCACGTCGTTCTCGTCCAGTGAGTAGTAGGGCATGCGGTTGTTCAGGACGAAGCCGCCCCCCTCCACGACCATGCCACTTCCGAACGTGCCGTTCACGCTGTGGGTCACGGAAACGAGGTTGCCGAACTGGTCTGCGATGGAAAACGAGGACGTCTCACCGTCTTCAGGAACGCCCTGGGCAACGCGCTGTACAGGGTTGGGGCCCGACTCGTATTCCACCGCGGCCCCGTCGACCGTCGCGGACATGGTCATCGGGTCGCCCGCCGAAGCAACGACCATCGCCCGGTCCATGCGGATGAGATCCCGCCTGAGGGTCGCGTAGTCCTTTGAGAGCAGCTCGTCGGTCGGCACGTCGACGTGCCGCGGGTCGGCCACGTACCGATTCCGGTCGGAGAAGGCCAGCTTCATGGCTTCCGTCACCACGTGAACGTAGTCCGGGGAGTTGTAGCCCAGGGCCTCGAGGTCGAAGCCCTCGAGGATGTTCAGGGCCATCAACATGACGATGCCCTGGGAGTTCGGCGCGCTCTGGTAGACGTCGAGATCCGCGTACGATGTGTGGATGGGGGCGGTCTCCTCCGCCTCGAACTCAGCTAGATCCTCGTACCTGAGAAGCCCGTTATGCTGCTCATAGAAGTCGGCCGACTTGCGGGCGAGGCTGCCCCGGTAGAAGGCGTCGGCACCGGCTCGGCCGATCTCCTCCAGCGAGCGGGCGAGGTCTGATTGGACGAACACCTCCCCTGTGGTCTGGGGCGTACCGCCAGGGAGTAGCAAGGCGGCCGACGAGGGGTAGGGCGAGATCTTGTCCACGGCCCGCTGGTGGTAAGACGCCGCCCAGTGCGTGAGGGGGTGACCGTTCCTGGCCGCCGCCACCGCCGGCGCCACGACCGCTGCATGGTCCATCGTCCCGTAAGTCCGGAGCGCCAGGTCGAAGCCACCCACCGCGCCGGGCACGTCGGTCGAGAGGGGGCCCGCGTCAGGGATCTCACCGAGCTCCATGTAGAGCTCCCGTGTGGCGAGTGCGGGCGCCGGACCGGTCCCGTTGATGAACACGACGCGGTCTTCCTCCGCCAGGTAGGCCAGGATGAACCCGTCGCCACCCAGTCCCGCTTGGTGTTGCTCCACGACCGTGGTCATGTAGAAGACCGCGGCCGCGGCATCGAAGGCATTGCCGCCGGCCTCCAGCATCTTCATGCCGGCGATGGCCTCCAGGGGGTGCTCGGCAGCCACCATGCCCAGGGTGCCCATGACCACAGGTCGCCAAAAGGGTCGGTCGGCGGGATTCGCCCCGTCGGAGCCTTGTGACGTCGCTGGAGCGGGCACACCGAGGAGCAGGATGGCGGCGGCGATCGAAAAGGGCGTGGAGCGGGTCATGGCAGAATCCGTAAATCGAGCTGCGGGGAAGCGAGTGGCTCCATCATGGATGAGGCGCCTCACGGTACTTCGCAATCCATCCGGCGTCGGGGACCGGGCGGCCATCGCGTCTTCGTGTATCCGGTCGTTGCGGAGCTACCCTCCGCGAGGCGCCGCCTCCCTGGCCGACATGCAAAGCACCAGGAAGTTGTACCGCCGCTCCCCCGGTCCAGGGACGACGGCGTTCTCCACCGTGGCCTCGGCTTCCGTGCCGAGGAGCCCGCCGCTGTAGAAGTTGAAGAGGCAGTCCGACCCATCTTCGCGGAATCGGAGCGACGCCTCGTTGGGGGCGTCCATGGGGTCGGGGGTCCGGGTCCAGCCAGCGGCCCTGACTCGCTCGTAGAACACCCGGGCCTCCTCCGCCGGGGTTCGTGTCGTGAGGCCCGACGCGGTGACACGACATCCCGGCACCATGGCCCGGCTCCGCCAGTCGTCGATGGTGTCCGCTTGGGTGATGGCCGTCATCTCCACCTCTTCTACCAGGAAGCGGTGCGCCTCATGGCAGTGGACCTCCTCCTGGGCGAGCGTTGGGGCGGGAGAAAGAAAGAGGCAGGAGGCCAGCATCGGCCAGGTGAGGCCGCCACTGACCCACGCACGGCTCGCTCCCACCGCGGTCACGAGGCGACTCGCTCCCGCCGGGCTCTACTGGCGCTCGGGCCCCGAGGTAGCCCGATCACGGGGCGACTTCGCCCTTTCCACGCTCTACCCCCCAGCTTCGGTCCAACTCGCCGAGCAACGTGGCGAAGCGTGGGTCCTCTCCGAGGCCAGCCAGCGGGTCGGAGCGGTGGTAACGGAGGTAAAGGGTCTCGTCCCAGGCCAGAGGTGCCGCTGAACGGAGAGCCTCGAAGGCCGCGTCCGAGTCGCCCAGGGCAGCGTGCACGAGGCCGAGGTGGAATGGCGCTGAGGCTGCCTGTAGTCGGGCAAGAGGCTCACCCGCGCCGGCCTCGTCGCCATGGGCGATCCGATCGAGTGCCCGGGCCGTGTCCGGCCACGCCTGCGCCCATCGCTCCGTCAGCCTCTGCAGTGTGGCGCTTGCCTCGTCCGCACGGTCCAGGGCGTAGAGGGCCAGCGCTTCGATCAGGCGGCCGTAGTCGAATCCGGCATGTCGCTCCATGGACCCCCGGGCTTCGGAGAGCGCCAACTCCGGTTTGCCCATCGCCAGGTACGCCGCCGCGAGGTTGGTCCTCGCCTCGGGGTCCAGTGGGTCCAGCTGAGTGCCCAGAATGCCTGCGTCCACCGCCGCTTCCGCATCGCCGACCAGCAGATCGACCCATGCGGTCCATTGGTGCGCCCCCGCGTAGCTCGGCCTCAACTCGAGAGCGCGCGCGTGTGCCCGCAGGGCGCCGGGCCCGTCACGGCGGTACGAGCGCAGGTTGCCGAGAGCCGAGTGAGCCTCCGCCAGATCAGGATCGAGCTCCAGGGCCTTGTTGCACGTGCTCTCGGCTCGAGGCAGCCAGTCATCGGCGTCGACGTGACCGTAGTCCATGAGTGCAACCAGGCTCAGCGCGAGCTCGGCCCACGCCGGCGCGTAGTCGGGATCCCGCTCAATGGCCCGTTCGAAGTACCCGATCGCCGCTTCGAGGCCCTCCAGGGTCCGATCCACATAAAGCTCACGGCCCATGGCGTAGAGGCGGTATGCCTCGAGATCGTCGGTGGGAAGAGCCGGGACCCTCGCCTCTTCCTCAGCCGTCAGCCGAGCCTCCAGGGCCGCCATGATCCTCGCTGCCAGCTCGCTCTGGAGGTCGAAGATGTTCTGCGTGGTGAGCTTTCGGTCGTACCGTTCGGCCCAGAGGTGGGCGTCGGTGCGCGCATCGATGAGCTGCACGTTCAGGCGCACCCGATCGCCCGCGTGTTGCACACCGCCCTCGACAATGGTTCCGGCTCCCAGCTCCCCGGCGATCTCCCGGATCGACTTCTCTGTGCTGCGGTAGCCCTTTACCGAAGTGCGCGAGATCACCGTCAAGGCCGAGGCCCGTGAAAGCTCCGTCAGCAGGTCGTCGTGCAGGCCGGCCGCGAACGGTTCTGCCTCGTCGGTGCCACTGAGGTTCTCGAACGGGAGTACCGCGACCACCCGTGGGTCCGGGTCGGCAGGTCGAATGGAAACCGAGTCCGGTTCATCAGCGTCGCCCGGTCCGGGCTCGCCAGTTGGCGCGCGGCTGGCACCGGGTTCGCCTACGGTCTCGCGTGCTGCGCCGGCAACCGGAAGCCGAGGTGCGTGATGATTTGCGGCATCCCGTCCGTCCGTCCTTCGGACTCCGTCCTCCGTGATGTCGAAGACCCAGGCGAGGACCAGGGCCAGAGGCAGTCCGAGGATGGCGAGGGCGAGGAACAGCTCGTCCGACCACTCCGGCAATCGGGACGAGGGCACGACCACGTCCACGAGCTCCAGACCGGCGATGGCCACGACCACGTATACCGCCGCGACCTGATAGACCTTCCGGCGCTTGAGCTCGGCCAGGAGGGATGTGAGGCGGCGGGGGGGATCGGTCATCGTCTCGGGGCGGGCGTCAGCCCCTCGGCTCGATGTTGTGGTTCTTCCGGAACAGGTTCCCAGGGTCCCACGTCTTCTTGAGCTTTACGAGCCGATCATGGTTGGCGCCGTACGCCGCCGGAATCCGCTCGCGCTCGTCCTCTCCGAGGAGATTCACGTAGACGGATCCGTTGGCGTGGGGCGTCATCGCGTCGTGAAGCCTCCGGGTCCAGGCCATGATGGCCTCATCCTCGGCAGCATCCACCCAGCCCGGAAGCACGTGAAGTCCATGGGCAGCGCTCCGATGCGGAAACGCCGTGGCCGACGGGTCGACCCGGCCGACGGCACCTCCGCCCGCACCGAAGTACACCACGGTGAAGGCCCCGGGGAACGGGTCGAGGTGGTCGATCAGCGTGTCGATCGCCTCGTCCGTCACCTCATCGAAGTAGTGGGCCCGCGAATACCACCGGTTTCCTTTGCCGAGGCCCGCGTCGAAAGACTGTTGCAGCGTCAGATAGGGCTGCGCCACTACCACGTCCAGGATCGGATCACCCAGGTCCCGGAACGGGGCGAGGGCCGCCTCACCGTCGGCCACCGTGCCGGCATAGGCCAACACGAAATCGAGCGCCAACTGGCCGTGCCACGCCTCGAGGAACGGCGGGACCGGTGGGATTCGTAGGAGAAACGGGAAGCACTGAAGCTCGTCCGGCGCATCCACGAAGTGGTCTCGGTAGAAGCGGAGCAGCTCGGGCGCTCGGTCCGCCGGGTAGATCACCTGCCCGGCGACGACCTCCGGACCCACCGGGTGCAGGGAGTACTCGAAGGACGTGACGATCCCGAAGTTTCCGCCGCCCCCCCGGAGTCCCCAGAACAGGTCGGGATTCTCGTGGGCGTCCGCGCGGACCAGCTCACCTTGCGCGGTGACCACCTCTGCGCCGATCAAGTTGTCGGACGCAGTGCCGTACTTCCGGGACAGCCAGCCTTCTCCTCCACCGAGTGTGAATCCGGCGACGCCCACCGTCGACACGGTTCCTCCGGTGGTTGCCAAGCCGTGGGCCTGGGCTTCTCGGTCGAAGTCGCCCCAGGTAGCTCCGGCGCCGACCCTAGCCTGCTTCGACATGGGATCAATCTCCACCGACTTCACGCCCGACAGATCGATGAGCAGGCCGCCTTGCGCGGCCGAGTTGCCGGCGTAGTCGTGCCCACCGCTCTTCACGGTCAGCGGTACGTGCCGGTCCCTGGCGACTCTCACTGCCGCCTGGACATCGCCGGCCGAGGCGCACTGCACGATGATCTCCGGACGGGAATCGAAGCGTGCGTTCCAGATGGTGCGGGCCTCATCGTACCCCTCTTCATCGGAGGCAAGGACCTGTCCGCTGATGCGGTGCTTCAATTCATCGCCCATGAGGTGGCCGGCGCGCTCCGTCGAATCCACGGGTCCTCCCTTCGGTGCGGGCATCGCAGGATGTGGCCCGAACATAAGCCGCGGGAACTCCAGGCCCAACGGACGGAGGATCGCCCGCGACGGATCCTCGCCGGGTCAAGCGACCTCTCCTCCCAGGTCGGCGACGAGGTCTCCGAGGTAGCTTCGCAGCGTAACGTCGTGTCCCAGTATGAACCGGGCCACGAAACGGAAGAGGGGGCTGTAGATCTCTCCGTCCTCCGTAACGGTCAAACGCGTCGCCGCTCCCTCAACCGCCAGCTCATAGGTCCACACGCCGCCGAACGGGAGGTCTTCGCCCGCGATCCGGACGAGCAGTCTCTTTGGCGGTATAGCCTCGACCACCTCCAGGGGGAGCTGGCAATTGGATCCGTGCTCGATCCACGCTTCGTGGCCTGGTCGCTCGATCCGGTCGACGTCGGAACCTCCAACGGGGAAAGTCGTCAACGTCGGTGAGGGCCCGCCAGACCCTCTCCTGCGGGGCATCGAGCCGTGCCGTCACCGAGGCTCGGTGGGAGACGGGGAGCAGGCTTCCCACTCCGAGCACGAGGAGCACGAGTACTAGCATGGCCGCGGCCATCCGGAGTATCCACTTCAAGATCCTCCTCCTGCGTCAGCACGTGTTCGGTTCTGGCTGAAGGAGCTCCCGGCCGCCTCCCGGATCATGTCGTCCGCAGCCCGGCCCAGGAGGGTCAGTCCGTCCAGCGCCCTACTTCGATCCCCGGGTGGCAGCCTCTCGAGCAGGTCCTTCACGAGCTCGGGGTCGAGGACGGACTGGGCGTCCCGGACCCGCCGGCCGGCCTCCGTCAGCCGGAGCTCCACGACGCGACCGTCGGCGGCGGAACGCCGCCGGTCCACATAGCCCTGCCTTCCCAACCGCCCGACGGAGATCGACATCGTGGAGACGGTCACACCCATGTGCTCGGCGAGCTCCGAGACGGACGTGGGCTCGACGTCGTCGAGATGGCTGAGGATGCCGGCCTGGTGAGCGCTCATCCGCGTGCCCGTCGCCGGGTCGCGCACGTGGCGGGTGTGACACGCGAAATAGATCCTGGGATATGTCGCGATAAGCCGATCGACAGCCGATCCGTTCATGAAGAGAGAGTGGTCCCAATTATTTGATTTGTCAAATCAAAGTGCTTTCGGGACCGGTGCGGGAACCTCCGAGGTAGCTCCTGGGTTATAGTTGTAACTACAACTACCATCCCCGGGAGGACACATGTCACGCACGAATCTGGAGGGGAAGACGGTCCTGATCACCGGAGGATCGAGCGGCATCGGGAAGGCGGCGGGCATCTCGTTCGCGAAAGCCGGGGCGATCCCGATTCTCGCGGCTCGGTCCAGGCCCAAGCTGGAGACAGCACTGGAGGAGGTCTCCCGGATCCAGCCCGAGGCCGGCTACGTCGAGGTCGACGTCTCCGATCGGACCCGAGTCGGGGAGATGGCGGGTGAGGTCCTGGAGCGCTTCGGCAGGATCGACGTCCTGTTCAACAACGCCGGGCACGCCACCGTCGGACCGGTCGAAGGCTCCGGCTTCCAGGACGACACGCGCGCGATGTTCGACGTCGACTTCATGGGCACCGTGAACGTCACCAAGGTGGTGCTTCCGTCGATGCGCTCGAGGGGCCAGGGCCATATCCTGAACATGTCCTCGGTTGTCGGGCGGAAGGCCTTTTCTCACTTCGGTGGGTACTCTGCCGTGATGCACGCACTTTCCGGTTTCACGGATGCGCTGAGGCAGGAGCTCCACGGGAGCGGGATCGCCGTATCGATTATTTACCCTGCGCTGACCCAGACGCCCCTACTGGCGGACGTGGCGCCCGAGGACATGCCGCCGACGTTCCGTAGTCTGAGCCCGCTGTCGGTCGACGAGGTGGCTCGGGCGGCGGTCGAAGGCGTCCGGCGCGGCAGTCGCCGCGTCGTCGTGCCCGCGCAGCCCCGATTGCTGATGCTCCTGGACGCGCTGTCTCCCGTCCTCGGAGACGGGATGGTGCGGCTGATCGAGCGCCCCCTCGTGGGCCGGCTCATCGGGTCGTTCCGGGGCACGACGTACGCACACGACGCATCGATTCCGGCAGGCTCATGACCGCAAAGCCGCAACCAGGAGACGTGAGCGGCAGCGGTGGCCCGGTCGAGGCTCGGGCCGCCGCTGCCGCCATTGCCCAAGAATGTCTGGCCACGCGGGCCCGGCGCCTCGACCGGACCCTAACCCGGCTCTACAACGACGCGCTACGGCCATACGGGGTGACCTCGACGCAGCTAGCCCTATTGGTGGGTCTCTCGCTACAGGAGCCGGTCCGGCCTGGCGTGCTCGGCCGCGGCGTGGGGCTGGAGAAGTCGACGGTCAGCCGCAACGTCGGGCGCATGATCGACTCGGGTTGGGTCACCGAAATAGACGGCCAGGACGGTCGGAGCAAGCTCCTGCGGCTCACCGATGCCGGGTCCACGCTCGTGAGCCGGGCGTACAAAGGCTGGCGCTCGGCTCAGGAGCGGGCGAAGACGGTGTTGTCACAGGGGACGGCGGAGAGCTTGGCCCGGTTGGACGCGGGGCTGGGGGCGGATTCCTAGTGGCACGTCGGCGCCACAGCACCCTTGCAACCGGCCCCGTTCCTGCGGAGGTTGGACGTGGCGGCGATCCACGCCCAACCTCTTCGGCCCCACCTCAGCTGGGGCCCCCGTGAGGCAAAGGGGGGCACACTCCCGGATCGGTATCGACGGGGCCTTTGTGGCGCCATGACGCGCCGCCGCTGAGGGGTGGCGGGCGTGGCGTGCACACAGGAGACCCGAGATGCCGAAGGACAAGGACCTCAAGCGCCTCGTTCGCAGGCGTATGGCAAAGACGGGCGAGTCCTACACCGCCGCCCGCGGCAACATCATGAAAGAGGAAACACGCTCCGGGGACGATTCCTCCCTTCCCGAGGTGCCCTTCCTTCCCGACGACCATGAGACGCTCGCGGGCATGAGCGATGCTGCAGTCCGGAACGCGACCGGCAAGGACTGGCTGGAGTGGACCCGCACGTTGGACGCGGCGGACGCTGTGACAATGACCCACCGAGACATCGCCGCCCACCTCCACGACGACTTGGACGTACCAGCGTGGTGGGCCCAGATGGTGACGGTGGGCTACGAGCGCCTCCGCGGACTGCGCGAGCCGGGTCAGCGTCGCGGGGGCGGGTACGACGTCAACAAGAGCAAGACGATGCCCGTGCCGGTAGCCGACCTTTATCGAGCCTTCGACGACGAGGCGCTTCGCGACCGGTGGCTCCCGGACGTGGCCCTCACGATCCGCTCGTCGACGGTGAACAAGTCCATGCGGATCCGCATGCCCGACGACACGCCGTTGGACGTCTACTTCACCGCCAAGGGTGAGGCCAAGAGCACAGTCTCCCTGCAGCACCGGAGGTTGCCCGACAAGCGGGCCGCCGATGAGGGGAAGGTCTACTGGGGGGGGCGGTTGGCGGCGCTGGCGGAGCTGCTCACGACGGAGTAGCGCCCAACGAAGTCGCTCGCCCGGAGGGGTCGCAGGGCCTCTCCGGGCGATCCGCACCACCGCCGAGGGCAGAGGGCAATCCACCGCACCAGAACCGGAGCGGGCTTGCCAACGTGCGAGAAGGGTGACATTGTCATCAAATAACATTGTCACCAATTGAGAGGAAGGGTGGATGGCGGAAGCGAAGCTAGGTGAGCTGGAGCTGCTCGTTCTCCTTGCGATCATGCGACTGCCCGACGGCGAGGCGTACCCCGTGTCCGTCGTGAACGAGATCGCTGAGCACACGGGTCGCCGAGTCCGACGCGCGACCGTCTACGTGCTGCTTCAGCGCCTGGAGGCCAAAGGGCTGGTGTCGACACGCCTGGGCGATCCACTCCCGGAGCGCGGCGGTCGTTCGCGACGCCTGGTGCGGCTCGAGCGGGCGGGGCTCGAAGCCGTGCGCGATGTGCGGACCGGTCTCTTGAGCATGTGGGACGGCTTGGAAGCGCGCTTCGGCGATGCGTGAGTCGGCGCTCCCGAGGGCCGCCCGGGCCCTCCTCCGGTTGATTCCGCCTCGTCATCGCGAGCACGCCGGGGGCGACCTCGAGGAGGCCCACCGGGCTCGCCTCGCGAACGGAAGTGGCTCGGTCGCCTGGGTGGCGACGGTACTCGACGCCGGCCTCGTGGCGGGGGCTTTGGCCTGGGTCACGCTCATGGAGGGCACAGGGGCCCGGTTGAAGTTGGCGCACGAAGCCAGGTCGGCCGTCATCGGACTCTGGCGCTCCAGAGGACTCAGTGTCCTTTCGGTATCCGTCCTGGCCATTGGCATCGGCGCCACGGCTGCCAACCTCAGCCTCCTCCAGACCGTCGTGCTATCATCGCTTCCGTACGAGGACGCGGACCGCCTCGTGACCATCTGGACCTGGTCGGAGCTGGACGGCGCTCGGGACGGCAGCTCCTACCTCAACGTGTCCGATTGGGCGGCGTCGACCCCGAGTCTCGAGTCGGTGGGACTCTACTACCGGCCCGAGTTCACCCAGCGGACGGTCACCGGGGTGGCTCGCCCCTACCGCATCCAGGTCGGGGCGGTGGACGGGAGCTTCTTCGCCGCCGTGGGCGCTCGCCCGATCCTCGGACGAGCGCTCACTGCCGGGGACGGCCGCTTGCGGGCGCCGGTGGTCGTGCTGAGTCACGCCTTTTGGACCCGGTCGTTCGGCGCGTCGCCCGACGTGCTGGGGCAAACCATCGAGCTCGATGGGCGCCGTAGGCGCATCGTGGGCGTCATGGGCCAGGAAGTGGAGCTGCCTCGGGCTGGCACCCAGCTGTGGGAGCCCCACAGCCTCTGGACGGGGTTCCCCGACGACCTGGGTAACCGGCAGGACGACGAGTTCGGCGTGCTCGCCCGCATGAGCGCCGAAGCTACGCTCGACGGGGTCCAGGCCGAGTTGGATGCCGTATCGCTCCGACTGAGCGAGCTCTACGCCGAGCACAACGAAGGCCGCCGTGCCGTCGCCCGGCCACTCCGGGAAGAGGTAACGGGGGCCGACCTTCCGCATGCACTCTGGCTGCTGCTGGCGGCGAGTCTGGGGCTTCTGGTGGCGGCCTGTGCGAACGTGGGTCAACTCTGGCTGTCGCGCGGCCTGGCCCGCACCCGGGAGCTCACCGTGCGGGCTGCGCTGGGAGCGAGCCGCCGCAGATTGACTGCTCTGCTTTTGATCGAGGCTGGCATCCTCTCGTTGATCGCCGCCGGCCTGGGGTTGTGGCTGGCGGACGCATGCCTCGGGCTCGTTCGTGCGCTCTCGCCGTCGGACATTCCCCGAATCCGTGAGGTGGACCTCAGCCTGGTCGTCGTGGGCGTCGCCGTGGGAACCTCCACCGGCGTCGCCCTGATCGTATCGTGGTTGCCGGCTGCCCACCTGTCGCGCATCCAACCGGGGCAGGCTCTCCGCAGCGGGGTGCACGGTGCCCTATCAGGGTCCCGTCACCTCTCTCGAACCGTCTTCGTCGTGGCACAACTGACTCTCGCCACCTTCCTGGTCGTGAGTGGAGCTCTGTTGTTCCGGAGCCTGCAGACCGCGGTGAGCGCGGATCCGGGCGTGGAGACGGACGGCCTCGCGGTGGCTCGTCTCTCCCTGCCTGCGGAGTCCTATCCCGACCTCGACGCCGTATGGGCCTTTTTCGACCAGGCGGTGCGGCGGGTCGAGTCCGTACCGGGAGTCTCATCGGCGGCAGCCGTGGAGGACTTCCTGCACAAACGGAACACCGCGAACGAGATCCACACACGAAACGAAGAGCAGCCGTTCAGGGGCCTGCGCGTCATTTCCGACGGTGTCACGCCCGGTGCCGTGAGGACCCTGGGGCTGCGGCTCGTGTCTGGCAGCGCGCTCGAGGCCCGGGACCGGTGGGGTGCGGGTGAAGATCGGCCTCTTCTGATCAACGAACGCCTCGCCGAGGGCCTTTGGCCTGGCGAGGAGCCGATCGGGCGCGAGCTCATGTTGGGTCGATACGATCCCGCCAAGCCATGGAATCGGGTCGTTGGCGTGGTGGAAACCGATCGGCGCCGGGGCCTGGACGAGGATCCGATCGGCCAGGTGTTCTTCGTCCTCCCGTTCCACGATATGGACTTCCTCATCCGTGCTTCCCTGCCTCTCGAGCAGGTCGCAGGCCCCGTGCGGGATGCAATCTCGTCCGTGGACCCCGATCTGGCGGTCGCGGACCTGATCCCGGCACGACACCTGCTCGACCGGACGATCCGGCTGCGCCGCGCACAGGCGTACCTGGTCGCGATCTCGGCGCTCGGTACGGTGGCGCTGGCGATGATCGGCGTCTTCGGGATCCTGGCGGAGTCGGTCGTCGCGCGGCGATCGGAGATCGGCGTCCGCATGGCCGTCGGCGCTCGCACGACGAAGGTGGTGGGTCTGGTGCTGCGGGACGGGTTGGCCCTGGCTGTGGGCGGCGTCGCGCTCGGAGTGCTGGGTGCGCTGCTGGGTGGCTCGTTTCTTCGCGCGTACCTCTTCGGCATCGAGCCGTGGGATTGGGTGGCCCTGACTCTGGCGGTGGCGACGATTCTGGCCTTGAGTGGAATCGCGAGCGCGGTTCCGGCCTGGCGCGCAGCACGCGTCGATCCGGTGCGCGCTCTCGGCGGCGGACACTGATCACGATCGGTCGGCCAGCGAACGGCTCCAGGGCGTCGCTGACCATGTGGTCGCGGCTTCGACGGGCCCGCGCCCCAAGCCAGCCGCCGGGAGCGCGCCTCATGGCAGTGGCCTAGCGGCCGGGCTCAGGCGCCGCTCACTCGTTCCTCAGCGCCACCATGGGATCCACCCGGGTGGCCCTCCGAGCTGGCAGGGCGCACGCGGCCACGACGACCAGAATCACGAACAGGGGTGCCAACCCGAGCGCGACGGGGTCCGTCGGCTGGATCCCGTAGAGAATCGAGTCGAGGAGCCGAGCCAAACCGAGCGTGAGCACCAGGCCCAGCGCCACGCCCTCCAAGGCCAGCACTACCCCTTCACGCACCACGGTAATCCGAATCATCGCGGGCACCGCCCCGAGCGCCAGGCGGAGACCGATCTCCCTGGTTCGCTTGCTCACGGCGTACGCCAGCACGCCGTACAGTCCGATGCCGGCCAGAGCCAGAGCGATGGCGGCGTACCAGACAGCGAGGATGGCCGTGAATCGGGGCGTCTTCTCTTCCTCACCCAGACGAACCGCCAGCGGCTGGATATCGAAAACAGGCAGACCGGGAAGTGCATTCTGGACCCGGTCGCGCAGTGAAGCGGTCGCTGCCTCCGGAGTCCCCACGGCCGCCGCCACGAGCGTGATGGCGCGCTGCGGCTCCTGGGCGAAGCTGAAGTAGACATCCCGGGCGAACTCACCTCCAGGCCCCTGCCGCCCTCCCTGCTTGGCGTCGGCGACGACCCCCACCACGGTGGCCCACGCGTCCCGATTCCACCGCCGGAGCGTACTGCCCACTGCGTTCTGTCCGGGCCAGAGGTGCTCCGCAGCCCCGGCGCTGAGGACGACGACGGTGCGGCTGTCGGCTCTGTCTCTTTCCTCGATCCCCCGTCCGGCGATCAGCCGAAGTCCCAGGTCCGCGAAGGCTCCACCGCTTACGTAGTGGAATCGCACGAGCGGCAGCTCGTCGTCGGTGGCTTCGGGTCGGTCCAGCGGTCGCACGCGCGTATACCAGGTGGCCGCGCCAGGCACGTGCGGCGACCAGATCGATGCGCTCGCAATACCAGCAACCGATCGGGCGGCCTCCATCAAGTCCTCGGCAAGCACCGGCAGCTCCTCGTCGTCGTGTGTCTCGGTGGAAACCTCGACGCTGAGGGTGAGCAGGCCCTCCGGGTCGAACCCCTTGTCGTCGCTCTTCAAGGCCTGGAAGCTGCGGACCGCGAGTCCCGAGCCGGCCAGGAGTGTGAGAGCGGTGGCGACCTCCAGGACCACGAAGCCCCTCCTGAGCCGGGCATCCCGCTTCTGACCGACGCTCCTTCCTCCCCCCGAGGCGAGCGCGCCCTTCAGGTCGCCGCCCGCCCCGCCCACCAGCGGGACCATGCCGAAGGCGAGCCCTGTGAGGATCGACGCGCCCATGGCGACAGCCAGCATGGCACCGTCTACCCGGGGCTCGACGAACGGAGGAAGGGGAACGGGAGAGACCGAGGCGAGGGTCCCCACCGCCAACGTGGCCAGGATCGCGCCGAGCCCACCCGCCACCAACGTGAGCACGACGGCCTCTGTCATCATCTGGGCGCCGATCCGGCGCCGCGAGGCTCCGAGCGCCCGGCGCAGCGCCACCTCGCGGCCACGCTCGCTCGCCCGCACGAGCAGTAGGTTGGCCACGTTAGCGCAGCCGATCAGCAATAGGAACCCCGCTCCCACGAGCAGCGCTACCACCGGTCCCTCGAGCGTTCCAAGGTAGAGCTCGCGCACTGGTTGAAACCGCGTCACCCACCCTTCGTTGCTCTGGGGATGCTCGGTGGCGAGCCGCTCTGAGAGGGCGGCGAGCTCGGCCCGTGCCTGCTCGACCGTCACCCCGTGCTGCAGCTTCCCCAGCACGGGAAGCTGTCGGATCGTCCGATTCTCCAGCACGTCGGGATGGATGAGCTCCGGGGCCATGACGACCGGCATCCAAGCGTCGGCCCGATTCTGGGGCTCCGGGAAGCTCACGAACCCCGCCTCCATCACCCCGACGACTTCGTACGGGCGTCCGTTGATGCCTACCGACCGACCGACGATCGCGGGGTCCTCCCCGAAGCGACCCCGCCAGAGCTCCTGGCTGAGGACGATCACCGGGTGCTTACCCGCTCCGCCCGAGACCTCGTCACCGAAGAGTCGGCCGACGACGGCGCGGGCGCCGGTGATCTCGAAGAGCTCAGGGGAAACCACGCTGGCCTCGAGCGTCTGGGCGCCGTCGCCGGCGGTCAGGACGACTCGCACCCGCCCACGGGCGATCGCCAGGGCTTCGAAGGACTCCAGATCGCGCCACTCGAGGAAGTTCCGGTACGAGGTGAGGACCTCAGGCATCCCGCCAGCGTCGTTGGCCTCGTACAGCGAAACCAGCCGGTCACCGTCCGGATAGGGGAGGGCGTCGAGAAGGATCGATCGGGCCAGGCTCCCCACGGCCACGCTGGCCGCGAGGCCGATCGTCAGTATGCCGACGGCCGTGGCCGAGAATGATGGCCGGCGAAGAAGGGCCCGGCACGCGGCCCGGACCTGTTCGATCGATTGAGTGACCACAACGACCTCCCTTCATCCACACAATCACAGAATTGTATGTAAAATAAGCACACAATAGGAAGATACTGTTGCCTATTTCTTCGTCAACTGATACACTCAGGCTATATTGTACTGTTTCGTCGGTGCTCGGCGGTCGACGCCTTGCGTTCGTCCGAGGACCGAACGTGGCGGCCACGATCCGGCCGCCACGGATCCGTGGGGGCACGCCTGTCGGAGCGGGCGTCCTTCCCGCCCTTACAACGTAGAAGACCGCATGCCGTGAAAATCGAGATTCCCCTCGAGCGCGGAGTTGGAAAGCCCGGGCCCCTCTATCGCCAGATCGCGGATGCCATACAGGGTCTGGTGCGAGCGGGGATGTTGGTTCGAGGCTCCAGACTGCCCGCGGTTCGGGAGCTTGCCGATCAGCTTTCCGTCACGCCCGCCACGGTACAGAGTGCCTACGAGGAGCTTCGAGAGCGTGGACTTGCCGAGGGTGTCGTGGGCCGAGGCACGTTCGTGCGGCCTGTCGGACTCCCGTCGCCTCCGTCCGCGAACCGAGGGGAGATGGAGCCGGAGGTGTTGGTGGAGCTGGCCGCGTTGGAAGGTCTGGAAGGCGTCATGGCCATGGCTCAGGGAAACGGCGACAGCCGTCTCCATCCCACCGCGCCCTTCATGGCATGTCTCCGGTCCGTGGAGCGACGGGCACCGGACCTGCTCGGGTACGGCCCGGCGGCCGGCCTGCCCGAGCTCCGCGCGGAGTTGGCAGCGCGTCTCCGGCGGCGCGACATCGAGGTGGAGCCCGCCCAGGTGATCGTGACGTCGGGTGTCACCCAAGCCCTGGATCTGGTGGTGGGGACGCTTTGCCGACCGGGGGACAAGGTCCTGGTGGAGTCTCCCACCTACCTGGGCATGCTCGCGATTCTCCGCAAGTGGCAGGTCAGCCCCGTTCCCGTGCCCTTCGAGGAGGCCGGGCCGAACCTCGACGCGTTCGCGAGAGCCCTCCATCGCGACCGGCCCCGGCTGTACTACACGGTTCCCACCTTCCACAACCCGACCGGACGGACGATCTCGTTGGGGCGGAGGGCGGAGATTCTGGGGCTGGCGCGGGAGCACGACCTCCTGATCGTCGAGGACGACATTTGCCGCGACATCCAATTGGTCGGGGATCCCCCTCGGGCGTTCAAGGCGTTGGACGGCTTCGGTCAGGTGATCTACACGGACGGGTTCAGCAAGTCACTCATGCCGGGGGTGCGAACGGGGTACCTGCTTCCCCCCCGGCGCCTGATGGCGCGCCTCGTCGACACGCATAGGACTCGCTCTCTTTGCGGGCCGGGGTTGATGCAGGCGGCCCTGACGGAGTTCCTTCACCGCGGTCAGCTGGAGTCACACCTCGAGCGCGTGCTTCCGATCTATCGGGACCGCAGGCTGGTCTTGCTCGGGGCCCTCGAAGCGCACATGCCGCCCGGGGTGAGCTGGACCGAGCCGGAAGGGGGGTACTGCCTGTGGCTGAAGCTGCCCGGTGGCGTGGGGTCCTCGGACGGCTTTCGCGCCGCCATGAGCTCCGGCGTGGCCGTGGCCCCAGGCGATCCGTTCCTGCCGGCGCCGGACGGATCGGGTCATCTACGCCTGTCGTTCGGCGGCATCGATTCAGACAGTATCGCGCCGGCCGTGGAGCGACTGGCCCAAGGCCTTCGGGGTGTCACGGTGGAGGCGGTACCGCGCCCCCCTCTCGCGGATCTCATGCCGTTGGTGTGAGGTTGTCACACGCCTGGGGAAGACCCTACACGAGATGGCAGGCCACCTCATGCTCTCCGTCCAGAGTCCGGAGCACGGGCTCTTCCGTCCGGCAGCGCGCCTCGGCATACGGGCACCGCGTGCTGAAGCGGCAGCCCGGAGGAGGTGAGGCCGGGCTGGGCGGGTCTCCCGCAAGCACGATCCGCTCCCCACCCCGCCGTCTGGAGGGAACCAGGCGGCCGACCGAGGAGAACAGGGCCTTCGTGTAGGGATGCTGGGGCCGCTCGAAGAGCGCGTCTGCGGCTCCCATCTCCACGATCTTCCCCAGGTACATCACTGCGACCCGGTCGGACAGATGCCGGACCATTCTCAGGTCGTGGGAGATGAAGAGGTAAGTGAGGCCCAGGCGATCCTGCAGCTCCTCCAACAGATTCACGATCTGCGCCTGGATCGAGACGTCCAGGGCGGAGATCGGCTCGTCGCAGACGATCAGGTCGGGCTCGAGCGCCAGAGCCCGGGCGATCCCGATTCTCTGTCGCTGTCCACCGGAGAACTCGTGAGGTGACCGGCGCGCGTGCGAGGGATCGAGTCCCACGATCCCGAGGAGCTCGCCGACGCGCTCCCTGCGTTCCGCCCGGCCGAGGGTAGTGTGCTCCAGCAGCGGCTCGCCCACCGATCGGCCGATGCTCATGCGGGGATCCAGCGACGCATAAGGGTCCTGGAAGATCATCTGCATGCGGGGCCGCAGCGCTCGCAGCTCACGGGCGCTCAGCTCGCCCAGGTCCATGCCGCCGAAGACGACGCGGCCCGCCGTAGGCTTGGCCAGCCGGACGACCGCTCGTGCCGTGGTCGTCTTGCCACACCCGCTCTCCCCGACCAGCGCCAGGGTCTGGCGCCGTCCGACTTCGAACGACACGCCGTCCACGGCCCGGATCGCTCCGACGGGGCGCTGTAAGGCCCCGCGGCGCACCGGAAAGTGCTTCTCCAAGCCGACCACTTCGAGGAGCGCCGACACCTACGCCATCCCTCTCGGGCCGTCGGCCTGGACGTCCCACCAGCAGGCGACCCGGCCGCCTCCCTCCACCGGCGTGAGGGGGGGCGCCTCCAACCGGCACCGGTCGAAGGCGTGCGGGCACCGTGGGGCGAAGGCGCACCCCACCGCCTCGCTGGTCATGTCTGGTGGCTGACCCGGTATGGTGGACAGGCTCGCGGCCTTGGGCCCGTCCAGAGTCGGAAGAGATGCCAGCAGGCCGCGGGTGTACGGGTGCTCCGGGGAGGCGAAGAGGCGGCTCGTTCGCGCCTGCTCCACGATCATGCCTCCGTACATGACGGCCACGCGGTCGGAGAGGTGGGCGACCACGCTCAGGTCGTGGCTGATCCAGATCATGCCCATGTCACGGGTGGTCCGGAGCTCGTGCACCAGATCGAGAATCTGCGCTTGAATGGTCACGTCGAGGGCCGTCGTCGGCTCGTCCGCGATCAGCAGGCTCGGGCCACACGACAGGGCCACGGCGATCATGACACGTTGGCACATCCCACCGGAGAACTGGTGTGGGTAGTCGTCCAGTCGGGCCTCGGGCTCCGGTAGGCCCACGGAGCGTAGCAGCTCGACCGCCCTGGCTCGGGCATCCTTGGGCCGCAGCCTCAGGTGCACCTCCAGCCCTTCGGTGAGCTGGCGACCGACGGAGAGGGTGGGATTGAGAGAGCTCGTGGGATCCTGGAAGATCATCCCGATCTCCGCTCCCAGAACGCGGCGCATTCCCTCGTCATCCAGGGAGAGCAGGTCCAGGTCGTGGAAGCGTACTTCCTCAGCGGCGACCTGCGCCCTCTCGCGCGGCAGCAGCCGGAGCAGGGACAACACCGTCGCCGACTTGCCGCAGCCGCTTTCGCCCACGAGGGAGAGCGTCTCTCCGCGTCGCAGCGAAAGGTCGACGCCGTTGACCGCGTGGACCGGGCCCCTCGGCGTGAGGAACCGGGTCCTCAGTCCGCGGACGCTCAGCAGCGCTTCTGCTGTGCCGCCCTTGGCCTCGCGCGTCTCAACGATCATGAGCTCGTGCCTGACGGCGAGCCGGCTGCTTCGAGCCGCTCACTGGGCCCGATTCCGGTCGGAGAGGGGGCCCGGCGCGAGCAGGGCCGCCGGGATGTCCAGCTTCCGGTAGAAGTCCTCCAGGACCACCCACCTGCCCGTCTCCTGGGATTCGACGCACGCCTGCACGACGCCGAGGCTCTTCAGGTGATCACGAGCCGTGGTGACCGGCGCCTCACGGTCGCGGATAGCTCCTACCAGCTCGAGGAGAAGCCCCCGACTGTCGTCCAGAAACGCCGTGCATGGCTCGAGCTCCTCGACGATCAGGGGTTCGGCCTCGACGCCCGTCTTGAAGCGCGGTCCGGAGAGCCCCAACTCCGGGCGGAAGTCGACCCGGACGAGATCGTCGAACTGGCGTCGCTGGATCAAAGCTCCCGACTCGAAGTCGCTCCTCCAGCGGAAGGACATCTTGTTCCAGCTCGCGGTCCAAGTGCCCATGTAGTTCACCCGCGCCCCGTTGCCCAGGCGGAAGAGCACAGAGACGCAACAGTCGTCGTCGTAGCGGCTCCAGGAGGGTCTCCACGAATCGGCGACCAGTGCCGCAACCTCTGTGCGGTAGCAATACCGGATCAGATCGAAGTGGTGGATGCTCTGCTCGAGGAGCATGGGATTGGGCATGCGCATGGTGTAGTCGTTGAGGTCGCTCCGGTGGCCGTCCCTGTGCCGCAGGTACGAGAACTGGGCATGGCTCAGGGCACCGAGCTGGCCCCCGTCGGCGTAGCTCCGGATCCGCTGGGACGTGGAGAGGTAGCGGAAGTTCATGCCGACCAGGAGGTGGAGGTCGTGCCTGTCCGCGCGTTGCACGACGTCGACGACCTCGTCGATGTCCTCGGACACGGGCTTCTCGCAGAGCACGTGGCAGCCGGCGGACAGCGCCTCGCTGACGAGTCCGTGGTGGCTTGAGGGTGGGGTGGCCACGATGACGGCGTCGGGGGCCGCTTCGCGCAAAGCCGACGTCAGATCTGTGGCGACGACCGGGCCTTCGGGCGAGGCTTCGTCGGCCGCCTCGCTGGCCCGGGAAGGATCCTGGTCGACGACGCCCACCAGCCTGACGCCGGGCGTCTCGGACACCACCCGGGACCAGGTGCGGCCTCTGACCCCGGCACCGACGAGGAGGACCCGGACCTCTCCCGTGTCGATCACAGGCGGGCGATGAACTGCCCCATCCGCTCGAGGGCCTCCCGAATGGCGCTCTGGGAGGACAACAGCGTGATGCGCACGTGCTGGTTTCCGGGATCGGCGAACATGGTGCCCGGGAAGATCATGACCCGTTCCTGGCGCAGCAGCTCGAAGCAGAACGTCTCCGCGTCCATCCCGGTGCTCGAGACGTTGGCATACACGTACATGCCCCCACCTGGCCGGCCGTAGGTGATCCCCAGCCCATCCAGCCCCTCGAGGATCAGGTCGAGTCGCTCCTGGTACTCCTGGAGCATCCCCGCGACTGCCGCGTGGCCCCCTTCGAGCGCCGCAATGGCACCGCGCTGAAGGGCCGGGGGCGTGCAGATGCTCATCGTGTGCTTGATCTCGACGGCGGGCTCCATGAGCCAGGCGGGGGCGGCTAGATAGCCGACCCGCCAGCCCGTCATGGCGTACGCTTTGGAGAAGCCGTTCACCGTTACCGTGCGGTCGTACAGCGACCCCAGTCCGGCCAGGCTGTGGTGCGTGGCCCCGTCGAAGAGGAGCTTCTCGTAGATCTCGTCCGAGATCACCAGCAGGTCCTTCTCGCTCGCGAGCTCCGCGATCTCGAGGAGATCCTCGCGGCCGGTCAGGCCACCTGTGGGATTGTTGGGGTTGGCTACCACCAGCAGCTTGGTCCGGTCGGTAACGACCTTCCGGATGGCGGGGGCCTTCAGGGCAAAATCGTCTTCCTGCCGGGTCGGGACATCCACGACCCGTCCGCCCGCCAGGTTGACCATGTAGTCGAAGGCGTTGAAGCGGGGCGCCTGCAGGATCACCTCGTCGCCCGGATCGACCAGCGCCAGGATGGCGATCAAAAGGGCTTCCTGACACCCGTTAGTGACGAGGATCTGATCGGGCGCGTAGCTCAAGCCGTTGTCCAGATCGAGCTTGGCTGAGATCGCCTGCCGGAGCTCCATCAGGCCAGCGGGCGCCGTGTAGTGGGTTTCGCCCGCCTCGAGGGCGCGCATGCCTTCCCGGACGATGGACGGCGGTGTGTCGAAGTCCGGATCCCCACGCCCCAACGTGACCACGTCGTCCAGACCCGAAGCGAGCTTCAACATGCGGGTGCGGATGCTGGCTTTGACGCTGATCGCCCGCGCAGCGAGGTGCGACGTCCCGGTGGCGTGCGTCATGCGTACCGCCCCGTCGAGAACATGAGATTCCCACGGACCAGGGTCATCTCCACCCGTGCAAGCGCCTGGAGATCATCGACCGGGTCGCCATCGACAACGATGAGGTCGGCCTCCTTCCCCGCTTCCAGTGTGCCGACCGCGGCGTCGATACCGTTCATGGCGGCCGCCTCCCTCGTGGCGCTCATGATGGCGGCATGGTTGCTCTGGACCACTCCCACAGACACCATGAACTCCATCTCCGGCACCACCGTTTCGTGACGCACCGCGGGACTTCCTGCGTCCGTACCGAACACGATGCGGATGCCTGCCCGGGCTGCCCTCACCAGCCCGTCGAACCGGCTCTTGTCGGCGACCGCCGCCTGGCGCTCCTCGATCTTCCACTCCGGAATGTCGTATTGCCGGGCGACCTCGGGGCGGGACTGCATGGCCAGCGGCGAGAACGTGGTGACGATCGACACGCCCCGCGAGACCAGTAGGTCGATGGTCTCATCGCTCATGCTCCCGCCGTGCTCGATTACGTCGACCCCGAACTCGACCGCACGGGCAATGGCCGCGTCGAACGTGGCGTGGGACGTGATCGGCAGGCCCTGCCGGTGCGTCTCGTCGACCACGGCGCGCAGCTCCTCGTCGGTGAACTCGAGCCGGTCGTGGCAGATCATGATCTTGATGAGGTCGGCTCCGTGCTGCACCTGCTCGCGGACTGCTCGGCGCATCTCGTCGGCGCCCGAGGCCTCGCGGCAGCACCAGTACGTGTGGCCTCCGGTTTGCACGATCGCCTCACCGCAGATCAGCAGCCGCGGCCCCGGGAAGATGCCCTGCTCCACGGCCTGCTTGGCGAAGACGTTGCTCTGGTTCATGCCCAGGTCGCGCAACGTCGTGATCCCGGCCCGGAGACACGTGAGCATGTTGCTCGCACACTTGTATGCGCTGATCTCCGGCGCGTCGTCGAGGGACTGGGCGGCGAGATCGTGGATGCCGTCCCAGGCCAGGTGGGCGTGACTGTTGATGAGGCCGGGGAGGATGGTCCCCGATGTCTCGATGACCCGGGTCCCTTCGAGCTCCGTCGTCGGTACCCCACCGCTCGGGCCCACGCCCGTGATTCTCCCGCCCTCGATTCTCACGTAACCGTCTTCGATGACCTCCTCGCCGACACCCGTGAGGACTCGTCCCGTAAGGACGGCATCGACGCCGCTCTTAGGCGCCAGATCCTGGAGCAGCTTTCGGAACCTCCATGCGGGTGCTTCGGGCATGTCAGATCTCGTGTTTCAGCTGTGGTGGGTCACTTCAGTCCGAGCTCTTCCAGAGCGCGAGCAGCCCCGTCGAGGTTGCTCAGATTCATGCTCGCGTAGTTGGGCGAGAATATGACGCCCGAGCCGCCGGCCTCATATGTGGCGATCACGCTGTCATGGACGATCTCGGGTGTGCATCGCGCCTGCTCCCGACTGACGCGAGGCGCATCGACACCGATGCCCATGTATACCGGCAGGTCCCCGTCCAGCGCCTGGACCGTGCTCTGGCATTGCCCCCCCACATAGCTCGCGGCGTCCATTCCCGCCGCCAAGAGGTCGTCCCACGGAGCCTCGTCGAGACCAAGGATCCGGTACATGACCGGAGTGAGCTCCTGCGGGGTGAAGTCCCGAAGGAGGCTCTCGTGGAAGGCCGTCATTTCCTTCAGGTAGATTCCACCCGCTTGGTGCTGGTAGGTGATCGGCTTGACCCAGTCCGCGTAGTCCTTCGTCTCGGCCCATGGCCACTGGGCTTTGCGAATGGGGTTGAAGTGGTTCCGGTTCCAGACGTTGAGCCCGAACTCGAGATCCGGGCTACACCACTTGGTGATCCCGTACAGCTCCCGGTCCAGGTCCTTGTTGCGGCGGACCCAGTGGCGCTCGAGGAGGAGGATCTCGGGATTCGCGAGCAGGACACGGAGGAACTCGATCAGCGTCCCGTCCACGAACTGGCCGCCAGCCCGGGCGGCCACGAAGAATTCATGGAGGTGGCTGCAAGCGCGGCGCGTCCCCTCCGGGTCGATGTCCGAGGCTCGAAGCGCCTCGACACAGAACCGGCAGAAACACGTGGGCGCCATGCCGGAGATCAGCCGGTCGAGGGGGCTCTTGCGCTCGTTGCACCACATGATGCCGTCGATGTCGTAGTTGCGGCCGTGGTCCTCGATCAGGGCATGCCACCAGCTTCGGTAGGCGGGGTGTTCGAGACAGGGGTCCGAGCTCACGCGCCCCACGTGATCCACCTCGAGGCACTGCGGCAGGTTCGGGATCGGCACCGCGTTCCCGGAGCCATGTCCCGCGTACTTGAAGAGAGGCTCCATGAGCTCGGGGATCACCTTCATGCCCCGGGCATGGGCCCCGGGAATGACCATGTCGAGGATGTCCTGCCCCTCCATTCCGGGATCGGGCGCCCGGAAGTCAGTCAGGAAGGTGGTCTGGTAGTACTCGGGCCTGAAGCACAGATACGAGCCCCCCTGCACGTTCGCCGGCTCCGGAACACCGTGGTCGGGCCAGCCGTCGACATCCCAGGAGATGCTCCGACCGATCTTGAGACCGAGCCAGCTCACGGTTCCCAGGAGCAGCGCGTTGACGCCGACACGCTCTTGAAGGGTGTCCAACACCGAGTCGACACCCTCGTCGACGAAGCTGACGGGCCCGATCTGAATGCCCACGAACGCGTTCTTCTCAGTGGCCATGGAGTCCTGTCCTTGGGGTGAGGTGCCGACGCGGCCGAGCCATCATGGACGTGGGCACGGGGTCGGGCAACAAATCCCCCTCATCGCGACCGTAGCCGGGGGTCCAGGATCTTCTGGAGGCTGTCGCCGAGCAGGTTGGTGGCCATGACCACCGTGAAGATGGCGAGGCCCGGGAAGGTGGAGATCCACCAGGCCCGGCCCAGAACCTCGCGACCGACCGCGGCCATGAGACCCCATTCCGGCGTCGGAGGCTGGGCGCCGAGACCGAGGAAGCTCAGCCCGGCCCCCACCGAGATGGCGCTGCCGAATTCCAGGGTGGACAGTACCAGCAGGGGAACCGCGGCGTTGGGCAGGACGTGCCGCAGCATGATCTTGTAGTCGCGCACGCCGAGAAGCCGGGCCGCGTCGATGTAGGCGGCCTCGCGCACCGACAGTACTGTGCCCCGTACCAGACGGGCGTACCGCGGGATCGTCGAGACGCCCACCGCGATCATCGCATTCGTGATGCTGGGGCCCAGGGCTGCAATGACCACGAGGGCCAGGAGAATGCCCGGAAGGGCCAGCATGGCGTCCACTGCCCTCATCGTCACGGTGTCCACGAGGCCCTTGTAGTATCCAGACACCAGGCCGAGCAGGGTGCCGATCACCGATCCGATCGCCACGCTGATGAAGCCGAGCAACAGCGAGACCCGGCCACCGAAGATCACTCGGCTCAACACGTCCCGGCCCAGCCGATCGGTGCCGAACCAGTGATCGGGAGACGGCGGCTGCCGGGCGCCGGCCACGGTGGCCAGGGGATCGTGGGGGGCGACTGCGGAGGCCAACAGCGCCACCAGGATCCACGCGCCGAGAATCGTCGCACCGAGCACGAGGCTGGGCGTGGTGAGCGACCGCGTGGCGCGCAACGACGAGAGCAGCTGGCCCCCTGCGGTCCGGTCGGCGACGGACGCGTCCACCATCACGTCGGCCCCTGTCGAATCCGCGGGTCCAGCCACGCCGCCCACACGTCGACCAACAGATTGACCAGGACGTAGGTGGTGGCCATGACCAGGACGATCCCCTGAACCAGCGGGTAGTCCTTCCAGAGGATGGCACTCACCACCAGCCGGCCGAGGCCAGGGCGACTGAACACGGTCTCTGTGACGACCGCCCCCGCGAGCATCGCCCCGAACTGGAGGCCCAGGATCGTGAGCACCGGCAGGAAAGCGTTTCTGAGCGCGTGGCGTAGGTAGATGATGCGCTTGGGCAGCCCCTTTGCTCGGGCCGTGCGTATGTAGTCCTCCACGAGCACTTCCACGAGCGACGCCCGCGTGAGCCGGGCGATCACCCCGGCCGAAATGAGCCCCAGCGACAGGCTCGGCAGCACCAGGGCCCGGAGCCCCTCCTGGCCCGCGGGAGGAAACCACCCCAGTTGGAAGGAGAACACGAGTATCAACAGCAGACCCAGCCAGAAGAGGGGCAGGGACACGCCCACGTACGCCAGGATCATGCTGAACGTGTCGATCCACGATCCCTGTTTGAGCGCGGCGAGAATGCCGGTGGTCATGCCGATGACCACGGCGAAGAAGATGCCTCCCAGGCTCAGCGCGAGCGTCGATCCGAGGCGGTCGAGGATGAGGTCGACGACCGGAGAGCGCAGGCGGACCGATGTTCCCAGGTCGCCAGTCACGGCCCCCCCGATGTAGCGGGCGTACTGGACCGGCAGGGGATCGTTCAGCCCCATCTCCTCGCGGAGCTCCTCCATCCTCTCCGGCGTCACCGATCCACTCTCGGCGCCCGACAGCATCAACTGAACTGGATCGCCCGGGAGCGCGTGCATGATCGAGAAGATGATCAGCGAGACGAGGAACAACACGACGCCCAGCTGGGCGACGCGCCCCAGTACGTAGGGGACGAGCATCCTACCGACCCGTTACCAAGGCGTGGCGGGCTCTGACGGGCGTCGTGCGGCCGAGGACTCGGTCCGGACGCGTGCTACCGCAGCCACGGGTCTGCTGCTGGGTCCCGTCGGCATCAGTTCGAGAGGTGGGTGTTGTGGAGGAAGAAGAACTGGCCCTCCGACATGAGCTGGAAGTCCTTCACCACGTCCGACACCGCGTAGAAGATCGGTTCGCTGAGAGTGGGCAGCATCAACGCGTTGTCCATCACGATGCGCTGGGCCTGTCGAGCCAGGTCGCACCGCTTCTCATGATCTGGGACGATACGAAGCTGGCTGACGACCTCGTTCAGCTCGTCATCGACGAAACCGGTCCAGGCCCATCCACCCACCACGTCGTGGTCGGAGTTGAAGAGCATGTCCATCAGCATGGGATCCGGACTGCGCTGCCGCTCGTAGATCAGGTCGAAGTCCCGGGCGTTCACCCGTTCGAGCTGAACCGGGCCGGGCACCTTGTCGATGATCAGGTCGACGCCCAGCGCCCGCCACTGAAGCTGAACCGCCTCGCCGATCTCCTCCCGATCCAGGACCGTCCAGCGGAGCGAGAGCGGAGTGCCGTCGGCCACGCCCGCCACCCCGTACGCTTCCCGGATGCCGTCGCCGTCCTGGTCCACGTATCCGACCTGCTCGAGGAGACGCGTCGCGGCGTCCGGATCGTGCGGGTAGTACCGAGCATTCCCATCCCAGTAGCACGGATGAACCGTGTTGAGGGGGCCATCCGAGACAAGGTAGTGGCCGTCGTACAACAGGTCGTTGACGGCGTCCTGGTCCGTCCCGTACATGAGGGCCTGTCGGAACGCCAGATCGTCCAGCGGAGGCCTGCGGAGGTTCATCACCATGGAGCGGCCCGTCCCCGCCTGATAGCCCGTGACGAGGCTGAAGCCCTCCCGGCCCTCGTAGTCGCCGATGTAGGTGGTAGGGAGGTTCATGGCGATGTGGGCGTTGCCGGTCCTCACGACGTTACCGAGCACCGCCTCCTCGCCGATGAACCGGACCGTGACGCGCTCTAGCTTCGCCGGGCCCGCCACCTCACTGATGGAGTTCCAGCCGCCGTATCCGGCCCACCGTGTCACCGTCACGTGGTCGTTCGGGACCCACTCCTCCAGCGTGAACGGGCCCGCACCCACCAGATGCCGGTCGAATTCCTGGAGGCCCCAGCGCTCCGCCGCGGTGGGCGACCAGATGGGAATGCGGCGGAAGGCGTCCAGCACGGTGACCCAGGGGACGTCGTAGTGAAGGGTGACGGTCGTGTCGTCCACGATCTCCACCCGCTGGAGTGGACCGATGTGCGCGGCCATCTCGCCGGACCTGGTTTCGGGCGCCAGGATCCGTTCGATGTTGTATTTCAGCGCCTCCGCGGTGAAGGGCGTGTCGTCCTGGAATACGACGTCCGAGCGCAGGACGAAGGTCCAGGCATCGGCGCCCGGTGACGACGACCATTCCTTGGCCAGAGCGGGGCGGTATTCCCCGTCCGGACCGAGGATCAACAGGGGATCAGCGATGAGGTAGTCGATGAGCCAGGCCGTGTGGTAGGGCTCGACGTGACCGTCGAGCGACGCGGGCTCCTGGGCCGCATCCCAGGCCATCACGAGCTCGCCGGGTCGACCGATGGTCGAGGCAGCTCTGCTCGCACCCGGTTCGCCCGAGCCACAGCCCATCGAGGCCAGCCCCATCGAGGCCGCCGCAGCGATATATCGCCGCAGGGCCACCGCGGTGCGGTCAGACGTCACCACGCGACTCCGCTCGGCTCACCGTCTCGGTGTGCCACGCGACGCCTTCCACGCCCCGTAGCGCTGGCGGAGCGTCGACACCGGGTTGGCGTCCTCGTGCACCTCGATGTTCTCGTCGGTGACGTCGATGTACAGGGAATAGTCGCCGTCGTTGACGCCCTCTCCCTCGGGGTCCCCGGGATCGGCGGCCAGGAGATACGCAACGTGGGCGTTACGTCCGTGGCAGGGCGCCTCGGGCACGGGCTCGGTCTCGCAGGTACAGCGCACATCTCCCCCGGCCTCGTCCGCGCCTTCCATCGCGGCCATCACGCGGTCGGTCAGCGTCCCCTCGCTGGTCATGAAGCGGTGCACGGCGTCGTAGACCACGTCATCCGAGGCCAGGATGTTGCCCTGGATGGAGAAGTAGATCTCGTGGTCGGGCAAGCGACCCTGAACCGAGAGCGATGCGGGGCGGTTCTCTGCTCCTGAAAAGCCAGCCATACGTCCCTGGAGGTCCACGATTCCGAACTGACGGCGCTCGAAGTCGGGGTCCGCGCCGAGAAGCGCGAGGATCTCGGCTGGATCGGTCCCCTTCTTCAGCTCCGCGTAAATGAGCTGCTGGTTCGCCCGCGTGCGGTCCACTCCAGCCTGGGCGGCGGCAACACCGATGCCCGGTACGACGATGGCCTGGACGTCCATCAGGCCTTCTGCAGGAAAGCCGACCAATCGGGATTGGGGAACGCAGGTGGCCGAAGCGATCACGACGCGTCCCGTGCGCGCGTCCACGGCAATGATGGACCACGTCGCCAGCAGGGGGGCAGGGACCACGGCCAAGGCGAGCACCGCGGCCAACGCCCTGCCTGCGACTGACCGAACCAGGGGCCTCCGCATGGGTCACCTCCTCTGGGTTTGGCGCGGCGCCTCGGGGGCTCACGGGACCTGGCGTCACGACTCACGATTCGAGAGCTCCGGAGTCGTGGCAGGGAGGATGGGTCGGGCCTTCGCCTTCACACAAGTGGGCGGTCCGGAGCGCAGGCCCGATTCGTCGGGGTGGTCCTCTCCGGCGCACGCTCTCGAAGAGCGAGCCCGGGGCGTACGAGTGGAGGGGCAGGGCCCCGGGTGGTGGGGCAGGGAGGACGCAGAACGTTCGCACGCTTGATCCACGTCCGGGCACGAGCGCATCTTGACGGGTCGGTCGCGCCTTTCGGCGCTCGTCTCCCGAGAAGGGCCGCGATGTCCCAGCTGAAGAACATCCTGCAGGAGATCCATCGGCGCTCGGTGTGGCAGGTGTTGGGCGTGTACCTGGCCGTGTCCTGGGTCGTGCTACAGGTCGTGGAGACGCTCACCGAGAGCGCCGGGCTGCCCGACTGGGTGCCGCCGGGAGCGCTGGTCCTCCTGCTGATCGGGCTGCCCATCGTCCTCGCGACCGCGGTCGTGCAGGAGGGCGTCGGGGGATCACGGGATGTGGCGCGGGGTCACGGTCACGAGGCGAATGCGTCCACCCGTGCGGCGGACCCCGGCGAGTCGATGGAAGCGGACCTCGGGTCGACAGTCGCCCAGAACCTGGCCGCCGGCACAGGATCTCTCGATCGCCCCAGCACGCGCCCGTCGGCGACCCGGCGGCTCTTCACCTGGCGCAACGCGATCCTGGGAGGCGTCCTGGCGTTCGCGCTGCTCGCGGTGGCCATCGGCGGCTACTGGGTCATGTGGGCATCCGGCATCGGGCCCGTCGGCTCGCTGGTCGCCCAGGGCGTTCTCGAAGAGCGGGATCCGGTGATCCTCTCGGATTTCGAGAACCTGACGCCGGACCCGGCGCTGAGCGAGGTCGTGACGGAAGCGCTCCGAGTGGACCTCGATCGGTCCGAGGTGCTGTCCGTCCTGAGTCCGGCCGCCGTCGGTCAGGTGCTCCGCCGTATGAACCGGGCCGATGAGGAAGTCCTCGGTGCCGAGCTGGCCCGGGAGGTGGCGTTGCGCGAAGGCGTCAAGGCGGTGATCGAGGGCGAGGTCGGGGCAGCGGGCTCGGGCTACGTGTTGACCGCACGGCTGACCGGCGCGCAAGGGGACGTGCTCGCATCGTTTCGGGTCGCGGCTCGTGACGGCGATGAGATGATCGACGCCATCGACGAGCTTTCCCAGGACATCCGGGAGAGGTCCGGGGAGTCTCTCCGGGCCATCAAAGGCGGCGAGCCGCTCAGTGCGGTCACCACCGGATCGGTCGAGGCGCTGAGGCTGTACTCTCAGGCGATCAAGCGCTCCACGTGGGGGGATCGAGCCGGCGCGGTGCGCCTCCTCGAGGACGCCATCGAGCTCGATCCCGAGTTCGCCATGGCGTACCGCAAGCTCGGCGTCGAGTTGGGAAACCTGGGTATGGACCCGGAACGGGCACTCCAAGCCGTGACCAGGGCCTACGAGCTCAGGAGCCGGCTGACGGACCGTGAGCGGGGCCTCGCCGAGGCCTACTACTTCACCAATGCCCAGTCCGACCCGGCTCGTGCTGCCGAAGCCTACGAACGGGTGTTGAGCCGGTACCCGGACGACCCCACCGCGCTGAACAACCTGGCGCTGCTGTACCCGCGTCAGGGGCGATTCGATGAAGCGGTCGCCCTGCTGGAACGCGCCGTGAGCGGTCCCGCAGCAACCGCGCCCGCATACAGCAACCTGTTCGCCGGCCTGTGGGACTCCCGGCGCGAGGCCGAGGCCGAAGCGCTGTTGGCCGAGGCCCGTGCCCGGTACCCCAACTCGGACATGGTCGCCGACATGGGCGGTCGCCTCGCTCTGGCCCGACATCGGTGGGACGAGGCGCACGAGTTGTCCGCCGGGAGAGCGCGCCGTTTCGGAGCCCAGCCCCCGTCGCACCTCGAGGCCCTTTACCACATGGCTTCTGCCGACGCCGCCCGTGGCAAGCTCGAGGAAGCGCGCCGGCACTCCGAGCAGGCCCTGCGGATCGCTCGGGAGGAGGATCAGACATCGTGGGTGTGGGCGGCGGCCGGCCACCAGGCCTGGTACGAGCTCTTCGTGGCTCGTTCGACGTCCCGGGCCTCTGCGTTGCTCGAGGGCGCCCTGGACACAGCCCCGTACACCGGCGGCTTCACTGGTTCGTGGGATCTCCTCAACCTGCTTTCGTTCTGGTCTCTCGCCGGCGAAGTGGAGCGCGCCGCCGAGTTGGGCGAGCTATTCCAGGACAGCCCCGAACAGGACCGATTCGCGTCTGAGGCGGGGCTTTACTTCGATTGGGCTCAAGGGCTGGCTCGAGACGACGCCCAGACGGCCTTGGATGCCATACGCCTGAGCATGGAGCGGGAGCTCCAGTGCCAGGAAAGGCGGTGCTGGGGGCACTTCGAGTCCGGTCTGGCCTTGGAGGCCCTGGGTCGGACCGACGAGGCGATCCAAGCCTACGAGATGCACCTGGGCGGTACGGATCTCGGCGACGCCGACTGGGACGGGGCGAACTATGCGGCGTCGCTGGAGCAGCTATGCCATCTCTCGGCAGACGTGGAAGATGCCGCCAGGGTCCAGGAGCACTGTGGAGCGTTGGTTCGGCTCTGGGCCGAAGCGGACGCGGAGCTCGAGCCCAGGATACAGTCCGCCCGGGAGCGCATGGCCGGATCCTTGCCGGCCGACGTGGGGCCCTGAGGGGCTCCAGACTCGGCCGTACCCAATTCCGCAGAGGCGGTAGTCGCTCGTCACCCACAGCACTCGAACCGCCTCAGGTGTCCCTTGGCCGGGACGTGCCGGGCATTCGGGGGCAGGTGAAGGTCGCCGGAATCCGACGCTGCAATTCCACAACACCGCCGACAGATCGTCCCAGGAGCTCCAATGATCAGCCGCACGCTTGCTGCCGCCGTGATCACAGCCGCCTTCCTCGTCTCCGCCTGCGCGGACGCCGGTCCTGCCGATGCCGGTCCGAGCGAGCCGCCTACTTGACGCTCATGGGCAGCGACACGCTCGCGATCGAGTGGATGGAGTTCGGGGACGGCTACCTGGACGCCCAGGCCCTGATCAGAGGGTCCCGCACGACGTTCGGCGAGTATCACCTCGAGATGTCCGAAGGCGGGGAGGTGACGGCGTTCAGCGGGAACGTCTACGCCGGCGGCTCCAACACCGGTGAGCTGCTCCGCTCAACCGTCCTCGTCCACGATGATGCGGGGCTGGCGCTCGTCGTGAATCAGGGAAGTGAGGAGCGGCGGACCGGCTTCGCCGGCGAGCCCGGATCGGTGCCGTTCATCGACATGCTGCACTGGCCGTTCGAGGCGGCGTTGCGCTGGCAGGTGGGCAGGGGCGAGATGTCGGAGGAGATCCCGACGTTCACGGGGCGCGGCATGCGCTTCGGCCTCATCCCGAACGATGACGGGAGCTGGGGCCTACGCCACCCCAGCCGCGGTGTGTCGACCATGGAGACGGATGCCGAGGGGAGGATCCTCCGGCTCGACGGCACCGGCTCGACCCGTGCCTATCAGCTGTCGCGCATCCCGTACGACCAGCTCGAGCCTGGCGTCATGGGCACCACATTCGCCGATCGGCCCCTGGGCGAGCTGTCCGGCCGTGGCCAGATCGACGACACGGTGGCGGGTGTTCGTTTCACGGGGGACTACGGCACGCCTCGGCGTCGGGGGCGCGACATCTTCGGTAGCCTGCTCGCCTACGGAGTGTGGTGGCGGACCGGGGCCAACCGGGCCACGCACTTCTCCCTGGACCGTGACATCGTCATCGACGGCAAGGTGATTCCGGCCGGCGACTACACTCTCTCCTCGATTCCGGAAGAGGACGGGGGCACCCTCATCATCAACACGCGCACCGGTCAGGGCGGACAGAGCTATGACGAGACGCTCGACCTGGCCCGGGTCGAGCTGAGGCGTGACCGGCTCGACGAGACCGTCGAGGTGTTCGAGATCCGCGTGGTCGAGCTCGAGAGCGGAGGGCGCATCGAGTTGCGTTGGGACGACACGGTGTACTGGGTACCGTTCGCCCTTCCGTAGGCCGGCGCAACCACAGGACGAAGCGCCTCGGCTTTGGGACGCTCCGCTTCAAGCCGACACCGCGGCGCCCTCACACCCGCGAGACGTCTCGGCCGGAGGCCGGAGCTTCAGCGTGTGGGCCGGCCCATCCGTTCGATCAGCGGAGTCATCCCGAGGCCCGCCTCCTCCAGGAGCGAGCCGAGCGCGGCTGCCTCGGCCTCACTGGCGAACGCGCCGGCGTACACCCGATACACCATCCGGCCTCCGCTCACCGGGAACTCGGCCAGATAGGCCGGAATCCCACGTTCGCGGGCCGTGGCTACCCGCCCCTTGGCCTCCGGGTAGTCCTCGAACGCACCCAGTAGGAAGGTCAGGCCGGTGGAACGAACCGTGGCGCTGCTCGACGCAGCCCTTCCCAGGAAGCCGGTGAGCGAGGTGCGAAGCCCCTCGGCTTCGCTCGCGGTCGCCGCCGGACCGGCCACGACCCGGTAGACGAGGCCGCCCTCGGCCCTCACCGGCACCTCGATGAACTCGAGGTGTGGGAACTTGGCCTGCAGCGAAGACGACTGTGCCCGTGCCGACGCGATTCGGCTGTGGGAGCCGACCTCCAACCCGTACGCCATCAGCCCGGACGGGCGCGTGGACGGAGGCGGCGGCGTCAGGTCGTCCCTGGCAGTCGACGTGGGCGCAGGCGGCGTGGGCTCGGCGGCGGTCGCCTCGTCAGGTCCCGAGGGGGCGGCTTCCACCACCGGGGGCTCCTCGGTGGGCGGTGAGGCCGCGGGCTGGTCAGGCGTCTCGTCCGCGGGCTGGTCAGGCGTCTCGTCCGCAGGCCGTTCAGGCGTCTCGTCCGCGGGCCGGGCCGGTGTCTCGTCCGCGGGCCGGGCCGGTGTCTCGACGGCGGGCTCGGCCGGTGTCTCGGCGGGCCGAGAGGCAGCCTGGTCGCCGGCCGCTGGAGAGGCCGTGGGCGTCGGAGTCTCGGCGGGTGCCCGTTCAGTGGCTCGGGCGCTCGCATCTCGCGCCGGGGCGTCCGTGGGATCGGGCTCCTCGGCACGGTCGGCGGGAGTCGGGTCCGCAGTGCGGCTGCGTTCTTCCGCGGGGGGCGGGCCGGCCCGGTCGGGGGCGGTCGCGCCGGGCGCCGGCGTCCGATCCGGTGACGGCCTGGTGGCCCGCCGAGCCGACGGATCGGTCGCAGTCGGCGCATCCGCCTGGTCAGCGGCGGTTCGCTCGGAAGGCGCGGCCGGTGGCTGGGCGGTCGGTGGATCGCTGGCAGCCTTCGCCTCGGTCGGGCCACCCGGGACCCGGCCCGATGTCTCGTCGGATGCCTCGTCGGGAGTCGCGCTCCCAGCAGCCACTCGGGACGTCTGGTCAACCACGGACGAGGTCTCTCCACCGGCGGGGCCTGCCTCGGCAAGGGCCACGCCGGCTTCGTCCCCATCGGCAGGACCGGATTCGGCGGTCTCCTCCGGGTCGCCACCGCCCAACGCGCGCCACGGGTCTCCCAACTGCGGGTCCGCAGCCAACGCCTCGGGCGTCGCAGCCGGCGTCATGGTGCCCGGGCGTAGGCCGCCGTCGAACTCGGGGTCGTCGGTCGGCCGCACGGTCGTGAGACCAATGGCACCGGCGCCAATGACGACGACAGCGATGGTCGCCGCGACGCGGAGGGCGGACTTCCGTGACCGACCGATATCCCTCGCGCCGGGGAGGCCTTCGAACTCTGCGGCCAGAGCTTCGTCAGGCCAGTCGTCGCGCTCGGTCTCGCCCTGATCGCTCCGCCGAGCGAAGGGGTTCGGGACGGCGTCCATATCGAAGGCGGGTCCCTCGGGCTCCACAAAGGCCTCAGCCTCGAGCTCGGCGGCGTCTACCTCCGCATCGAGCTCACCCCTGTCCGCTTGGGCGGCGAAGGGATCCAGGCTCGCATGCTCGGTCGCTTCCACGACCTCGTCGGCGTCCGCCCGTCGATCGCCTCTGTCCTCCCATGGGTAGGCGGACTCTTCATGTTCCTCAGATGACTCCGGCCAGGAGTCGGGGGGTCCGCTCCAGTCCTGCGAGGACTCCACCAGGTCGTCGCTTTGCTCTTCGAAGACCTGAGGCGGCTCTTCCGCCGCCTCCGGGACCGACTCTGTGAAGACGGCGTCGATGACAGCGCTCGACTGCTCGGCGAACTCGGCGTCGAGAGCCTCTCCTGGATCTGCCGCGGCCTGGGCGTCCTCGCGAGCCTCGGCCGCAGGGGCTTTCTGGACCTGCTCCAAGGTCGCATGTAGCTCGGGCGCCAGCGTGTCGATCACGATGATGCCCGCGTCGGCCGCCTCGGACTCGGGCGCCACGGACCAGGCTGGGTGCTCATGCGCGTCGCCGTCGGTCTCCGAGCGATGGTCGTTCTGCGGGAGGACTTCGTCCTGGGAAGAGTCCTCTTCGTCGGCGACGGTCTCGCCATCCTCGAAGCCTGCGAATACCTCCACCTGGCCGCCGTCCTCGTCCCAGGCTTCGGCCTCTGGCGGGCCGACAGTGGCCGGCTCGGTTGGCGGCGCGAGCCGTACCACAGTACCGGGAAACTCCTCCGCGAAGTCCGTGTCCGAGTCGCCCGGCGCTGCCATCAGCACCAAGGTGTCCGCCAGAGCGATGATGTCCCGGGAGCCAGCGGCGGCAAGAGGCACGTGGAGGACCACGGTCGTTCCTCGGGCGATCTCACGACCCAGCAGCTTGCTCCAGGCCCGATGGCTCCGAACGAGCGCTGGGTCACCGGCCACGGTCCCGGCCTGGACCAGGCGAACCGTACCCTTGCGGACGGTCCGGGACACCCGCTGAAGTGACGCCGAGAACAGGAAGACGTCAGTGATGCCCTCTCCCGGGGGCTCGGCCAGCGCGACATGCAGTGTCGGTGCCTCGAGACCCAGGTCGATGAGTATCGCAGTGTCATCGACGCCGCCACACAGCTCAGCGACCCGCAGGGCCACGAGGGCCGGCCAGTCTCCCCCCTCCGCAGCGGGCGCGACTGCCGTTACGACCACGGCTCCCCGCTCCTCGTCTAGAGGTCGGAGGGAGAGGAGGGATTCCGGCACACTACCGGACGAGGGGTCGAAGGGCTCCCAGCCCGTGTTCTCCGATGTCATCTGAACGCTCGAGCGCTGGATTCCGACTGCTCCCGGCGTGACGCGGGCTTCCTCTGCGAGGTCCTGCGCGCCTGGAGTTTCCGGGTCATGCCACACCGTTGTGGCACACTAGCGTTATCGGCTCGCGACGGGGTTTGGTGTAGGCACCCCGGCCCGCGGTCATCGGAGTGCCATCGGCCCACCCGATCGGGCCTCTTCCAGCGAACCCATGGGGGCGTCGGGACCCGGCTAAGCTCCCGCGCGCGTCCGGACGATACCTGAAGCGACAACTCCACCGGGCACGAGCGAGGCCTGCTCCTCCTCCGATCATTCGTGCCCGAGCACCTCTCGGAGCGCCCCTCGATGACCAATTGGAGCGGATTCTCCCCCCCACAGCGGGTCGTGTGGCTGACCGGTTCGGCGCTCTCCGGGGCCGCCGTCGCCCTGGCGGTAGCCATGAACGACGGCGTCCAGCGGACCGCAGCCGGTGCCTGGTCCGGCTTCGGCGTCGCACTGGCCGCTCTCGAGTCGAACGCATGGTGGCTGATTCCGACGTTCGTTCTGTCCTCTGTCACCGTCTTCTCGGTCCCCCGGCTGAAGCATTGGTTCTCCGCCTCGCCGTCGACGGATCTGCTGCTGGACGTGTACCGAACGCGCTCGTTTCAGCGGGTCAAGGAGGACGCCCGCGATCACCACGTGACTCTGTTCAAACACGTTCGGTGGAACGTCTGGCCCTTCGCCTGGGACGGCCGGCCGCGCCTTCTGGGGCGGCCATGGGGTGGCTGGCTCACGGCCGTGTCCAACGCCGGGCCAGATGAGAGCCCGGCCGGCCGGACGTTCTACGCCCCCAACGACGCGCTCCAGGCCGGTGGCGTACCGGGTTCGAGTTGGGCCAAGCGGAGCTTCATCGCCGTTCAGAATCTGCCGGACCTGGCCGGTGAGCTCCGCGATGAGGCCGTCTCGGCCTACGCGTTGAACACGCGTGTCCCCCAATGGCGGGTCCGCGCCGAGCGGCCGTCTGCACGCTCCCTCTGTGCGTTTCCGGTCGAGACGAACGGTGTTCCGTGGGGCGTTCTGGTCTTCACCAGTCGAGAGCGGGACCTGGATCTGACCGCGATCAAGCGGTTTCATCGAGACGTGGCCCGGGTGCTTGGCGGGCTCCTAGGGGAGGCTTGAGGAGAAATGGACGGTTGGATCGAGCTGGATCCCGAGTGGCTCGACCGTCGGCGGGAGCTGAACACCACGAACGACGGGGTGGAGATTCTGGTGTTCGTTTCGCCCTATGACGTGCCCGACGCCGTGCGCGCCCACAGGGACAAAGCCGCCGACATCTTCGTCGTCGAGTTTCGCTACATCCAGGATGAGCCGTGGTCCAGGCACCCGTGCAACCGCATGATCGCGCTGCGGACGGGCTCGCACAGTGGACGGCTCCTGGGCGTCGAGATCGATCTCAGAAAGGCTCGCAACAATGGTGTCGTGACGGGTCAGGAAGCGATGCGCGTCGCTGTGGCGGGCGTCGATTCGCAGCTGCTCAGCCATCGCCACAACTTCACTCTGGCGACGCAGATTCTGAAGCTGAAGGCGTCGGATCTGATCGCGCTCTACGAGGGGCGCCCGAGGCAGCTCGAGTCCTCGGCCACGTCGGTCACCCCGCCTCCCACGCACAGGGCGCCTGCCGCCCCGGCCAGGAGGACAGCGTCGCCGAAGGCGCCCCAGACCTCGGGGGAGAGCGGTCCGGCCTGACAATCGGCCATCGCCGCCTCGAGGCGCCCGGATCGGCTACGGCTCGGTCGACGGTCGGGGCCGCCCGACCACCGACATCCTGATCTGCGACGGATGCTCCTGGGAATGGTACACGACATTGTGAGCCACCACGCCCTCGGTCTCGTCCCAGTTTCGGCCACCGGTGTTGAGGTTTCGGGTGAACCGAGGGAAGTTGCTGCTGGATACCTCGAGGCGAATACGATGCCCTGGCCCGAAGTAGTTGCTGGTGGTCAGAGGACTCAGCGTCACCTCGTAGACCTGGCCCTCCTCCATGAAGACCTGCTTGTCGTAGCCCTCCCTGTACCGGACCCGTTGGATGGTCTCATCGAGGTTGTACGCCCGACCGTCGGGGTACACGTCGACGAGCTTCACGGTGAAGTCAGTGTCTCTCACGTCAGACGAGACGAACAGGGTGACCTCGACAGGACCGCTCACCTCGACCCCTTCCTCCAGGGGCTCGCTCGTGTAGACCAGGATGTCGTGCCGCGTCTCCATCCGTTGCTGATCCAGGGAGCCGGCCCGGACCGCGTTTCCGGTGCAACAGACGTTGCCGCCATGTGACGGCACCGGATTCATGGGGTCGTAGGTGAAGGTGTCCGGCGTGTCACCTGCTCCGGGCCCACCCGGCGTGAGCGTTCCGTCGCCGTACAGGCTGTTGGCTCTCCCACCGCTGCCGAGGTAGTACGTCATCGTCTCCGCGCCCTCGGGTGGCCAGGTCTCCGAGCTCTGCCATTCGTTGAGGCCCATCGTGTAATACTGGACCCGGGGAGTCCTCTCGGTGAACCCGTTGTCCTCGCCCTTGAGCCAGTAGTCGAACCAGTCGTAGACCATCTCCATGTAGTCGAAACGAGCGTCACCGACGTCACGATCCCCCACGATCGTGGGGTTCTCAGTGCGGGTGTACGCACAGTGTGTCACGGGCGCGATGACCGCGAACTGGTTCTCGCGCACCTCCTGGTCTCGGGCGTTTTCCCGGACGTGGTTGTACAGCGCCAGGTTGGGACCCACCGATACGTCGTACCAGGACATGAACCAGAGGCTCGGTACCCCGAACGGCATGTCGTCGTGGTAGAGCCCGCCCCGGTACCAGGTCGGATCGTCGGGTGTCCGCTTGATCATGTCCTCGAAGATGCCCTCGGGACCGTCCACGTTCTTCATGATGTCCACGAGGGGCAGGTGCCTCAGGGCCTCGACCCAATCCACCCGTGGCATCTCCGGGGCAAGGTCGAAGTACCGGGACACCCGGATGAGGTCTTCGCGGGACATGTCCGAGGGAAACATGGGTCTCTGATTGTTCTGATTGCCGTAGAGCCAGGCGAAGAAGAGCATCTGCTCGGCACCGCCCCTATACCAGTTGCCCTGCTCCTGAAAGGGCCCCACTCGGCCGACGCCGGCGCCGAAGCCCTGTGGCACCATGGCGGCGTGTGCGGGATTGTCCAGAGACGCCACCGCCATCTGCCACTCTGCCGTCGACGAGCAACCCAGCGTGCCCACCTTGCCGTTGGACCACGGCTGCTCAGCCATCCACGTCAGGGCGTCGTCTCCGTCCGTGATCGGGGGGCCGAGAATGTCCCACTCGCCCTCCGAGAAGAACCTCCCCCGCTCGTTCTGGACCACGTAGGCGTAGCCCCGCTTCACGGCTTCGTGCGCGGCCCTCAGGGTCCGGGTCGAAAGCTGTCCGTCTCGGTAGGAGTTGAAGTTGTACGGCGTCTTTGAGAAGACGATGGGCACCGGCACGTCGGTCCTCGGTCGGTACACGTCGGTGGCCAGGCGGATGCCGTCCCGCATCGGCACCATGAGCTTCTGCTCGATGATGGCCGCGGCTTCGAGGGAGTCCAGGAGGGCTTCCTGCGACGTGGCGGGTGGGGCGAGGACGGAAAGGGCGGCGCAGGCGAACAAGACACGGAGAACGACTCTGCTCATGGCTCTCCCTTTCTGCCAGAGATCCGGGTGGTCGCGCCAGGTGGACGCCGTACCCACGATAGGAAGCCGAGGCCGGCCGAGCAGTCGGGAGATTCCCGACATGCTCCACGAGCATGCCTCGCGGCCCTGACGACTCCGCGGCGGGTGGCCTGGCCGTCACCAATGAGGATATCCTTCACGTCGAACCCAAGTCAGCATGGAGGCTGCAATGCGAAGATCCTTGCTACCCCTACTTCTCATCGGGACGCTCGGGGCACCGATGGCCCTTTCCGCCCAGGCGACCGAGTCGAGCGGCACGAAGCTCTACTACCCTGCGTGCGCCCCTTATGCGGCCGAGTACGTGTTCGACTGCTATCACGACTTCGCCGAGGTGGAGCAGTTCGTCCTCGATGCAGCGCGTGCCCACCCGGATCTGGCGCGAGTGGAGTCCCTGGGGAAGAGCTACCAGGGTCGGGATCTGTGGGTGATGACGCTCACCGACTTCACCGAAGGCGGCCCCGATGACAAGCCTGCCATCTGGGTCGATGGCGGGATCGACTCGGACGAGGTGATCGCGACCGAAGCGGCCCTGGGGTTGATCCACCACCTGCTGACCTCGTCGGACCCGGACGTGACGACGCTCCTTCGCTCGCGGACCTTCTACGTTGCCCCCAACGTCATCCCTGACGGATCCGAGCTGCACCACCACACCCCTGAGCGGCCTCGGGACTCTACGCTCCGGCCGTGGGACGACGACGGAGACGGTCACCTGGACGAGGACGGGGTCGAGGATCTCGACGGTGACAGCGAGGCCCTCCAAATGCGTGTGGCGGATCCCAACGGGACTCACGTGGCCCGCGCCGAGGACGCCCGTCTGATGAGGCCTCGGCGACCCGGCGATGCGGGGCCCTTCTACCGCCTGTACGTGGAAGGGATCGACAACGACGGGGATGGGGAGTATCAGGAGGACCGTCTCGGGGGCATCGACCCAAACCGGAACTTCCCGGGCAACTGGTCAACCGGCCAGAACGGCTCGGGTCCGTTCCCCGGCTCCGAGCCCGAGCTGAGGGCGGCTTTGGATTTCGTGCTGGCGCATCCGAACATCGCTGCGTCCCAGCACTACCACTCCAGCGGTGGCGTGGTGCTGCGCCCGCCGTCCGTGCCTGACTGGCGCCTGCCCGCCGCCGATGAGCAGCTCTACATGGCGGTCGCGCGACGAGGCCTGGAGGTGACGGGCTACAACCTGTCGACCTCCGTCTACGACTGGAACTGGCCCCGGGGATCGCGCAATACGAAGAACGGACAGGTCTGGCGGGACAGGGAGGGAGAGGTGAAGGGCTTCCCGGTTGCCGAGGACGCCTATCCTGCGTACGGGGGTTCCATCGACGGGCTCTACAGCCTGTTCGGGGTCCTGGCGTTCGCCAACGAGATCTACCAACTGGGTGAGGATGACGACGGAGACGGGCGCATTGACGACATGGAGCGCCTGCGGGCGAACGATGCGGAAATGGCCGGTGAGGCGTTTCGCGATTGGAGCCCCTTCGATCATCCCCAACTGGGCCCGGTCGAGATCGGCGGATGGCGCAAGTTCGGACAGAACAACCCGATCGGCGGACGGATCCAGGAGGAGGTGGACAGGAACGTGGCGTTCGCCTTGCTACAGGCCAGCATGATGCCAGCCCTGACGCTGACATCCGTCGAGGTCGAGGATCTGGAAGGCGGAGTCAGCAGGATACGCATGACCGTAGCGAACACCGGTTATCAGCCCACGGAGCTCGCCATCCGGGTGGACTCCGGCCACGCCGTTTCCGCCCGGGCTTTCGTGACCCTGGAGGGGGGTGCGGAGCTGCTGTCCGAGAATCCCGAGGTCGAGCTCGGTGTGCTCGCTGGCCACGGAGAGGTGGAGGTGACGTGGCTGATACGCGGCGCGGGCACCGCGCAAGTAGAGGCCTACCATCCCAAGGCTGGCCGAGCGTCCGACCGCGTGCCGATCGGCGGCTGAGGCCGAGCGATCGAACCGATGTCCTTCACCGCCGCCGATCTCGTCGAGCTCCTCGAGCTCGAGCCCATCGAGCACAACATCTACCGTGGTCGAAACCGGGACATCGGGTCCGGGCGTATCTTCGGTGGCCAGGTTCTCGCCCAGGCACTGGTGGCCGCTCAGCGCACGGTGCCCGAGGATCGCAGCGTGCACTCCATGCACGGCTATTTCATTCTCGCCGGTGATCTCGAGGTGCCGGTGGTCTACTTCGTGGACCGACTCCGGGACGGCGGGTCGTTCACGACCCGCCGGGTCACGGCGATCCAGCACGGGAACGCGATCTTCAACCTCTCGGCTTCATTCCACCGTCACGAACCGGGACTGGAGCATCAGGCCGAGATGCCGGACGTGCCCGGCCCCGAAACGCTACGGTCCGAGCTCGACATCATCCGGGAGCGGGCGGACGAGATCGACGAGCGCATCCGTCCCATCGTGACTCAGGACCGCCCCCTGGACATGCGACCCTGTGGGAACGAGGACCCGTTCGACACGACGCCGCGGCCTCCGCGCAGGCACGTCTGGGTCAAGGCGGTAGGGCGGTTGGGCGACAACCCGCTGGAGCACCAGGGCATCCTCGCGTACGCCTCGGACTACGCTCTCCTGGTCACGGCGCTGCGCCCTCATGGCACGGGCTTCCGGGACGCTCGTCTGATGGTGGCCAGCCTGGACCACTCGATCTGGTTCCACCGCCCCTTTCGCATGGATCAGTGGCTGCTCTATCAGGTCGACAGCCCCGTCTCCTTCGGCGCACGAGGGTTCGCCCGGGGCACCTACTTCACGCGGGAGGGCGAGCTGGTCGCTTCAGTCGCGCAGGAGGGACTGATCCGCGTCAAGCGGCCGCCTGGAGACAGGTAGGGCGGCAGAGGCGTAGACCCGGCCCACCGTGCTCAGCGCTCGCACCCCACGAGCCAGGTCGTCCCGCTCGCACCCCACGAGCCAGGTCCGCTCGCACCCCACGAGCTAGGCCCTCCCGGCGTCGGGGCGCACCCACCCGGACCACCTCGACCCCTACGTGGGTGCTCCCGGCCGGCGCTGCAACTCCCGGTGGGTGTTGGCAGCCCGCAAGCACACGGCCCGGCGGCATCGGCTCGGGATGTCCCGCCGCACGGCGGTACGGCTCGCTACACCGTCGCAGCCGTTGCGTCGATAAAAGAAATGGGCTGCCGAATACTTTGTCGTACCCGTAGGTCAGGGAGCTCGATCATGGCCAACCCGCCAGTGCCCGACAGTTGGGTCCCGCAGAAGTTCAACAGGACTCTTCGTGGCTACGACCCCGAGGTAGTCGATGGCTTCGTGGCTTCGACCCGGAGTCAGATCGAAGAGCTGACCCAGCAGAACCGATCCCTGAGCGAGCGCGTGAAGGACCTCGAAGGGAAGGTGAAGTTCCACGAGGAGCGGGCCACTGCGGTCCAGGACGCGCTGGTCATGGCACAGACCATGAGCACGGAGGTTCAGGACAAGGCCGAAGCGGAGGCCGAGGAGTTGAGGCGGATGGCCTCAGAGGATGCCGAGGCCCTGCTCAGGACCGCCGAAGAGGACCGGGCACGTATGGAGATGGAGGCGGAGGAGCTCAAGCGGGAGGCGGATCGCCTTCGCGCCGAGGCTTTGGCCGAGATCGAGGAAGAGCGACTGCAGGCCCAGAGCGACGCCGAAGCGGAGGCGGCCCGGATCCGGGACGAGGCCACGCAGGCGGCAGCTCGCATCGTCGAAGACGCGCGCCGTGAAGCGGACGCGGTCACCGCTCAAGTCGAGCGCTTGGAGAAGCGCCGGACCGAGTTCCTCGACTTCCTGGCGAAGGAGTTGGAAAAGACGCCGCCCGTGAACGGTGACGGCGACAAGGAGCCTCAGACTCTCGAGGTGTACTTCTCCGACGCCACCATGTAGGAGCGCAGGTCACCGGGCTATCGTCAGGGGACGCTCGTCCCCTTCAGCCAATCGACGGTGCGGCTCTCCAGGTAGTCGTAGAACGGGTTGTGCCGAAGCCGCATGAGCCAATCCGAGGGGAACTTCAGCAGCCCCCTCTCCCCCCGCGCAGGTATGTGCCCCAGGAAGAGCTCGTCAGGGTCCTCGGGCCTGCGTTGACCGTAGAGACGATCGGCGGGTGAAAAGGGCAAAGCCACGTGAGACAGGGAGACCACGCCCGGCGGCCATTCGACGTCGAGGGGCTCCGTCGAGCTCACGGGAGACAGAGGGCCCTTGCGGCGGAGGACCACGGCGTTGCTTTCCGGGCTCTCGTTCGTGACCAACGTCAGGCTGAACGGCAAGGTGAGGTCGTCCAGGAGCCGCGCCGTCAGCGGGCCGGGATCCGAGGCGAGCACCGTAGAGTTGACGCTGTTCCGATTCACGTCGAACAACACCAGCTCGTGCCGTGCCGGAGCCAGGTGCTCGAGCAGATTGTCTACGACCGCATCCGTCGAGACCGTCGCGTCGACCGTGGAGAGAAACGCCAGGATCGGAGGCAGATCCCGCAGCGGACCGTCGGCAGCGCGGGCTTCGATCTCCCCTGCCACGGAACGGGTCAGCCGATGGACCTGGTGTCCCGCGTTCACCGGAAAGGAGTTGTATTTGTAGGGGTCGAACTCCGGCAGGATCGTCTGCCAGGTCAGCTTCTCCAGCCCGGGTAGCAACGCCAGCCGCAGGTTCCACTTGGCCAGAGCGGCCAGAGGCGTGATCCCCATTGCCGGTGAGATCAATACGAGACTGGCCGGCGCCGGGCCCGACGCCCCGACGCTCAGCGCATACTCGACGGCGAGAGTGGCACCCGTCGAGTAGCCCACGATGTGGATCGATCGGCTGCCCACGACCGTCTGGAGGTGTGCCATGGCCAGCCGTACGGCCGCGGCCATGTCCTCGGACGTCACCTCGGTGAGCCCGGTGGGCGCGGTGCCGTGCCCGGGCAGCCGCAAGCCGACGACCCGATACCCGTGACGGTGGAGTGCCTCACCCAGGGCTCTCAAGCTGTACGGCGAGTCGGACATGCCGTGGAGCAGCAACACGCCGCCCTCCGGGTCGTCGACGTCGAGCTCGAAGCTGCGGTTCCAGTTCGGGTGTCGGTTGCGGGGGTCCGGTGCGCTGCCAGGGCTGAACCTGGCCAGCGTCAATGCCGGTCCCGTATCCGTCTCGGCGTAGACCTGCACGTCCAACTCTCGGAACAACCTGTCCTCGAGGTCGAGGTAGTCGTCGAAACTGCGGAACTGATCGGCGCCTTTCGCCGTGAACTCCTCGGAGAGCTCTGCCGTGTGCCAGATCTGCAGCGAGGGGCCCGTGCGTACCCGGTACACGTAGAGCGCAAAGGCGCCCACGACGAAACCGAGCGAGGCAACGACCAGATAGCGGCTCAGGCGCTCGAGGCGCCCTGATGCGCTCCGGGGCCCGGCGGTCCCGTCGACACCGCTATCCGGCGAATCCGTATCGGTCAAGGGTCTCTTCCCTTCCTTCGGCATGACCGCTCCTCGGTCCGTCTCGTGAGGGGCGCTCGGGAGCGTCTCACGGGAGAACCACCGTAGGTCCTCTCGTGTCCACGTCCCAGAGGGCGTTAATATGCAGGCCCCAGCCGGCTCTGAAAGAAGACCACATGAAGCCCGTCCACGCCACGCCCCCACGCATCACGACCCAGCCGGACGCCAGCGGACCGAGAGCCTGGCGGCTCCGGTCAGTCTTCCTGGCAGGATTCGCGACGGCTCTGCTGTTCGGACCCGCGCGGTCGAGGGCGGCCGGTCAGGACGTGTCCCTCGCGATCTCGCCACCTGGAGGACCCGGGGGCACCGAGGTGGTGGTGTACGCACGTGGCCTGCCGCCTGGGAGCGCCGTGGCGGTAGGGTTCGGCGGGATCGCCAGCCCACACGAGATCCTGGGCGAGGCACTGACCGACCCCGAAGGTGCCCTGTCCCTGACGGACACGATCCCCTCGTGGGTGGAACCGAACCGCAGCTACCTCTTCTACTTGGCGTTCTCGGACCAGCGCCCGGTCGCTTTCTCGGATCCGTTTCTCGTGACCGGTCCCGATGGCGTGGTGCAGGTTGGTGGGCGGATCACCGACGAGGGCGTGACGTGCCCCGCGATGCGGGGGCCCGATGACGAGCTCTACACGCTGGCCGGGTCCATCGGATCTGCCGCGCCGGGGGACGACGTGGTCGTGACCGCGACAATCGCGGAGGCGTCGATCTGCATGCAGGGAATCACGCTCGTGGTCCAGCAGCTCGAGCGCGCGCCTCCACACGGGTAGGCCGACGCGGTAACGGGCCGGTCAGGCAGGCGGGTCGCCGGCCGGGGCCATCCTCTCGACCTTGGTGAGGGCCACAGCGTTGATGCAGTAACGCAGACCGCTGGGTCGGGGTCCGTCCGGGAAGACGTGCCCGAGGTGAGCGTCACACGTGTTGCACGTGGTCTCGACCCGGCGCACCCCGTAAGCGTTGTCGGTGAAGTGGGCGACGGCGTTCGGCTGCACCGGCTGCGTGAAGGACGGCCACCCGGTACCGGATTCGAACTTCTCCTCCGAGTCGAAGAGCAGGGTGTCGCAGCAGACACAGGCGTAGAGGCCAGGCTCCAAGAGGCTGCACATCTCGGAGCTGAAGGCGCGTTCGGTGCCCTTCTGGCGGGTGACCCGGTACTGCTCGGGCGTGAGCCGGGCTCGCCACTCCTGGTCCGACAGCTCGACCCGGCGGTCAGGCTCGGGGTTGCCCTCCTCCGTGAGCCTCAACACGTCCCTCCACTTCAACATCCGACTCGTCTCCCTCGCCTGGAAAGGCGTCGATGGTGGGCCGACCATTCGAGACCGTCCGGCCCACCGGCCATCCCACTCTAGCCCACGAACGAAGATCGGGTTCCGGATCGTCCCCTGCAGTGGACCTCCGTGGACCCTGGCCAAGGAAGGACCGTTATGATGCGTCAGCCCGAGTCACGAGGACGCCGGCCCGGATCTCGCCCGACCGTTCTGAGGCCGGGACCGACTGCTGGCCTGGGGCCGAGACCGGCTGCTGGCCTGGGGCCGAGGCCGACTGCTGGCCTGAGGCCGAGACCGACTGCTGGCCTGAGGCCGAGACCGACTGCTCGCTTGCGGCCGAGACCGACTGCTGGCCTGAGGCCGAGACCGACTGCTGGCCTGAGGCCGAGACCGACTGCTGGCTTGCGGCCGAGACCGACTGCTGGCTTGCGGCCGAGACCGGCTGCTGGCCTGGGGCCGCGACCGACCGCTCGCTTGCGGCCGGGACCGACTGCTGGCCTGGGGCCGAGACCGGCTGCTGGCCTGGGGCCGGGACCGGTTGCTGGCCTGAGGCCGGGACCGACTGCTGGCCTGGGGCCGGGACCGACTGCTGGCCTGGGGGCGCGACCGACTGCTGGCCTGGGGCCGGGACCGACTGCTGGCCTGAGGCCGGGACCGGTTGCTGGCCTGAGGCCGGGACCGGTTGCTGGCCTGAGGTCGAGACCGGTTGCTGGCCTGAGGCCGAGACCGACTGCTGGCCTGAGGCCGCGACCGGTTGCTGGCCTGGGGCCGCGACCGGTTGCTGGCCTGAGGTCGGGACCGACCGCTGGCCTGGGGGCGCGATGGCAGCCCAGCCGATGGCCGTATGCGGGCGCTGGCGGATGGGCGAGTTGTTCGTCCTCGCGCCGGTGCCGAGCCCACCGAGGTGCCGCGACCGGCACCGGCTCGCACCGGAGTTGTCGCGACACGCGCTCCCCGGGCCGACGCGAAGGCCGCGGTGCCGGCACCTCCACGCGGGCTTTCCTTGAAGCGCGTGGCCAGCGGTGAGTACACAGCGACTCGGCGGAAGGAGTGCCCATAGGCGTACTGGCGTCCGTAGTGGTGGCCGCTCCAGTAGTAGCGGCCGCTGCCGTAGTGATGGCCACCCCCGTAGAAGTATCCGCCGCCGTAGTAGGGAGCACCGTAGACCACCGCTCCGGGATACCCGTAGCCGTACCCGTGGCCAAACGAGAACCCGAATCCGAAGAAGCCGAAGGTGATGTTGAAGCTGAAGCCGAAATGGGGCTGTCCCCACCCGCCATGCCAGGAGGCCGGATACGCCCAATACCCCGACGTTGCCGGGGTAAAGTACCCATGGGGGCCCCAATAGGGGTCAAAGTAGGCCGGGTGGAAGCTCCAGAAGGACCGGCACCGATACCGGTAGCCATCCCACCAGTACCCCCGGCTTCCGCACCGCCACGGGCTGAAGTACCCGCCGCGGTAGCTGCCGTAGTCCTGGTCGGCGTAGCCGTACTCGTCGTAGGCCGAATATGCGCCGTACCCGTCGGCGTACCCGTCGTCGTAGCCCTGGTCGTACCCGTCGTCGTACGCCATGCCGACGCCTACGCCGTCCCAGAGCCCACCGTCGGACTCCTGGTCGCCATACTGGCTCGCCTGGGCCAACCCGCCGGCTGGAGCAACGAGGAATGCGACGAGGAGCGGCACACCTACCGGCAAGACACTACGCACGTCAACCTCCACGAAAGGGCGACCATTCCCGCTCTACCAAAGGGCACGGTCCGTGCCAGCTGGCGCAAACACCGCGAAATCCCCTCAAACATTGGGTTTACCCGGGGGACGAACCCGACTGCCTCACCACCGCACCCTGTCCCGTATCGGTGACAGGCGGAACCCGTCGGGGGACAAGCTCCTCGGTCCTCGACTTGGTTGCTCCTCGACGGACCCAGGGTGCCACCGACCCTCCTCGGCACAGCGTCGAGCTGCCTTCCGGCCTGTCTTGCCGGTCCGAGCCCGGGGAGATCGTCCGACATCCCTTTCAGGAAACCCCCGACGAGTGGTTCGGTGCTCCTGGCCCTATCGTAGAACCGTGAGGAGTGACCCTCCTGACGGCCCTTTGCCCTCGCCCCGGGAGCGGAGGGATCCAAGGCGAGCCTCTGCCGCGAGACAGGAGTTGCTCATCGTGAGCAGGCCCTCGGCCCCCCGCACCGCCGGGAGGCGACGGGATCCGACACCCGCCGCCAGGGGAGGGGACCATGCCTGACGCCCCTCTTCTCCAGCGACTACGGGAGCGGAAGCTCGTCCAGTGGTTGCTGGCCTACCTCGCGGGAGCGTGGTTGGCCGTTCAGGTTCTGGACATCATCGGTGAGCGGTTCAACTGGCCCAATCAGCTGCTTCAGGCCCTCATCGTCCTGCTCGGCTTCGGCTTCTTCGTCGCGCTGATCTTCGCTTGGTACCACGGGGAGAAGGGCAAGCAGCGCTTCAGCGGCTCGGAGCTCGCTCTGCTCGGCAGCGTCTTCGTCCTGGCCGCGATCACGATACCGCGGGTAACCACCGGACCTGGGCCCGAGAACCCTCTGGAGGCGTTGGTACGGATACCCGACGCCGAGGCCGCACCGGTTCCCCGGACGAGCCAGCCTATGGTCCGCAGAGGCGCCTCGGTCGCCGTGCTGCCGTTCGCGAGCCTGAGTGCGGATCCGAACGACAGCTACTTTGCCGACGGCATCCACGAGGACGTGTTGAACCATCTGGCCGAGCTCGAGGGCCTGACGCTGATCTCGCGACAGTCCGTTCTCCAATACCGGGACACGGAGCTGACCGCCCGTGAGATCGGTGAGGAGCTTCGCGTGGGGGCAATCCTCGAAGGCTCCGTCCGGCGACAAGGGGACCGGATCCGCGTCGTCACCCAGCTCATCGACGCCGTTGCCGACGTCCACCTCTGGTCGCGCTCCTACGACCGTGAGCTGGATGACGTATTCAGAGTCCAGAGTGAGATCGCGAGGGAGGTGGCTCACGCGCTCGAGACGTCGCTCACCCCAGAGGAGGTGCAGCGGATCGCGTCTGGTCCGACTGGCAGCGTAACCGCCTACGACTACTACGTACGCGGCCGGGAGGCACACCGGGACTATACGCACGAGCGCAACGAAGAAGCGATCCGACGGTTCCAGCAGGCCATCGAGCTCGATTCGGCCTACGCCGCGGCCTGGGCAGGCCTGGGCGACGCGTACTCGATGCGCAGACTTCGGTTCGGTTTCGCGTATGAGTGGACCGACTCGGCCATCGCGGCCAGCCAGAAGTCCGTCGAGCTGGACCCGAGCCTGGCAGACGGACACAAGGCGCTGGGACTGGCGTACGGGACGAAGGGCTGGTACCGAAGGGCCATCGCGTCCTACCTGCGCGCCGTCGAGCTCTCGCCGAGTCACGGCGTCGCGATGAACAACATCTCGGCGGCGTACTCTGCGCTACACGTCTTCGACGAAGCGCTGAGGTGGCGCCGACGCTCGTTCCAGGTGTCGCCGAACGGCCCGTACTCCCGGAGCAACGCTGCGATCGTCTATACGAATCTCGGCGAGCGAGAGCTTGCGGAACGGTGGGTGACGGACGCCCTGGCGCTCAACCCCGGCGACCTCTACGCGGGGGATGCCCGAGCGTACGTCCACCTCCGCTGGGGGGAGCTGGACCGCGCCGTCGCGATTCGAGACTCGATACAGGAGTCGGATTCAACCAACGCCCGGAGGCGGGTGGCCGCCGCCCTCTATCACATGTACAACCGGGACTATCCGACGGCGTTGAAGCTGGTGGGCGAGGCCTTCGAGCTCGCCCCACACGGGCTCCTCCTGGCCCAGAAATGGGGCTGGACCATCGCCGGGTTCGCAAACCTCCAGCAGGGTGACACGGTCGAGGCCGACCGGCTCTTCCAGCAATCGCTCACCATCAACCAGATAGACCTGGACGGGGGGCTGGACATGCCCCGGACACCGTGGGAGAACGCGTCGATCTTCGCGGCTCTGGGGCGCACGGCCCAGGCATTGGCATGGGCCGAGGTGGCCTACCGCATGGGCCAGCGGCGGTATTGGGACGCCATCCACGACCCGATGTTCGACTCGATCCGGGAGCACCCCGACTTCGTGGCACTCCTGGACCGGATGCGGGAGGACGTCGACCAGATGAGACTACGAGCGGCGGCCGAGGAACGGGCCGCCGGTCTCCGCTGAGATGCCATCGGCCCTTGGGCGGCCTTCTCAGCGGCGTCGCCCTCGTCCCCACGCTCCCTCGCGCGCCAGGGCCACGAAGAACAGCAACGCCGTGGCCCATCCGCTCAGGGGATGGACTGCGAGTCGCCACAACCAACGGAGTACCCGGGCTCCCCAATCCAGGGTCGAGGAGCCCAGGCCTGCGAGAACGAACAAACGGGGAGGCGTGTCGTCGATGCAGCTCATCGCGACCCCACGTTCGAAGGGCGGGGGAGCCACAGGGATCGCGGGGTCGGGCGATGGTGGCTCGAACTCCGAAGGGCCGGGATCGTGTAACGGTAGCGGCCAGATGTCGATCGAGCACGGGTGCGAACCGAGCTGCCGCGCATCGGAGGAGCAGGCCGAGCCCGCCTCCTGCCCGTCCAGCTGCGGGAGCACGACCCCCGCGCACAGAGACCCCACGATACCCAACACCCGGATCGTGAATCGCATTCTCGCACCCTCCCTGGCTCGGAACAGTCCGAGGTTCGTCTCACCTGGCAGACGTTCTCGGGCGAGATCCTTGCACAGCGCCGGCTCCTGCCGGGGATGTCACGGGAACCATTTGGCTCCGTCATGTCTCTCAGGGAAAGCGAAACGACCCATCTCCATGGAGACCGTTGATGTTCCTGAGAAAGCGCGAGCGCCCGGTGGCCCCCATCGTCCATGCCGAAGACGGGGACTTCAACACGGCGGTTTGGGAACAGCCCGGCGTGACGGTCGTCGACTTCTGGGCGCCGTGGTGCGGTCCCTGCCGAATGATGGAGCCGATCCTCGAGGAGGTGGCGATCGAGCGGGCGGAGGACGGCGTGCGGATCGTGAAGGTGAACGTCGACAGGGCGCCTCAGGTCTCGGCCCTCTACGGCATCCGGTCGATCCCGACGCTCATGTTCTTCCGCGATGGAGAAGCCCAGTTCGAGATGGTGGGCCTGGTGCCCAAGCCAGTGCTCGAGCGGGAGATCGGCGAGCTGCTGTCCTCCGCCGCGAAGCCGCCGGAGGCGGGCGACTAGCCGAACGGCTTGGCGTGGGCCACCAGGCCAGCCAGGGCCGCGAGAAGCGGTATCAGCACCAGGCTCCGGACGGACCAGACCGCGGACCGTCCGGCCGCCAGGACCAGCGCTCCGAGGGTGGTCCAGATCGCGAGCTTCACCCACACCCAGCCCGGGAAGATCGCGCCGTGGTCGACGCCCAATCGGGCCAGCATCCCGAATCCGCCCAGCAAGACCAGGAAGAGGGCACCACCGTGTAGCCGGGCAAGCCGCCTTTTCCATGGGTCCTCGGCCGCCAGAGGCGTACGCGCCAGGGCCACCGACAGCACGACGACCAGGCCGAAGATCCCGAGGAAGTGGACGGCGCGGTAGAACAGGTAGGGCATGGCTCAGCCTCCGGTCTCGCTTCGCACGACCGGAGCGACCTCGGTCCCCAGCAGCTCGATGGCCCGCATGACCTTGTCATGGGGCATGGGTCCCACCGTGAGCTGAATCAGGAAGCGCTGGTGGTGGAACAGCTGGTGCTGGAAGAGGATCTTGTCGATGACCTCCTGCGGGCTACCGACGAACAGCGCTCCCCTAGGCGCGCTCTCGGCGTCGAACTGTCGACGAGTGGCGGGAGGCCAGCCGCGTTCGCGCCCGATGCGGGTCATGGTCTCGGCGAACGGTGGATACGCGATGTCTGCGGCCTCCTCGGCATCGTCCGCGATGAAGCCGTGTGAGTTGATACTCACCGGCAGCTCGGCCGGATCGTGCCCAGCCCGGGCCGCCGCCTCTCGATAGAGATCTACCATGGGCTTGAAGCGCTCGGGCGCGCCGCCAATGATGGCCAGGGCCATGGGCAGCCCGAGGGTCGCGGCCCGCACGACCGACCTGGGCGTACCGCCGACCGCGATCCACACGGGGATGCGGGCTTGCAGGGGCCGAGGGTAGACGGCACGGTCGTCGATGGATGGACGGTGATGGCCGGACCAGGTGACGCGCTCCGACTCTCGTAGCTCCAGAAGCAGGTCCAGCTTCTCCGCGAACAGCTCCTCGTAGTCCGAGAGATCCTGGCCGAAGAGCGGAAAGGACTCGGTGAACGATCCCCGACCGGCCATGATCTCCGCTCGCCCGCCCGAGAGGAGGTCCAGGGTGGCGAAGTCCTGGAAGACACGCACTGGATCGTCCGAGCTCAGCACGGAAACGGCACTGGTCAGGCGGATGTTCTGCGTCCGAGCCGCAGCGGCGGCGAGCACGACGGCCGGTGTCGACACGGCGTAGTCCGGACGGTGATGCTCGCCGACCCCGAAGACGTCGAGGCCGACCTGATCCGCGAGCTCGATCTCCTCGAGGAGGTCACGTAGACGCTCACGGGTGCCTATCTGCCGACCAGTGGCCGGGTCGAGAGGCGTCTCGGCGAAGGTGTAGATCCCAATCTCCATGGCGGTCGCTACACGCGGCGGCCGCACCCCTCGCGCCTCTCGACCGGCTACCGGTCGCCGACGGGCTCCAGTCGGACTACCGCCGTCGGCTCTGCCTCCCGGTGGTCGATGGCGAGGTAGATGTACCCGTCCGGCCCCTGCCGGATATCCCGGATGCGGCCCAGCCCCCGAACCAGGGTCTCCTCCGCCACCACCTCCTGCCCGTCCAGCGTGAGGCGCGCGAGCTGCTGCCCGGCCAAGCCCCCTACGAACATGCTCCCACGCCAATCGGCAAAGACGGAGCCGGTGTAGATCATCAGCCCTGAAGTGGCGATGGACGGAACCCAGAAGTGGACCGGCGGCTCCATGCCCTCCCGGTGGGTTCCCTCATGGATGGCCAGACCGGTGCGGTAGTTCACGCCGTAGCCGACCACCGGCCAGCCGTAGTTCATCCCGGGCTGGATGAGGTTGAGCTCGTCGCCGCCCTGGGGCCCATGCTCGTTGAGCCAGAGATCGCCGGTCTCCGGATGAATCGCCAACCCCTGAGCATTGCGGTGCCCGTAGCTCCAGATCTCTGGAAGGACGCCGTCCTGACCGACGAACGGGTTGTCATCGGGCACCCGGCCATCGTCGTGAAGCCGAAGGGTGACACCGTGGTGGTTGGAGAGATCCTGGGCCGGATGGGCTTCCACGTCTCCGCTCGGCGGGGCCTGTCGATCTCCGACCGTGACGAAGAGATACCCGTTGCCGTCAAAAGCCAGGCGCGAGCCGTAATGCCCGCGCCCTTCGGTCTGGGCTTCGAAGATCTCCTCCACGTCCGTGAGCTCGTCGTTCTCGAAGCGACCTCGGATCACGGCCGTCGTGCCCCGCTCCCGGTCAGCCTTCGGCTTGGAGTAGCTGAGATACAGCAGGCGGTTCAAGGCGAAGTCGGGGTGGGGCATCACGTCGAGGAGCCCGCCCTGGCCCTCGGCGACGACCTCCGGGATGCCCGCCACGGGATCGGGGACGAGCATACCACCGCGAACGATGCGGAGCCGCCCTGGCCGCTCCGTCACCAGCATGTCGCCGCCCGGCAGAAACGCGATCGACCAGGGGCGCACGAGGCCGTCAGCCACTGTGACCACGCGGTAGTCGTGATAGGCGGAACGGTAGACGTGCTCCTGGCCGGCGGCCGGGGTCGCCATGGACACGAGGAGCCCAGCGGCGGCGAATGCCGAGAGAGTCCGGGCCATCTTGAATCTCCTCCGAGCGGTATGAATGCGCCGGGCATGACCCGGTCGCGGGGACACGAAAGAGAAGCAGCGAGCGCCCCGCGGTCAATCGCCGCCGGACGCCCAGAGGTAGGGACACCCCAACGCCTGGGGAGCCGGCGTGGCGCCCTACGGTCTTTTCCGCCTTCTCCTGACAGACAACGCGCGCGACTCTCGCCAGACTAGGGTCGCAGGTGTGCGCGCAGGGCAGCGTGCCCGCCAGGTAACGCTGTCGCCGCACTTCCTTCGCATCGGCAGATGGAGGGCGCGATGAAGACCGTGTTCGTCAGGTCGGAACGGTGCATCGGTTGCCGCCAGTGCGAGTTCGCCTGCGCGGTCGAGCACTCCCGAAGTCGGGATCCGGTCCTGGCTCTTCTCGAAGACCCACCACCCCGGCCTCGCATCCACGTCGAGGCAGGGCCCTGGTACAACGCCTCCTTCCCCAACAAATGCCGGCACTGCAATCCGGCGCCGTGCCAGCACGTCTGCCCGACGGCTGCCGTATTCAGGGACGACACCGGCGACTTCGTGCTCATCGAGCCCGGCAAGTGCATCGCGTGCGCCATGTGCGGGATGGTCTGTCCCTTCGATGCGATCACCTACCATCCCTACGGCAACGGGATGCCCGTTCGCGTGGTCGCGACCAAGTGTGACGGCTGCGTGCGTCGGATCCGCCAGGGCGACGTGCCAGCCTGCGTCGAGGCCTGCAAGGTCGACGCGCTGATTTTCGGAGAGTTGAACGAGCTGGTTCGGGAAGGGCGAATCGCCGAGACGCAGGCGCTGCTCACCGCGGCCTCGACCGAGCCAGTGGCCTCAACCGTTCCGCCTACCGTCGTGGGCTGGCGGGCCTGGGGGCAGCAAGCCACCGAAGTGGCAGGGGGTGCATCATGAGCGCGACCGCGACGGAGGATCTCACCCGCCTCAGCATCAACGACGATGCGCGTGCGATGCTGCTGCGCGCCCGGGCCGAGGGCATTGAGACCGTTTGGGACCGGCTCGCGGCGCAGCAGCCACAATGTGGCTATTGCACGTTGGGCCTGAGCTGTCGGAACTGCGCCATGGGCCCCTGCCGCATCGACCCCTTCGGCGACGGTCCCCAAAAGGGCGTGTGCGGGGCAGACGCCGACGTCATCGTCGCACGAAACTTGGGACGGACCATCGCCGCCGGGGCTGCCTCGCATTCCGACCACGGCCGGGACGTTTTGGAGGTGTTCTTTCAGACGGCCCTGGGCGAGACCACGGGCTACGAGTTCCGCGACGAAGAGAAGCTGATGGCGCTGGCGGCCGAGCTCGGCGTCGACACGAACGGTCGGCCGGTGGCGGACGTGGCGCAGGGTCTCGCGGATGCCCTGATGGAGGACTTCGGCACCCGTAAGGCAGGTCTCGGCTTCCTGGCCCGGGTTCCCGAGCCGCGGGCCGACCTGTGGTCCAAGCTGGGCGTCACCCCCCGGGGCATCGATCGGGAAAACGTCGAGATGCTCCACCGCACCCACATGGGCGTGGACAACGACTACGTGAACATCCTGCTCCATGCCCTCAGGACCGGCCTCTCGGACGGGTGGGGTGGATCCATGATCGCCACCGAGCTGTCCGACGTGATGTTCGGGACGCCCCAGCCCGTGATGTCTCAGGTCAACCTCGGCGTGCTCAAGGAGGACCACGTCAACATCGCGCTGCACGGGCACAATCCTCTGCTCTCCGACGTGGTCGTCCAGGCGTCGAACGATCCCGAGCTCGTGGCCCTGGCAAAGGAGAAGGGCGCCCTTGGGATCAACCTCGTGGGCCTGTGCTGCACGGGGAACGAGCTCCAGATGCGCAAGGGGATCCCCATGGCGGGGAATCACCTGATCCAGGAGCTGGTCATCATGACGGGCGCCTTGGAAGCCATGGTCGTGGACTATCAGTGCATCATGCCGGCGGTGACCGACATCGCCAACTGCTTCCATACGCAGGTGATCTCCACGGCCGACAAGGCCAAGTTCCCCGGCGCGACCCACATCTCGTTCGATCCCCATCGGGGCCTGGAGATCGCCAAGGAGATCGTGGGGCTGGGAATCGAAGCGTTCGGGAGCCGGAACCCGGATCGGGTCCGCATCCCGGGTGAGCCGGTGCCGATGATGGCGGGCTTCTCTGTGGAGGCGATCCTGAGCGCCCTGGGTGGCACTCCCGAGCCCCTCGTCCAGGCCATCAAGGACGGGTCGATACGCGGAGCGGTCGCCGTGGTCGGCTGCAACAACCCCAAGATCCCTCAGGATCACGGGCACGTGACCCTCACCCGACGGCTGATCGAGAACGACATCCTGGTGCTGGTCACCGGCTGCTCGGCCGTGGCAAACGGCAAAGCCGGCCAAAGGCTCTGGGCCTTCCGCCGGTGCTGCACATGGGCTCGTGCGTGGACAACACGCGCATCCTGGTGCTGGCGGCGGCGCTGGCCAAGCACCTGGGCGTCGATATCAGTGACTTGCCGCTCGCCGGCGCCGCGCCGGAGTGGTACTCGGAGAAAGCGGTTGCCATCGGTGCCTACGTCGTCGCCAGCGGCATCTACACGGTGCTGGGCGTGCAGCCGCCGATCTTCGGCAGCCAGAACGTGGTTCAACTGTTGGCGGAAGGCCTGGACGATGTCGTGGGTGCCAAGTTCGCGGTCGAGGCCGACCCCGAGCAGGCCGCGATCCTGATCCGCCGCCACATCGAGAGCAAGCGGAAGGCGCTCGGCCTGCCCCACCTGGAGCCCGAGAGCGTCCAACTCGAAGAGCCTGTGGTCGGGGTCTGAGGAACGGGACCGTGCGGCACGGTGCCGGAGCGCAGCCCTCGGGAAAGGGAGGCGGAGGGTGAACGAGGACCAGAAGGCGTACCGACGCCGAGTTCTGGACACGGCGAAGACCGTGCGGGACAGCTCGTCCCTCGAGTCGGGCCCGGAGCACGAGTTCCGCGTGGTCGTCACTGGCAAGGGCGGTGTGGGCAAGACGAGCCTGACGGCGATCCTCTCCCGCCTCCTCGCTCGGGACGGGTACACCGTCCTGGCGCTGGATGCCGACCCTCAGATGAACCTGCCGTACGCCCTGGGTCTTCCGCCGTCGGAGGCCGGGGCCATCGTTCCGCTGAGCGAGAACGCGGACTACGTGGAAGAGAAGACAGGGGCCCGCCCCGGCTCGGGGTGGGGACTGTTCTTCCGGCTGAACCCGGACGTGCACGACGTGGTGGAGCGCTTCGGAGTGGTGGGGCCCGATCAGGTCCGCCTCCTGGTCATGGGCACGTTGACTCAGCCGGCGGCGGGGTGCCTCTGTCCCGAGAACTCGCTGCTTGCGGCGGTGGTGGGGGCCGTCGGCCTTCGCGAACGCGAAGTGATCCTCATGGACACCCAGGCGGGCGTGGAGCACTTCGGACGGGCCCTTGCAAAGGGCTTCCGTCACGCCGTAATCCTGACCGACCCCACCTTCAACGCAGTCCAGGTCGCGCTGGGCACCGCCAGGTTGGCCCGGGATCTGGGCATTCCCCACGTCCACCTGGCGGTGAACCGCGTGCGCCATCCCGCAGACCTGGACAAGGCCTGGGCCCGCATCGACGAGCAGGGCGGATTCTCGTTCGCGTCCAGCCATGCTCTCCCGTATGACGAGCTCGTGCTGGAGACCGAGCCGGCCGTGACCCCGCTTCTGAACGGTGCCCGGTCTCCGTTCCTGAGGGCGGTGGAAGGGCTGCGTGATGCGCTGGTCCGCGTGGAGGGAGTATAGACCGATGCGAGTCGTGATCGTCGGTGCCGGACCCGCCGGTATCTCGGTGGCTGAAAGGCTACGGGACCTCGACCATGATGCGGACATCACGTTGCTGTCCGCGGAGCCGTTTCCGCCCTACGCGCCTCCGGCCATGGCCGACCACTTCCTGAGCGGCAGGGACGAGACGCTCTTCTGGAAGGGTCGGAGCATCGGGGACGACCTGAGGCTGGACTACCGGTCCGGGACCCGAGTGGCGAGTCTGTGGCCCGACCGGTCGCTGGTCGCCCTGGAGGATGGCGGCTCGCTGTCCTACGACCGGCTCGTCATCGCTTCCGGGAGCCGCCTGTACGCACCACTGCCGGGCTTCGACCTGCCTGGCGTCTGCAACTTCAAGTCCCTCACTGCCGCCAGGTCCCTGGTGGAGCAGGCCCGGACCCGTGAGATCGAAAGCGCCTTGATCGTGGGCGCTGGCTTCATCGGCGTCGAGGTGGCGCTCATGCTGAGCGACCTGGGCCTGCGGGTCATCCTGTTGGAGGAGCGGGACCGGGTCATGCCCCGGATGCTGGATGCGGAAACGGCGGAGATCGTCCTGGCAGAGCTACGGGCACGGGGAGTGGACGTGCGGCTCGATACGCGCGCGGCAGCGTTCAGGGGGAGCAAGCGGGTCACCGCGGTGGAGCTGGCCGGGGGCGAAGTGATCCTCGCCGACGTCCATGTCGCCGCCACGGGCGTGCAGCCCGTGGTGGACTACCTCGACGGCTCGGAGATCGACGTCGGCTGGGGCGTGGTCGTGGACGATCGGCTTCGCACCACCGTGCGCCACGTCTACGCCGCCGGTGACGTGGCCGAGACGCGGGACCGGATGACGGGGGAGCGGTACGTGCACGCGATCTTCCCGAACGCCGTCGCCCAGGGCAACGTCGTGGCCGAGAACCTGGCCGGATACGACTCCGTCTACGAAGGTGCCGAGAGCATGAACAGCCTCAAGCACATGGGGGTGCCGGTGATGGCGGTGGGCGCCCAGACCGGAGACGAGGAGCTGCGCGTGCGCCGGGGTGACCTCCTGAGGAAGATCTTCTTGAGCGACGGTCGCATCGTAGGATTCCGCCTGGCAGGCGACATCCGAGGCGCGGGGACGCTGCGGTCACTCATGCTCCGGCGGACGCCCGTGGGACAGTTCGGATGGCGGCTCCTCGATCCTCGGTTCTCGGTCGGGGACCTCGTGCTGCGCGTGCCCACCGTGGCCGCCTAGCTGTCGCCGTTCAGCACCCGCGCCGCTCGCGTGGGGTTGAAGACGGAGCATACGCAGAAGCGGGCCAGCAGCCGCGCGGCCTCTTCGGCGGTGGCCCGCCCCGACTCGACCCGGTCGATCATCTTCCTGGCGAGCCCGTGGGAGATCATGCCATGGCCACACATGGTGCTGAGGCGTAGCGTCCGGTCATCGGGGAGCTTGTCCGTCCGACCCGAGAAGCCGAGGGAGTACTCGACGCTGTGGCGGCTCAGGGAGCAGGCTTCGCAGCACGCGGTGCCCGCTTCGGCGAGAGCGCTCAAGTTGACCGACAGCCCGAGGTCCTTGGCCACCAGCTCTCGAACGAACGCCTCCGCGGCCTCGCGCCGATCGAAGACGGCAGTGACCAGGCTCGGCTCGGACACGCCACGGATCACCGCCTCGGGATCGGGCGTCGTGTCTCTGGTCCAATGAACCAGCGGCGTGAGCCCTCGCCCAGGCTGATGCCATCCTCCCTTCTTGCCATCACCCAGGTTCACGGGTCCGTGCTGGAGTGACAGCCGTAAGAACGTCCGCTGTAGCTCCACCGCGTCCTGGTCATTGAGTCCCCGAGCGGGCATGGCGAAGACGATGTAGTCGTCCCGGAGATCCTCCCGTTCGCCGAATCGGTGGAGCGAATGGGTCATGGCGACGCCCCCGCGCGGGCTTCGGCCAGTGGGGCATCGAGGGCCCGGCCGAGTCCCAGGTTGGTCTTCGCCCGGACGACGGGCCGGTTCGCTTCCGCGAGGATCCGGTCCAGCTCCGTGTGGCCGGCGTCGTCACAGCGGGCGTACACACCTATGGCCATCACGGTGTCGATCCGCTCCGCGACCCGGTCCAGGGCGTCGAGGATCGCCGAGACCCGGGACGGCTCGCTCCGGAACTCCACAATGGCCGACATGACCCGCTCTCCCAACACGTCAGGATCCAGCGTGCCCGCTTCTCGATCGCTCATCAAGTGCGTGATGGGGTTGGCCTCTTCGAAGGCAAGGCCCATCTGCGCCAGGGCGCGCGTGACCTGCTCGATGTCACGGAACCACGCGCCCACGCCCGGACGGCCCAGCTCGACAGTAAACCCCACGTCGCCGACCTCGACGCGCCCCGTCACGTCGTTCGTCTTCACTTCTTCCGTGCCGCGGCCCAGGATGCCGGTGCTCTCATGGGTGGCCTGGACGTCGGAGAAGGCGCGGCGAACCGTGCGGGGCCAGGTGAGCTCTTCGGGTACGATGGCCGAAGTGGGACAGACGTCGGGCTCGGGGTCGAAGCGAAGACGGAGCGCACCGAGCAGGCGACGGGTCGCGCGCAGGAGGGTCGGGCTCAGGTTCTCCGTGCTCATGCCGCGGTAGCACGTAAAGCACTCCACGCACTGGTCGCGGTCGACCACGGCGCGCCGAACGCCGGGATCGATGCGGATGGCGCCCATGGGGCAGACGGCCACGCAGTTCCCGCAGGCCACGCACTTCTTCGGGTCGACTCGCATACGCTCGGGGTCCGGGGCGTTGGGCGCTCGGAGGCGCCACCCAGCCGGGTAAGCCACCACGCTCCGTAAGGAAAGGATCGGCGCCGTCGGGCGCATCTGCTGTCCGGCGTCTTCACCCGTTTCGAGTGGGGAGAAACCCGCCTCGGCGCCGGTCACGACTCGGGACGCCGCCTCTGGGTGCGACCTTGCCAACCGCGCAGTCCCAGCCCACGCTGCTCTCCGGTTCTCGCACGCTGCCCTCCGCGACCGGAAGAAGCACGGTGTCGATCCAGGCGCTCGCCGCTCCCCTACGCCTGTCCTGGGCGTTCGCCCTGACCCCGGGATTGCTGGCCTGTGCGCCCCCCGCTCCCAGCGACGCCGTCCTCTTCGACGACGCGAGCGTCATCGACGGCTCCGGCGCGGCCGCACGCACCACAGACGTCCGGATCCGGGGCGACCGCATCGTAGATGTGGGAGACCTGGAGCCCACCTCGGCCGATTCGGTGATCGAGGCGGCCGGCCTGGCGCTCGCACCCGGCTTCATCGACACCCACAGTCACCACGACAGAGGGCTCCTGGAGACACCCGGCGCGCTCGCGGCGGTCAGCCAGGGCGTCACTACGGTGGTGGTGGGGCAGGACGGCGGGTCTCCTCTGCCGCTGGGTGACTTCTTCCTGGACCTCGAGGCCAGCCCGGCGGCGGTCAACGTTGCCGCGTACGCCGGCCACAACTCGATCCGGTCCCTGGTGATGGGGGAGGACTTCAGGCGCGAGGCGACCGCCGAGGAGGTGGCGGCCATGCGCGCGGTCCTGGCAGAGGAGCTGGAGGCGGGAGCGCTCGGGCTCTCCACCGGCCTCGAGTACGATCCCGGGATCTACTCGTCCACCGACGAGGTCATTCGTCTGGCCCGGGACGCGGCAGCCGTCGGGGGGCGATACATCAGCCATATGCGCAGCGAGGACCGTGCGTTCTTCGAGGCGCTGGACGAGCTGATCGAGATCGGCCGTGCCACCGGCATGCCGGTCCAGGTGTCGCACATGAAGCTCGCCATGAGGAGCCTCTGGGGACGTGCCGACGAGGCTCTGGCACGGCTGGACGCCGCCCGGGCCGAGGGCATCGACGTCACGGCCGACGTCTACCCCTACGAGTTCTGGCAGTCGACCATGACGGTCCTCTTTCCGGGGCGGTCCTACACTCGTGAGGCGGCCAGCTTCGCCCTGGCCGAGCTGGCTCCCCCCGACGGAATGCTCATCGCTCGCTTCGAGCCCGAGCCGGCGTATGTGGGCCGGACGCTGGCCGACATCGCCGAGTCCCTCGGCGAGGACCCGGTAACGGTCTACCTGGAGCTGATCGAGCGCGCCCAGGCCATGGAGGGAGACGAGAGCATCATCGCACGAAGCATGACGCCGGATGACATTGGCGCCCTGCTGGCCTGGCCTCACACCAACGTGTCCAGCGACGGCAGCCTGGCCGGCCGCCATCCCCGGGGGTTCGGCGCCTTCACGCGCGTCTTTCGAGAACACGTCCGGGGGCGCGGAGACCTGGAGCTGGAGGAGGCCGTCTACAAGATGACCGGTCTGGCCGCCGACCACATGGGGATCTCCGACCGCGGCGCCATCCGGGTGGGCGCGTTCGCCGACCTGGTGCTCTTCGACCCGATCACCGTGGGCGACCGGGCCACGCCCGAGGAGCCCACCGCCACCTCGGAAGGCGTCCTGGGCGTGTGGGTGAACGGGCAGCACGTGTATGGCCACGACGGGGTCGGGGACCGTCGGCCCGGCCGCGTGATCCGCCGGGGTGGGGGCTGACCGGCGCGTTCGTGCGCGCCGCCCTCGACGTGGCGTGCGGCTCGGCTGGCTCCCGCGACCCGGGAGTCCTTCGGTCAAAGGGAAAACGAGAACGGGAGACCGCGATGAAGCGCCGAGAGTTCGTGCGAGCCAGTCTCGCGGCGGGGGCCGCCTCGGTGATGGCTCCCAGGGATGGGGCGGCGGACGTGACCAAGCCACATGAGGTAGGGCTGACCGCCGCGAGGGGATCTCGGGCGACCGCACGGCAGGCCCCCGAGCCGTTCCATCTGGATTATGCCCCCCACTTCGGCATGTTCAGGGCCCACGCAGGGGATGACCCCATCGGCGAGCTCCAGTTCATGGCCGATCAGGGGTTCCGGTCTCTGGAGGACAACGAGATGGCGCGGCGCCCCGAGGCCCAGCAGCGGCGGATCGCCGCCGAGATGCGCCGCCTCGGGCTGCGCATGGGGGTGTTCGTCGCTCACACGATACACTGGACCGAGGCCAACCTGGCATCGGACGACGCAGGGAAGCGGGCCGAGTTCCTGGAGGAGATCAGAGCGGCGGTGGAGGTGGCCAACCGGGTCGAGGCCACCTGGATGACCGTCGTGCCCGGTCACGCGGATCTGGCTCTCCACCCCGACTACCAGACGGCGAACGTGGTGGAGGCCCTCAAGCAGGCGTCAGCGGTGCTCGAGCCTCACGGTCTGATCATGGTCCTGGAGCCCCTGAACCCTCGGGATCATCCGGGCATGTTCCTGACGAGGATCCCCCAGGCCTACCAGATCTGTCAGGCGGTGGACAGCCCCGCGTGCAAGATTCTGGATGATCTCTACCATCAGCAGATCACCGAGGGGAACCTGATCCCCAACATGGATGCCGCCTGGGAGGAGATCGCGTACTTCCAGATCGGCGACAACCCGGGCCGGAAAGAGCCCACCACGGGCGAGATCAACTACGCCAACGTCTTCGCGCACATCCGGCAGAAGGGATTCGACGGCATCCTCGGGATGGAGCACGGAAACTCTCAGGAGGGAGCCCGTGGCGAGGTCGCCGTGATCGAGGCGTACCGGAGCGTGGATCCGGGCTGATCTGCTTCCCGGAACGCTGGCGGGGCGTCCCGACAGGCCACGGGACGCCCCACCGCCCTCACGCTCGCGCTCTCCGGTCGGATCCGTGATGCCCCTTCGCTCGGTGCGCTTCCGCTTCGAGCCGGCAGGCGTATCCCTCGAGCGCCGGACGCTCGACTCACCCACCCGGCGGCGGAATCGCCTCCCACAGGACGTCGTCGTGGGCCATGATCATGTCGTAGATGGGGTGATCGAGAGGGACGGCCTCGAACAGTCTGGCGTTGAAGTCGTCGATGGCGTCCCACTCATCGAAGAGCGTGACCATCTTCCAGTTGAAACGGCCGCCCGTGTTGTGCTCCTCCTCCACCCAGCCCGTGAGCAGTCCGTCGGTCCGGCCCTGCTCGAGCAAGGGCTTGAAAGTCTCGTCCCACATCTGGTTCCACTCTTCGAGATCGGCGAAGTTCACCTGGAAAACGGCGTCGTAGAAGTAGCGGCCGCCGCCGCCTTCCTGGACGTTGAGCTCACCGATGTTCCAGATCTCGTCGGTGTGGGCCTGGATCAGCCGGTTCGTCCGCTCGAATCGCTCCGGGGAACGCGCCGCAAGGCGGGCGAGATACTCGTCCCAGAATGCGGAGAAGTCCGTCGTCTCGTCGCCCCGGATCGCCTGACGGATGTTGTGCTCGCCGCCGGTGTGGTGCATGTAGGCTCCGAAGCCGGTGATGACTCCTTCGTCCACCAGCTCCTGCAGGACAGGCACCGACTCCTGGTTGAAGAGGTCGATCCACTCTGCCAGGTCTCCGTAGCCGATCTTGTAATAGGCCACGTAGACCCGACCCGCGGGGTCCTCCTGCGCGAGCGTGGGCGACGCCGCCAGAGCCAGGCCAACGAGGCCGAGAATCAATCGTTGCATGGTGCCTCCAGAGATGGATGGGGCCGGCTATCCGGCGCAGGTACGCGCACGGAAGGAGGAAGGGCAGATGACGGGCTCTTCCGGAGGAGGACGGGAGGACGCCATGCTGCCCCCTTCCATCGACGCGACGTTCAGCAGCGACGCCGGGCACGCCCCGGGTCGGCGCTCGGCCGAACGGCGGGAGGAGCCAGGCATTGGACGGTTCAACAATGGCCACGGCCGCCGCAAGAGTTTCCTGGCGGAGACCTGGATGTGCCTCAGGTCGGCGGGAGTCTTCCGGACTCAGCCGCCGCCGTCCGCTCTGGGCGGCACCTCCTCCATGGTGGACGCATACAGCGGGTTGAACAGCAGCTTGAACGTGTTGCCGGGCTGGCCCCGGGTATTGGGCCGAAATCCCAGGAGCACAGCGCGGCCCTGCCCGTGGGGCACGAGCAGGCCGGCCGGCGCGCCGGCGAGGTGCTCTTCCGCGCCGATGGCCCAGCCGTCGGCCAGGAGGTCTGACTCCGGGAAGGACGCGAACGTGCGGATCGGCCGCTTCAACGTCTGGTCTCCACCCGAGGCCGCCTCTTCGGAGGCGGCGGGCAGGACGCGCATCACGTGGGCGTGCCGCCAGAAGAGGGCGCTGGCTCGCTCCTGCATGCCCCAGGCCATGGGATCGGAGGGGTCCACCTCGACGCGCATGAGCGAGCCGGGGATGTAGAAATCCCGCGCGTCCACGCTGGCGATCCGGTTCCGCACCGGCAGCCCCAGGGCCGACGCCACGAACTCCACGGATTGGTGCGCTCCCAAGATCCAGCCGCCGTCCCGGACCCACGCGTCGATGGCGGCTGTGCCGGACGCACCGACGCCGCCGGTGTACTGCTCGGGTAGCGCGAGGTCGGCGTGGCCCTGGCGGATGCCCTCCACCGTCTGATCGGGGAAGATCAGGATGTCGTAGTCCGCCAGGCGACCGGCCGTCAGGTCGGCATCGTGCAGGGTGTCGGCCTGGAATTCGTAGGTATCCAGCACCCAGCGCGTCCAGCCCTCGGGCATGGTGGTGACCCAGCTCTTGTACAGGCCGATCCGGGGCGCCCGGATTGCGTGGGCGGACACCTCGGGTGGGCCGTCGACGCCATGGAAGTCCAGGCCCAGCTCGCCCGCGAGTCGGTCCAGGGCGGCTCGGTCGGCATCACGGATCAGGAAGGCACCGGCGGCCAGGTCGACCTCTCCGACCCGGACGTCCCCGGCAAGCCGCGCTACCCGAGCCCCCCCCGCCAACAGCCGGTTCACCGCCCGGTACGACTCGTTCGATGATGCCGCCAGTACGTGGCCGTAGCTGCCGCCGGTGACTTGACCAGGATCGGGACGCACCTCGTCGATCACGTCTTCGGGTAGGTCGAACGGAGCGTATACCCGAGCGACGGTCACGCCGAGCTGATCCGGGAGGTTGTATCCCGTGAAGTCGTAGGGTGTCTCCGGCGGCCCCCCGGGATAGTCGAAGCGGTCGGGGTAGCGGCGCGTCTCCATGAGGTCGATGACGAACGGCCGGTACGCCTGCGGCCCGATGACGTACGCGCCCTCGGGGAAGACCGTGTCGTTCACCCGGAACGAGCTCTCTGCGCGTCGAACCTCGACGCCGCCGTGGCGCAGGACGCGGAGGAGTCGAAGAGCCGCACCTGGATCGTGCTGGTCCGATGCGTCGATCACCCAGGCAAACGGTCCGTCCTCGGCCGCCTCGCCCCTCTCGATCTGCCGGCGGCCCAGGAAGTAGGTGTCGTACAGGAACTGGTCGCCCACACGGGAGGCGAGATCCAGCACGGCCTTGGACCCGGTCATCATGTAGTCCATGGCGTCACGGATGTGCCAGCATCCGCCCGCCCACGGGACCGGGTACTTCATGCTCGGCTCCATGGTCTTCATGGGGATGTTCCGGGTAAACATCTCGCCGATCTCGTCCTCGTCGTAGCAGTGGGGCGTGGCGTACTTGTAGAGGGCCGTCTCGGTGAAGAAGCCGTACATGTTGTGGAGCTGGGGCACGGTCACCATGAACCCGCCCCCCCACGAAACGCGGTAGCCGATCCCGGTGCTCACGCCCGGCTTCCCCTCGGCCATGAACCGTTTGAGCATGTACTGGCCGATCGTGGAAAGCCCCGCGGGAATGACCGGGTCCACGGTGGGGCTCAGCGGATCGGCCGGTGGCGGCACCCAGATGCGGCCGGGGAAGGGGCCGGTCTGATGGTGGTTGTAGATCAACTGGGGGAACCACTCTTCGTAGAAGATCCGGGACGCGACCTGGGTCTCGGCCTGGGTGAACATGTACCAGTCGCGGTTGTTGTCGTGCCCGATGTAGTGGTGGTAGAGCCCCGGCAGGTCGGCGGTCTCGAAGGGGGTGCCGAGGTTGCTGCGGTACCACCCCGTGACGATGTCCATGCCGTCGGGATTGATGTTCGGCATCAGGAGCACCATCACGTTCTCCCGGATGCGCCGGGCCTCCTCGTCCTCGCCGTTGGCCAGCCAGTGGGCCAGCTCGGGCGTGTGCAGCGTATGGGCGACCTCCGTCGCGTGGAGCCCGCCGTCGATCCAGACGGTGGGCAGCCCCTCGGCGACGAGCGCCCGGGCCTCTTCGTCCGTCAGGCCCCGTGCGTGCGACAGCCGCCGGTTGATCTCCCGGATCCGGTCCCGCCGCGCCAGGTTTTCGGGCGAGGAGATGAACGCCAGCAGCATGGGTCGGCCCAGCGTGGTCGTGCCGATCTGCTCGACTTCCACGCGGTCCGAGGCCTGGTCCAGGGCGCGGAAGTACTCGACCACGGCGTCGTAGTCGCCCAGGTGGTAGTCGGCGCCCAGCTCGAAGCCGAAGACCTCGTTGGGGTGGGGTACCTCTTGCGCAGACACCGGAGCCGGCGCCAGCGAGGCTATGACGGAGCCGGTTACCGCCACGACGGCGAGTGGCGGGATGTGGAGCAGCCGCATGGCGGACCTCCTGGGACTCAGGTTCAGAGGGCGTCCTCGCTGACGAGGGGCGAAGTCGCGTTCCGGGCCCGCTCGCCAGCCCGGGTCACGACATCCGCAGCTCGCTCGATCGCCTCGACCAGCATCCCGGCCTGCTCCCGCGCGATCTCCCACTCCCCGTCTTCCATCGCCTCCCGGACGCCGGGTAACGTCTTGGCGGCGTACCCCTCGTAGTAGCCGGGTGCGTACACGAGATTGCGGTACCACGGGCGCCGCCAGAGGCCTCGCTCGTCCAGGAGCTCCCGCTCGGCCCGCATGATCAGCGCGTTGACTTCCCGCAGGGCCTGCCGGTTCGCGGCCACCCACTCGTCCCCGCCTTCGAGTGCCCGATTGAAGGCGCCGTTCGCCTCCACGCCGGCCAAACGTAGCCCTGCGTTCGCGGCCCCGATGGCCCTCAGCTCGTCTCGGAGCACACCTCCCGCGTCCATCTCGACCAGCTCGTCCACGTAGCCGGCGATGGCGTCCGCAGCGCCCGTGAAATCGAAGGGCAGGACCTCGGCGTTGGCGAGGCGCATGACCATCCGGCCCACCATGTCCGCCTGGGCCACGCCGTAGCGGTACTCGGGGTCACCGAACCGCTGGTACCAGTGGTAAGTGTCGTAGAGCGAATGGTAGATCCCGTTGCCTTGCCCGTAGCCCAGGCTCAAGGAGGGTACCCCCAGGTGATCCAGGAAGACGGTGTAGTCCGAGCCCGAGCCCAGGGCTCCGAGTCGCACGGGTGCACCCGGGTCCTGCTCGGACCACGCATCGAAGAGGGTCGCGGCCTCCGGGTGGCCGGCGTCGCGAGACGTCTCGATGACGAATCGTTCCATCGAGTGGTTCCCGCTGGCGCTCCATCCCCCTGCTGTGTAGGACTCACGATTGATGTAGGCGATCATATTCCCCTTCAACTCATCGGCGAACTGCTCGCCCCACTCCGTCGAGCCCAACAGGAAGAAATCCTCGCCGCCCCAGCTTCCGAACACGATGCTGCGGCGAGGCTGAAAGCCCTGCTCCAGCGCCGCGGCCACGCCTCGAGCGGTTTCAAGGAGCGAGACTGCGCCGCTGGTGGGGTCCCTCGCGCCCAGCACCCAGGAGTCCCGGTGGCCGGCGGCCAGAACGAACTTGTCGGGCTCCTCGGTCCCCTCGATCCTGCCGAACACGTTCCACACCGGGCGCTGCCGATAGTCGTACTCGACGTGCATCTCGACCCGGGCAGGGCCGGGGCCGAGGTGGTAGGTGAGGGGAAGACCACCCTGCCACTCCTCCGGCACTACGTCGCCCTCCACGTGGCGCAGGATCTTGAGCGCCTCACCGTAGGAGATGGGTTGCACGGGGATCTTCTGGATCGTGGCAGCGTCCTCCAGCGCGAGGCGTTCCACTCCGGGGATGGAGGGCTCGAAAGGAGTCAGCGGGTCACCGGGATAGATGGGGACATCCAGAAAGCTCCCCCGCTGGATGCCCTCCCAAGGCCGCCAGCGTCCGTTGGGGTAGATGTCTCCCCGGACGTAGCCGTCGTCTTCCGGATCGGAGTAGATCACCACCCCGACCGCCCCCCGCTCGGCAGCCATCCGCACCTTCATGCCCCGCATCTGCCCGGGCGTCCCACCGTATCGAACCAGCACGATCCGGTCCTCCAGCGACACACCCATCTCGTCGAGGAGCCGGTAGTCACCGATACGACCATAGTTGGCATACACGACCTCGCCGCCGGCGTCACCCGGGGTCACGTATGCCGCCATACCTGGAAGTCCGTTCTCCACGTAGGTATCCGGGTCTTCCGGGATGGGCGGCTCGTCTACCTCCAGGTCGACGACCTCGGGGTGTACGAGACGAAGGCGCAAGTCGCCCGGCCAGGGGACCAGGACGTCGTACTTGACCATCTCGGTCTCGAAACCGAACCCGTCCCACAGATCGCGCAGGTAGACGGCGAGGCGGTAGTTCTCCTCGGTACCGGCGTGGTGGGGTGCGCGGGTGAGCTCGTAGTGATACGCCCGCATTCTCGCGCCGTCGGGCACCGCGGCCATCACGGCTTCCCAGGCCAACTGGCGCGCGGAGCCCGCGGCGGTGAAGCCCATGAGACCGGTAGGCTCCTGGGCGTCCCCCGCCCCGGTTACGGTCAGGAATGAGACCGACGCGAAGAGCGCCACAGGGATGAGGCGTGAAGAAGTCACCCGCGGGACGCCGGTGGTCGTCACCGCCCCAGGATCTCCCCGAGCGCCGCGATCAGGTAGCGGACGTTGCGCTCGCTGCAGCTGTGACCCATCAGCCCGATGCGCCACGCCTTGCCCTTCAGCGGCCCGAAGCCTCCCACGATCTCGATGCCGTATTCCCTCAGCAGACGGTTGCGAACGGAGGCGTCGTCGACACCGTCCGGGATCATGACGCAGGTGAGCATGGGCAGGCGGTTGTCGGGGTCGCCGAACAGCTCGAGACCCAGTCCGGTGAGCTGCTCCTTCAGCAGGTCGCCACACCTCTGATGCCGAGCCACCCGGGTCTGCAGACCCTCTTCTTCGATGAGTCGCAGCGCCTCTCTCAAGGCGAAGACCAAGGGCCCGGGTGCCGTGTGGTGGTACTTCCGATCCGCGAACCAGTACTGACGGATCAGCTGGAGGTCCAAATACCAGGTGTCCGGCGGAGCGCTCCGGGACTCGATCGCCCGCATCGCGCGGTCGTTCAGGGTGATGCAGGAGATGCCCGCTGGGCCGCCGATGCACTTCTGTCCACCGCTGTAGCAGATGTCGATGAGGAAGTCGTCGGTCCTGATGTCGGATCCGCCGAGAGAGCACACGGTGTCCACGAGGAAGAGCTTGTCGTGCCGACGCACGACGCGGCCGATCTCGGCGAGGGGCTGACCGATGCCCGACGACGTCTCGCCGTGAATGACTCCCACCATCTTGGCGTCGGGGTGGGCCCCGAGCGCCGCCTCGATCTGATCTGCCTCCACGACCTGACCGAAGTCCACCTCCACCCGGATCGCCGTCCCCCTGTGGCGCTCGACGATCTCGGCCATTCGCTGTCCGAAGAAGCCGTGGATCCCGACGATCACCTCGTCGCCGGGCTCGACCACGTTGCTGATGGCCGCCTCCATTGCCGCCATCCCCGTGCCCGGCAAGCTGATCGTCATCTCGTTCCGGGTCTGGAAAAGGTGCCGCAGGAGCGACATGGTCTCGTCCATGACGACCAGGAAGTCGGGGTCGACGTATCCCAGGACCGGGCTGGCCATGGCCTGGAAGACACGGGGGTGCATGTTGCTGGGACCGGGACCCAGCAGCACGCGAGGTTGGTGGCGCAGCTGTTGGTAGGTCTGAGCGTCGGTGGTCATGGAATATCCAGGTCAGTTCGGTGATCGGGGTAGCCCCAGCGCTCGGGTCGCCGCTGCCGGCCGGAGAGGCCGATGGGTGACAGCCAGCCGCTCCCTCACTTTGCCCACCGGAGCCCCGGCCTGCAAGGCGACGCGTGGCGTGCCCCCTTCCTCGACGCGGCCTACCCCACCGACCCATGTTCCTCCGTATGCATCCCGCGTTCGCTGAAACGGGACACCGACCCTGGCCTTTGCCCAGGGGGCCCTGGGCGTGGCGCCAGTCCTGGCACGACCTGGCGTTCGTCCACTGGCCGGTCCCGGCGGAGAGGTTGGAGCCCTTGGTCCCGGCCGGACTGGACCTGGACGTGCGGAACGGCGTCGCCTGGATCGGGGTGGTCCCCTTCCACATGAAGGGCGTGACCCACCGGCCGCTTCCCGCCGTTCCGGGCCTCTCGGCGTTCCCGGAGCTGAATCTTCGTACCTATGTGCGTATGGGGGACAAGCCCGGCGTGTGGTTCTTCAGCCTCGACGCCGCGAACCGGCTCGCCGTCTGGACGGCACGAACCCTGTTCAGCCTCCCGTACGTCTTCGCGCGGATGCGGGTCACGGCGGACGGGGATTGGATCCGGTACCGCTCCGTCCGGCTCGACGATCCCGTGGGTCTACGCTTCGAGGCCAGCTACCGACCGATCGGGCCGGTGTTCCGAGCCGAGAGGGGGTCTCTGGAGCACTGGCTCACCGAACGCTACTGCCTGTACAGCGTGGGGTCCGGCGGACGGCTGCGCCGGGCGGAAATCCACCACCGGCCCTGGCCTCTGCAACCCGCGGAGATCGACGTGGACTCGAACGAGCTCCTCGAGCCGCACGGGTTGAGCGTGGAGGGTCCCCCGGCCCACGTCCTGTACGCACAGGAGATCGCCGTGGTCGTCTGGCCGTTGCGACCGGCCTGAGGGAAACGGAAGGTTCCCGACAGACTCGAGCCGGGCACCGCGCTAGTCTTGCGAGCAATCGAAAACCAGCCGAGGGGCGCCAATGCGGCGGGAGCCACCCGCCCACGCTCGAGAGGGATGGACAATGAGGACCGCACTCACCGCCGCCGGCCTCGCCGTCACGCTGATGGCAACGGCTGGTACGGAGCAATCTATGAATACAAGCGATGCCACCACCGTCGATACCGCCCAGGGCAACGTTCTGCTCGAGGAGTGGACGGGTGGGTATGGCGGAGTCCCGGCATTCGGCCGCATGGACCTCGAGGCGCTGGAACCCGCCCTGGTCGCGGCGATGTCCAGCAGTCTCGTAGAGATCGACGCGATCGCGGAGTGTCCGGATGCGCCGACCTTCGAGAATACCATCGAGGCCATGGAAAGGGCGGGCCGGGATCTGCAGCGCGTGCTCACGTACTGGGGAATCTGGAGCTCGAACCTGTCGTCGCCGGAGTTCCGGGCCATCCAGAAGAGGATGGTGCCGCAGCTGTCCGAGTTCCAGTCGAAGATCACCCAGAATCGGGACCTGTTCGACCGCATCGAGGCCGTCTACCAGAGTCCGGAGCTTTCGGCGCTCCGGCCCGACCAACGGCGGCTGGTCTGGCTGACCTATGATCGCTTCGCGCGAAACGGCGCGACCCTCGAGGGCGAGGCCAAAGAGCGCTACACGGCCATCAACCGGCGGCTCGCGGAGCTGCACACGCAATTCGCGAACAACGTGCTGGCCGACGAGGAGGGGTACGTCCTGTTCCTGAATCAGGACCAACTTTCCGGCTTGCCGACGTCGTTCGTGCAGGCGGCGGCGGCTGCCGCCGCCGATCGAGGCCGGGCAGGGGAGTACGCGATCACGAACACTCGCTCCTCCATGGATCCGTTCCTGACGTTCTCGGACGAGCGCGACCTCCGTAAAAGGGTCTGGAAGACCTACTACAGCCGCGGCGACAACGGAGACGAGTACGACAACAACCGGGTCCTGGCGGAGATCCTGCGGCTCCGACACGAACGGGTCGGCCTCCTTGGATACGACAACTACGCACAGTGGCGGCTCGAAGACCGGATGGCCAAATCGCCCGAGCGAGCGTTCGAGCTCCTGCACGCAGTGTGGCCGGCGGCCCTGGCCCGCGTCGAGCAAGAGGTGGCCGACATGCAGGCCGTGGCGGACGCACAGGGCGCCGGGATCGCCATCGAGCCATGGGACTACCGCTACTACGCGGAAAAAGTCCGCAAATCGAAATACGACCTGGACTCGGACGAGGTGAAGCAGTACCTGCAGCTCTCCAAGCTCATCCCTACGCCAGACCGGGTAAGCGGTCGGGTGCGTGGGCCACCACCTACCGCGGCCACGAGACGTTCGACGGCGAGCGTACGGTCCTGGGGTCGAACAACTCCAACTTCATCAAGGGCGCCCCCGGCGAGGCCGTGCTGATCTCGTGGAGTGACGCGGAAACCCTGTTCCACGAGTTCGGGCACGCCCTCCACTACTTCTCCTCCAACGTGGCCTACCCCACGCTGAACGGAGGCGTCCGGGACTACACGGAGTTCCAGTCACAGCTCCTCGAGCGCTGGCTGTTGACCGACGAGGTCATCGACCGATACCTGGTGCACGTGGATACGGGTGAGCCGATGCCCGAACAGCTCGTGGCGAGGATCAAGACCGCGGCGACGTTCAACCAGGGTTTCACCACCACCGAGTACCTCGCTTCGGCACTCCTGGACATGATGTACCACACCACGGACCCGGCCGGGATGGACGCCGACACGTTCGAGCGCGATGCGCTGGCGCATCTCGACATGCCTGCCGAGATCGTCATGAGGCATCGGAGTCCTCACTTCGGACACATCTTCTCCAGCGAAAGCTATGCGGCGGGTTACTACGGCTACATCTGGGCCGACGTGCTGACCGCAGACGCGGCGGAAGCGTTCGCAGAGGCGCCGGGTGGGTTCTACGACGAGGAGCTGGCGAAGAAGCTGGTCGAGCACCTGTTCGCCGTTCGCAATGCGGTGGACCCGGCCGAAGCCTACCGGGCCTTCCGGGGGCGAGACGCCGGGATCGACGCGCTCATGCGAGATCGCGGCTTCCCGGTCCCGGTGGAGAAGCGGCGGGCGGTCGAGCCCTTCGGCGGCGCGCGCTAGCTCGGGGTCGGTGCTCCGAGTGCCCGGGCCGGATGGCGCCGAGCGCTCGGGGCACCACCGTCGGAGACCCGGTCAGGGTCGATACGCGATCGCGTCGATTTCCACCCGCAGGCCCGGATCGGGGAGAGAGGCCACCTGTACGGTGGTCCGTGCGGGCCGGTGGTCGCCGAAGACCTGGGCGTACACGGCGTTCATGGCCCGGAAGTCGCGCATGTCCACCAGGAACACGCCGCACCGCAGCACGTGGGCCAGGTCGGTTCCCGCCGCTTCCAGGATTGCCGCCATGTTCCTGAATACCTGCCGGGTCTGCGTGTCGACGTCGGGTCCCGCGAGCTTCCCCGTTCTTGGATCGGTGGCCCCCTGGCCCGAGACGATGACGAGGCGATCGAGGATCATGCCGGGCGAGTAGGGACCGACGGGCTCCGGCAAGCCGGACGCGACGACAGGCTGGTGAGAGACGGGGTGGGTCATCGGCGTGCTCCGGGTGTCCACGGCGCTCCGGCCGCGGCGAGGTCGGTTTCGAGGCTGGACAGCTCGTCCTGGATCAGGGCCGTCAGGTCGCGGTCGAGCTCGGCGAAGCGGTCCCGGGCGATCTCGAGGTTGTCGCGCTGGGTTTCCGTGGGCATCTGCCTGGTGCCCCAGTGACCGCTGATCACGAGCGCTACCCGGCCGCGTATGGACGGCTCGCTCGCTTCGTTGAGTCGCCCTCGCACGGGATCCCCCGTGAGACGCGTCTGGAGCTCGTCGAGAGACGCCTCGATCTCGTCGACGCGGCTGAAGAGCTCGGGATCGGCCCGGGGGGTCTCGACCAGCGCGGCCCTCATGTGGCGCAGCGCTTCCCGCACTCGCTCGATCTCCTCGCCTGCGCCGGCCACGCGCCGCATGACGTCGCTGGCGGCTTGCTGAAACCCGGCGACCACGTCGAAGTCCGTTCCCGCGGGGGCGCTCGGCACGGCCTTGACCTCGAACTCCTGGGGTGCGCCCAGCGGTTGCACGCCCGCGCTCGAGAGGAGGGCCAGCTCCACCCGGTATCGGCCTGGGGGAACCAGTGGGCCACGGGGGGGCGTCATCCACGGTGGGGTGAAGCCGGGGGTCTCCAGGTCGACGGGGTCCGGGGGCGGTCTTCGTAAGTCCCAGCTGACTCGATGGAGCCCCTCCTCGGCCGGCCCTTCCAGTCGGCGTATCGCCTCGCCCTGGGTGTCCATGACCGTCAAGAACACCCGGGGCTCGCTCTCGCCTGCCTCACGGCTGAGCTGGTCCCAACCAGGGAAAGGGGCGTCTTGGCCTCGTTCCCGCAGGTCCTTCTCGGCCGTGCGACGCGCGTCTCGCTCCGTTGAGGGGACCTGGACCAGGTGGTACGTGAACGATGCCCCGAACGGGGGGTTGGACGCCGTGAAGTCGGTGCTGCCCAGCGTTGGCTTGCCGCGGGCCTGCATCGGTACGTACGGCACGTACCACCAGGCGTCTCGAACCGGAAAGAGATGCGCGTCGTCGCTCGAGACGCCCCGGGCGATGTCGCGGAGCGGGCCATAGTCATCGAGGACGTAGAATCCCCGGCCGAATGTCGCGCCCACCAGGTCGTCGTCCCGGCGGTGCAGCTTCAGGTCCCGGAACGCGATCGTGGGCACGCCGCCGCTCAGCTCGTGCCAGGCGGCCCCTCGGTCGAGGGTGACGTAGAGCCCGAACTCCGTGCCCGCGAAGAGCAGATCCGGATCCACGTGATCCTGCTGTAGGGCCCACACGATGGTCGCGTCCGGCAGGTCACCGCCGATGGAGCGCCAGCTGCGGCCCCGGTCGCGGCTTTCGAACACGAAGGGCCTGAAGACCCCGGTCTTGTGGGCGTCGGCCACCACGAACACCGTGCCGGCGTCGTGCAGGGATGCCTCGACGTCGTTGACGAAGGAGAGCTCGGGGACGCCAGGGAGCGGAGCCGCCTGCCTCCAGCTTTCCCCACCGTCCTCGCTCACCTGGACCAGCCCGTCGTCGGTGCCCACGTACAAGACGCCCTCCGCCACGGGCGATTCCGATAGGGCCGTGATCGTGCCGTACATGGACATGGCGCCGTTGTCGTAGAGCGCGTCCACGCTCCAGACCCGTCCCATCAGTTCGAGTTCGTAACGGTTCCGGTCCCGGGTCAGATCACCGCTCACGGGTCTCCACGAGTCGCCCTGGTCGTCGCTCCGCCAGAGTCTCTGAGAGCCGAAGTAGAGGCGGCTGGGGTCGTGGGGGCTGATGAGGATGGGCGAATCCCAGTTCCACCGCTCCGGGGGGTCGCCGGGGGCGGGCTGGGGCTGGATCTGAAGGGCCTCCTCGCTGCGCCGATCATACCGGTACAGGTTCCCGACCTGGGTCTCGAGGTACAGCGTGTGGGGATCGTTCGGGTCGATGGCCACGCCGTATCCGTCGGCCCCCATGGGTGCGTACCAGTCCCGGTTCCGGATCCCCTCGACATTGAGCGTGCGGGAGGGGCCAAAGAGCGTGCCCAGATCCTGGGCGCCGCCGAGCACGTTGTAGAACGGCTCGGAGTTGTCCAGGGCCAGCTTGTAGAACTGGGACACGGGCAGGTTGGGGAAGTGACGCCACGTGGCTCCCTCGTCGAACGTCTCGTAGAGACCGGCGTCCGTCCCGGCGATCAGGTGCTGCCCGTCGTCGTGATCGATCCAGAGCGCGTGGTTGTCGCTGTGCTTCTCACGGCCGGTGCCCAGGAAGTCGAAGGTGGCGCCACCGTCCCGGGTCACGTGGAAGAAGACGTCCATCTGATAGACCAGGTCGGGGTCGGTGGGCGATGCCTCGATCTCCTGGTAGTAGTGAGGGCCGGTCCCTCCCGAGATGTAGGGGTTCCGGCGCTCCCAGCTCTCGCCCTTGTCCCTGGAGCGATAGAAGCCCCGCTCCTCCTCGTCGGCCTCGATGGTCGCGTAGACCAACGACGGATCTGCCGGGGTCACCGCGAGGCCGATCTTGCCCATCTCGCCCTCGGGGAGCCCTTCCTGGATCCTCCGCCAGCTCTGTCCCGCGTCGGTGGACTTGTAGATCCCGGACTCGGGTCCGCCGGCCAGAAGCGACCAGATGTGCCGCCGGCGTTGATAGGCGGCGGCGTAGAGAACGTCCGGGTTCGCCGGATCGAACTCGAGATCCGTCACGCCCGTGTTCTCGTCGATCTCGAGCACATGGGCCCACGTGGCTCCGGCGTCCGTGGTCTTGTAGACTCCGCGGTGTCCGTGGGAGGACCAGAGCGGGCCTTCGGCGGCAACGAACACCACGTCGCCATCCCGCGGGTCCACCAGGATCTTGCCGATGTGCTCCGACGCTTCGAGGCCCAGGCGTTCCCAGGTTGCCCCGGCGTCTCGGCTCCGGTAGACGCCGTCGCCCCACCCCACGTGGCGACCACTGACGTTCTCACCCGTGCCGACCCAGACCACCTGGGGATTGCCCGGATCCAGGGCCACCGCTCCGATGGAGTACGAGGGCTGATCGTCGAAGATGGGCTTCCAGGTGACGCCCGCATTGGTCGTCTTCCACAGTCCGCCGGAGCCCGCCGCCACGTACCAGGTGGCGGAGGCGTGAGGGTGGACGGCGATGTCGGCGATGCGCCCGCCCATGACCGCGGGACCGATGCCACGGAGCTTCAGGCTCGCGATAGTCTCCCGGATCACCTGGGCGTCGGCCGCCCCGGCCTCTCCAGCCTGCGCGGCCACCGGTCCACTCCCCGGCAGCGTCATTGCACAGAGGAGAGTGACTCCAGCTCCGAGCCTGACGTTGCTCATCGGCGATGCCTCGCGGGAGCGTGGTTGACGAAGCCTCGCAGGGGATGTGGCACAGCGTGCACGGGTCCGTACCCTTTCTCGAGGAGGCGAGGGCGGCCAATGTAGGGGGATCGGGCCAGTGTCCACAAAACGTGGGCGAGAGTCTCGACACGGCGGGTACTCCGTGCCCACATTTGGCCCCCGCCTCCCAATCGCCTCGCCTTCCGCTGGAGGTGCCCCATGGGGCCCGACGAGGGAATCCGCCGAGCGAAGCCCGGACATGGGGATATTGACGCGTGGGGTCTCACGCATCCCGGTCTGATTCGTCCGGTCAACGAGGATCACTACTTCCTCGGCTCACTGTCACGGGGCGTCCTGGTCGATGGCACGAGCCTCGGGGAGGACGTCGAGGCGGTGACGGAGTCAGAGCGCCTAGCCTCCTTCGTGATCGTAGCCGACGGAGTAGGGGGCAGTCGGGGCGGCGAAGAGGCCAGCCGGGCCGCCGTCAAGGCACTGCTTCGGGAAGTAGCGGTCAGCTTTCACGACACACAGCACGCGGAGGCGACGGACCCGGACGCGTTTTCCCGACTCCTGCAGGACGCGGCGCTCGCCTGCCACGAGAGCCTGGTGAAGCGGGCGGCGCGGGCGTCGGAACGGGGGCGGTACGCGACCACGCTCACGCTGTTCCTGGGACTCTGGCCCCACGCGTACCTGCTACAGGTGGGCGACAGTCGGTGCTACGTCTTCCACGACGACGAGCTGACGCAGATCACGCGGGACCAGACATGGGCGGAGGAGTTGGCGGATCAAGGGGTGCTGTCGCGGACAAAGGCCCATAGCACTCAATGGGCAAACGTGTTGTCGAGCGCGATCGGGGGCCAGCAGGCAGCGCCGGTGGTCACGAGAATCGTTCGGGACTGGGGAACGGTCGTGCTGCTATGCAGCGACGGCCTCACGAAGCACGTTCCCGACGAGCGGATCCGCGAGCGCCTGGCAACCATGACGAGCGCCCGTCAGGTGTGCGAGGATCTCCTGCAGGACGCCCTCGACGATGGGGGAACAGACAATATCACCATCGTCGTCGGACGCACGCTCCTGCCGGCGGACCGCGCCTGAGGCCGGAGCCCCTGAGACCTCTCGGTCGGATCGCCCGAGTGGCCTCGGTCGGATCGCTCGAATGCCCTCAGTCGGATCGCCCGAGGTCGCTCAGTCGGATCCTCCCGCCGCCGCCCACGCCCGGGCCGGTGGATAGTTGTCGAAGAAGCTACCCACGGCCCGAGCCAGCGACTCCGCCGCCTCGGCCCGGAAGGAGCTGTCGGACAGGAGCGACTCGTCGGCCTGGTTGGACACGAATCCCACGGCTACCAAGACGGACGGCATCAGAGCGTTGCCGAGAACCGCCAGCGGCGCCTGTGCCACGCCCCGGTTTGGCCCCGAGTGGGCGGTGGCCAGCTCGCTCTGCACCATTTCGGCGAGTCGGGCGGACCAATGGTCCTGGTTCGGATTCGGGAACCGGTTCATGACCGACGAAACGTCTCGGTCCGGCGAGCTGTCGTCGTCCTCGTGCTCCACGGCAGGCGCGTTTTCGATCTCCGCCACCCGGCGCGCGCGCGCCGTCTCCGCCTCCGCGAGGAAATACGACTCGAAGCCCCGCATTGTGGGTGAGTCGGGGTTCGAGATGGCATGCAGCGAGATGAAGACGCCCGGTCGCTGGCCCTTGAGGGCCGTAGCGAAGCTGCCTCGGTCCTCCAGGGGTACGTAGACGTCGCCGTGCCGGGTCAGGTGGACCTCGTAGCCGGGGTCAGCCGACAACGCATCCGCGAGCGCGATGGCCATTGAGAGCGTCAGGTCCTTCTCGAGCGTGCCGCCCGCTCCAGCCACTCCCGGGTCTCCGCCGCCGTGCCCCGGGTCGATCACCACCAGTCGCTTCTGTGGATCCGGCGCTTCGAACAGCCTCACCGTCCTCAGGTCGCTCTCCACCGGCCACCCACCCAGCTCGAAGACGAGCTGCAGCGGCACGAACAGGACCTCGTCCTTCATGTAGGGCGCGTTGCTCAGCTCGATGACACCGGTGTTGGCTTGCACCGTCCTCGTCCCGGCCCGCACGCTGACCCGGCTTCCGTCCGGGCGTTGCGCCACGGCCGAGTCGCCCTCCTGCGTCAGCGACCAGCCCCACGCGTCGAGTGCTCCTACCCAGGCAGCGGGAAAGCCCCGCCTCCGTTCGACCAGCACCGTTCGGATCTTGCTGGCATCAACGGCGCCGTCGCGAGAATGAGCGACTTGGCCGGCGGCGCCGCCGGCCGGCAGGACAACGGGCGCGAGCACGGCGCAGAGCGGTATGACAACGAGTTGCCTGACGAGCTGGTGAGCCATGGGGGACGGCGGCCGGCTGAGCGTGAACATCTTCTTCCCTCGGTAGGCGGTCGGGAAGGAGCCCTGTCTCATAGTTGTCGGCAGCCGACCATGCGGGGCAAAGGGGGAGTCCGCCTCAGGCGTATCGGTGAAACGCAAGGCGGTTTCCGCGCCGCGCGCCGCTCGGGTGAGCACCACCATCGACGTCCCATGGTCCACGATGTCTTGCAGCGAGTCCGTGATCTGGGCGACCAGGGGCTTCGGTGGGTCGTCGATGGACCGGCCAGGGGCTCCCCATTGGACCAGAGGGAAGAGCCTGTGGAGCCGTATCTACGAGCGGGTTGCCACCGCCCTCAGTGAGGCGTGGCCATGGTCTCAGGGAGGGTATGGCGTTCCCGGGCTACCGCGCGGCGCGGGCAGGGACCTGTACCGACCCAAGCGGCGGTGAACCCCGCGGAGCGATCGAACTTCTCACGGCACTGCCAGCCTGGGAGCCTGGCATCAGCGCGAGTTCCCTCGCTGCCGGGCCTCGGTGAGGAGCTTCTTCGCCTGTTCCGCATACGGATGCGACGGAAAGCGGAGCAAGAACTCGTTCCAGCGCGCGATGGCCCGCCTATGGTCGCCTGCCTCGTAGTGTGCCGTGGCCAAGCCGTACAGAGCTGTGCCTTCCCCCGGATGGGCCGACAGGATTTCCTGGAACGCCTTGACGGCCGCTGCGGGACGCTCGGCTTCGAGGAGGAAGTAACCCCGGTTTAGCTGCGACGTGAGATGGCTGGGGTTCAAGGCCACGGCGCGCTCGATGCTGGCGACAGCATCGGGGAGTAGCCCCTGATGACGGTACTGCAATGCCAGGTTGAAGTGCAGGCGAGGATCCTCGCCATGCTCGCCAACGGCTGCCTCCATCTGCGCCAGGGTCCCGTCACGCTCGAAGTAGACGAAGACGGACTCCGGAGAGATCTGGGCGACCCGAGGTACGTAGTTCCGTCGGAAACCCGTGCGAGCCACGAGGCTCGGCAGAGCCGGTCCGACCGCGGCGCGAACGAGCACGTCGAACACGAGTTGGGTTCGAAGGTCTTTGACCACAACGGCATCCGCAAGGTTCTGGGCGGTGAACTCCAGCGCGACGAGATCCGGTTCTCGCGCGAGGATGTAGTCGGGATCGTACTTCCCGTGACCGGGCACGCCGGTCCGACTGCTGATGTCGAATCTCCTGCCAGTCGGCGTAACGATGGTCGGTTCGGGCGGATCCACGCGGGCGATGTGGGCGTCCGCGATGCCAAGCATGTCGATGGCTCGGAATCCGGAGAAGTAGGGGACTCGCCCGAGCCATGTGACCGCGATCACGGTCGACTCGGGGTATGAGTCTTTCAGCCAGCGTCCAAGATCCTCCAGAGCACCGTTGCTGGATTCCCACGTCGCCGCGTCGAATCGGTCGCTGGCCATCGGCCACAGCTTCGCGGGCACCAGGATTGAGAGCGCCACCGCAAGGGTCAGGGGCAACTCGAGCGCGGGGCGGCCTGGCCGGTTACGGCTCAGTCGCGTGCCCAGGCACTTGGCCCCTGCCAGGACCAGGAGTATCAGCCATGGCAGGTAGGGCACGCAAAAGCGCCAAAGCTCGTAGAAGTCACCACCCACCGTGGCTACGTAGCCGAAAGCTGCGAATAATGTGCACAGAGGGAGTAGAACCGGGTATCGATTCCCCTTGCCGTCCCGGAACCACCAGAGGCCGATGAGCGCGAGCAGGGCCCAGGGTCCGTGGACCATGAAGAAGTCACCCACGTAGGCGAGGCCCGCGGCGAGCGTCCCGGCGCCGGGGTCGACCTTGGCGTAGTAGGTATTGGGCAAGGGTAGCCCGTAGTAGTGGAGTCGGAACGCCAAATGGGGGATGGTCAGCATGGCGAATCCCAGCACCATGAACCCCAGGACGCGCGCACGCCCTTTGACCAGGAACGCGGCCAGTACCCAGAACACGGCGAACAACGCAGCAGCCTCGGGCCGGGTCAGCGCCGCGAGGCCGGCGACGATCCCGGACAGCGGCAGCTTCGCGTCGTAACGCAGATCACGTATCGCGAGGGAGATCCCGAGTGTGAACAGCGTGGTGTAGGCAACCGTCTCGAGCCCGGACCCCGCCCAACGGGCGACGGCCGCATTCCCCGCCATCAACGCGCACGGGATGAGCGCCAGCCATCGATCGAAGCCCAGCAGACGGTGTCCGCTTAGGTACAAGACCGGGAGCAGCGCCAATCCGAAGGCGGTCCCGAGAACCTGGGAAGCGAACGCCGTATCGGCCCCCACGGCGTGCATGGCAGAAAGCAGCAGGGTCCAGAGGAAGTTGGTGTAGCCTTCTACTCGTTCGCCGATGTTGAACACCAGGCCGTGCCCGGCGACGAAGTTCTCGGCGTATCGGTAAGAGATGAACGAGTCATCGACGATGGCCCAGTAGCTCAACGCATGTAGGACGTACGCCCCCCCGATCAGGGACAGCGCGAGCCACGGGGCGTGGTGTGGCTTCACCGGCGATGGATCGCCCATGTCTCTCGCGGGGGCGTGAACCGCATCATGCCTATGGATGGAGGACTCGGCTCTCCTCCGACGATCGTCATTGAGGCCGGTGGTCATCCAGTCATAGGGAAAGGAAGAAGGGTTGCGGGGCCAAGTGATCGGGCCGGAAGCGGCCTGGGGATCTAGGTGGATCCTCCGAAGATCTCCCGCGCCACGTCGGGGTCGATGTCGAATCCCTCACGAAGCTGCTCGAGGAGCCGGAGCTCGGCGGGGTCGACTCCGTCGGCGCGGGCCAGGTCGGCGGCCATCTTCAGTGCCTCGACCCGTAGCGTGGGGGTGAGGGCACCGGCCACCGCCTGGGTCAAGCTCGAGACGCCCGCGTCCGCGATGCGCACGCCGTCGGTGGGGTAGGCGCGGCAGACCTCGTCCGTGGTGTCACGCAGGAGCTGCTCGAAGTGGTCCCGGTCCATGCCCGCGAAGGGGCCCAGGCCGGACATGGTGTCGAGAATGAAGCGATGCTCCTCGAAGGTGCCCACCCGATCGGCGCCCATCATGAGCACGGCTACGGCGGTGAAGGCGGTGGCGGGGTCGTCGATGGTCATCCTGGTGCGATCTCCTTGAGTTCGTTCGCGTAACTGACGTACAAGAGTAGCATGGTGGCCCGGAACGCACACGAGGCAGCGTGCCCCCTACATCCTGCCGAGGGGCCTCCACCGCTGGCGCTGCAGGACGACCCCGGCACCCGCCCTACCCGCCACCGCACCTTCGCGCAGCAGGACCTGGCCACGGCGGATGGTGTTCCGCGGCCAGCCGGTCACTTCGATCCCGTCGAAGACCGAGAAGCCGGCTCCGGAGACGGCGTCGGCCGAGCGGACCGCGCGGCGCTCGTCGGGATCGAAGAGCACCAGGTCCGCGTCGGAGCCTTCAGCGACCACCCCCTTTCTCGGGTGGATGCCGAACAGTCGTGCCGCGTTGGTGGAGGTCACGGCCACGAACTCCTCGGGCCGGATCCTCCCCGGTCGAACGCCCTCGGAGTACAGCATGGGCAGCATGACCTGGAGGTTGCTGGCGCCGGGGCGCAGGCTTCCGATGTCGAGCGTCGGATCCAGCTTCTGCTCACGGGTCCAGGGCACGTGGTCCGTGCCCACCGTGTGAATGGAGCCCCGCGCCAGACCGCGCCACAGCGCATGCTGATCCGCGGCGGTCCTCAATGGCGGCTGGCTCACGAACAGGGGGCCTTCCGGCCCCGCGAGCCGGTCTTCCGTCAGGTGGAGGAAGAACGGGCGGGTCTCTGCGAAGATGGGTAATCCCTGCTCCTGTCCGCGCTCGAGGGCCTTCAGCGCCCGCTCGGACGACACGTGCACGAGGTAGAGTGGCGAGCCGGTGGCCTCACACATGGCCGCGGCCCGTTCGGTAGCGATCTCCTCGGCAAGCACGGGCCGGCTCGCGGCGAAGTGCTCTACGGTCGTCCGCCCCTCCGCTTTCAGCCGCTCCCGAGCCAGAGCCAGGATGGAGGCGTCTTCGCAGTGCACCATCGTCAGTACTCCGGCTTGGCCGGCGGCGGCGATGAGTCGCAGGAACTCAGGTGCCTCACGATCGAAGCCCGCGCGGCTCATGAAGACCTTGATGGACGTATGGCCCGCTGCCGCCAGCGCTTCCACCTGGGCAATGGTGTCGTCGCGCACACTCTGGACGACGGGGTGGAGCATCAGGTCCACCACGGTCTCGCGGGCCGCCTGGGCACTCATGCGGTCGACCAGGACCTGGGGGCCCTCGCCCTCCTCGGGGAACAGCATGACCCCGAACGTGGTGATGCCACCGGCCAGGGCGGCCCGAGAGGCCGATGTGAAGTCGTCGGCGAGCGGGGGACCGAGGTGGACGTGGGGGTCGATGCCTCCCGGCATCACGAGCAGCCCCTCGGCGTCGATCACCTCGGCTCCAGCCGGGTCGAGATCCGGCCCGAGCTCGGTGATGACCTGACCTTGCACCCTGACGTCGGCGTCCTGTTGGCCGTCCGCGTTCACGATACGGCCGTTCCGCACCAGGAGGTGGGGCTCCTGCCGGGTCTTCGGCACGTCTGTGGCGGCAGACGCACCCCGCCGCGGAGCGTCCGCCGGCCAACGCTCCGTGCGGGCCCGGCCCGATACGTCGTCCGTACCGAGCCACAACGCCCCGCCGCCCAGGGCCAAGGCCCTCAGCCACTCTCGCCGGTCCAGGGGTGTCATCGGTCGAGGGTCGTCTCGGGCTGATCCGGGAGGTCTCGGGTGGCCTTCTCCAAATCGCGCCCCAAGAAGCAGGTGTGGTGCAGCGTGCCGGGATCGCCGACTCCCATTGTCGCCTCCACGATTGAGGGTGGGGAGCCGGGAGATTCCCCGATTGCCTCTGGCCAGGATAGGAGCCGTCCGCGGCGGGAGCAACCGGACGCCGCCGTAGCCCAGGTCACCCATACGCGGGGCCGGAGGGCGATCCGGGCAAGCCGGACCTTCTGGTGTGGTGCAGCACCACACTAGTTGAAGCTGACGGTCCCCACCCAGGGTGGACGCCACGGCGGACCGCCGTCCACCTCGAAGTCTCGTGCCACGGGCGCGAACTGGTCCGCAAGGAACCGGTATTCCCGCACGAGGCCTCGCAGGAACACCCGGTTCCTGATCTCCGAGACGGCCAGACTATCGGAGACGGTTAACGTCGCATTCTCCTGTACCCAGGCCTGTTCGTCGCCCGTGAAAAGGTCTACGAACACGCCCAGATCCGAGGCCAATCCGTCATGAAGCGCCGCGACGTCCTCAGCGTTCCTCGGGTCCGCCGCCTTGTGCAGTCGAAGCGCCGTGATCGCCCGAACGGACCCGAGGTATACGGCGATGTCGTGACTCGCCACTGCCGGCAGGGTCCCGTCGAAAGCGGTCAGGTGGTCGCGGGCGTCCCGCTCGTCCTCCTCGGTGAGGAAGGGGTTGGAGTCGAGGGCGTGGGTGTACGCCCACACGAGTCCGTGACCGTTGGCGCACAGCGCGCGGTCACGCTCGCTCGTGAGAACGTCACAGTCCATCGCATCCCAGAGCAGGGTGGCGTGGTTCTGCTGCTGGTAGGCCGTGAGCAGCATGGCCTGACGTACCCGCAGATGGTTCACGAGCACGGTCTGGTCGGGGTTCATCGCGATGATGCGCTCGAGCTTTTCGACCGGCTCCCTCCACTCGTCGCCCTGCTGGGACCTGGGCAGGTCCAGAGGCGGCTGGTCGACCAGAGCGGCGCTGTGCTCCGCCACCGTCGCCACCATGGCCGCGTTGGTGGTCTGGACGGCGTTCTCGACGTCCTTCTTCATGGCCAGGCACGCGGAGCTCGCGAGAACCGGCAGGCAGAGCGCCGCGGCCAGGGCCCGGGTTCGAGAGTTCGTTCTCATCGTGTTCCTCCTGTCAGGCGGCGACCCGGGCAATGAGCTCGGAGAACAGGCGTCGGAAGTTGTCGTGCTCGGCATCGCTGGTGGCGACCTCACCCCGCGACCAGGCGATCACCAGGGCGCCGATGACCGACGGCACCGCAGAGAGACCGATCTGGTTGCCCAATTCCTTCTCGGCCCGCACCAGTCCCGCGGTAATGAGCGCCTGGAGCTCGGAGGGGAAGTGGGCCACCGAGTGGTTCTCCAGAGCGGCCCGACCGCTCGTGCCGAGGGCGGTGATCGTCTCCTCGATCACGCGGGTGAGCATGGCGCCGGACAACAGCCGGCCACCGTCCTCGCCCACGGCACCGATCACGGCGTCGGTCGCCCAGCCAACGAGCCGCTTCTCTCCGTCGATCAGCAGGGCCGGATTCTCGGAGACAGTGGTCGTGACCACGCGGAGCAGCTCGGAGCCCTGCGTCCGTGTCAGGCCTCTCGCCTTCACCAGCGCACCGACCTTGCCGGCGAGGGACGCGATCAGGTCCGTGTACCGGAACTCGATGAGCTCGGGGTGCTCACCGAGCGCGGAAAGGGCACCGCCGACTGCTGCGGTGGCCAGCTCCTCCGCTGCCAGCGCTTCGGTTTCGGCGAGAGCCGTGAGCACGCCTCTCAGGAGCTCGCGGCCGAGCTCGGACCGATCGACGATCAGCTCCGGATGCTGTGCGAACGCGGTGAGGGCGTCCTTCCACAACGCCTCGAGTCCCTTCTTCGAGAAGGACTTGCGCAGGCCCTCATTGGCCACGGTGGACGTGACGGAGCCGATCAGCCCGCCCAGCCACGCCGGGTCGACCACGTCGTCCACGAGGTCCGGATTCGCGGCTATTGCTCCGATGGCAGCGTCCACGATGCCATACAGCACGTCGCCCGAGAGGAGCTTGCTGTTGGGCCGGGTGGACAGGTCACGGGCCACGGCCGCGAGTACTTCGGTGAGCAGAGGCGACTCTCCGCGCATCAACGCCGGACCGTTGCGCTCCAGGGCGCCCAGACCTGCCCGGAGCAGGTCGCCCCAGTGATCCTCGAAGAACCCACGGAAGCTGGGACGGTTCGAGACAACGCCCACGACCTCCCGTAGGAAGTCGGCGGCAACGTCCTTGAAGTCCTGCGCCTCGTCATCGTCGAGCCGGTCCGCCGCGGCTTCGAGCAGGCTCCCCACCAGGCGGGGGTATCCCTCGCCCTGGAGCAGGCCGAGCACGAAGTCCCCCTGCTGTCCCTCCGGCATGGCCGCCCGGGCGGCGACGATGGCGTCCAGGAGGGACTCGACCCAGGCTTCGCCCGTCCGGACGAAGGCCCGGGCGTCGAGGACTCCGTCCAGCGTGGCGGCAAGCGCGACGCGCAGGAGGTCCCCCGTGCTGTCCAGCCTCTGCAGGTCCGCTTCGCCGAAGCGGGCGAGAACGGCCGCTACGATGCCCTGGGTGCTCTCGTCCCGGACGAACAGAGCGGCGTTCTCGGCTCCGAACTCTGCGACCACGTCGGCCACGGTGAGGGCGAGCCGCCACGTATAGCTCTTTTCCCGAAAGTCCCTGCCGGCCCCGACGAAGAACGCCGCCACCCGCAGATCCGGGTCGGAGGCCCAATCCGGATGGAGCGCCGCCACGAACTCGCTGTTCAAGCTGATGACGGGGCCGTAGGCCTGCTCGGGAAGGTGGCGTTCCATGAAGTCGAAGAGGCGCGAAGCGTCGTTGTCCACGGCGTCGCGAATGTCGGCACGATCCGGGTCCAGGGGGTCCGGATCGTCGTCCTTCGTGTCCTCGAGGAGCTCTCTGAGGGCCGACCGCATCTGGGGGAGCGTCGGCGTCCGCCGGATGTCCGGCAGCGGTATGGCAAGGGGCGCCTCGGTGGCCTCTTTCTCGGCCAGAACCTGGTCGACGCGTCTCTGGATCTTGAGCAGGCCTTTGGCCGCGTTGATGATCAGGCCGGCCGCTTCGGAAGTGAGCATGGGGAGTCTCCCGTGGAGGGGGCGTCGAGGGTTGCCAACCGGCCCTGGGCCCGGCGGATGTGTCGCGGAGCACCTATGCCGCCGAAGCCACCCCGTCTCGCGGCGGCGGTGAGCGCCGCGGGACGGCAGGGGAATACCGGTGCCGCGCTCGCATTGGCGACGTGAAGACGTAGAAGCGGTAGCGGTGGGGGGGGAGCTTAGCTAACCACCGGGCCTCCGCGGTGTCAAGGATTCGGATCAGGCGCCGGGCCACCGGCTCCTCCGATCACCGGGCCAGAAATAGGCCAGCAGAGCCAGGCCCGCGACTGCCGCCAGCACGGGCCAGAGCCCGAACCCTTGAAGGAAGAGAGGGATGGTGGCCGTCACCAGCCCGCCACCCAGCAGCGGGGAGAAGATCATCTGCTTCGCGGCGAACGCCTGGGCAGCTGGCGTGCGGGTCTGCGGATCGACCACCCGCAACAGCATCAGACCCACCGCGGTCACTCCCGTGAGCATGCCGAAGTCCGTGATCGCCTGCTCGAACCAGTACGAGGGGATCATTCTGGGAGCCAGCACCAGGAAGGCGAAGGCCACCCACAGGATCCCGGCGATCATCAGGATCGAGAACGGCACGAGGTTCTGCAGGAACAGATCCAGCCGGAGCGAGGCGATTGCGGCCACGACCAGCACCTCCAGGGAGAGCCCGAGGATGCGCTCGAAGGTGGCTCGGTCGAAGTAGGAGGAAGCCCCGATGCGTTCGGCCGAGAGCTGAACCAGCATCCCACCGATCATCGCGAGAGGAAAGAGCGGGAAGCCGGCCAGCGTGGGGTGGATAGCTCGGACACCGCGCAGCATCACCCACCCGATCAGCACAGCCAGGCTGGTGATGGCCACGTGAAACGTGAACGAGTCCATCACACTGGCCGTGATGGTGCCCGTGGCGACCGATGTCCGGCGCTCCGGCGGCACGAGTCCTCGTGAAGCCGGGCTGTGGGATGATCCCGCATCGTCCGCCGTGTCCATGGACAGCTGCGTCAGCTGCCCGCGGCGCACCCCGTGCTGGACCAGGGCCATCCCACCCACGACCGCCACGACGATGCCGACGGTGGCAGACATCTGGCCGAGCGCGCCGCCGGCATCGAAGCCGAGATCCACGAAGACGGGGGTCATGGCGGCCGCGGTCCCGTGTCCCCCCGCGAAGCCCACCTCCAGAATGCAGGCGAAGAGCTCCGGCGTGCCGAACAGGGGTGCCAGCACGCCCGCGGTGATCAGGAACGCGACGACATACTGGCCGAGAGCGGTCACGGTGCCGAAGCGGAACAAGGGCCCGCTGAGTCGGACCAGCGTCGCGGCAGGCGGTATGGTCACCCCCAGGAAGAGGGCGGCGAACACGAAGTTGATCAGGATGCCCGGCAGGGACGCCCAGATGGCCACGGTCTCGGGCGGCACCCAGTCCAGCATGTACGGACCCAGGACCAGCCCGACGAAACCGCCGATGACCGGAACGGGCAGGAACAGTCTACGGAGGATGCGCGACCGGGTCCGCAGGACCAGGCCCACCAGGAGAAGGAGGCCCAGCCCCCCCAGCGCCACCACGAAACTCAAGGAGCCCGCTCGCCCGCTGAGGCCCGGACTCTCAACGGGCCGGTGATCGGTTGTTCTTCGTCAATACCCGTGCCAGGTTCGGGTCTTCCTCATGGACGGGCCTCGCCGGGCACCGGAACGACAACGGTCTCCCGGGGCACCACACTAGACGGCAACGCGTGCTCCGGGCCAGGGCGAGGCCTGACTGGCCCGCCGGCGCCGGGAAGCGCTCGAGCACCGATCCATGACTCAACCGACCCCCGAATACGTCGTCATCGGCGCCGGCATCTACGGTGCGGCCACCGCTTGGGAGCTGGCCAGACGGGGACACCAGGTGACCGTGCTGGAGGCGCGGCGGGTGGCGGCAGGAGCCTCCGGTGGCCTGGGGTGGCGTGGCGTGCGGGCCAACGGTCGAGATCCGCGGGAGCTGCCGCTGATGCGGGAGGCGTACACGCGGTGGCCCGCGCTGGCAGCGGAGCTCGGCGCGGCCGTGCCATACGAGCGGACCGGCCACCTCCTCCTGTACGAGCGCGACCGGGACCTCGCGTCGGCCGAGTCGCGGGCGTGGGCGCAGGAGGGGCTGGGGATCCCCACGCGGGTCCTCGACGGGGCGGCGGTACGGCGCATCGAGCCCGGGCTCGCCGAAGGTGTGATTGGAGCGCTGCACTGCCCCCTGGACGGCGTCGCGGACCACGGTGCCACCACGTTGGCCTACGCGAACGCGGCCCGGAAGCTCGGGGCCCAGGTCCACGAAGATGCGCCGGTCGCGGAGCTGTCGACCGAGGGGGGCCGCGTGGCGGCCGTCGTGCTGGACGACGGCTCCCGGGTCCGGGTCGGGCGAGGGCTCCTGCTGCTGGCGAACGCGGGGGCGTCGGAGCTGCTCGGTCGTAGCCTGGGCGTGCGACTGCCCGTCTGGCCGGTGTTCCCTCAGGTGTTGATCAGTAGCCCGAGCGCTCGGGCGCCGTTCGTGTCTCTGATCGGCCACGCCCACCGGCCGCTGGCTCTCAAGATGCTCCCGGACGGGTCGGTGATGGCCTCCGGGGGTTGGCGGGGCCGTTGGAACGCGGAGCTCGGCTGCGGGGCTCCCGTTCCCGAGCGCGTGACGGGCAACTGGGCCGAGGCCGTGGCGGTGTTCCCGGAGCTGGCGACGCTGAAGGTCGTGGACGCCAGGGCCGATCGCGGTGAGGCCGCGAGCGTGGACGGAATCCCCATCATCGACCGGGTGCCGGGAGTGGACAACGCCATCGTAGCGGTGGGGTGGACCGGGCACGGTTGGGCCATCGCGCCCGCCGTCGCTCCGCTGCTCGCCGCATGGGCGGCCGATGGGCAGCGACCGGAGCTCCTGCGGCCCTTCGCGCTCGGCCGCTTTGCGCTACCCGGCTCAGCGGGAGCGGACTGAGCCTACCGTCCGGTCGGGACGCACCCGATTCGTTCCGGACGCTCCCGACCCGTTCGTGGCCCGTAGACCGAGTGGGCAGGGCCAGAAGGGCGCGGGGGCTAGGGGGCGGACGCAGGGGCCTCGTTCACCTCGTCGGGCGGGCAGGGGGCGTTGCTGTAGCCGGAGCGGAACGCCGAGACGGTGCCCGCGTCGGGATCGAACCGGTGGCGCCACACGCACGCGGCATCGTTGGCCAGCAGGTGGATGGACACCGAAGCCGAATCCGACACCGTGGTGACGAGATGGATGTCGTCTTTTGGGGGAAGAAGCGTGTAGAACTCGCCCGCCTTCACGTTCAGCTGCTTCGCAACGCCGAGATCGGCCCGTTCGTCGCTTGCCCCGTCGTCGAAGCGTTCGTAGATCGTCTCGGCCTGCTCGCCGCGGTACACACCGATGAGCCCCCACGCCAGGTGGTCGTGAACGGGCGTCGAGGCGCCGGCCGGCACCACGAGGGAGAACAGGCACAGGGTGCCGTCTTCGGCCCGATACAGGGCGTACTGACCGATGCCGCCTCCCATGCCGCTGCCATGATCCGGCTGGCCGTACTCCTCCGGCAACCAGCCGTCCGCCGCCAATAGCCTCGCGAACGTAGGCCGGAGCGCGTCGACCCGCTCCGCGTCGCTGGCGATCTCCGCCATCAGTCGCCGGGTCTCCCCGATCAGGGCGCGAATCTCCGGGGTGTCCACGATGAACCCGAAGCGGCCTTCGTCATCGGCATTGCTGAAGTCACACACTGAACGTCCTCCAAGCGACCCACCCCGGGAATGCCTCTCCGGGGTCGGATGATCGGGTAGTGGGTCCCCCACGATGCCGAGTGACCGCCACGGTCCGCAAGTCGGCCTTCTCGGGCTTTCACCCCTGCGGCCTCGAGGCCACGTTACGGGGCAAGGAGCGCGGGCGTGGTGCTTCAAGATGTAGATTGTTAGTTTAGTTAACTAAATACGGCTAACAAAGGCGAGCGGACGGCGGGATCCCGGTGTGGCGGCCCTCGAAGCACCGCGCCGGTGTCGTCCGATCGACCGCTCGCGATCCCTCCGGAGATCGGTCGGTCCATGGCGCGCAAATCCCTCGGCGACATCGAGCAGCTCGTTCTCCTGTCCATCCTGCGGCTCGGCAACGAGACGTACGGGGTGCCCATCGTAGAGGAGATCGAGAGCTGCGCGGGCAGGAGCGTGCCCCGAGCGGCGGTCTACATCGCGCTCCGGAGGTTGCGCCAGAAAGGGCTGGTTTCGTCCTGGATGTCCGAGCCCGATCCGGTACCAGGCGGCAAGGCCAAGCGCTTCTTCAAGGTGGAGCCCGAGGGCATCGAGAAGCTCGCCGAGCAGCGGAGCGCGCTCTTGAGCATGTGGGAAGGGCTGCAGCCGACGTTGGACCGGTGACAGCCGCATCCCGAGCCGGCCTGGGCAGAGATACGCACCGAGCGGGGAGCGAAGGGTGATGAGAGGCCCCCCGCCGGCGCGGTGGTTGTTGGAACGCGTCCTGCCGCCCGACGAACGGGTGGGGGTGGTCAACGAGTTGGACGAGGCCATGGATGCGGCCTTCCCGGAAGGGGGATGGCGAGCCGGCCTCTGGTACTGGGGCCAGGCGACGAGCTTCGCGCTGGGATTCGCAGTTGAGCGGTTGCGGGAACGTGCGGCGGGACCGGGATCTCCCGGGAGCCGACACGAGGAGCGTGAGGGGCGGCCTTCCGTGCGGAGGCCCAGACGACGGGAGGGGTGGATGGCGGGCTTGAGAAGAGACCTGGTCTTCGCCGTGCGGACGTTGTTGAAGCGGCCCGCCTTCACGGCGGCCGTGGTCGCCACCCTGGCCCTGGGGATCGGGCCAAACACCGCCATCTTCAGCGTGGTCAACGGTGTGCTACTGCGTCCACTCCCCTACGCGAGCCCCGAGAGCCTGGCCCTGGTGCGGATCGATCTGAGCGGGCTGGAGCAACACCCAGGGATCGCCCAGGCCGAAGTGCTGGACTTCCGAGCACGCGCCGAGCTCTTGGAGGACGTCGGGGCGGTATCACGGGAGTTCACCGCCAGCCTCACCGCCGAGGGCCGGATGGAGGCGGTGCTGGCGGCCAACGTGACTCCCAACCTCTTCCCGATGCTGGGCGTGAGTCCGAGCCTCGGCAGGAGCTTCACCGCCGAGGAGGAGGTGCCGGATGGCCCCCGGGTCGCGCTCATCAGCCACGGGCTCTGGGAGCGACGCTTCGGGGGTGCACCGGACGTTGTCGGTCAGGACCTCGAGATGAACGGCACCCGGGTCCCCATCGTCGGCGTCATGCCGGAAGGCTTCCAACTCCTCCTGGGTCCCGGGACCAGTCTGTCTCCGAACATCGACCTCTGGCTGCCCATGCAGCTGGACCCGGAGTTCCGCGACTTCTGGGCGTTCCGGGCCATAGCCCGCGTCGAGGACGGAGCCACCATCGCCCAGGCCGAAGCCGAGATCCAGTCCATCGGTGCCCGCCTCGTGGAGGAGTACCCGGACGAGTACGCGAACTCGGACATCAGGTTCTACCTGCATCCACTGCACAGCGATCTCGTGCAGAGTGCCCGGCCGGCCATCTTGACGCTGCTCGGCGCGGTGACGCTGGTGCTCCTCATCGCGTGCACGAACGCCGCGGGCCTGCTGGTGGCGCGGATGAAGGCGCGGGAAAAGGAAATCGCGGTACGCGCCGCGCTCGGGGCCGGGCGAAGCCGCATCGTTCGCGAGGTGCTGCTGGAGAGCCTGGTGTTGGCGTTCGTGGCGGGGGCCGCCGGCCTGGGACTGGGGTGGCTCGGTCTGGAGACGCTGCTGGCTTTCCAGCCGGGCAGCCTGCCCCGGGTGGACGACATCGTCCTGGACCGGCAGGTGCTGCTCTTCACCCTGGGAGCCGCCTCGCTCGCCGCGTTCCTGTTCGGGATGATCCCCGCGTGGCAGGCGTCGAAGGCGGACGTCCAGTCCGCGCTGAGAGAGGGGGGGCGCAGGGGGAGCGGAGGCGTGCGCGTCCGCACACGGAACGCGCTGGTCGTGGCCCAGGTGGCCTTCTCGGTGATGCTCCTGATCGGAGCGGGCCTGTTGATCCGCACCTTCAACGAGCTACGGCAGGTGGACCTGGGCTTCGATCCCGAGCATGTGGTCACCCTACGAGCACCACTGAACGGTGGCGAGCTGGAGCCCGAAGAGCGCTGGGGCATCTACAAGCAGCTCCTGGACGAGGTCCGGACCCTGCCCAACGTCGCGGCCGCGGGTGGCACGTCCATCATCCCCTTGAGCAACCAGGGCATGATGGCTTCCTACTCCACCGACGGCTCCCTGGACACGAACTGGAACGGCTCTTCGGCCGACTACCGGTGGGTCTTCCCGGGCTACTTCGCCACCATGGGCGTCGAGCTCGTCGCCGGCCGCACGTTCGACGCCGGCGACAACGACGAGCTCGTGGGTCGGGTGATCGTCGACGAGACGTTGGCCTGGCAGGCCTGGCCGAATGGAGACGCCATCGGCCAGCACTTCACCATCGGGATGGGCTCGGCGTTGGACACGACGCTGGTCGAGGTCGTGGGTGTGGTGTCCCACAGCCGGATCCTCGACGTGCGCCGGGAGGTTCGGCCGCAGATCTACCTGCCCTACCGCACGGGACCCGGTGGGAACATGTGGCTGACGGTCAGGGCCGAGGGCGACGCCTCTCAGGTCGTAGCGTCCGTGCGCCGCGTCGCCGAGGCCGTGGGGACGGGCCGACCCGTCCACTCCGTGCGGTCAATGGAGTCGTATGTGGAGGAGGCCATGGCGGGCACCCGTTTCACCCTGCTCCTCATGGGCACCCTGGCGGGCATCGCGTTGCTCCTATCCGGCGTCGGCATCTACAGCGTCATCGCCTATCTGGTGCGCGAGCGGGCACACGACACCGGTGTCCGCCTGGCCCTGGGTGCGCAGCGGGTGGACATCATCCGCATGAACGTGAAGGAGGGGTTGGCCATGGCCGCGTTGGGCGTTCCGCTCGGCCTTGGCGGCGCCGTGGGTCTGAGCCGCTTCCTGGAAAGCCAGCTCTTCGGCGTGGACGCTACGGATCCTGTGACCTACGTCGGGATCCCGCTGGTCCTGGTGGCACTCGCCATCCTGGCCTCCTACATACCCGCGTCCCAGGCCAGCAAGCTGGATCCGGCGACAGCCCTCAGGGACGCCTGAGGAGCGCGCGCGTTCGGTCGGCCGGCAGAGGTCGGTGGCTTCGGGGGCGGGCGGGCCCTCGAGGGTCACCGGAGCGACGACATGTCGTACATCGTCCCCGCGGCCACCACCCACGCCCCCCTCCGGATAGCCGAGATGTCCCCGAGCGGGTCGGCGTCGAGCACGAGCAGGTCGGCGCGCTTGCCGGCCTCGACCGTGCCCACTTCCCCGTCCATGCCCAACACCCGGGCAGGGACGAGCGTCGCCGACCGGATCGCTTCCATGGGGCTGAGTCCCGCTTCCACGTAGAGCTCGAGCTCACGGAGCAGGCTGAAGCCGGGCACGCCCGCGTCAGTCCCGGCGACGATGGTGACACCGGCTTCGTGTAACCTCCGCACCAGGGAGAGGATCTCGGCCCTGCCGATCTGGACGGCGGAGGAGTCGCGGTCGCTGCCGGCGCTCTCGTAGTTCAGCGCCAGCGCTCCCGAGATCCGCTCGATGCCTGGCTCGAACCGGGCGATGGGTGTCTCGATCGAGCGCCCGAGCAGCTCGGACCAGACGACGGCCGGGCTGACGACCAGCCCGTGACGTCTCAGCGCTTCCACCGCGCCGGTAGGGTCGCCCGGTGGAGCACCCGCCAGGGCGTAGTGGAGGTGGGTCACGCCGCTCATCCCTGCCTCCATGGCTTCCTCCGTGGTCATGTCGGCCGGCACGTGGCCCGTCATGGTCATCCCGCGCTCATCGGCTCGCCGTTTCAGCGCACGGAGCACGTCGGCCCGGACCTGCCCGTAGACCTTGATCTGGACGAAGCCGACCTCGGCGTAGCGGTCGACCACGGCTCGTGCCTCGTCGGCCGTCGAGGCGGTAACCGCACCGAAGCCCAGCGAATCCTGGCCGTCCACCAGGCCGGCCAGGAGGAGTCTCGGCCCGATGCCCCGGCCCTCCTGGATCAGGTCCCGGAAGGCGGTCAAGAAACGCGCTTCGCCACCGACGTCACGGACGGTCGTGACGCCCGCGGCCAGGTACGCAGGTGCCCATTCGATCTGGCTCACGTGGCCGTGCATGTCCCACAAGCCGGGGATCACCGTCTTCCCGGTGGCGTCGATGCCGCGGACGCCGGCCGGCAGTTGCACCTCCGTGCTCGGGCCGGCCGCGGCGATGATTCCGTCGCGCACGACGATCGTGGCGTCCTCGATCGGGGAACCCCCGTTTCCGTCGATCAGTCGAGCGCCCAACAGGGCGAACGCACCGTCGGCCACGGACGAGACGGTTGCGGCCGTTCGCTCCAGGTCGTGCATGCGATCGCGGACCGCGGCGGTCTGAAGGTCTGGGAGCGCCTCGACCAGGTCCGACCGCACCGCTTGCAGCGGGAGGATGTGGATCCGGGAGATGAGCGCCGCGAACCGGCTCTGTTCGTCGAGCCACACCGCCTCCCGGCCCCAGACGACACCGTCGACGGAGTAGCGCCGGAGCGCGACGACCCGCCGGCCCACCTGTACGGAGTCCACCCCACGGGGCTCGATCTCGATCACGTCGCCGTCCCGCCCGGGAATGGCGCGAATGGCCGAGGGGCGGCCCTGTCGCTCCCAATAGGCGATCAGAACGGCCCGGCCGGACACGGGCGCGTAGGAGCGCACCGGGAAGGAATGCTCCGGACGAGGCAGATCCACCGAATCGCGGATGTTCTGTACGTAGACCGTCGAGTCGCCGTACTCCACCTCCACGTCCAGGTTGACGAAGCGGTAGGTGTTGCCGACGGCGCGGAAGTGACGGGGGGAGTAGTCGTCAGCGACCGCGAGTGAGCTCGTGACCCGGCCGCGGCTTCCACGTTCCGTGTACTCGAGCTCCGCCGTGAGCCGAAGGCCTGCCTCCTCCGCTCGCAAGGTGAACCGCTCCTCGCCGATGGGACGCTCGATGTAGAAGACGCGGACGGTAGCGGAATCCGGCTCGAGCCCGACGGACGACGGGGCCTCGGCGCATCCGCCTCCGAGCAGAAGAAGCGGGACTGCCACGCCAGGGAGCCAAACGCCCGCCGGCGGCGTCGGGAGAGCGAGATACCGGTACGTCCGCTCGGCGGTGGAGCGCTCGGCTGGGAGCATGGGTCAAGGGGCCGGGGTCGATGGGCCTGCTTCGTCGCGAGAGTCTACGAGAGAATCGTCGGGCCGTGCCGCGGCGAGCGCAACGCATCGCCGTGCACCGGCGTCGCCCTGACGAGCCCGGCGTTGCCCGGTGCACCTTCAGGGACCGGCTCGCCGCGGGACTCGGAGCCCGTTGCACCTCCCCGCAACCGCGGCGCCCTCGCTCGACTCCGCGCCCGTCCGGCGTCAGTGACTCGGCGCTCGCGGTGGCTCCGGGACTGCCGAGGCGCGACACTGGGTGCGAACAGGCGAACGGGGAACGTGCGACCAAGCGACCGAGAGGAGGAGACGATGCGGTGCCTCGAGATCGAGATCAACGGTCAGCGGGCTTGCGTAGCGGGCGTGGGCGCGCTGGGGGCCGTATCTGCCATGGTCACATGGGTGCGGTTCGAGCCCGAGGGCATGGAGGAGCCCGCTCCGGTCCCGTCCGGGAGCAACCTCCTCAGCATCACCGGAATCACGGAGGGCCTGGACAGCGTGCACTGGCTCGAGGTCCCCACCAGGCTGTCGGTGGGTGACGAGGTCACGATCCGGGTCGTCGACGCCGAGGACGCCGATCCATGGACGGTGACCCCGCAGCTCCCCGAGTCGCTGGCAGACGACACGTCCGAGGGCTCGGATGCTTGACAGCTCGGCGGTGCCGGCACCAAGTGTAGGCACCCCCAAGTGGCCGTCGTCCTCATGACGCTGGCCGCGCGCTCCCGCGCTACACCACCTCCCGACCTCACCCGGGGGAGAGCCCGTCGATGAGCGACCTGCGCGAATTCTTCGAACAACTGGTCTATCACAGCGCCAGCCGTCGATTCACTCAACAGTCGCCCGTGATGCCCGACGTTTGGATCCGGTTCGGCACACAGCCGGGTCGTCAGCAAGAGCTGCTCATGGTGCCCGACTGGAACCACACCACGGCGGAGCTGGCCAGTGCCATGAAGGCGCGCATCGCCGCGGACGAGGAGTTTCAGGGCGCTGCCGTGTACCGCCACGCGAACGGCGACACGGACACCGGTCCGGCCAGCGATGAGGAGTTGCCCGCGGCCCCGCGGCCCCCAGGGATCGCCCACAACCAGAACGTGGTGGTGGCCACGCTCTGGTTCGACCAGCTCGTACGGTCGGTTCTGCCTCTGAGCGCGTGGTGGCAGCGCTCCGTGGCGGGGGTTGTGAAGAGGAGCGACCGGGACCGCCTGGCGGAGGGACTGCGAGATCCGGAGGGGTTGGTCGGATGGATCGTCGCGGAGTGGGACGAGGACAACCGCGACGGCGCCTTCGGGCCAGACGTTCTGTGGGTCGCGCGGGTGGTGGGCGTCCTGGCCTTCCTGTCGACGGATGAGGGCGCGGCTCTGATGGACGGTCTCGAGCGGGACGACGACAAGGTCCGCGCGATCCGCCGGATGATGAAGGAAGAGCCACAGAAGCTGGCCTGGGCCCTGGTCCGGCTTCTCGAGGACATCGACCCGGTGCGCTGGGGCGACGACGTGACGCTGTACTCGGTGAACCTGAATCGGCACACGTCCCAGGCCCTCGAGCGGTCCGGAGCGTCGGTCAAGGCCGACGCCGTCCGAAGGCTCTTCCAGTTGGGCGGGAGAGACGTACGGTGGGCCGTCATCGATTCGGGCATCGACGCCACGCACCCGGCGTTCCGGCGCCGGGCAGAGGACGGCACGCCGATGCGGCGGCCGTTCGGGAGGCGACGCCAGGCGGGCCGCCGACGCGGCGGGTCCAAGGAAACCTACAGGAACCAGACGCGGATCCTCGCAACCTACGACTTCGTCCACATCCGGGACCTCCTCGGGGCCGATCCGGACGATCTTGACCATCTGGCCGAGCTGTATCCCGCGGTCAAGGACGGGACGAAGAAGCGGGAGCTGGCCGAGTTCCTGCGGACGGCCGAAGAGCACGTCATCGACTGGCAGCGCCTGGAGCCCTTCCTGAGGGTCGAGCACAAGCCCGGAGCATACCGGCCGCCCCCCCATCCCCACGGCACTCACGTCGCCGGAATCATCGGAGCCGACTGGCGGGCGTCGGACGGAGATGCAGGGCTGGACACGCCGCCGCGTGGCGAGGACCTGGTGGGTGTCTCGCCGGAGATCCAGCTCTACGACCTTCGCGTCCTGGACGACAAGGGCAACGGCAACGAGTTCGCCATCATGTCCGCCATGCAGTTCGCCCGCGACCTCAACAGCCGGCGGGACTTCGTGGCCGTCCACGGCGTCAATCTCAGCTTCTCCATCGACCACGACGTGGCCAACTATGCGTGTGGCCGCACGCCGGTCTGCGAGGAAGCCGAGCGGCTGGTCGGCAGCGGCATCGTAGCCGTGGCGGCCGCGGGCAACAGCGGACGGGCCCGCTACCTCACGCCCGCCAACACCCTCGACGAGGGCTTCCGTACCGTGAGCATCACGGACCCGGGCAATGCCCAGGCCGTCATCACCGTGGGCGCCACGCACCGGAGTGACCCCCACACCTACGGTGTGAGCTACTTCTCGAGCCGCGGCCCAACAGGCGACGGCCGACTGAAGCCGGACCTGGTGGCGCCGGGCGAGAAGATCCGGTCCGCGGTGCCCGGGGGTGGAGAGGACCGGCTCGACGGCACCAGCATGGCCGCACCACACGTCAGCGGAGCGGCGGCGCTCATCCTCTCGCGCCACCCCGAGTTCATCGGCAAGCCGGCGAAGCTCAAGGAGATCCTGTGCAGCACGGCCACCGACCTGGGGAGGGAGCGGTACTTCCAGGGCGCGGGTCTGCTCGACATCCTGCGGGCGCTCCAGTCTATCTGAACCAGGGGGAACGATGTCGAAGGTCTTCTCGTTGGAGGCGGTGTTCGCGAAGAAGGGCGACGCCCTGATCCTCCACTACGGCTCGTGGGAGAACCCGCGGTGGATTCTCATCGACGGTGGGCCGGGAGGCGTCTACAACGACTACCTGCGGCCTCGGCTCGAGCAGATCCGCGAGGACTTCGAGATCGACGCCAACAAAGCGATCCCTTTCGAGATGGTCATGGTCAGCCATATCGACGACGACCACATCAACGGGATCCTCCAGCTCTTCGACGACCAGGAAGATGCCGTCGACCGGCGGAAGCGCCGGCCCTACCGCATCGGCACGCTCTGGCACAACAGCTTTGACGACATCCTGGGCAACGAAGAGGACGAGATCGTATCCAGGCTGGCAGCCGTGGCCGCCGGTGAGGAAGCGGGGGGCCTGGAGCTCCCCGCCGGAATGAGCCCCGAGGCCCGTGCCGTCGTGGCGAGCACACGGCAGGGTCGCAACCTCCGGCGGCAAGCGCGAAAGCTCCAGCTGGACATCAATGCGCCGTTCGAGGGTCTGGTGATGGCGCCGGCCGAGCGGAAGCTGCCGCTGAAGGAGGGGCTCGATCTCACCGTCCTGGGGCCGCTCCTGAAGAACGTGGAGGACTTCCGGAAGCGTTGGGACAAAGACCTGAAGAAGATCCTCGAGAAGGAGTCGGCGAGCACCCGCGCCGCCTCGTTTTCCGACGGATCTCCCTTCAACCTGGCGAGCATCTCCGTTCTCGCCGAGCTGGACGGCAAGACCATGCTGCTCACCGGCGACGCCCGCGGCGACTTCCTGCTCGAGGGACTCGAGGAGCTCGGCCTCTTGAGGCAGGATCGACCCATGAAGGTGGACCTGCTGAAAGTCCCGCACCACGGCAGCGACCGGAACGTGACCGTGGACTTCTTCCGGCGCATCCCGGCCCGGCATTACGTGATCTCGGGAGACGGGGAGCACGGCAATCCCGAACGGGCAACCCTCGACATGATCGAAACTGCCCGGGCTGATGACGACTACACGATCCACTTCACCTTCACCGAGACGGCCCACGAGACGGAGGAGGACGAGGAGCGGCGACACGCCCTGGAAAGGGTGGCAGCCTGGGTGCAACAGCGGCCACGGAACTGCACCGTGGTGTTTCGGGAGGATCTGGAGGAGGTGTACTCCGTGATCGTGGATCTGTTGGATCCCCTGTACGACGACTGAGGCCTACTTCACCTCCCGCCAGAACACGAACTTGATGCGACGGAAGGTCAGCGAGTTCAGCCCCACGAAGGCGGGGTCGTTGGCCGTGTAGCACCGGGGCATCGTGTTCGCGTCTCCCTGGACGCTGAACTCGACGGCGTGCCGGGCCACGACCTCTCGTTCGAGGGCCTGGGACAGACCGGGCTCGCTATGCCCCACGAACTCCCAGGTAGTCCCCACTTCGGGGTCGTTGGGGTCCTCCACGACGGGGCATCCCGACTCGGGCGGATAGATCCAGCGGCGGTCCTGCCCCGGCGGCAGCCATTCGACGGTGCCGACGGCGAAGGCCTCATCGATCTGAGGCGCTCCGAGCACTCCGGCGGGAATGGTGTCGGAGCGTGAGACCTCGACCCAGATGGCGACCGTCGAGTCGTTGAAGACATCCGGGAGGGTGAAGAACCCGAGGGACGCCTCGGTATTCAAGTTCTCCCACGGCTCGTCCACGATCTCGACCGGGGTGAACTCGAAGATCAGGGAGTCCTGCACGACCGCAACCGCGCGCGGGTCGCGCGCCCCGTCCAACACCACCACCAAGGCCGAGTCGCTGGCGGTCCCGCCCGGTCCTTCCACGTCGAACACGTACAAGGTTGTCTCCTCGGGGCGCACCACCACGGTGCCGTTGACCAGCGAGTGCCCCGGCGGCTCCACCCCACCGTGGTCCGCGTGGGTGCTGTTCAGGTGCAGCGCCACGTGCTCGCCCGGCGCGACCGTGTCGGGAACCGCGACGATCGCAGCCGTGGGCGGCTCGATGGGGTCGACCACCTCGTCGAACTGGGAACAGGCGCCGAGACATGCGCCCACGATCAGCAATGCCCAGGGGTGCCTCATCTGGGTGCTCCGTCAGAATGTGACCGCGAGGGACAGTGACGGCGTCAACCCGAAGCTGGGGAACGTCGTGTCGGTCCCTTCACGCCGTTCGGTCGACGGGTCTCGCGGTCCCAGGAACCGGTTGTGGGTGGAGACCTGGAAGTCCAGACCGAGGACCACGTGCCACTTGCCGAGCGTTCGCAGCCGGGGCCCGACCGTGATGCCGTACGCTCGCTCCACCCAGGCGTCGAAGTTGCGCAGGTTCTCCCACGCCGCGGCCAATCCGGCCGAGATGCCCCACCAATCGTAGTTGGGGTAGTACGTGACGTTGCCCGCCAAGAGGGTCTGGCTGTGCCCGTGATCCGGTTGGATGTCACTCGAGGCCGACGGTCGGCCGCCCCCCATCAGGGTGAAGTGCCACCGTCGCCGGTGACGGAGCACCAGGGCCAGCGTCGCGCCCGAGAAGGTCTTCCCTCCGGTCCTGAGCGCCATGAATCCGCCCTGGAGGCCGACCCGCAACGTGGAATCGGGCTTCGCGAGCTGAGTCGTGGGTGCCAGGCGCTCCGTGACGTAGGCGACCGCTACGGTATCTCCAGCTTCCCCCGTCTGCTCCAGCCACCACAGCATCTGGTCGACCAGTTGGCCGGCGTAGACCGTATCGCTCACGGTGATCGAATCCAGCGTGGAGATGGGAATGGGGACGAAGACGGTTTCCACACGGGCCGGAGAGGCGTCCCCCTCGCTCTCGACTCTCACTTGCATCGAGACCGCAACGTCCTGCAGGGCGTTCACCAGACCGTAGCAGTCCTGCTGAGGCACGGAATCCGGGGGTTGTGCCACACCCCCGACGGCGAACGTGGTGGTCGGACCGATCTGCCTGTACTCACGGCCGACGATGCCCCGGAAGGCGATCTGGTCGGGTGCACGGGATTCAGGGAGCTCGACCCACCACGCGTCGTCTGCTTGATACCTCGCTTCCACCTCGACGGAATCCGCGAAGACCGCGGTCAGGGTGGTCGCACCGGGGATGCCCGGTCCGCCGAAGAGGCGCATCAGAACCCAATCAACCGGAGTGGTCTGGTCGCAGGACTGGCCCGCGAGAGGCGCCGCTGTGACCATGGCGAGAACGCACGCAAGCGGAAGCGAACGGGACGGCTTGTGCATGGCGTACCCCGCATTGGACTGGCGAGAGGTAGCTCCGTTGGCCACGCGCGGGATCGCCCTCACGATTCGCCGCGGTCCGCGATGGCGAACGTCACGGCGACCCGTAGCCGCACGTCGACGGGGGTCCCGTTGAGCGTACCAGGGTTGAACCTCCACTCGCTGACTGACTCACGCGCCGCCGTGGCGAGAACGCCGAGCCCGTCCGGCGCGGTCGCCCCCAACACGGTCACCTCGCCGTTCGTGCCGATGAGGGCCTCCACGTCCACCACGCCTTCGAGGTCCCTGCCTTCGCTCGGGTAGAGGAGGTCCGGGCGATACCTGAGCGTCGGGGCCTTGAATACCCCCGGCTTGCTGGGATCCTCGAAGGTGAAGGGCCCGGGGGCCACGATGCCACCCGTCCTCGATCCCTGGCCTGCGACCTTCAGCGCGCGGATCGAGTCCAGGATCTCCAGGTGGCCTTCTCCGAGCTCCCGCTCGATTCCGGCGACCCGCTCATTGAACCGTCGGGCTGCCCGTTCCACCCCGTCGGGAGTATCCTCGGGAAGATCCCCTCCCTCGCTCATGGCCATCGCGGCCGCGAGGACCAGCCACGGGGAAGGACCGCCGTCGTCCCCCGCCAGTGCCGCGATGCGGTCGCCGAGGGCGGTCTGGCCGTGGAGCAGCGTGTCCCGCACCTGGTCCAGCTCGCCAGTCCCCGTGATAGATGCAGGAGCCCGGAGGATCGAGTCCTGAAGCTCGGCAAGCGTGGCGATACGGGCGTCGAGGGCTGCCTGGATCACGAGGAGCGATTCCCCCAACTGCTCGAGGGCCACGGACCGCGATGAGGCTGAGCCCGCCCCGTCGATCTGATCGTTCGCGTAGTCGAACACCTGTCCGGGCCGACCCAGGAAGTGCGCCTGCAGCAGGAGACGGGCCAGGTCCGGGGTCACGGTCAGGTCAGTCGGGAGGACGCCACCTCGTTCGCGGAGGTCTCTCTCCTGCCGCAGAAGCTGCTCGAGCTCGGCGTCGTCGACGGGCACAGCCCCTGTTATGAAAGGCCTGAAGAGCTGGTCCCGGCGCAGGTCCGTGAGCTCCAGGTCGACGGAGGTCCCACCGGCCAGGACTTGGCGCTGAAGCTCGGTCAGGGTCGGGGCGAGGCTGTCGGGTATCCGTGCGGCCGACGCTACCCCCATCTGGTAGGGGAGCAGCAGGACTCTGGCCAGGTCCGGGGTGAGCCGGACCGAAAGCGTATCCGGGTCTCCGCGGAGCCCCCGCTCGAGGTCGTCGATGCCGCCAGGGTCCAGCCCCCGGCTGCCCGGAATCACGCCGATCATGTACGGCACGTAGAGGTAGCGAATCCGCTCGGCATCGACCCGCACCACGATGGGATCCCGGCCGCGCCAGAGCTCGCGTTGGAGGACCCGGATGAGCTCGTCGATACCGGTGCCGGTGGGAGCGGGCTCTCCGCCATTGTCCGGCCCCTCGCCCGGCCGCCCGTTCTCGTCGGCGTCCATCGGCCGGGTCGCGCCTCTCGTCCCCTCGGGACCAACAAGCGTAGGGCCGCCGCCCACCTCGGTTGGGGGGGGCGTACCCCCGCCGTTCGGCTCGATGGGATCGCTCCACGCGATCTTCTCGCGCAGCAGGCCCAGGATCGCCTCCTGATTCTCCAGCGTGCCCAGATCGGCCAGGAGCTCCCGCAGGACCTCTTCGCGGGTTTCCGGGCCCGTGGCCCTCTCTCCGCCGGGTATTCCAGCTTGGGCGGCGAGGGCGTCGAGGATCTCCTGCGTACGGTCGGGGCTTTCGCTGAAGACGGCCAAGAGGATGGCCCGGCGGAGGTCGTCGTCAGGCCAAGCGGCGAGCACCGGGTCGGTGTCCTCGACCGTCCTGTCGGGAGCCGTCAACACGTGCCAGACCGTATCGGCTCCAGGCTCCCAGGTTTCCAGGAGGGAAGCGAGAAAGGTCACACGGTCCCGCGTCAGCCGCATGTCGCTCAGGAGGTCGTAGGCCAGCTGCTCCGGGAATATGCTTCGGGCGTCCCCCGACCGTGCCGGAGCGCCGCCAGCTTCGGGTGGCACGGTGTTGCACTCAGCGAAGTCGATGGTGGCGACCCGGGCGCCAGCGCAGAGGAAGCTCCGGAGCCCGTCCCGCACCTGCGGTGCGGTGGCGACGCCGGTCAGAACGGCCGCGGTGACGCCGGCCGTGATCAGCGCGGCGGCGCCGGGGCCCATCTCCGCCAGGCTCTCGACGGTGGCCCGGCCCGCCTCCTTCGGCCAGCGCATCGGGTTGTCCTTGAACGCCGCCCACCAACCGAACCCCCCGAGAATCAGTAGACCCGCGCGCAGCTTCCCCTTGTCCCGGATCACGTAGCCCTCCTCCGCGAGGGCCTCGACGACGCCGTCGACGATCTCGTTGGGGCTCTTCCCTTCTCTCTTCAAAGCCCCGCTCACCTCGAGCGCCTTCTCCACCTTCTGCGCGAGATCGAGGGACTGATGCTCCTCGAGGATGGGGGTCAGGGGTGTGTCATCGCCCTTGATGGGCACCAGCGGCGCATCGGGCTTGTGTCGGTGGAAGAACTCGTACTCCTTGCGCACCCAGTCGGATTGGGCGGAGCGGTGAGTCCAGTAGATCATCAGACCGTCGGCCTTCTCGAGGCCGGCGCCTAGAGACGGCTTCCATTTCCTCCCGAGCTTGATGCTCCGGTGATCGTGAAACACCTGGTGGCCGAATGCCTCCAGGAGCTTGCCGATACCGTCGATTCGATCTCGGTCCGGGGTGCTGTAAGAGATGAAGACGTTGTTGATGAACGGCTGACTCTCGCCGTAGACCTTGTACGACTCGTTTGGCGAGCCGAAGGTGGAATCATCCATCGATTCGATCTCCTCCGGGGTTCAGTTGCCCGGCCAGCGATGCGACCCCGGACCCTCCAGGACCAGCGTCGTGCCGTCAGCCCGACCGGGGCCGATGCCGCTGGAGAGGTCGAAGGTCGCTCGGGAATCCGTACGGAGCTTATCCAGGAACGCCATGAAGGGCTCCCTGCGGGGGCACACGAAAAGACCTCCAGGAGCCCATCAGAACGCGAGGGGGGGAGAGCGTCGGCGGGCGCTCGGAGGAAAGCGAAGCAGCGTCTGTAGGACAAGCATAGGGGGCTCGGCCCCGGGACCGCAAACACTTTTTTCCGCTCGGCCCCGCGTATCTCCGCCCGCGATCCGGCCCCAGCGGGCACCGGCCATCCCCCCCGAACCTGGCCCGATGCACCGGACGAGCGCGTGTCCGCGGAGCATCTCCCACAAGCACTACCGGTGGATCCCCGATACCCGTGCCGCCTGGCGCGCGCCGACATTTGAGGCGCAGGCACGGCTGCCCCGGGCACCTCTCCCGTCGACCCGGCCGGCAGGGACCGGCGGCCTGCGGAAGGAGGGAGCATGAGCGTCGGTAGGATCGCTGTCCGCGCGGTGTCCACGGGGTATCCCGCCGAGTCGGTGCGCGCGGCGGCCAAACGGATGAAGGCCCACGGCGTGGGCGCCACGGTCGTGATCGACGATGACGTCCGCCCCATCGGGATCGTGACCGACCGGGACGTGACCCTTCGGTGCGTCGCCGAGGAGCGGGATCCGGACCTGACCCAGCTCGGCGACATCATGAGCACGCCGGTGAGCGCCGTCACCGAAGACACGCCCATCGAGACCGCTCTGTCGATGATGGCCACCGTGGAGGCACGCAGGATGATCGTGACCAGCGATGACGGACGGTTGACGGGTATCCTGACCGTGGACGACTTCCTGGAGCTGGCGGTCGAGGAGTTCGACGCCATCGGCACGCTGATCGGCAAGCAGGCGCCGGCGTAGAGGTCAAGGACCCCCCTCGCTGGTCCTCGCCGTTCGACGCGGCCCGGTGGCGCCGCAGGGAGGTCTCGTTCCCGCGCACCAATCTTCCGTTTAGGGGAACAGCCCGGTTGCGGGGGGTCCGGTCCGGTGGAACCGGGTCGTACCGAGCCGGGGCAGGTGAGATGTGGGGCCTGCGGGCATATGCTACCGCGTCCGGCCGCCGTTCCTGTCACCGCGTCGCCACGTGATCAACGGCTGATTGGGGAGCCGGACGACACCCCGCTCGTCAGGATCCAAGCGGAGGGAGAAGGTCAGCGCGGTGCCGGCGGAGCTCCGATACCTGAGCCGGTAGATGGTTGCGGAGCCCCTGTCCTCGGCCAAGGTCTCGAGGATCGGGTGAGCGGTGAAATCACCGATTCCGGAGCCTGAGTAGAACACGATCGTGTTCTCGGAGATTTCGAACGCGCGGTCGAGGTAGTGGGAGTGGTCCGTAACCCACATGCCCATCAACTGGTCGGGAGCGGCCGCTTCCAGATGGCCTTCGCAGCCGGCCGAGACCGCGGAGCCAAGCAGCAGCGCCAGCAGGACCACGCCGAGGGGACCCTCCCGGGTCGAACGCTCAGGCCGCTGTGCTCCCCCCGCTCGAAGGGCCATCCGGACTGTGGCCAACGCGGAGCTTCGGCCCCCGCACCGGCCCTCGGTGGTGCACCGATGTCCCTGGATGCCGGGTGGAATCCGTCCGCCCCCTCCGGCGCCGCTTGTGGGGGGGGCGAGGAAGGCCGCAAGACCAGCGGGCGTCACCGTTACCCCGCCTCCTCCAGGGGTCTCGCCGGTAGCAGGTCGGCGTCGTCCTCGTGGATACGATCTCCCATCACGATCTGAAAAGCACTCACCACCCGCTTGTCGAACTGGACGCCAGACATCTGCGCGATGAGCTCGTGAGCCGTGGTGGCCGACATGCCGGCGCGATACGGCCGATCGGAGGTCATGGCGTCGAAGGTGTCGGCCACCGCCACGATCCGCGCGAGCCACGGGGTGGCCTCGCCCACGAGGCTCTCCGGATAGCCTGAACCGTCCAGGCGCTCATGATGGTACAATACGAGCGGGATCAGGTCCGCGTAGGCGCCAATGGGCTCGAGGATCCGCGCTCCCGTGACGGTGTGATCCTTCATGAGCCGGTACTCTTCGTCGGTGAGCCTTCCGCGCTTGTCCAGGATCGAGGCGGGCACGCCGATTTTGCCGATGTCGTGCAGCAATCCTCCGCGCCACAGAATCGCGAGGTCGTCGTCGGGAAGGCCGAGCTGGCGTCCGATCTCGAGCGAAAGCGAGGCGACCCGTTCCGAGTGCCCTGACGTCCAGGGAGACTTGGCATCGACAGTTCGCGCGAGCGCCGTAAGCGCGCCAGTCGTGAGCGCCTCCATCTGGCGCACCACCCGGAAATGAGAGAGGCTCAGGGTCACCTGGTCCGTGATCTGTCGGATTCGGCTGATCTCCGTGCTATCGACGGACGCGAACCCCATGCGCACGGTCACCACGCCCAGCGGATACCCGTCCATTGCCATCGGGACGACGAGCTCCGGCTCCGGATCGTCCGTCGGCCCGTATGGTGGCAGATAGCCGGGTCGGTCTTCCCGCAACGGCGGGAGAAAGAAGGCGTGCGGACGATCACGAAGTGCCCTCGCGTCCGCCTCCGACCACGTGACCCGGGTCACGTGGGGCCCGAGGCCCGGCAGCCATTCCATGGCCCAGGCCTCCTCCTCGTCGGAGCTGGCGAGCACCGAGGCGGTCGGGTGACCATCGGGATAGAGGGCCGAAACCGCGGCAAGGGCCGTCTCCACGACGCTACGCTCGTCCATGGAGGAGAGGGCCGCCCGATCCACGGCGTTCACGGCCGAGAGCGTCTCGAACTGCCGCTTCAGCTGCTCCGCCATGGCGTTGAACGAATCACCGAGCTCCGCGAACTCGTCCTTGGTCCGTACCTCCACGCGGGAATCGAAGTCACGGGCGGCGATCCGCTTGGTGGCCTGGCTCAGGCTGACGATGGGCTCCATGCTCCTGCGGATCTGAGTGGTGCTGAGTAGCAGCACGACGCCGAGGGAGAGGAAGGCGACGAGCGGAAAGGTGAACCTGAAGCCGGCCGCGTGAGCGAGGACGTTGTCTTCGCTCTCACTAACGACGACCGCCCAGTTGGAGCTGCGCGACACGAAGCGCAGAAAGAGGGGTCGGAAGCTCCCAAAGTACTTCTCGCCGTCGGAGGAATACTGGAAGGGGACACCCCGCCCGGGGCTCGCGCCGACGGGGAGCTCGTCCCGGAAGTCAGCCAGGGACACGCCCGGACAGAAGACCGGCCTCAGGACCGAGTCGAGTACGCACAGGCGGGCGCGGGAGCGGAGCGAAGCGTAGGTCTCGGCGGTCGTCCAGAGCGGCTGGGGATCGATTTCGGCCCAGATCACCGAGCCATTGGGGAGCGCCTGAGCCAGAGAAAGGGGCGCGACTCCGTCGAGTCCCGCGTCGCCCGAGTGGAGCAGCTGTTCCGAGGGCGCCAAGCGCTTCAGCTGCTCTCGCAGGCCAGGGTCGAGCCGGGGAGGCTCACCAAACAGGATGATGGGTGGTCCCTCCTCGGGAACGAGGGCAGCGGCCGCGAGGCCCTTGCCGCGCCCATGTGTCAGGCCGCCCCTGACACCCTCGTTCCCCCGGCTCAAATCGGCCACGGTAGAGAGCACCTCTACCTGTTCTCTCGCCACCGTGAGCCGCTCGAGAATGGCCTCTGCAGCGGCCTCGGATGCGACCTCCAGGCTCCTCTCGTTCTCCGTTGTCAACTGCCGGGTGACTTGGAGGTACGAGAGGACCGCCAACGCCACGGTAGGCGCCAACGCGCTGATCATGAAGAGCGCGAGGAGTCGCCGGGCGACTCGGCTCTTGAAGTTCTGTAGATCGAGCATGGTCCGCTCGGGGCCTCCGCTACGCGAATCCGCAATTCACCCCAATAGGATCGGCAACAAGAGGGGTGGATCGGTAATCCCTCGGTCCTGGACCGCCGATACCTAGAAGCAGTGATGGAACGCAGGATCAAGGGACGTGGAGCCACCGAGGGCCTTCGCTCGGCAACCCAACCAGTGGTCGATGACCGTAACAGCGGCAGGGATCAGCAGGTTCCTCGTGGGGACCTCGATTCGACAGCGTCAAGCCATGGCTGCGTCCGGCCTCGTCGCTGGTATCACGGTTCTCATGCTGCTGTACCTACCCTCCCTCGTTGAACGGCAGGCTCACGACGCGTTGCGGCACCACGCACGAAGCATCGCGGACATGATCGCGTACGGCCTCGAGGATCCGCTCTATCTGGGGGACCGGCGCGGCGCTGGGGACGTCTTGGAGGGTTTCATCCAAAACCCCGACGTCAGGTACGCGGTGGTGGTACGCGAAGAGACCGTCTTCGCTGGCCACAACCTCGCACTGGCGCAGGAGGTCGACTACCGCAGTGTCGACTCCGAGGGGGTCGACTCATCCCACGGCACGACCCTTCGGGTGGCGGTGCCAGTGCTGTCCAACGGCAGGGAGATCGGCACCGTCTACCTCGGATACTCATTGGCAGCGGTCGGCGAGGCCGTGCAGGACGCACGGTCTCGCGTGCTGGCGGTGGGCTTCATCGTGCTTCTCGTCGGCGTGTTGATCGCGTACCTGGTGAGCCGTTTGATCACCACCCACCTCGAGCTCGTGGCCGGCGCGGCCAGGGCAATCAGCAGTGGCGACCGGTCGGCGCGCGTCGACATCTCGAGCACGGACGAGGTGGGGGAGCTGGCATCGGCTCTCAACACGATGCTGGACGCGATGGAGAGCCACGCGAGGCTCCTGGAGCACGAGATCACAAAACGAGGAGCGGCCGAGGCGGCGTCGCTGGCGAAGTCCGACTTCGTGGCCAACATGAGCCACGAAATCCGGACGCACATGACCGGCGTGTTGGGTATGGCGTCCCTGCTGAAGAACACCGAGCTGAACCAGAGCCAGGCACGCCACATCGATCGGATTCTCCGGTCGGGCGAGTCGCTCGTTCAGATCATCAATGACATCCTCGACTTCTCCAAGATCGAGGCCGGCAAGATCGCGATCGACGAGCAGCCCTTCGATCTCCGCGAAACGATCGAGGACGTTGTCGAACTGATGGCGCCACGGGCCCAAGAGGGGGGGCTGGAGCTCACGCTGCGCTTTCAGCCCTCCGCACCACGGTTCGTCGTCGGCGATCCCGGCCGGATCCGTCAGGTACTCACGAACCTGCTGAGCAACGCGATCAGGTTCACGGAAGAGGGATACATCCTGGCCGAGGTCCGAGCATCCGAGCTCTCCGATCGAGAGGCCACGTACACGTTCGCCGTGACCGATACTGGGATCGGGATCTCGCCGGTCGAGCAGACGCACATATTCCAGAAGTTCACGCAGGGAGACGCCTCCAAGATACGTCGCTTCGGTGGGACCGGGCTGGGACTGGCCATCTCCAGTCAGCTCGTTGCACTCATGGGAGGTAAGCTGAGCGTACAGAGCACAGAGGGTGAGGGAGCCACCTTTTCGTTCGAGCTGCGCCTTCCTCGAGACGCCATGACCCCCCACCTCCAGCTCACGGAGGGGCTGCTGGAGGGCGTACGCGTCCTAGCCGTCGACGACGTCGAGGTCAACCGAATCGTTCTCAAGGAGCTGTTGGACGCCTGGAGCATGCGTCCCACATTGGTTCCCAGCGTGAAGAAGGCCCTCGCAGCCGCGGAACGCGCGGCCCGGGAGGGCGACCCCTTCCAGGTCGTGATTCTGGATCATCACATCCTGGACACGGACGCCGAGTCGCTCGCAAGGGAGTTGAGGGTGACTCGAGCTTCGAGAGACGCGGCAGTGGTGCTGCTGACCTCCCAGGGATTCCATCGCGACGACGGTGGACCAGAGCAGGCCGGGTTTTCGGCCTGCTTGGAAAAACCCGTGAGCGCCTCAGCTCTGAGGAGCACACTCGTGGCCGTGATTCGCACCGAGGATACCGCTTCGGCGGCAGGGCGGGATGTCATCGCCGGCGCCATCGCGGGACAGGAGTCCGGAGGCGTGCACTCCAGGGTTCGGAAGCTGCTCCTGTTGGTCGAAGACAATCCGGCCAACCAGGAGGTGGCCTCCGCAATGATCGATCTCCTGGACTACCGGTGCGAGATCGCGTCCAACGGCCGAGAGGGCGTGGAGATGGTCGATTTCAGTCGTCATGCCATCGTCCTGATGGATTGTGAGATGCCCGAGATGGACGGCTTTCAGGCGACTGCCGAGATCAGGAAGCGCCAGCCGCCCGGGCGCCGCATCCCCATCATCGCCCTCACGGCCAAGGCGCGGCCCAGCGATCGGCAGCGCTGCCTCGAAGCCGGCATGGATGACTATCTGAGCAAGCCGATCTCGTTCGACCGCCTCCGGGACCTCCTGGAGAGGTGGAGCCAGCCTGGAGCCAGGGCTGATGCCTTCGAACGGGCCCTCGTCGGCTCTCCCGCCTCCCTGGCCCCGGGCTTGACGGGTTCCTCCGACGGCGGGTCCTAGAAGCTCTTTCCGTGGAGCGCAAGGGGGCGAGTCAAATCGGCCTTTGCGTTCCTTCTTTTGAGCGTGGGCGGGGCCCAGTGGCTAGCCCTGCCGGCGGAGGCGCTCGGCACTGCTTCGCTCGTCGCTTTGGCGAGCCCGCTTGGGCTGGTTCTAGCGCTTTCCGTCATCCTGGTCTGGCGTGCTCTGAAGCCCCTCGATGACCTGAGCCTCCTGGTGCAGCAGGCCGCCGCCCCTGAGCAAACCGCCAGCGCTGATAGCAGATCGACCACCCCACGTGGGCAGCCCTGAGGGCTCGTTCGGTCTCTTCGCGGACCGCCCGACGATGACCAGGAGTCAGTCGGGGCTCTGCGACCACATGCTGGATGGGATTCTCAGGGGCCTCCCCCATCATCGGCTTCAACGAGCTAGCCCTGGAGCGCGAGGGCCTGAACGAAGAAACACGCTCCGACATACAGACCAGTATCGAGATCGCCCGGCGCGCTTCGCTGCTGACCAGGCAACTGCTGGCCTTCAGCCGACGACAGGGAGTGAAG
>JBDHHQ010000018.1:0-81704 GCA_039589315.1 Gemmatimonadota bacterium
GGGCGAGATGGAGGAGCGGGCCCGGTAGCCGGGCGTGAGGTCCGATCCCAGGTAGCCGCCCAGCGTCGAGGCGTAGAGCATACCCATGCCGGGCACGGCCACCTTCGAGCCCATTGCGGGACCGATGGTCTGGGTCAGAGCCACCGCCATGCCGGTGGAGTCGGCGGTGGACAGGTGGGTCGTGTAGTGCTCGGCGTCCCAATCCGGAGGGAACGTGGTCGGGTCGATCCCGTCACTGCCTCCGGCGACGGCGGGCGCGTTACCAGCGCTCGCGCCGGGCACTCCGGTGGGCCCGTTGCCGAAGCCGGCTCCCCGCTCCACGGCGGCTTCATCCTTGGCCACCAAGCGGATCTTCTCGGCCTGCTGCGCCGCCCACTCCTTCGACGTCGCTCGAGCGGCGGCGGTGTCGGTTCCGAGCGCCCGGCGATCCGGCGACGCGAGCCCTATGGCCTGGCCGATCACTGCCGCCCACTCCTCGTCGTCCATCGAGTGGGCATCGAAGTTCTCCATGATCTGGAGCGCCTGGATCGACACCGCGCCGGACGCCGGCACGTCGGTACCCACCAGGTCGTAGCCCCGGTAGCTGCCCCGCACGATGCGGCTGTCCAGGGCCTCGTAGCTCTCGAGGGACTCCCGGTTCACGAATCCGTCGTTGGCCTCCATGTCGGCGATCATCACAAGGGCGAGCTCGCCCTTGTAGAAGACGTCGTGACCGCCCCCGACGATCTTGCGTAGGGTGGCCCCGAGAGCCTCCTGGACGAACAGCTCGCCCTCCCGGTACGGCGAACCGTCGGGCTTCAGGTAATGCATGCGTCCGCCCTCGGACTCGGCCAGCGCTTCGGCTGACCGGGCGTGGAAACCCGCCTGTTGGCGGAGCAGGCGGAACCCCTGTTCGGCGAAGTGGATGGCCGGCTGCATGACCGTCTCGAGGGGCAGCGAGCCGTGCTCGCTGTGGAGTCGCATCAGGCCGGCCAACGCCCCCGGAACACCCACGGTAGCGTAGCCGAACTCGGCCTCCGGAGCCGTCTCCGGGTCGTAGCCTATGGGCACCTGGGTGGTGCCGTCGATGCCGTGGAACTGCCCGTCCGCGGTGTGGACCAGGATCTGGTTGCGCCCGCCGATGCTGTTCATGCTCGGCCGCACCACGGCCACTGCGAAGGCGGCCGCCACGGCGGCATCGGCAGCGTTTCCGCCCATCTCGAGGATGCGGGAGCCGGCCACGGTGGCCAGGGGGTGGGCGGTGGTCACCATGCCGGCCTCGGAGCGGGCCGCCTGGTGGACGCCCTGGCCGGACACGAGCGGCGGCGCAACGACGGCCCAGGTAGCCACGAGCATCCACAGGACGTTCGCGCCGATCCCTCGTTGGACCAACGGGCGTACGTGGGTCGGCGGAATCTGCATAGGTCGTTTCTCTCGGTTGAGCGGTCGGCGGAACATGCGCCCGAGCGGCCCTCGGGAAAGCCCCCGGCCGGTGGCGGGGAACGTGGAGTCTGGCGCCGTAAACGGTTTCAGGTCAAGGCTCACCGGGTGCGAGGTCAGCGCGGTCACGCCGTGGCGCTCAGAGCCCCACGTGGAGAGAAGCTCGCGGCCGCGATGGCTCCACCCCCTCCGCCCGCGACCTACCTCCGGATGGCGACCTCCAGCTCCACGTCCTGGCGCCGGTACATACAGATGCCGTCCACGTCCTCGCACACGTAGTAGAGGGCGTAGGCGGGGATCACGGCTGGGGCCCCCCCGCGGGCGTTCTCCGGCGCTCTGACTTCGATCTCCAGGGTGCGCACTTCGTCGCTCACCGCCGCCGGTGGCACCGGGTGCCTCAGCATTCGGGTCTCCACGGCCCAGCCCTGCGGCGGGTCGATCCACAACACCATGTCGTCGGCTTCGTTGTTCCAGTGTGCCTCTCTCGCGGCAATGGGCCGGAAGATCGCGTGGAGTCGGGCCACCTCGCCGGGCGCCACCGATGCGGGCACCGATACGGTCTCGACCTCGATGAAGTGACCCTCGTCCTGGAGCACGCGGCCGAGCGGATCGGGCTCGGCCTCCTCCTCACTCCCGGCTTCGAAGCTCTCCGCCGGGGTCGCGAACTCGGAGCCCCGGGGCTCCACCGTCAGCGGAGCGGGGTCCTCGCCCCGGGCCCGGATCTCGTCCCGGGCCGCATGGATCCAGTCATAGAAGGGATAGGGCTTGTCCAACCGGGGACCGTACTGCTGGATGCGCCGTCGCCAGATGTACTGGTTCGGATCGATGTCGAGCGCCGTTCCCCAGCGCTCGACGGCCTTCTGGAAGTCGCCGGGCTCGGCCGCCTCCGAGTCGTAGCGCATCCTGTGGGCGACGCCGAGGCGGAAGTGCGTCGTACCGTCACCCGGCTCGATCCTGGCCGCCGTCTCGTACGCGTCAATGGCCGTGTCGATCTGGTCGTCGCCTCCCCACACCGCCAAGGCATCGGCGTAGTCACGCCAGGCTCGTGCTCCTCCGCGAGCGTGGGCTGAGCGCGCCAGGGCGTCGAGATCCGGAGCCGCGGCCTGTGGGGCGGCCCCGTGAGCAGAGACGCCGAAGGCCTCTTCGACGAAGTCCTGCCCCAGCTGCCCTTCGTCTTCCAGGCGGGGGAGGAGTCGCTGGATCACGCCGCTCTCGTCGAGCGCAAGCGTGATGGGCACGTAGGGGACCTCCAGGAGGTTGTAGGAGTCCACCAGGAGAGGCCAGCCCATCTCCTTCCACTGCATGAACAGCCGCGCCCGGTCAGGATGCTGCTCCTGGATGATGCCCACCATCTGGATGACGCCTTCGTCCTGCAGCGTCTTCGTTGCTTCGTGCCACCCGGGCACGTGTACTCTACAGCCAGCTCACCATGAGGCGAACACGTGCAGAATGACCTTACGACCTCGGAAGTCCGCCACGGACATGGGGTGGTCACCGTCCAGGGCGGGGAGCGCCACCGTGGGAAAGGCCTGGCCAGGCGCGAGGCCGTCAGGCAGCTGGGCCCGCTGAGCACCGGCATCGTCGGGCAGCGTGATCGCCGCGAGGGCCAGGAGAGCGGGGAAGAACATCCAGAAGCGAGATCTCATCGTCGATCTCCTGGGCGAAGGAGAAGAGCCTGCGGCGCCGTGCGACACATTACCGGGTGCCTGGCCCGGGGGCCACCGGCGGCAGAGCGTCCGCGCCGGAGTGGGCCCGGGCCTCGGCACCGGACTGGTCCGCGACTTCCGCGCCCGGAATGAGCCGGGCCTCCACGCCGGCCTGGTCCAGGCCCTCCACGCCAGGATGGGCCGGGACCTCCGGACAGCTCCCTAGAACCGGTGCAGGTAGGTCAGCTTGGCGACCATGCCCCGATTCTCCTGGTCCCCGAAGTCCGTGCCCCCGCGCTCTTCGGTGAACACCAGGAAGAGGTCACTACCCGGCCGATAGATGTAGTTGAAGCGGATGTTGGTGATCAGGGCGTCGTTCAGGCTGTTGTACTGCACGAACGCGTTGAGCGTGGCCTGGGTGGAGAACGAGTAGGTGCCCCGGAGCGAGGCGATGTCGGCCACGAAGGCGCCGTTGGGCAGGCTGACGTCGTTTCGGGTGTAACCGCCCGTGACGCCCACCTTGGGCGTGGGATTCCACGTGAGGCTCCCGCCCAGGGTGTTGACGGTGCCGCCGAAGGACTCACCTACGGTCGCCTGCAACTGGCCGACCAGCGGCCGTGCCGGACTCGAGTTGAACGCCAGTTGCACGTTGTTGGCGCCGTACACGCCCGGCTCCACCAGCACCGTGTCGGCCAGGTCGAACGCCTCGGTCACGGTCTGCTCGGCGAAGTCGATCTCGAACCGGCCGCCGTCCCCCGAGTCCCACTCCGGCAACAAAGTGGGACCGATCTCCCAGTCTTGCCGGGCACCCGAGAAGTCGGCGAAGTAATCGCCGCTCAGGAAGAAGTCGATCTTCCGGAGCGACAGGAACAACGGCCGGGCCGTATAGCGGCCCCCTCCGCGGCTTCGGTGTACGTCGGTCCGGGTCACGAACCCCATGTCCGCGTTGACCTCCGGCCCGATCCCCATGTGTTGAAAGAACAGGCCGTACCGATCCGAGGTGTAGTCCACGGCGCCCCGGAACGCGACGTCGTCTCCGCCATCTCCCTCCGTGAACGTGTACGCCAGGAACGCCTCCGTCGTGAGCTTGGTGCCAAACCAGAACGTGCCGTCCACGCCGGCTGTCGTGTTCCAGGTGTCCCGGCTCCGACGGTCCGTGAGCATGACGCCGAGGTAGCTGTTCTCGCCGATGTCCCGCTTGGCCCGGACAACTGCGAAGTTGGTGACGGGCTCCTCGAAGGCCTCGTCCGTCACGACGTTCAGGAGGCCGATCGTCTGCTGACCCGCGCGGCCCGTCAGCCGCGCACCGGCGAGGATCGGCACCTCGCCGTCCTCCGAGATGCCAATCTGGCGGGAGAAGAAGAGGAGGAACGGAGGCTGCTCGAAGAAGCCCCGGTCACCGAACTCGAAGATACCGGCGTTCTCCAGGAAGAAGTCTCGTTTTTCGGGGAAGAACAGATTGAAGCGGGTGAGGTTCACCTGTTCGTCGTCCACCTCGACCTGTGCGAAGTCGGTGTTGAGCGTGAGGTCCAGGACGAGCCCGCCCGCCACCTCCGTCTTGAGGTCCAGACCGATCTTCGAGTCGAGCTCCGTCGGCGTCGCTCCGGTCAGCTCGTCACGCTCCTGCGTACTGCCGCCCAGCGCGTACGGTTTGACCTCCAGGTTCAACCCGGGCCGGGGAAGCTCGGTCAGGCCCGAAAGGTGCCCCGCCTGGCTGATCCGGTTGAACCCCTCGTTGTCCCGGGACCAGGATCGCCAGAGCACCTCTTCGTTCTTGCGGCGGATCATGCGGTAGACGTTGAAGCCCCACGGCTCGACGCCTCCGTCGGTGGGATAGCGCAACGTTCGGAACGGGATGGCGATCTCGGCGGACCAGCCCTCGGGGATCCGCGCCGCCTTCACCCGCCAGATGCCTCGCCAGTCGATGTTCACCTCGCCGCCCTCGTCCGTGACCAGCGCGTCGAACTCGGCCCCGTTGGGGTTCGTGGCGAACACCATTCCGTTGCGGTGATCGTGGAACGGGTCAAGGACGATGGCCACGACGTCGTCTCCCGTTGCGCTCAGTTGGTTGGCGAATCCGCCGACCTCCATGATCCGGTCCCGTTGCAGGATACGACCGACGATGGCCTCCGGGTTCGAATCCAGGGCGCGGATCCCCACGTACATGGTCGCGTCGTCGAAGGCGATCCGGACCTCGGTCACCTCCGTGGCCGGCTCACCCTCGAGCGGCTCCTGCTGGCGAAAACCGGTGATGACCCCGGTGCGGGCCCAGAACGTCTCGGCCAGGAGCCCGTCGAGCTGGATCTCGGGCTCCTCGGCACCGGTGAGCCGCACGGCTTCCACGGGCAAAGCGACGGGGGGCTCCGCTTCAGTGCTCTCCTGGGCCTGGGCGGGAGACACGAGCGCCGCCGCCCACAGGAGGAGGAGGCCCACGACGACGATCTCGGGTCCGCGGACTCCGGAGGGAGGAGGCTGAGGCGCCGCGCGGGCAAATGGGAGGAATGGGATGTTCATGTCGGCCAAGGGTGCACAAGGTCCAGGAACATCGACGCCGCCTCGTCGCTTGGCCAGAGGGCTCAGCAAAGCAAGACGGGCCGGAGATCGAGGCCGCGGCCCGCCATTTGTCACGCCCGACACGAGCCAGGCAGGATCTACTGTGGCTCCGAGCCGTTCAGATACTCCTCGAGATTCGTGTAGCCGTCGTTGTCCCAGCTACGGGTGGAACGAAATGACACAGCAGCAAGACCGTGTCGGGTCGTAGCTGGAACGTCTAGTGGTGGCGAGAGTGGGGCGACGGCGCGCTAGATCCCGAGGTCCAGCTGCTGGCCGGTGAAGGTGATGCGGTGATGAGGCGTGAGGCCGAGCCGCTCGATGGCGTCGAGGTGAGCGCGCGTACCGTACCCCACGTTGGTGTGCCAGTCGTACTCCGGGTATCGCTCTGCCAGACGGAGCATGAGGCGGTCTCTACAGACCTTGGCCACGATTGACGCGCAGGCGACGGAGTGCACGAGATCATCGCCGCCCACGACGGCTTCGTGGTCCCATCCGAGCCCCTTCACGGGACGGCCGTCGATCACCACGTGCTCGGGCTCCTGGGGGAGGCGGCTCAGGGCACGGCGCATTGCTCGGGTCGTGGCGCGCAGGATGTTGAAGAAGTCGATCTCGCGAACCGAGGCTGCCCCTATGCCCACGGCCCGGGCATGGGCCAGGATCTCTCGGGACAGCCGTTCACGGTCCTCCGTGTCCAGCTGCTTCGAGTCGATGGCGCCGTCGATGAACATCCCCGGGGCGAGGACCACAGCGGCAGCCATGACCGGGCCCGCCAGGGGCCCGCGTCCCACCTCGTCGACGCCCGCGATCCAGGAAAGGCCGCGACCCCAGAACCGCCGCTCGTAATCGAGGGGGGGCCGGGGTCGCTCTTGCCGGGGTGGCACCGACGCCACGGCAGCGACGCGTGCCAGGCTTCCGGGCGCGGGGTCCGAGGACATCCGAGCCGGGAAGGCCGCTTGTCAGGTGCGCTTTTCGGGGATCCGCGCGGCCTTCCCGCGCAGCCCCCTCAGGTAGTAGAGCTTGGCTCGCCGTACGCGACCGTGCCGCACCACCTTGATGCCGGAGATGTTGGGACCGTGGAACGGGAATACGCGCTCGACTCCGATGCCGCTGGAGATCTTGCGCACCGTGAAGGTCTCACCCGTGCCGCCGCCGCGGCGTCCGATGCACACCCCCTCGAAGGCCTGAATCCGCTCCTTGGCGCCTTCGCGCACCCGGTACAGGACACGGACCGTATCGCCCGGAGCGAAGTCGGGAAGGTCGTCCCGAAGCTCTTCGTTCTCGAGTTCTCCAAGCAGATCTGTCATGGTGCGCCTCCCATGAGTCCGGTGCCGTATCCGACCGGTAATGAGCGCTATATGATAATGAGGCCGAGGCCTTTCGTGAAGGGGACGAAAAGCCTGAATCAGAGGGAGACCTGGGGCGGCTCGTGCCCCGCCCTCAATCGTCGTGCGCCTCGGCCTCCCCAGTCTCCTCGTCCCACCGGCTTCGGCTGAGCCGTTCCGCCTCGCGTGCCCGCCATTCTTCGATTCTCGCGTGGTCTCCGCTCAAGAGGACTTCGGGCACGCGGAAGCCCCGATAGTCGGCCGGGCGAGTGTAGGACGGGGGACTGAGTCGCCGCGCGTCGTAGAACGAATCCGATGCGGCCGAGTCGTGATCGCCGATTGCACCGGGCTGTAGCCGTGCGACGGCGTCGGCGATGGCCAGGGCCGCCACCTCTCCACCCGACAGCACGAACTCGCCGATGGACACCTCCTCGGTGGCCAGATGGTCGGCCACCCGCTGATCCACGTCTTTGTAGTGGCCACACAGGAGGGTCAGCTCGGGAGCCACAGCGTAGCGCACCGCATCCCTGTGCGTGAACGGGCGTCCGCGGGCCGACAGGAGCACGATGGGCCCCTCCGGCCCCAGCGCTTCAACGGCCTCGAAGAAGGGCTCGGGCTTCATGACCATCCCCGCACCCCCACCATACGGGTAGTCGTCTACGGTCTGATGACGGTCGTGGGTGAAGTCCCGCAGGTTGACCACGTTGAACGTGACGAGCCCCCGTTCGGCCGCACGCTCCGGAATGCTGATTCCGAGGGGCACGCGGAAGAACTCGGGGAAGATCGTGATAATGTTGATGTTCATGAAGCGTCAGAGGTCCAGGAGTCCCTCGGGCGGGTCGATCACGATGCGACCGCTGTCCACGTCGACGGCTCGAACGACCTGCTTGGTGAACGGGATCAGGCGCGAACGGCCGTCCTCGGCCTCCACCGCCAGCATGTCGGCCGGCCGAATCTCGTATACCTCCACGACCCGACCGACGGGCGTGCCGTCCGGGGTCTCAACCAGCATCCCCAGGAGTTGGTGGTAGAACACCTCGCCTGCCGCGAGGCTCTCCACCTCTTCGAACGGCCGAAGCAGGTAGCGGTCGCGCAACCGCTCCGCGCCGTCCCGGTCCGCCATGCCGACGAACTTCACCAGGTAGCCCCGACGATAGGGTCGTACGGTCTCGATCTCCAACGCCGGGAAGAAATCATCCGGTGCCTCGCCTGATGCGTCTCCGACTCGCAGGACCACCCCGGGGGCAAAGGCGCTCCCGGGGTGGTCCGTGAGGGGCCAGACGAAGAGCTCGCCCTTGGTCCCGTGGGGCTTGTTGAGGTGCCCCACGACCAGGAAAGGCGGTGCCTGGGAGCCCACGGGCTGTTGCCGTTTCGGCAGCCGCTAGCTCTTCTCTTCTTCCTCGACCTCCGCCTCGGCGGCGGGCTCGACCTCCGCCTCCGCAGCGGGCTCCTCGGCGGCTTCGGCGACAGGCTCTTCCTCCGCCTCCGCAGCGGGCTCCTCGGCGGCCTCGGCGGCAGGCTCCTCCTCCGCCTCCGCAGCGGGCTCCTCGGCGGCCTCGGCGACAGGCTCTTCCTCCGCCTCCGCAGCGGGCTCCTCAGGGGCTTCGGCGGCTGGCTCTTCCTCCGCCTCCGCAGCGGGCTCCTCGGCGGCCTCGGCGGCGGGCTCCTCGGCGGTCTCGGCGGCTGGCTCTTCCTCCGCCTCCGCAGCGGCTGCCTCGGCGGCCGCCGCTGCGCTAGCGGCGGCGGCAGCCTTCGCCTCGTCAGCAGCCTTCTTGCGGGCTTCGGCTTCCGCCTTCCGCTTGGCGGCCAGCTCCTCCTGCCTGCGGGCGCGATCAGCGGCCGCGTCCACCTCGCCTACGGCCACGGAATCGTCACCGCCCTTTTGGACCTTGTTGAACAGGGCCCTGACGGTGTGGCTGGCCGTCGCGCCCTCGCCGAGCCAGTACTGGAAGCGCTCGACGTCCAACACGACCCGGGCCGGTCGGCTGAGCGGCTTGTAGAAGCCCAGCGTTTCAACGAACCGACCGTCCCGGGGCGACTTCGAGTCCGCCACGACGATGCGATAATGAGGCTGCTTCTTCCGGCCCATGCGCCGGAGTCGAATGCGAACGGCCATCGTCTCCCTCTTGTTGTGAGGCCTGCCACGCCGCCCTCGCGCACGTGATCGGCTGTGGTTATCGAGGCATCAGCCCCTTCATCTGCTTCATGAACTTCTGCATTTCCTTGAACTGCTTCAGCAGCCGGTTCACTTCCGACACCGGCCGGCCGCTCCCCCGCGCGATTCTCGCTCGCCGGCTTCCGTTCAGGATCTCAGGCTTCTGGCGCTCCGCCGGCGTCATCGACAGGATGATCGCCTCGACGTGCTTCATCCGCTTCGGGTCCACGTTCCCCACGGGCAGGCGCTTGGCCGCGCCGGGAATGAGCTTTACCAGCTGTTCCAGCGGACCCATGCGCTGCACCTGCCGCATCGCCGTCAGGAAGTCCTCCAGCGTGAACCTCCCCTGCCCCAGCACCTTCTGCTGGAGCTGCTCCTGCTCCTGCAAGTCGATGGCTCGCTCGGCCCGCTCCACGAGCCCCACAACGTCACCCATCTGGAGGATCCGACCCGCCAGCCGCTCGGGGTCGGCCGAGTCCAGATCGTCCAGCCCTTCTCCTACCCCCACGTACTTGATGGGCTTGCCCGTGACGCCTCGGATCGACAGGGCCGCCCCGCCCCGCGCGTCGCCGTCGAGCTTCGTCAGGACGACGCCCGTGAGCTCCACGGCCTCGTCGAAGCCCTGGGCGATTCGCACCGCCTCCTGACCGGTCATGGCGTCGGCCACCAGGAGGATCTCCTGGGGCTGCAGGTCCGCCTTGATGCGGCGCAGCTCGTCCATCATCGGCTCGTCGATCTGGAGCCGACCGGCCGTGTCCACGATCAGGACCGTGTGTCGCTCCCGGCGTGCCGCCTCCAGGGCCGCCGCCGCCACGGCCACCGGATCGTCCCCCGGCATGCCGGCGTGCACGGGGATGCCGATCTGGCGCCCCAGGGTCTGGAGCTGATCGACCGCCGCCGGACGGTACAGATCGCACGCCGCCAGCATGGGCTTCTTGCCTTCGCGGGCAAGTCGCTTGGCCAGCTTCGCCGCCGTGGTCGTCTTCCCGGAGCCCTGAAGGCCCACCATCATCAACACCGTTGGAGGCGACGGCGCCCATGCGAGCGTCGGCCGTCCCTCGCCCAGGAGGTTGGCCAACTCCTCATGGACGATCTTAACCACCTGCTGTCCGGGCGAAACCGCCCTCAGGACCTGCTCCCCGAGCGCACGCTCCTGCACCCGGGCCAGAAAGTCCTTCGTGACCCGGAAGTTGACGTCGGCCTCCAGAAGCACACGTCGCACTTCCCGGAGGCCGTCCCGGATCATGGGCTCGGTGAGAACGCCTCGTTCCCGGAAGCGTCCCAGAACCCCGTCCAGCTTGGTGCTCAGCTCATCGAACATCTTGCCGCCGCCACGCTTCCACCATACCGAAGCCGCCCCGGGCCGGGGCCGGTCGACGGCTCGTTATCCGGAAGCGGCAAAGCTTGATAAGGTATGGAAGATGCGGGTCCCTCTCAAGGTAGATGGCTCTACCCCGGGGGGACGGCGATGAGACTTCCCGAGCCGCAGCTACGCCACTCGGATGATCTGGGCCCGGCGCGTGCCGACCGAGACCATCTCGATCGGGGCTTCCATGAGCTCCTGGACGCGGTCGAGGTAACGGCGTGCCACTGGGGGCAGCTCCGAGAGGGCCCGCGCGCCCGTGGTGTCCGATTGCCACCCCGGGAGCGTCTCGTACACGGGCTCTACTGCCTCCATGGACCACGTGTCTGCCGGAAACGTGCTCGTGACGCCGTCCCGGCCCCGATAGCCGGTGCAGATCGAGATCTCCGGGAGCGTGTCCAGCACGTCGAGCTTGGTGACGGCCAGCCCGGTCAAGCCGTTGACCTGGGCCGAGAAACGCGCCTGCACGGCGTCGAACCAACCGCAACGCCGAGGGCGACCCGTGGTCGCGCCGAACTCTCCGCCGAGCTCACGCATGCGCTCGTCCATCTCGGTGTCGAAGGCGGTCGGCAAGGGGCCGTTGCCGACTCGGGTGGTGTAGGCTTTCACGACGCCAACGACCCGGTCGATGGTGGTGGGGCCAACACCGACACCGGTTGCGGCCGCCGCCGCCGTGGTGTTCGACGAGGTCACGAACGGGTACGTCCCGTGATCCAGGTCCAACGCCGTGCCCTGAGCGCCCTCCAACAGCACGCCGCCACCCTTCGAGAGCGTCCTCAGGATCTCGCTGCCGGTGTCTGCGGCCAACGCCAGCAGCCGGCCTCTGAGCCCGAAGACCCTGTCCATCTCAGCGTCGAGCGTGGGGTCGGGATCGACGCCCAACTGCTCCAGCCTGGATTGGGCCCGAGCCACTCCGGCCTTCAGCATCCCTGTCAGGCGGCCCTTGTCGGCGAGATCCGCCACGCGAATACCGCGACGGCCCGCCTTCTCCTCGTAGGCCGGGCCGATGCCGCGCCCGGTGGTGCCGATCTTCTCGCTCGCCCTGTCCTCCGCTGCCAGGTCCAGGCGTCGATGATACGGAAGCAGGAGGTGCGCCCGTGAGCTCACCGCGACCCGACCTTCGAGGTCGATGCCGCGGTTCTGAAGCGCCTCGTACTCCTCGAAGAACTGGAGTACGTCCAATACGACGCCGTTTCCGAGAAGGCAGCGCTTGCGGTCGTGCAGGATCCCCGAGGGAATCTGGTGCAGGACGAACTCCTCGTCCCCTACGTGCACGGTGTGGCCCGCGTTCGCTCCGCCTTGATACCGAGCGACGATCTCCACGCTCTCGGCGAGAACGTCGACGATCTTGCCCTTGCCTTCGTCACCCCACTGGCACCCTACGACGACGGTGCACTGACCCTCCCGTTGAGCATGCGGGCGGGACGGGGGCGCGTCTTGGCGCTGATTCGCGGATTCCACCTGGGTCCTCTCCACGGGCCACGCCCGGGGTGCGGGAAACGGTGGTGGGTGGGCACGGAGAAGCCCACCCCCCGGTGGGGGATGGGCCTGGTTGAGCTATCCTCTGGGAGAAGCTAGAAACGGGCCCCGGGAGTGTCAACCGAAGGAGTCGGTCAGGCCGGCTGGACCTCGCCCAGACCTGCAGCCGACAGCAACCTCCGCAGCGCCTCGTTCTCGGATTCCGGCAGGGGACGCAAGGGTGATCTCGGGTCGCCGCCGCGGAACCCGAGCAAGTCCAGGGCCCGCTTGACCCCTGGGACGCCCCGCTTGCCCACGATCTCCACGTGCAAGGGCGCCACGGTCTCCTGCAACCGACCGGCCTCCGCGCTGCGTCCGGCCGCGAACGCCTGGTGCACATCGGTGCACAGGGCGGGAGCCAGGTTCGCCACGCCCAGGATGCCGCCCACGCCGCCGATCTCCAGCGCCCCGTAGAACTTTGCGCCGTTCCCCACCAGTACCTGGAATCCCTCCTGTGTCTGAGTGACGAGCTCGCCCACGAGAGCGAGGTCGCCCCGCGAGTCCTTGACCCCGACGATGTTCTCGTGAGCCGACAGCTCGGCCACGAGGCCGGTGGCCAGGTCCAGGGTGCTGAAGCGGAGGGGCACCTGGTAGAGGATCACGGGCACGGCGCTCTGGTCCGCCACGGCACGGTAGTGGTCCAGAAGCACGGCGGGAGACATGGCTCCTCTGTAGTACGCCGGCGGCTGGACGAGCACCGCATCCGCTCCAGCGTCGGCTGCGTCCCCACACAGCTGCACAGTGCCGCGGGTCGATTCGGCCCCCGTTCCCACCACCAGCAACCGGTCCCCGGGCAGCACGGACCGGGTCGCGTGGATCAGGGAGAGACGCTCGTCCCGGTCCAGGAACACGGCCTCACCGGTGGAACCTGCGATGACCACGCCGCGAACGGGGTGCTCGAGAAAGCCACGGAGGTTGCTGCGGTGACCGACGACGTCCACGTCCCCGGTCACGGGATCGAAGGGGGTGGTCGTGGGGATCAGGACACCGCTGAGATCGATAGGGAGCGTCACGCTCGGACTCCGGTCGGGGGTGGCGGACACGCCGCCGAGGTGCGCCCGGCCGGAAGAGTCTCTCGCCCGGGTCAGCCTCGTGTCACCGTGAACTGATCCGGCACGTTGGACACATGGGCCGATCCCTGCAACCCCTGCGGGTCAGTGTCGAAGACGTTCATCTTGAGATCGAAGTCTCCGGGGTTGGTCGCAGCGGCCTTGGCGACCTCGAACGTGACCAGGTCCTGGTTCACCAGATCCATCAGGTGCTGATCGAAGGACATGGAGCCGTTGACCTCTCTACCCTCCTCGATGAGATCTCGCATCTCGTCGATGCGATCCGAATCCATGATGCACTCCTTGATCGTCCCCGTAGCCAGCATGACCTCGCAGGCGACGACCCGGCCCTGTCCGTCCTTCCGAGGCAACAGGCGTTGGCTGATCACGGCCTGCAGCGTGTCCGCGAGCCGGATGCGGAGGATCTCCTGCTCGTCGGACGTGAAGGCGGCGATGATGCGGGAGATAGTCTGGACCGCGTCCTGCGTGTGCAGCGTCGAGAGAACGAGGTGACCCGTCTCACCCGCTTTGAGAGCGGTCTCGATGGTCTCCTTGTCCCGCATCTCACCGATCTGGATCACGTCGGGATCCTGGCGGAGCGCCGCGCGGAGCCCGCTCATGAACGATGCCGTATCGGTCCCCACGTCCCGCTGCGTGATGGAGCACCGGAGGTCGCGATGCAGGAACTCGATGGGGTTCTCCAGCGTGACGATGTGCTTCTGCTTGTTGCGGTTGATGTGGTTGACGAGCGCCGCCATCGTCGAGCTCTTGCCTGACCCCGTGACGCCCGTGACCAGAACGAGCCCCCGTTCGTTGTCGGCGATCTTGCTCATGACCGGAGGAAGCCGCAGCTCGCTGAAGTCCGGGATCTCGATGGGGATGACCCGCATCACGATCATGAAGGAGCCGCGCTGCCGGAGGATGCTCACCCGGAAGCGGCCGAGGCCCGGCAGTCCCCAGGAGCAGTCGTAGTCCAGGAGCTCGTCGATCCGCGCCCGATCGTGGTCGTGGGGGATGAGCTTCAGAGCCAGCGCGCGCACCTGGTCCTGGGTGAGCTTCTGCTCCGTCAGAGGGACCAGGAATCCGTGGATCCGAGCGCGGATGCGGTCCCCGGACTTGATGTGGATGTCGCTGGCGCCCTGTTCGATGGCGGCCTTGAATACCTCGGTCATCTACGTCCCTCGCTCTCGGCGACAGTTGGCGGGTTCTCGCCTCGCAGCGCACCGGGGACCACGGCAGACTGGCGGACAAGGGTCGGTTGGAGCATCCTTGCGGCTCGCCGGCACCCGTCCCTTGCGCACCGATGCATGCTCGACACCGCCTGGACGCTCGGACTTTCCGTGCTGTTGGTTTCGATCCCCTCGACGGGCGCGTCAGGGCAGTCCCCGTGCGCACCCACCTCCACCAATGGTCTTCGGCCTTTCGGACCCGGGAGTGAAGTCCGCTTCGAGCCTTCCGCGGTGGTGGCGCTACCCGGTGAATGTGCGGTCCTGGTCTTCTCCGACGAGTCCGACGAGCTGGAGGCCTTCCGGTTCCCACTGGGCCCCGCAGGGCTCGGCCCCGGGGAGCTGGTTTCAGTCCCCGCGGCACCCGGTGTCCTCCAACTGGAGGCTGCAACGTGGACGGGCGACAGCACGGGGGTCCTCGCGTTGACGTCCGGCGCGTACGATGGCGTGCCCTCGGTCGACCAGAGCCGCGAGGACCGAGCCGTGATCATAGCCCAGGACGAAGCGGGCGAATGGCGTGTCGCAGACGACCTGACCGCCCAATGGCGCCGCTTCCTGGACCGGCTACGGCGGCGAACCCACGCTTGGCTGAGGGTCGAAGCGGTGCACGCCCTGGGGGAGCGCTACCTGGTGGGTATCCGCCAATTCGGCCTGGACTCGAACCGCTTCGACTTCGGGATGTGGGTGGTCGTCTGGGATCCGCTGGAGCCTTCCGTGACAACCGTGCTGGCCGACCCCCGGTCGATGACGTTCGAGGAAACGGGCGACATGAACGGGACCGGTCTGGCCTACGTACGCACCTACGGCATCTCGTCGCTGGAGTGCGCCCCCGAGAGCGCGCCCGGCCGGTTGTCCTGCTACATGCTGGTGGCCGCCGAGGCCGGGCCTGGGAGCCATCAGGTGAAGAGCCGTCTCCTCCGCTTCGAGCTCGCCGAGCTGACGGACGTCAGAACCCTGCCCGGCAGGCAGGTGGCGTGTTTCTGGGGCAAGGCAGAGGGCCTGACGCTTCTCGAGGACGGCATGGCGTTGGTCGTATTCGACTCGGACCAATCCCGCAAAGGCGGTTCCGCCGGATCGGATCTGTTCGCGTTGAACGACAACCAGGACTGGTACTGGGTGGGACTGGTGGAGGAGGGGGTGGGACCCCCGTGGGAGGAGGGGGCGCCGGCGGGGTGCGTGGGTCCGTGAGGTCTGTGTGGGAGCCTGACTCGGTCGCAGCTGGAAGCTCCTGAATCCTGAGTCCGAGGGCTACCGCCAGCCTAGGCGTTGACGTCACGCCCGGATCTGTTCCGACCTGGCGGGGGCCTCCCCCTGACCACGTTCGTTCAGGTAGAGACGCCAACGCCGGAGCGCGTGCATGGCCGCCTGTGATCTGGAGGTTCGCCTCAAGCGAGACCCGCCGCGGTTTCATCCCGGAGAGACCGTAGAAGGAGTCGTGCGCGTACAGGTGAACTGAAGTGGTCGGTGAACGCGTCGGCCAACGTCAGGGCCCTGCGCAGCCCCGAGACGGCCGTGGAGATCAAGGTCTTACCCGACCCCGCGTCGAAAGAGAAACCGGACTGGATCGCTTCCTTTGGCCCGACGTCCCGCATGCGCAAACTGGTCGCCGCCATGATGGAGCGTGTAGGCCAGGAGGCTCGGCCTCACGAGCTAGCGGCTCAGTTGGATCTGCCCCGGCCACTGAAGACCGCAGTTGGGGAGTCGATGCCGCCAGGCGGGTGCGGTCCCGAATGCGTGGAGGGGCACCCGGACGCCCATCCGTGCCCTCCGTGCTGCCCTCCGCAGGAGAGCCGCGTCCCCATGGTGCCGTCAGGCCCCTACACCGCGCTCCGCCAATCCAACCCCATGCGCTTCCGGGTCTCGTTCAAGGTAGCCCGGGCGATGGCTCTGGCCTTCGCCGCCCCCTCTTCGAGAATCCCCTGCACTTCTTCGGGATGAGCTTGATAGTGGGCGGCCTTTTCCCTCATCGGAGCGAACTCCCGAGCGATGGAGTCGGCCAGGATCCGCTTGCAGTCGACACAACCCCGCTCGGCGCTTCGACACTTGGCTGCGATGTCCGGCAACTCCGTCTCGTCCGTGAAGAACTTGTGGAGCGTGTAGACGTTGCAGACCTCGGGCCGGCCCGGATCGGTCCGTCTCACCCGCTGCGGGTCCGTGACCGCCGTGCGGACTCTCTCCCAGACCTCGTCCGGCTCGGCGAGGATGCCCACGGTGTTACCCAGCGATTTGCTCATCTTGGCCTTGCCGTCGAGCCCCATGATGCGACCCGCTGTGCCGATCAACGGTTGGGGCTCCGGAAAGGTCTCGCCGTACCTCGCGTTGAACTTGCGAGCGATCTCCCGGGTGAGCTCGAGGTGCTGCAGCTGATCCTCACCAACAGGCACGGCTTCCGCCTTGTAGATGAGGATGTCCGCCGCCTGGAGGATGGGGTAGTTCAGGATCCCGGCCGGAATGGACTCGAACTGCTGAGATTTGTCCTTGTATTGGGTCATCCGTTCGAGCTCACCCACGGGCGTGATCGTATTGAACAGCCACTGAAGCTCCGTGTGCTCGGGCACGTCGGACTGGACGAACAGGATGGCTCTCTCGGGATCGAGGCCCACAGCGAGGAAGCTCGTCGCGAGATCTAGCGTGTTTTGGGGAAGCGTCTCTGGATCAGAGCCGGCGGCCACGGCATGGTCGTCGACGATGCACCAGATGCAGTCGTAGTCGCTCTGCATCTGGGCCCAACGCTTCAACGCGCCCAGGTAGTTGCCGATGTGGGCCTCGCCGCTGGGCTGCATGCCGCTGAAGACCCGCTTCTTGGTCCCACTCGCCTGCTCGGTGCTCATGGACGGTTCGCTATTGCTCGTGAGGTGGACGATCGTCCTCGAACGATGACCCTACGGCGACCAGAATGTGCCCCGGAAGCGGTATCCCGGTTGTGAAGGGTCGCCTAAGTTATTCGGCGCACATGGGCTCCGCGACCCACCGCGACCCTTACGCAAACGTCCCGAGCCTATGACCAGAGATCTCCTCCAAACTGCACTCGATGCTGCGGACGCCGCGGGGGCCGTGCACCAACGCTACCGCGAGCGCCTCGACAGCTTCCGCACGGTGGAGAAGGGCCAGAGCGACTTCGTGTCGGAAGTCGACCTGGAGGCGCAGGAAGCTGCGCTGTCGGTGATTCGCTCCCGGCATCCTGGCCACCAGATCCGCGCCGAGGAGGACGAGCACGGAGCCTCGCTGTTGCGCTCAGCCGGTGCCGAGGTGAATCACTCGGCCCACGGCCCGGCTGGCACCGGCTCGGACGTGCCTACCTGGATCGTGGATCCCCTGGACGGGACCACGAACTACCTGCATGGCCACCCCATGTTCGCGTCGTCCGTTGGGGTAGCCTTGGGCCCGCACGTGGTGGCCGGAGCGGTCCTCGCCGTAGCGACCGGCGAGCGGTGGTGGGCGTCCCGGGGTGGTGGCGCGTTCCTCAACGGCCAGCCGATCAGAGTCTCGACCCAGCGTGAGCTCCGAGGCGCCCTCATTGGGACGGGGTTCCCGTTCAAGAGTCTCCCTCTGCTTCCGCGCTACTTGCAGCAGATGGACAACGTGCTCCGCAACACGGCGGGGATTCGACGATTGGGATCGGCCGCTCTGGATCTCTGCTACCTGGCGACCGGCAGACTGGACGCGTTCTGGGAGCTGCAGCTGGGCGCTTGGGACGTCGCGGCCGGACTCGTGATCGTCGAAGAAGCTGGGGGTATCGTGACCGACGTCGACGGCTGTGCGATCGAGCTCGTCGATTCCGGCTCCTACCTGGCGGCCAACTCGCCGACGCTGCATGAAGCCCTGCGCGGTCTCGTGAGGCAGGCCGACGTCGCGGCCGATGCGCCTGAGGAGCCCGGTACGCAGTAGGCACGTTTGGAAGCACCGGCTCGTCCTCAGCCTTGCGGTCTGTCGCCGAAGGTCCGCAAGGTATTGTCTCGTGGCTCTTGCCTATCGGCCGGGCTTTGCACCTTTGCGAGCCAGGACGCGTGGGTTACCAAGACCGGCGCTCTACGCTCGCTGGCGCCCTGGCCGCCGCCCACTCTCTGGCGGACCCCGACCCTCCTCAATCAGGAACGAACCAATGAGCAACCGCACCCTACGTGACCTGCACCTCCGCCTCGACGGCCTCGAGCGCTCCAACCGCAGGTGGAAGGGGGCGGCCCTGATAGGACTGGCAATGTTGACGCTCGGCTGGGCGCTGCCGGCCGAGGACATCGTCCGCGCGGAGGCGTTCGAGCTCATAGACCCGCAGGGGAACGTCAGGGCAGAGCTCATGCTCGAGGACTCGAACCCGGAGCTGCATCTCCTCGACGAAGACGGCGTTCGGCGGGCCTCGCTCGTCCACGACGCTCAGCAGACGGGCCTGTTCCTTCAGGACGCCGAAGGGGACACGAGGGTTGGGGCCGCCCACTTCGCCCACGGCGGCGGTGGGTACGCCCTGCACGGACCCGGTGGCGAAGGCGCGCTCGTGCTCTATCTCAGGGAGACAGGCACGCTGACCCACTACGGTCCGGACGGGGAGGTGGTGGCCCGGTTTCCGGAGCGTGGCGAGGCCGGCCGCTAGTCGGTACGCGAAGGGGCGCGTAGGGCCTGCGCGGCGCCCAACCTGAGGGGTTGCCAAAACGGCCCGGGAGGAAGCTCCCCCCGGGCCGCCGCGCTGAGCCGCATCCGAGCCGAGTGACTAGGCCTTCTTGCCGATGGAGATCTTCCTGCCCTTCGCCTCGGGCACCTTCGGCATGTGCACCGTCAGGATGCCGTTCTCGAAGACGGCGTTGATGTCCGTGGGCTTGACGGTCCGAGGCACCGTGAAGCTGCGCTGGAACGATCCGTACCGCCGCTCCCAGAGGTGATAGCGGCTGTCGTCGTCGCCTTCCTCCCGCTCCTCGCGCTTTTCGCCCCGGATCGTGAGGATGTTGTTCTCCAACTCGATCTCGACGTCGTCATGACCGAGCCCCGGGAGCTCCGCGGTGAGGACGACCTCGTCCTTCTTCTCCTCGACGTTCACGGCCGGCATCCATCCCTTGTGGGTCGGCGCCAGGAACCAGCTGTCGTCGAGGGTCCTTCCGAGCCGGGACGTCAGCTCGTCCAAATCACGCCAGGGATTCGCCAGCGACTTGCCTCGGGTGTACCGTGTGATTGCCATGATTCTCCCCTCCGTTCGGGTAAGGCATCGATGTTGCGCTCTACGATGGTCAGGCGCTTCGTCGCACCGTGTTCGGGCACGTGACCCGAGGGGCGACCGCTGCCCCACTGTCGCGTGCATGCAGCGTGCCACTCGAATTCGGGTGAAACTCTGCCAAAATGATGGTGTCAAAGAGCTTATGATACAGAACGGACTGCCATTCAGGCTCCCCGTACGTCATTTCGACAAGGGTTCTGCCGGAGAGACGGGCACACCGGCCGCCACCCTGGCGAGGGCGAGGCCGTGCCGTTCCGCTACAGCCCTGACTCGGAGGTCCGAATCATGATGAACCGGGTGCCCGAGCCCATCGAGGTGGGCGTGCTCGGTGCTACGGGAACCGTCGGCAGCCTGCTGGTTCGGATGCTGGATGGGCACCCGTGGTTTCGGCTGAGGGAAGTCGGGGCCTCGCCTGCTTCGGCGGGGATGCCCCTGGGTGACCGAACGCCCGCGGATTCGCTGGGGCCGCTGTCGATGGAGGCGTCCGGACTGGTTCTCAAGGCCCTGGACGACGAGTGGTCGTCGCCGCTGCTTCTTTCTGCGCTGCCCTCGAGCGCAGCTCGTCCAATCGAGGCGCTGCTGGCCGAGCGGGGACACCTCGTGGTCAGCAACGCCTCGGCGTACCGGCAGGACCCGGTGGTCCCACTGATCATCCCGGAGGTCAACCCCGACCACCTGCGACTGCTCGAGGCGCAGGCGGACCGGTGGCCCGGCGGCATCGTCACCAACCCCAACTGTGTCACCGCCGGGTTGGCGACGGCCCTGGCCCCACTCCACCGGGCTTTTGGCCTGGAGACGGTCATCGCCACGTCCATGCAGGCCATCTCGGGAGCTGGTCGGCCCGGACCCGCGGCGGCGGAGCTCACGGACAACGTGATCCCGTTCATCGCCGACGAGGAAGAGAAGATCGCCGAGGAGTCCCAGAAGATCCTCGGCCACCGGAATCCTGACCGTATCGTGCATGGCGACTTCGTCGTCTCCGCCCATGCGAACCGAGTCCCGGTCCTCCATGGGCACCTCGTGGCGGTCTCGGCGTCGTTCCGGAACGGGGCCAGCCCCGAAGACGTCGAGGCGGCGTTCACGTCGTTCGAGCCACCCGAGGAGGCCCGAGGACTGCCCAGCGCGCCGGAGCGGCCCATCGAGCTGATTCCGGGCAATGCCCGGCCCCAGCCGCGCCTCGATCGGGACCGGGGCCAAGGTATGGTCGTGACAGTGGGAAGGGTGCGCCCATGCCCTGCGCTTCACGTACGCTTCCTCGTGCTTGCCCACAACCTGATCCGGGGCGCTGCCGGTGCGGCGCTCCTGAACGCAGAGCTCTGTCACGCCGTTGGCGTGACCTCCCGGATGTTGGCCCGATGACACCCTGGCCCACGGAGGTCGTGGAGGGCGGCACGCCGGTGGAGCGGCCCAGGCCGGCTCCGGCGAGCGACGCTCTCGGGGCGGCCGTGATCGTTCACAAGTTCGGCGGCACGTCACTGGCGGACGCGCAACGCATCGGTCACGCCGCCGACCTCGTGGCCGCCGGGCCAGCGCAGGCCGTCGTGGTCGTGTCCGCCACCGCCGGAACGACCGACCAGCTCGCCGCCCTGATCGGTTGCCACCAGAGTGGCGACACGGACGGGATCCGAGCCGCCGTGGAGCACTTGCGCGACCGGCACCTGGGGGCGGCGCGGGCTCTGACCCCCGGCCTCGAAGACCTGCTGGCGGTGGAGGCTCGGACCGATCAGGTCCTGACCCGTCTGGAGGGTGTCCTCACGGCACCGGCCGCGGCCACAGGAGCGGCCGATCCGGTGCTCCACGCTCGCCTCGCCGACGAGGTGACCTCGGCGGGAGAGGATCTATCGGCGGAGCTCATGGCCGCCGCCCTCGACGCGCGGGGCCGTCCGGCTCGGGTGGTCGACGCACGGACGCTGATTCGGAGCGATACCCGCTTCGGTCATGCCAGTCCGTTGGAAGACATCACGCAGCAGCAGATCAAGGACGCCATCGAGCCGCTGCTCGCCGAGGGCGTAGTGCCGGTGATCCAGGGCTTCGTGGCCGCCACCGTGAGCGGGGTGACCACCACGCTGGGTCGGGGCGGCTCCGACCTCACCGCAGCGATCCTGGGGTCGTCCCTCGGCGCGACGGAAGTCTGGATCTGGACCGACGTCGACGGCATGCTATCGGCGGATCCCCGGGCCGTGGCCGGAGCACGGCACATCGCAGAGATCGGGTTCGAGGAGGCCGTGGAGCTGGCCTATTTCGGGGCCAAGGTCATCCACCCCAGGGCAGCCCAGTGGGCGGTGTCCCATGGCCTGTCGCTCCGGATCCGTAACTCGTTCGATCCAGGTGGGCGGGAGACCCGGATCCGGTGGGACCGCAGGGGCTCGCCGGAGGTGGCCGCGGTGGCGTACAAGCCCGGCGTCATCCTCATCAAGGTCCGAGCTCACGCCGCCTCGTTGCCCTACGGCTTCCTGGCGCGGGTGTTCGAGGTGCTCGCCCGACACGAGCTCCCGGTGGACCTGGTGGCTACCTCCCATTCGTCGACGGCTTTCACCATCGACGAGGACGAGGAAGTGACCCAGGTGGGCGTGGAGCTCAACGAGTTCGCGGACGTCGAAGTCGTACGCAGGTTGGCCACGGTCACCGTGGTCGGCCATGGACTCCTGCAGGAGCCGGGCGTGAGCGGACGCATGTTCGAGGCCGTGGGAAGCACGCCCATCCATCTGATCAGCCAGGCGTCGGACGTGAGCGTGAGCTTCCTCGTGGACCAGGAACGGGCACCCGCCGTGGTGCAGCGCATCCACGACCGCCTCGTCGAGAGGCGGAGCCCGGAGCAGCCGTCGCTGGACCCGTCGAGGCCACCAGACCCGTCGGTGCGGGCCTTGGCCAGGGATCCCTCGCCGTGAACCTGGCGCTGATGGGTTGCGGCCGAATGGGCAAGGTCGTCGAGGCGCTCGCGCCGCGGCTGGACCACACGGTGGTGGCGTGGGTCGACTCCACGAGCCACCGGGAGGGGCTCGGCGTGGCCGCCATGCTCGCTTCCGGCGCCGAGGTGGCCATCGACTTCACGACCGCGGACGCGGTGGTGGAAAACGTGCGGGCGGCCACGGGCGTCGGACTCGACGTGGTGGTGGGCACGACCGGGTGGTACGACCGTCTCGCCGAGGTGGAGGGTATCGTCGAAGCCTCTGGCAGGGGACTGATCTACGCGCCCAACTTCTCGTTGGGCGTGCAGCTTTTCGCCCGCCTTGCACGCCATGCCGCTCGGCTGGCCGAGAGGGCCGGAGACTACGACGTGCACGTGAGCGAGGCGCATCACCGCCACAAGGCGGATCATCCCAGCGGCACCGCCGTTCGGTTGGCCCAGGGGCTCGTCGACGAGCTCTCCGGGAAGGACCGGTGGTCCGCCGGCCTTCCGGAAGGCCCCGTGGACCCGTCAGTGCTCCAGGTCTCGGTCGTCCGGGCGGGTGAGGAGCCCGGCACGCACACGGTGGGACTGGACGGCCCCGACGATCGTATCGAGCTCCGGCACCGCGCCCGGGACAGAGCTGGCTTCGCCCGTGGCGCGCTGGCGGCGGCAGAGTGGATCCGGGGGCGGCCGGGCCTCTACACCCTGGACCACATGATGGCTGAGCGTTTCGGCCCTGAAGGAGGATGACCATGGCGGCAGGGCGCTGGAGGGGCCTGGGCGTGGCGCTCGTGACTCCATTTCACGAGGACGGGTCTCCGGATCTGGAGGGCTTCGCGCAACACGTCGAGTTCCAGATCGAGGGGGGCGTAGACTTCCTGGTTCCGTGCGGGACGACCGGCGAGAGCGCCACGCTGGATGACGCCGAGCAGCGGGCGGTCATCGAGGCGGCGGTTGCCGCGGCGGCTGGCCGGGTCCCGGTGATGGCAGGAGCGGGGACCAACGATACCGAGCACGCGACCCGGCTGGCCCGGAGCGCGCGAGCCGCGGGCGCCGACGGAGTGCTGTCGGTGAGCCCGTACTACAACAAGCCCTCGCCCGAAGGCCTGTTCCGCCATTATGAGGCGGTGGCGGAAGCGGCCGAGATCCCCCTCGTCGTGTACAACGTGCCGGGCAGGACTGGCGGCAACATCGACCCGGCCACGCTCTTTCGCATCGCCGAGATCGAGAACGTCGTGGGCGTGAAGGAGGCGTCGGGGAATCTCGAGCAGATCATGACCGTCCTCCAGGGGCGACCCGACGGGCTTGTCGTCCTCTCCGGCGACGACGCGCTGACGCTTCCCATCGTGGCCGCCGGAGGCGACGGTGTGATCTCGGTCGTCTCCAACGAAGCGCCGGACCTCATGTCGGCCCTGGTGTCCTCGGCACTGGCCGGAGACATTGCCGCGGCCCGTCAGGCGCACTACCGCCTCTACCCCCTGATGAAGGCGAACTTCGTCGAGACGAACCCCGTGCCCGTGAAGACGGCGCTCCAGATGATGGGGCGCATGGACGCCCGCTTCCGCTTGCCGCTGGCTCCCATGACGGAGACGAATGCGGACGCGTTGGAGGACGCGCTCGTGGCGGCGGGGCTTCTGGAATGACGGGGCCGGCTGAGAGGGAGCTGTCTGAATGGCAATAGACGACTCGATAGCGGTGGGCCTCCCCGAATGAGCGAGCTGGACGAGCTGCGCGCCGAGATCGAAGCACTCGCCGAAGAGGCCACGCCTGTCGACGGTGACGCGGCCCGCAGCGCCGTCCGCCGCCTTCTGGACGCCCTCGAGACCGGTGCGATTCGCGCCGCCCGCAAGGGTCCTGACGGGTGGCAGGCCGTGGAGTGGGTCAAAGCCGGCATCCTGTTGGCGTTCCGGGTCGGTCGCACGCGCCGGTTCGCGGACCTCGGACCCGACTTCTTCGACCGCGACACCCTCCCACTCCGAAAGACTCGGGGTGTGGAGGAGAACATCCGCATCGTCCCCGGCGGGACCACCGTGCGTGCGGGTGCCTACCTGGCGCCCAACGTGGTGATCATGCCGCCGGCCTACGTCAACGTGGGCGCCTGGGTGGGTGCGGGCACCATGGTGGACTCCCACGCACTGGTCGGGTCGTGCGCCCAGGTGGGCGAGCGGGTGCACCTGAGCGCCGGCGCACAGCTCGGTGGGGTGCTCGAGCCGGTGGGCATGCGCCCCGTGATCGTGGAGGACGACGTCATGGTCGGCGCCAACACGGGCCTCTTCGAGGGGACGCTGGTCGAGACCCGGGCCGTCCTGGCTCCGGGCGTCAACCTGACCGCGTCGACGCCCCTATTCGACCTGGTGCGTGGCGAGATCCGGCGGGCGGGTCCGGCCAATCCGCTGACGGTGCCGGCCGGCGCGGTGGTCGTGCCCGGAACGCGGCCCGCGTCCAGCGACTTCGCCCGGGCCCACGGGGTCGAGGTCTACGCGCCCGTGATCGTGAAGTACCGGGACGAGCGCACCGACGCGGCCACCGCCCTGGAGGAAGCGCTCCGGTAGCGGTGGCGCGTCGACAGTCCGAGGGCCGCCGAGACCGTCAGCCGATGCGTGGCCGGCAGGCCGCCCCTCAGGAGTCCGGTCTCGCCTCTATCGTGACCAGGGCGCCCGCCTCGGCCTCGGCGCCGCCGGAACGCGCCAGAGCGGTGATCTGGGCGGCGCCCGCGGAGACCCCGGTCACCAGCCCGCTCGAGCTCACCTCGGCGATCTCCGCGTTGCTCGTGGACCAGACGATCGACGCGCTTACGATCTCACTGCCGTCCGCCGCGAAGACGGTGGCCGTGAGCTGGGCGGTCTCTCCCTCCAGGATATTGCGTGTGAGCGGCGTCACGACCACTTGGGCCACGGGGGGTCCACTCACCACCAGGCCGCCCTCGTTCGAGCCGCCGCATCCGGCCAGGGTGACCAGCGCCAGGAGGGAGCCCGCGATGGGGCCTGCGAGGCGCTCCATCATGTCTCGTCTCCGTCAGGGGTAGTGGGCGACCGGGAGCACCACCGTGTTCTCGGCCACCGGCGACGTCTCCGGGTGATCGATGGTGTAGTGGAGGCCGCGGCTCTCCTTGCGGCGCCTCGCGCTCTGCACGATCAGCCACGCCACCTGGACCAGATTCCGGAGCTCCAGAAGGTCCTTGTTGGGGATCACACCCCAGTAGTACTCCTGCACCTCCTGTGCCAGGTTCGCGATCCGCCGCTCCGCCCGCTCCAGCCGCCTGTCGCTCCGAACGATGCCCACGTAGTTGCTCATCACGCGTCGCACCTCGTCCCAGTTGTGCGCCACGATGATCTGCTCGTCCGGGGGCACGGCGTCGCCGTATTCCCAGTCGAGTCGGCCGTCCTCGGGCACGGCAGGGACCCGGAGCTCCCCCGCCAGGACGTCGTCCGCCGCGAAAGCGCCGAAGGCCAAACACTCCAGAAGGCTGTTGGACGCCATCCGGTTTGCGCCGTGAAAGCCGGTGAAGGCCACCTCGCCGATGGCGTACAGCCCAGGGAGGTCCGTGCGTCCGTTCTCGTCCGCCCACACGCCGCCGCACTGGTAGTGTGCCGCGGGCACCACCGGGACCGGCTCGTTCACCAGGTCGAAGCCGTAGCGGGCACAGGCGTCCACGAGGGTGGGAAAGCGGTCGCGGATTATCGACCGGGGCTTGTGGCTGATGTCCAGGTATACGCAGTCGGAGCCGCTCCGCTTGATCTCGGCGTCGATGGCACGGGCCACGATGTCCCTCGGCGCGAGCTCCGCCATCTCGTGCACGTCCTCCATGAAGCGGCGCCCGTCCTCGCCCAACAGCACGCCTCCTTCTCCGCGGACGGCTTCGGATATGAGGAAGCTCTTCGCCTCCGGATGATAGAGGCACGTCGGATGGAACTGGGTGAACTCCATGTTCACCACCGAGCAGCCCGCCCGGTACGCCATGGCCACGCCGTCGCCGGTCGCGACGTCGGGGTTGGAGGTGTAGAGGTAGACCTTGCCCGAGCCGCCCGTGGCCAGGATCGTCACGGACGCGAGGAGGGGCTCGATGAGATTGGTGCCGGTATCCAACAGGTAGGCCCCGAGACAGCGGTCCTCCCGCTGTTTGAACCGCCGCCGGGCAGTGATCAGGTCGACGGCCATGCTGTGCTCGATCAGCCGGATGCCCGGATGCTCCCGGGCCCGCTCGAGGAGCACGCGCCCGATGCCGGGCCCCGTCATGTCTCCCACGTGGAGCACCCGCCGCAGCCCGTGGCCACCCTCCCGGCCCAGGTCGTACTCGCCTTGGTCCTGTCGGTCGAACTCGACGCCCCAGGCCTCGAGATCGAAAACGAGCCCGGGAGCGGCCTCCACGACCCTGCGCGCGACCTGCGCGTTCACCAGGCCGGCCCCAGCAGCCTCGGTGTCGGAGATGTGCCGCTCGAAGGAGTCCTCCGACGTCACCACGGCGGCGATCCCGCCCTGGGCCCACCACGTGTTGCTGGCCGGGAATTCGGTCTTGGTGACCACCGTGACCTGCTGGCGACCGGCCACCCGCAGGGCGAGGCTGAGGCCGGCCAGGCCGCCGCCCAGCACCAGGACGTCGGTGCGCTCGAAGCTCATAGGTCGGGGCTGTCGGTTGGGGTGGGCCGGGGGCTGAGCCCCCGGAGCGGTCGCAGCGAGTACCCCCCTAGAAGACCGTGCGATCCTCCAGGTGCGCCTCGATCTCGGAGCGGGTGCGCCAGACGGGCCGTAGCTCCTTGCCGGAGAAGTAGCGCAGCTGATCGGTCCTGTGGGGCGAACCAGGCTGGGAAGCGTTGCCGTAACCGATCAATGCCATGGCGCGCACCGGATCCGAGAACTCCACTGCGGCGACGTAGCTGTCGCCGCCCATGATCTCGAACCGGCCGTTGCCCTGATCACGGTACCAGGCCGCTCGAAAAACGCCCACCGGGTCGGCAAAGCCGTTGCCAGGCAGATCGAGGTCGTCCCGCTGAAGTCGGTAGACGTGTCCGAACGCCACGGCCAGCTGTCCGTACCGGTCCCGTACCGCAGCGGCGGCCGCCTCCAGGGCGCTCACCGCCACGTCGGCGTTGGCCAGGCCGTTGGGCGTCTCCAGCGGGCGGTCCGGGTCCCAGCCGTGGGCGAAGATCTGGTCGAACCCACCGCTCCTCCGCGACAGCTCCTGGGCCCAGGCCAGGAAGAGGACGGCACCGCGGCTGTCCGCGTCGGCGAGCCTGTCCCAGCGCTCCAGCACGTCCGCAGCGTTTCTGGCGGTCGGGGATCCTCGGGTCCGGGCCAGGGGGAGCAGCTCAGGCAGGAGCCGGTCCGCGAGCTCGATCCTCGTGGAGTGCTTGTACGTGACCAGCTCCTCGAAGGAGAGCGCCTCGTCCTCGCGGAGCATGCGGGCGGAGCGTTGAGGTCGGAACGCCATCCCCCGAGGCGCCATGTAGTCGGGAAACGATCGTGGGTCCAGTGCGCGGGGCAAGGTGGTGGTCCACGGGGGATCGTTGGCGTTTTGCAGCCATCCGGACTCGGGACTGAGCACGCGAGGGAGCTCCTCGTACTGGTGGACGTCGTCCCACAGGGTGCCGTGGGTGGCGCCCGGGATGAGGCCCTGCCAGTAGGTAAAGTCACCCGCCTCGCGCTCGGGCACCCGCCCGTTGAACAGGTGCAGGATGTTGCCGTCCCGGTCGGCGTAGATGGTCGTGAACATGGGCAACTGCAACATGGCCATGGCCGCTTCGAACGACTCGAGGTCCCTCGCACGCAGCATGTCCCAGCTCTGGCGGAGCACTTGCGACGCGTCCAGCCCGGCGACCCGCAGCGCCACGGCCTCCTCGACGGTCTCGCCGATCACGGGTCCGTGCACGGACTCCCGTACGTTGAGCCATTCCTCCCTTGGGAGATCTCCCTCCTGGCGGATCTTCAGCAGCTCGGCGCGGACCTCGAAGGGCCGGGTCTCGCCATCCATGACGTAGCCGGTGCCATCCAGCTCGAGCAGGTAGACGTCGGCTCCGTCGTACGTGTTGACTGTGTGCGTCCAGCCGAGGTGGTCGTTGAAGGCGATGGGCAGGAGCGGCAGGCCTACGAGCACCGCACCATACGCGTCCACGCCGGGGCTCGTCAGCTGAGCCTCGAACCATGTGAAAAGCCCACGCCACGGAAGGTGGGGGTTGGCCAGGAGTAGCGCGTTGCCACTCATGGATCGCTCTGGCGCGATCGCCCAGGCGTTCGAGCCGGCGCGTGAAGGGGTGGGCCCAGGGAGACTGGCCGGCTGAGCCGCTTCCGCATCGATGGCCGCCAGCGCTGCTGCTGCGAAGCCTTGGGGCACGAGGCCCGGGTTGGACACGAACGTGAAGTGCACGATCCGCTGGAGATGAGCGAGCACGTCCGTGGGCTCCACGGGGAGCACGCGACGGACCGAGGCGTCGATCCGGTCTCCGTTCTCCTCGGCCCAGGCATTCATGCCCTCGGCGAAGGCGTCCAGGAAACCGCGAACCTCGCTGTCCTGAGCCTCGTACCACTCCGCCGCTCGGCCGGGGACGTCCATGGTCCGCACCCACCAGTCGGACTGGAGGGCCTCCTCACCCCAGTACTCTGCGGCCCGGCCCCTGGCCTCGCCGTACAGCCGAAGCACGAGATTGGCATGGTTGTTCATCTGCGCCCAGCCGAATGCATGGAACAGAGCTTCATCGGTGGCGGCGAAGATGTGGGGGATGCCGTAATCGTCCCAGAGGATCTCGGTGGGCTGAGGCGCGCAGGCGGGTAGGAGGGCCACTACCACGGCGAGACCGATCGCACGGACGTGGGACATCAGTGTCCTTCCATGAGGGGTGCCAGGTAGCGGACGCACCGGCCCGCCCCCAACATGCAGACGCGCTTTCCCTACGCAAGGAAGAGACGCTTGGGTTCGCCCGGGAGTTGCCCGAGGTCCATGGTCTCTGACGTCGTGCACGCGCCGGGTCACCCCCGACGGCTGCCGGACCGGGCGGCCGTGATCCGGCCCGGCCACGCGGCGACCCTCCTCCCGACGGGGGGAGCGGGGTCGTCCGACGTGGCGTCCAGCGCCCGGGTCAGTCCGAGTAGGCCCACAGCAGCTCCCTGCTCCGTGGGTCCAGCTCAGCGGGATTCGGCACGTGGTACAGGTCCCCCGCAACGTCCCGTATCAACAATCCGCCGCCCGGCACCTCCCGGGGCCAGTCGTCAAGCCTGGTCTGGAAGGTCCGCGCACCCTGGCGCGTGTCCACCTGCCACGCCCGGATCTCTACCTCGTCCTCCACACTGCGAATGGCCGTGACCTCGAGCACGAACCCGGCCTCTGCCAGCGCGCCCTCGAGTACGACTCGCGAGGCCTCATCCAGCTCCGCCAGCTCCGTGACCATGGCCAGCTCCCGCTCGTCGTCGTCCCGGAGCGAGACGAACCGCTCCGGCTCCGACCAGGGGAAGCACCGGTACACGCGCACCGGGTCTGCCCGCCCGTTCCGCACGACCCAGAGCTGGCCGTCCACTCTCCGCTCCAACCTCAACTCGCTCACGGGTTCTTCCCTCCTTTCTGCCGTTTGTGTTGTGGGGTGAGTCGGAGCTGTCTCCCCCGCTGCTCGCGCTCGCGGCTCGCCGGCGGGCACCCGAAGGCTCACTCCGCATGCGAGCTACGGCTGCTACGCGCAGCCGACTTCGCTGCGGGGGAGACCGACCCGCCTCACCTCCACCCTGCCGGTCGTCGTCCAGATTCCATGTCGCTCGTTTCCAGTCACCCCGCCCAGCCAGCCACCCCCCCGAACGCACCGCGAGACGCTCGCGGAGCGGGCCAACCATCCCGTCCACTCCACAAAGGCCCGAGCCATGGTGTGTGGAGCGCCCGTGGAGCGCGCGACCATCGCCGCCACTCCACCGGCCCCCACCGTGGTGGGCAGGACGCTCGCGGAACGGGCCGTCCACCATCCCGCCCACTCCACCCATCCCCCCTACCGGTTGGAAAGGGCAGGGCGAATCGATCTCTCCTGCAGCGACTGTCTGCCGCGCGTAGCGGCAGAGCGAGGCAGGCGGAACACGCATGCAATCGCCGAACGACCTGCGGCCGAGCGCAGGCGCTACAGGCGAGTCTCGATCGCCCTGCCCCACCACCAACTCCGAACGCAGGCGCTACAGGCGAGCTCGACCGCCCTGCCCCACCACCAACTCCAGCTGCAGCTCGTGGAGCTTGCGGTACAGTCCATCCTCGCGTTCGAGGAGCTCCGCGTGCGTCCCGCTCTCCACCAACCTCCCCTGCTTCATCACGAACAGGCGTGACGCTTTGTGGAGCGTGGACAAGCGGTGGGCGATGGCGAATACGGTCCGCCCCGCCACCAACCGGTCCAGCGCCAGCTGGATGTTCCGCTCCGTCTCGGTGTCCACGGCGCTGGTGGCTTCGTCCAGGATCAGGATCCGGGGATCCTGGAGGATCGCCCGGGCGATCGAGATCCGCTGCCGCTCGCCCCCCGACAACGTCTGGCCACGCTCGCCGACCACGGTGTCGTAGCCGTGAGCCAGGTGCAGGATGAAGTCGTGGGCGTTCGCCGCCTGCGCGGCCTCGATCACCTGATCCAGCGACGCCTCGGGCACGCCGTAGCGGACGTTCTCCAGGATCGTCCCGTGGAACAGATACGGGTCCTGAAGCACCATCCCGATCTGGCGACGGTAGTGGCCCATCTCCAGGCGGCTGACGTCCACGCCGTCGATGAGCACGCGTCCGCCGGTGGCGTCGTAGAACCTCGCGATCAGGTTGATGACGGTAGTCTTCCCCCCTCCGCTCGGCCCCACGAGCCCGATCATCTCGCCCGGCGCCACGTCGAAGGTCACACCCTTGAGCACCTGACGGACGCCGTCGTACCCGAAGCTCACGTTCTCGAACGTGACCCGGCCCGACACCGGATCGAGACGCACCGGGTCGGGCACGTCCACGATCTCCGGCTCGGTGTCCAGCACCTCGAACACCCGGTGCGCCGAGCTCGTCGCCCGGTTCACGGTCCGGGCCATCTGACCGATGACCTCCATCGGCCCCACGAACATGGTCGTGTAGAGCAGGAACGAGACGAACGTCCCTGCCGACAGGCTCGCCGCCTCGTCAACACCACCCACCAGGCGCGGAACGGCGAAGGCCCACACGGCCACGGTGGTCCCGTGCACGGCCAGCATCAGCGCCGGCCAGAACGTGGTCCAGTGCGCGTGGATCCGGTTGAACTCCTCCGTTGCCTCCCGATTCCGGGAACCGAACCGTGACTTCTCTCTCTCCTCCTGGTTGAATGCCTTCACCACCCGGACACCCGGGATCGTGTCCGACAGCACGTCGGTCAGCGCCGACCACTTCCGCCAGGCCCGGGTGAACAGCCTGTTGATGCGCTCCCCGTGCTTGAAGATGGCCCAGCAGAACACCGGTACCGGCAACGCCATGACCAGGCCCAGACGCCAGTCCAGGCTCAGCAGCACGGCGCTCAAGCCCATCAGCATCACCGCCGACAGCGACACGTCCACGATGCCGAACGCCAGGAACTCCCAGAGCCGGTCCGTATCCGAGCTCACCCGCGTGATCAGGCCTCCCGTCTTCTTTCGCGAGAAGAACCCCAGGCTCAACCGCTGTAGGTGCTCGTACAGCTCGGTCCTCAGATCCCGGGCCACGAGCTCACCCAGCACCGACATCAGGCGCAGGCGCACGAGGGCAGCCCCCTGACGGATCAGGTACACGGCTGCCATGGCCAGCACGGCGATCCATGCCATCCTCCCCGCTGCTGACACGTCCAGGCGCCTTTCCTGGGCCGGCCTCACGACCTCGTCGATGAGGTAGCCGGCCAGGTACGGCGGGACGAGGCTCACGGCCGTGATGACACCGGCCGCGGCGAACCCCAGGGCCACCTGCCGCCTGTACGGCTTCAAGTACGACAGCAGTCGCCAGAGCACGCGAGCCTTGTTCCCAGCCACCAGCGCCTGGGCCTCCCGGATGGGGGCCGCCACCGAATCGGCGTACTCCCGGTCTGCGTCCTCGGAGCTCACCGAGCGACCCCGGAGCTGCTCCTCGAGCACGAACCGGAGGTTTTCCACGGCCCGGCGCTGACGGTGCGTGTACCGCAGGATGGCCAGGGCCGGATCGCCGGGAGCACCCAGAACGGTGAGCACGCTCCCGCTCAGCCCCGGGGCTTCCCTCAGCTCCCGGACCTGGCTGCGCGGCACGCTCCGCACCACCCAATCCCGTCTCGACCGCTTCTCCGTCGCGATCGCCAGGTGCTCGGGCCCGAGTGCCACCCAGCTGCGCACCAGATTCATGGACGCGTCCAGATCAACCAGCGTGTACAGCTGAACCGGACGTCCCCCCCACTCGGCCTCGATCCGCTTGCGCAGCTCGACCGGCAACCTCGCGGGCTGATCCGTGTACCGCCTGATGATCTCCTGGTCCATCCGACTGCGATGCTCCGACATCGTCCTCTCCCCCGTCCCGGAGCCCCTGTGGCTCCCGATTTCGACCTGCAAGAGAAACGCGGCCTCCCGGGTCCCGAAGGATCCGGAAGGCCGCGTTGGCTATGCGGCCGAAACGCGAGAAACCCGGTCCTAAGGCACCCCCTCCACTTCCGCCTGCGTGGCGGCCGGCACGACGCTGCCGATCATGCCCTTGGGCACGATCCGCCCGTACCGCAGTCCCGCCCAGGGGCGGTCCGCGACAGCGTCGAAGCCGGAGTTGGTGAGGATTCTCATCACTCGGGTTTCCTGTATGGGATCGGACTCCAGCGCCCGGGCGTCAGGTGACGCCAGGCGGATACCACTTCCGGGGGCTGGCCCCTACGCGGAGTCGGATCACTGGTGCATCTCGCGATCACTCGTGTCGGCGTCCACCTCGGACGCCGGTCTGTGCAAGCTACGTACGTGGAGGGGGCCCATCAAGTTTCTCGTCGAGCGTGGTGCAGCCTTGACTCAGAAGATGCCCTATCCTCGTCGAAGCGGATGTGTGCTGCTTCGTGAGTGGGGTCGTGGTTCGGTGAGCGACGCCTAGCTCGTTCGGTTGCGTGACGGTTCCCAGGTCGGCCGACCTTCCTCGGAGCGACCCACTGCTCGTGCCCACGCCCCACCCGGCCTTGCCCGACCCACCCCCATCCCTACCTTCGCCCCTCATGAGCCAAGTCAGCATGGTATCGCCGGAGGACCAGGGCGCGACGTTCGTCGAGCTCTTCTTCGACCTGGTATTCGTGTTCGCGATCACCCAGGTGACCCACTACGCGGCCCATCACCTGGATGCCCACGGGATCTTCCGCGCGGTGGTCGTCTTCTGGCTCATCTGGTGGGGATGGACCCAGTTCACGTGGGCCCTGAACTCTGCCAACACACAGCACCACCACGTCCGGGTCGGCACGCTCGTCTCCACGGGCGTCGCGTTCGTGATGGCGGTGTCGTTGGACGACGCCTTCTCCGATACGACGGGGGCACTCTGGTTCGCGTTGTCCTATGTGGGCGTTCGCACCCTGGGGTTGGGCCTCTACTACCAGGTGCTCACCGACGGCGCGCAGAGATCCTCGGTTCGCGCCTTCGCCATGCTCTCGATCGGAGGTCTGGTCGCCGTGCTGGTCGGCAGCCTGGTCGATCCGTCTCTGCGAGATTGGATCTGGCTCGCGGCCATAGCCATGGACTTCGGAGCGGCCTGGCTGGCTGGAAACAAGTGGTCGTGGGGCGTCCACGCCGGCCACTTCGCCGAGCGGCACGGTCTCATCATCATCATCGCTCTCGGCGAGTCGCTCATCGTCGCCGGCGGCGCGCTCGTGTCGGGCGTCACGCTGCCCGTCCTGGTGACCGGCTCGATCGCGGTGGTGCTGACCTGCCTCCTGTGGTGGACCTACTTCGGGTGGGTGCAGGGGGTGCTCGAAGAGTCCTTGATCGCCATCGAGGGTCCGGCGCGCTCCCAACTCGCGCGGGACGCCTATTCCTTCGGACACTTCCCGCTGGTGAGCGGGATCATCGCACTGGCCGTGGGCTTCGAGGCGTCGTTCCATCCGGAGGCCTACGGGCTCGTCCAGATCGCCGCAGCCGTCGGGGTGGGGCTCACCCTGTTCCTGGTATCGACTGCGGCCTCGCTCTGGCGCGCGCTTCGCTGCGTGCTGTGGAACCGCTTGATGGTCCTGGCGCTTACGCTGGGCGCGCTCGCCTTCAGCGCTGGGTCCTCCGTCAACGTGATCCTCGGCGTCGCCGCCGCAGGACTCGCCGTGATCGTGGTCATCGAGCAGTTGACGGTGCGCCGGCGTCTGGCGAGCCACTGACGTCCACCACCCTCCCACCCCGGGCACTCGGATGTTCGATCGGAGCTTCGCCACCGCTCATGGACCCCGCGGTACCACCGTGACACGATCTTCATGGCGCAGGGGCCCTTCGAGGGGAGTTCTGGGCTCGCTGTGCTTCTGCGCCGTTGCCCTCGGGTGTGACCCGGATGCGCCGCGCGCTGAAGGTGACCTGATCCCGCTCAGCGTCGAGTTGGGGTCCCGGTCCGTCAGCAAGCTGCCCTTCGTGATCGCCGCAGATCAGGGTCTCTACGAGAAGCACGGTCTCGCCGTCCGGCTGTGGATGCCGGAGCCCGACTTTCGCGGTGGTTGGGAGCCGTCCACCGAGAGACCCCGTCGCCCCGACATCAGCGTGGACGGCGGAACCCCCATGATGGTCGACATGGTCACCAAAGCGACGGCCTTCACCCGCGTAATGCTGGCCTCGACCGACTGTGTCGTGCGGGCCCACATCGTCGCACGACCCGAGATCGAGACCCTCGAGGACCTGAAAGGCAAGCGTCTGGGCATCTCCTCGGGAACGCACACCACAACCGGCTTCGTGGCCCTGAGACTGGCAGAGCGCATGGGCTGGGACCCGGTACAGGACATCTCGATCATGCTCGGCGGTCGTACGATGCGCGCGCTTCGCGACGGCCGCGTGGACGCGATCGTGGCGAGTGAGCGGCGATTGGCGCAGGCTCGGCGGGAGGGCTTCCCGAGCCTGGTCGACACACGGACCTGGGACCTGCCGGTCGCCGGCAACAGCGTGCGCGTCGAACCGGGGTGGTTGGAGACCGAGGCGAACCGTGACGCAGCACGCCGCTTCCTCCAGGCGACGATCGAGGGCATCGCGCTGTTTCATGCCGACCGCGAGCTGGCGCTCGAGGTCCTGGAGGAGTGGCACGGCGTCACGGACGCGGCCTACGCGGCGACATTCTACGACGGGGGTCGTTGGATTCCCCGTGAGCCCTACCCCTGCTACGACGGCATCGACGCCACGCTCGAGCTCTACGACTCGAACGAGATGCGCAAGCACGTCGCGGGCGACTTCTATGACGACTCCCTGATGCGGGAGATCGACGAAAGCGGGTTCATCGACAGCGTCTACGCCGCCGTCGCGGAGCGGTGAGCTCCTTCGCCCGGTTGCTGCGAAGGTGCAGCGCCGATCCAGCGCCGGGGCAGCCTCAGCGGTAGAGGCCCAGGTGAGCGCCGCACCGGAGGCAGACGCCCGGCGCCCGGAGAGCGGCACCACCGCGATCCGCGGCGGCGCCGCTCACCCGAGGCCCTCACGCGTGTGGCGCTCCGTCGGCAAGAGCCTCTAGACGCCGACCGGCTCCCGCCCCTCCACCTCGAACTCCACGTCCAGGCCGAGCCTGCGAGCCACCCCCTCGCCGTACGCCGGATCGCACTGATAGAAGAGTGCGAGCTGGCGATGGACGATCGCCTCGGGCACGCCCTCCATGGCCTCGGCGATGTTGTGGAACAGCTGTTCCTTCTGACTCTCGCTCATGAGCCGGAAGAGGTTGCCGGGCTGGGTGAAGTCATCGTTCCCTTCCCGATGGTCGAACCTGTCCGCCATGGCGAAGTCGATCCCGAGGGCCGGCTCCTTGAGCGAGGGATCCTCCACCGGCCCGCCGAAGCTGTTCGGCTCGTAATGCACCTTGCCGCCCTCGTTGGCGTCAAAGCGCATGGCGCCGTCCCGGATATAGTTGTGCACGGGGCAGCGCGGCCTGTTCACGGGCAGCATCTCGTAGTTCGTGCCGACGCGGTAGCGGTGGGCGTCGGCGTACGAGAAGATACGGGCCTGCAGCATCTTGTCCGGCGACCAGCTGATGCCGGGAACCACGTTCGAGGGTGAGAACGAGGACTGCTCGACCTCGGCGAAGTAGTTCTCGGGGTTCCGGTTGAGCTCCAGAACGCCCACCTCGACCAGAGGGTAATCGGCGTGCGGCCAGACCTTGGTGAGGTCGAAGGGATTGACGTGGTACTTCGCCGCTTCGACTTCGGGCATGATCTGTACCATGAGCCGCCACCGCGGATACTCGCCTCCCTCGATGGCTTCGTATAGATCACGCTGGTGCGTCTCGCGGTCCTGGCCCACGAGCGTCGCGGCTTCGGCGTTGGGCACGGTCTCGATGCCCTGGAGGGTCTTGAAGTGGAACTTGACCCAGACGCGCTCCCCATCGGCGTTGATGAAGCTGTAGGTGTGGCTGCCGTACCCGTTCATGTGCCGGTACGAACGCGGCAGGCCGCGGTCGCTGAACAGGATCGTCAGCTGGTGCAGGCTCTCCGGCGACAGGGACCAGAAGTCCCACATCGCGGTGTTGGACCGCAGGTTCGTCTTCGGGTCCCGCTTCTGTGTCCGGATGAAGTCCGGGAACTTGTACGGATCGCGGACGAAGAAGACGGGCGTGTTGTTCCCAACCAGGTCCCAGTTGCCCTGATCCGTGTAGAACTTCACGGCGAACCCGCGCACGTCCCGCTCCGCGTCCGCAGCGCCCCGCTCGCCCGCCACCGTGGAGAAGCGAAGGAAGACCTCGGTCTCCTTCCCGACGCGAGAGAAGATGGATGCCTTGGTGTACTGGGAGAGGTCGTTGGTGACGGTGAATGTCCCGAAGGCACCCGAGCCCTTGGCGTGGACGACGCGTTCGGGAATCCGCTCGCGATTCTGATGGGCCAGCTTCTCCAGAAGCTGATAGTCCTGCATCAGGAGCGGTCCACGGGGCCCGACGGTGAGGCTGTTCTGGTTGTCGGCGACGGGACTTCCGCCGGTGGTCGTGAGTGTCTCTCGGTTCATGTTCCCCCTCCTTCCAGGTGCTTCCTGCGGTCCTCCTCCCCTGTGTCCGCCGGCGTCATGCCTCCTTCGGCCCGAGGGTCAGGCCGGCACTCGTCAATGGTAGGCTTCCAGCGCCGACATGTCTGTCGGGAAGTGGATGAAATGCGCGAGGGAATGTGCCACCGGCACCGCGGGCACCGCGGGGCCGGCGGCCACGTCTCGGGACGAAGCCGCGACGTCGGGAGGCTGAGCCGTTAGAGCCCGAAGACGAAGAGAGACGACCCGGCCGCGATGGCCACGTGCTGCTGGCCATCGATCTCGAAGGAGACCGGATTCGTCCGGACCGCGGCCCCCGCCTGGAACTCCCAGAGCGCTTCGCCGGTCTCGGCGTCGAGGGCAAACACGTTGCCCTCGTTGGAGCCGCCGAACACCAACCCTCCGGCTGTGGCCATCACCCCCGACCACGGGGGCGTGAGCAGCCGGAACTCCCAGCGGCGCTCGCCGGTCCTGACGTCGAGGGCGCGCACGGCCCCGTAGGCCTCGTCGCCGTCCAGCGCGCTCTCCCCCCCGCCCATGTAGGGGGCACCGGCCTCGTACTCCACCTCGGTCTTGTAGTACACCGCCCCCATCTCCCGGACCGGCACGTAGAAGAGCTCCGTCCGGGGGCTGTAGGAGGGACTGGGCCAGTTGGTGGCGCCCTGCAGGCTCGGATAGACCAGCGTGCCCTCTTCCGTGGGCTCGGTGCCCGGCTTGACGATCGGGCGGCCGCTCTCGTCCAGCCCCTCGGCCCAGGTCTGCGTTGCGTAGGGCGCGCCCATCAGGAACTCGCCGGTCTCTCGGTCGAGGAGGTAGTAGAAGGCGTTGCGGTTGGCTGTTGCCAGGACCTTCCGCCGCTGGCCGTCCAGCTCCAGATCCACCAGCACCGGGATCTGGTTGGCGTCCCAGTCGTGCGTGTCATGAGGCGTGAACTGAAAGTGCCAGACCAGCTCGCCGGTATCCGGATTCAGCGCGACCACCGAGCAGGTGTAGAGGTTGTCGCCGGGTCGGACGTCTCCATTCCAGTCCGGCCCCGGGTTGCCGATCCCCCAGTACAGGAGGTCCAGTGCGGGGTCGTACGATCCGGTGAGCCAGGTGGCGCCGGCACCGTATCTCCAACTCTCGCCGCCCCAGGTGTCGTTGCCCGGCTCCCCCGGACCGGGGACGGTCCAGAAGCGCCACAGGCGATCGCCCGAGGTTGGATCGTACGCATCCACGAAGCCGCGGATGCCGGCCTCACCGCCGCTGGTCCCTATGATGATCTTCCCGTCGAGGGCCAGGGGTGCCAAGGTCAGGGAATGACCCGTGGCATTGTCGGCCACCTGGGTCTCCCATCGCACGGCGCCGGAGCGGGCGTCCAGCGCCACCAACCGCGCGTCCAGCGTGCCGACGAAGAGGGTTTCGTCCAGGATGGCCACGCCCCGGTTCACGCGGGGAAAGCCGATGTTGCGGAGCTCGGTGGGAAGCTCTGCCGCCCAGCTCCAGAGCTTGCGGCCCGTGCGCAAATCCAGCGCGGTGACCTTGGTGGGCGGCTCGGTGATGTACATGACCGAGTCGGCGACGATAGGCGTGGTTTCAACCAGTCCGGGGCCGGTCATCTGGTAGACCCAGCGCACCCTCAGCTCGTGAGCGTTGTTCCGGTCGATCTGATCGAGACCGGAGAACCGGCGCGAGTCGTACGTCCCCGAGTACGTCAGCCAGCTTCGCGGCTCGGCCGCGGCTTCACGAATGCGCTCGAACGGCACCTGCCCGGCGCCAGCGGACACGGCGCCCACCAGCAGGGCGCCCGCGCCGAGGATGGAGCGAACGGTCATGGTGTCCCCCTGAGGCTGGCCAGATACGCGACGAGATCCTCGAGCTCGGAATCCGTGAAGACTCCCTCGTAGCTCGGCATTGCGCTTTCGTCGAAGAGCCGTTCCACGTCCCGCAGCTCGTCCTTCCTGAGCGAGTAGGATCTGCCCAGATCGTCACGGAGCTGGAGCGTGAAGTCGTCCTCGTTGATCCGCATGCCCTCGACGCTGCTCCCGTCGGCCAGCACGGCCCGGACCAGCAGGTATCCGTCGAACCCGCTGCTCCCCATGGTGTTGATGGCGCTGGGCCTCCGGGCGCCCGGCTGCATGATCGCCTCCAGGAGGTGCGCGGCGCCGCGGCGGGCCCCCACGTCCGTGAGCTCCGGACCGATCCCGGTGCCGACGCCGGACACGATGTGACAAGCCGTGCAGTCGGCGTCGCCCATGAACATGGCCGCGCCCCGGGCCGAGTCCCCTGGGAGCTCGACGACCTCGGTCCGGCCGAGCGTGCGGATGTAGGCGGCGACCTGGCGCACGTCCTCCGCGCTCATGACCCACGCGCCTCCCATGTCAGTGCCCGGAATCCCGCCGGAGATGACTGCCACGAGGGCTTCGTCATCGGGGGCGCTCCTGAGGGACGGACGGTTCAGCGCCGGCCCCTCGCCACCAGTGCCCCCCACCCCGTGACAGCGGGAGCACTGAGCGGTGAAGATCCGCTCTCCCCTGGCCAGCTCCACGGGGTCGGTGGGGAGCCCGGCCTCCACGGGCCCTTGCTGCCGGGCAGCGCGGAGCGGTGTCGGCACCGTGATCAGGAGCGCCAGAGCGCCCCCCAGGGTGGACAGACGAAGACCGCGGGTGATGCGGTGCGTTCCACCCACGGATGTCGGGGAGACGGAGGTGTGGGTCACGGAGCTAGCGTGGTGCTGCAAAAGCACCACACTAGCGCCCGTCGGTGACGCTGCCCGCCCCCTCCTGCTGCACGTACCAGAGGACCTCGCGCAGGAGGGCCGGAGCGTCGTAGACGACGCCGTCCTTGATGGTCCAACGGATGCCGCCGTGCTGCCACTGTTCATCGGGAGGCACGATGCCGAAGAACCCGAAGCCCAGGCCGTACATGACCTTCAGATTGTCGATCGGGTTCCCGTTCACGACGGCCAGGTCCGCCGCGCAGCCCACCCGGATTCCGCAGTGCTCCTCCATCCCCAGAACCTCGTATGCATTCACCGTCGCGGTGCGGATGATGTCGATGGGGTGGAGTCCGGCTTCCTGGAACAGCTCCATCTCGCGCACCATGGCGAGACCGCCCCAGGGACTCGTGTCAGTGCCCACGGTGAGCTTGCCACCCCGCTCGTGGAACTCGTCCACCCAGTCCATCCAGATGCGGAAGTTCTCCTTCCAGCGGATCTCGTCGGACGTCTTCCACTCGGTGTGGTACGCCCCGTGCCTCTCGGGATCGGGCCACATCTGATCGATGACGGAAGGGTGGTAGAACGCCACCTGCCACGGCAGCGTGAGCACCCGGGCCAGGTCGCGGTTGTCCTCGTACACCACCATCGTGGGGTTCCACGCGGTGCCGTTGGCGATCAGCGTGTCGAGCACGGCCGACAGACGCTCCGGATACGCGTTGGCCTCGGCCCACAGGGCTCCGGCCCAGCGGAAGCGGTCCAACTCCTCCCAGTAGTTGTATTCTTCGGGAAAGTCCTGTGTGTGGGGGAGGGCCGCGTCGGGCACGCCGTACCAGTGCTCGATGCTGGCCACGCCGGCTTGGGAGGCCGTCACCGCGTCGGTCTCCGAGACCTTCAGGTCCACCATGACCTGCATGCCGAGGGTGCGACCCTCGTCGACGGCCGCCGCGAGCACGTCGGGGTAATGGCCGGGACTCTTGCTGATCTTCACGCAGTCGGCGCCCTGCTCGTGGAAGCTCCGGACCATTTCACGGGCTCGCTCCGGGGTGTTGCCCACGTCCCAACGCCGGAGCGGCAGCGGCCAACGCTGGCAGAGCACGAGGCGGGGCGCCACGATGTCGTGGGTCTCGGAGAGCGCGCGCTGCTCGGTCATGACGTCTAGGCTGGCCCCCGTACCCGCATCCCGGATCGTCGTGACCCCGTGGCCCATCCACAGCCGGTACTGGTAGTCCAGGGCCCTCGGACCCAGCGGGCCGTCGTTTCCCCGAAGGTGGACGTGCATGTCCACGAGTCCCGGCATCACGTACATGCCGCTGACGTCGATGATATGGCCTGCCCCGGCTTCGCCTGCGTTCGCCCCGTAGCCGGCTGCATTCACCGGATCCACCGGGACCATGTCCACGATGCGGCCGTTCTCGATGACGATGTCGATGGGCCCTTCGGGGGGCATTGCACGATTGGACCGGGGCGTTCCTCGGCCGCTCACGACCACCGCGTTCTTGAGGATCAGTCGCTCGTAGCGCTCGCCCTGGGTGGTGCCCATGGGGATCGGGTCGGGGAGCGTCACGCGGGTAGCCGAGGCCTCCTGGGCGCTCGCCTTGCCGGCAGCAGTCAGAGCGGTCCCGATGGCAAGCATGACGACCGTCAAGGTGCGGGGAGCTGGGACGAACATGAGCGCCTCCGGCAGGGGTGCAAGCATCGACACGACAACGGTACGGGGGGTGCGCCCTCCGCCGAAAGGCCCTCGCGGCGTCGGGCCTTCCGCGCGACGACGTAGGGCCGGTCCTCGACGTATCCCGGCCACGACGTCGGGACCGGGTCATCGACGATCCCGGCCACAGCGTCAGGACCCGGTCCCCGAAACATCCCGGCTACGGCGTCAGGAGCCGGCCGGCGACGTATCCCGGCTGGGCGCGGGAAGGGTCAGGGAGGCCCGCCCCAGGCGCGCCGGCCACCGTGGCGTCACGGACACGCCCTGCTCGATCGGCTCGAAGCCGTCGGGGCACTTCGATATCGTGACGATGGGATACGTCCAGGTCTCGGTGGGGGGCGTCAGCTCGACCGGAGCCGGGCGGCCCAACGACAGCTCCGGAGCGAACCAGGCGTCGGCTGGGAAGGCGCCAGGATCCCAGCGCCACGCGATCTCTACCCCGCCGTCCGCGTCCACGCGAATCGTCTTTCGAACCCGCGGCCCTTCGTGAGCCTCGAACGACCACGTCAGGGTGCCCCCCTCCATCTCGGGTCCGGACGATCGAGCGGGTGGCCAGCTCCAGACGGGGGTGGCGTCGCCCTCCCGATAGGTGCCCAGGTCCAGGTCGCCACCGAGGACCCGGTCGACGACGAGGGTGCGGGGCTCCGGGTCCGCCGCCGGGAGTCGGGTCAGGGTCGCCATCGCTTCGGTGTCGTGGATCGACGGCGCGGAGTCCGGGACTGCCTGCGCGACCCCATCGCCGCCCTCGCGGGACCGACTCACGGCTTCCTCGTGGTAGGCCTCCCTGCGCCGCGTGAGCACGTCGGTCAGATCGGGCGCTGTGCCGAAGTGGATCAGCTCGGTGATGGTTCCGCCCCCCAACGGGCTCACCCAGGCCGAAAACCGGTCACTGTGGACCCACCACTCGAGCGCACCGTCACCGTCGAGATCCGCTCGCTCCCACGCGAGGCCCTGCCCCCGGCGGAGCACGGCCTCGGCCGCGGCCAATTCCCGGCGAACGCCCTCCCTGAGGTGCTTCATGTAGAGCCCGCCGAAGACACCGTGCCAGTACGCGTCGTTGCATTGGGCGCGGCCCACGGCCCGGCGCGCTTCGTGGGGATCCCCGGCGGCGCGGCACAGCCGGCTCACGGACAGCATCCGCTTGTGCAAGCGGTTCGCCTCCGAGTAGCGCGTCAGGAAGTTTTTCCAGTTTCCGCCCGACCACTCCTCCATTTCCGGATAGGAGCCGACCGGCAGGTACACCGGTCCCCTTGCCGGGAGCTCGGCACGCGCCTGCGCGGGCGTGACCAGGCGGATCGACCCGTCGTCCCGCAACCCGTCCAGGACGTCGCCGAAGGACTCCAGCCACCCCTGCTCGTAGAGCCAGGGGCGGGTGCGAGGCCAGCCGCCGAACTTCTCGCCGTCGTCGCCGAAGAGAGCCAGTGGCTCGCCCGCGGCGTGCCGACGGCGTAGCTCTTCGCCGATCTCGGCGGCCGGCCGAAAGGGAATCAGGTACCGGAGCTGCTCGTCGATGGCCAGAAGGTCCACGTAACGGCCTTCCGACTCGGTGCGGAGGGGCCCCAGCAGATCCCGAGGGGCCGCGCCGGCCCTGAGGGCGAGGTGGTCGTCCACCAGGACGTACTCCACGCCCGCCGCCGCCAGGTCACGTACCAGCCCGGGCTCCCACACCCGCTCCGTCAGCCAGATGCCCGCCGGCGTGACTCCGAACCGGCGCTCCAGCCTCTCCCGCGTCCACGCCAGCTGGGTCCGGCGGTCTTCCGCGGGCAGCGCCACCAGGATGGGCTCATACCACCCGGCGCCCAGGAGCTCCACGCGGCCGTCGGCCACCAGGGTCCCGATGCGGTCCAAGAGCGCCGTGTCGTGCGCCTCCATCCACTCCACCAGCGGACCCGAGACGTGGAGGCCGATGGGTAGCACCTCCCGGTCCTCCAGGAAGTCCAGAAACGGCCGGTAGACGTCGGCGGCGTGCTCCCGGAAGACATGGTCGAAGTTCCCCACGGGCTGGTGGACGTGGAGGACGAAACAGAAGCGCAGCGGCGTCACGGCGCTTCCGTGGCAAAGCCCAACCGACGACGCAGGCCCTGGATCACCGAGTCGGAGGGGTCCCGCCCATCCACGCGCTCGCGATCGCCCAGCAGTCGCCACAGGCGCGTCTCCGCGTCGTAGGGGACTCCCTCGTCGAGGGCCTCCAATGCGTCCAGGATCCGCTCGAGCCGGGCCCCCTCGGCTCCATCCGCGGACGGACCGGAAGGCGCCGGGCCTGGGCGTTCTTCGAGGACGGCGATCGCCTGATTCAGGGATTGGTGCAAGCGGTGAATCTGCACCGCCCGTGGGCCGGTGTGGGTGAATGAGCCATCCGTATCCGGGGAGAGCCCCTGGGCCGACAGCGCCAGCGCACCGGCCAAGCGCTCCTGCACGGCAACGGGGAGATCGGTCCAGCGGATCACCCGGGAGCCGGCCTCCGTGGGCATCGTGACCCGGGCCTCGAGCGTCGTCGGCCCGGCGCCCACCACCTCCACCACCCCCTTCCACGACCGGCCCGTGGGCCCGTGCAACACCGACGCCTCGCCCGACGCCACCGAGGCGGTGTAGGCGCCCCACCGCTGCACCGCACGCCCCCCCAGCCTCCGGAACACCTGGGCAGCGGCCGCCACGGTGAGCGGAACCGGCACGGCGGGCGCGACCGCCGTGACATACAGCTGGCCGGCCGTGTCCACCTCGGCGTCGTTGCTGGCGGCTTTCTCGAGGCGGGTGACCAGGCCGTCCTCGAGTCGCCCAGCCCCATCTCCGTACAGGTCGATGGCCCGGGCCGCGTAGGTCAGGACCTGACGCGCCTCGATGCCCGCCACGTCGTCGAAGAACCAGGCGCACGAGGTGAACAGTCTCAGGGCGTTGCGCTCCATCTCCAGCATCTCGACGACATGGCGGCGCTCCTCGCCCGTGAGCTCCCGGGCGGACCACCGCTCCAGGAACGGCTGGAGGGCCGCCTCACGGTCCGGAGCGAGCGTGCCGACGTACCCATCCCGCGCGGACCACGGATCCGTCAACAACGGTCGGGTCTCGCGCTCATACCGGCGGTGCAGCTCGTTGGCCAGCCACGTCAGGGCGTGCCGCAGCGGGCCCCGCCAGGACTGGTCGCTCGCCGTTTCGGGAGACGCCTTGCAGCCACAGTCGGATCGCCAGCGCTCGACGCCGTGGGCGCAGCTCCACGCCGTCGGGGCCACCAGCTCGACCTCTTCCCGGGGCTCATGGCGAGCGAGGAACGACGCGAAGCTCTCCACCACCACATCGTCCCGTGCGCGCAGGCGCTCCAGCGCAGTAGCCAGGGCCATCTCGCCGAAGCGGTGGTGGTGGCCGAACGTCTCGCCGTCGGTGGCCATGGAGCGCAGCAGGCGCGCCGGGGCGCCCTTCTTCTTCTCCCCCTCCGGAGGCGTGGCCAAGCGGTCCGCCCACGCGGCGCCGTCCTTCAGCAGGTGACCGAACGCCACGTCGTGGGCCACGCCCCCGTCGTACACGAAGACAGCGATGTCCCGCCCGCTCGGGGTGACGTACCGACCGGGCAGCCCACCCGCCGGCACGGTCCGCACCTGGTGAGGAGCGAGGACGGTGAAGCGGATACCCTCGGCGGCGAGGACGTCGAGCGTCTGGGCGTCGACTGCCGTCTCCGGCAGCCACATACCCTCCGGGTCTCGACCGAAGCGACGACGAAAGTCGGCGATGCCCCAGCGGACCTCGGTCACGCGGTCCCGGGCGTCGGAGAGCGGCAGGATGGGATGGTGGTACGCCATCGCCATGGCGTTGCCATGCCCGTCGAGGCGCCGGCAGCTCTCCAGGTCCGCCTCCAACACCGCGGCGTAGGTGTCAGGCGCTTCGCGCTCGAGCCAGCTCAGGAGCGTCGGTCCGAAGTCGAAGCTCAACCACTCGAGGGCGTTGACGATACCGCGGATGTGCCCATCTCGGTCGAGGATGCGGCTCGCCACGACGGCTCTGTAGCACTCGTGCTCGACCCGCTCGTTCCAGTCGTGGTACGGGGCAGCCGCCGGCTGGTGGGGGACCTCTTCCAGCCACGGATCTTCACGGGGCGGCTGATAGAAGTGCCCGTGAATGACGACGGAGAGGAGTTCCTTGCGCAAGCGTGGACCGCTCAAGCCGCCCGGTGCGCGGCCAACGCCTTGGCGTACACGTCCAGGTAGGCCTGTGCCGGCCGTTCCCAGCCGAAGTCCCGGCTCATGGCCTCGCGCATGTGGGTCTCCCACGCCTCCCGATCCGGATAGAGGGCGATGGCCCGTCGGATGGCCCTCTCCAGGGCCGTTGAGGTGAACTCGTCGAAGACGAAGCCGGTGACCTGGTCGTCGACGGTGTCGGAAAGCCCTCCCACTCGTCGGACGACCGGGAGCGCACCATAGCGTTGCGCCCGCATCTGGGTCAGGCCGCAGGGCTCGTATTGGGACGGCATGAGCAGGCCGTCGGCACCGGCAAGCAGCCTGTGCTCGCGACGCTCCGTGAAATCGAAGCGCACGGTCACCCGATGCGGCATCTGGCGTGCCGCCTCCGCGAGCGCGTGCTGATACCCGGCCTCACCCTCGCCCACGAACACGAACTGGGCCTCCGGAATCCGAGAGAGCAGGCCGTCCCCCACGATGAGGTCGAAGCCCTTCTGCTTCACGAGGCGGGCAGTCATGCCGAAGAGCGGGATGTCGTCGCGCACGGGCAGACCGCAGGCGGCCTGCAGGTCAGCCTTGCACGCCCACTTCCCGGCCAGCTCCTCCCTTGAGTAGGTCTGCGGCAGATCGGGGTCCGTTTCGGGATTCCAGATGTCGAGATCGATCCCGTTCAGAATCCCCACCAAGCGGTCCCCCAGGGCGATGAACGAGTCGTGCAGGCCGAACCCGCCTGCGGGCGTGCGGAGCTCGTGGGCGTGGGTCGGGCTCACCGTGCCCACGTAGTCCGAGTACGCCAGCGCCCCCTTGAGCCAGTTGACCTGGCCGTAGTATTCCATGAGGCTCCAGTGAAAGAGCTCATTGGGGAGCCCCAGCTCGTCCAGGACGTCGGGTCCGAACAGACCCTGATAGCCGGCGTTGTGGACCGACAGGATCCTGGCGATCCGTCCGTAGACGTCCTGATCGGCCGCCAGCGTCGTCTCGAGGAGAATGGGCGCCAGCGCGGTGTGCCAGTCGTGGGCGTGGAGCACGACCGGCTCCTCCACCAGATCCGGCAGCGCCTGGAGCGCCGCTTTCGCGAAGAAGGCGAACCGGATGTGGTTGTCCGGATAGTCGCCCCCGCCCTCTCCGTAGAGGCCGTCCCGATCGAACAGCTCGGGCTGGTCGATGAAGATCACCCGGGGACCGGGAGGCGGGTCGCCGAGCTGGTACAGGCGAGCGCTTCCGGCCCACCGTCCCACCGATACGGCGAAGGGCTCGCCCAGAGGCACGAGCCCCGGCGTGTTCTGCCGTACCACGCGGTACAGGGGCATGATGGCCGTGGTTGGGAAACCCGACTTGGCCTGGAAGGTGGCGATCCCTCGCACGGCTTCGGCGAGGCCGCCGGACCGGGCAAAGGGCCAGTACTCGGCCACGAGGTGGACGATGTTCATCCGTGCCGACTCCTGGCCTGGCGAGGGAAGTGGGGAAGAGGTATCGGGTCGTGAAGCCGACCCGGGCCTGACGGCCGTCGTGGACGCCATCGGACGGTCCATTCGGTGGTGATCGGAACGCGTGCGAGGTAACGTAGACCCCGGACGGGTCTCTGATCAACGCCGGTTACTCATTACCCCGACGTGTGGTTCACATGAAGGTCGATCTGGTCGATTCGCTGCACGCCATCGCCGACGGACGCAACGCGACGCCCTTCGACGTGCTGGGCATGCACCCCACCGACGACGTGGTGGACCGTGGCATGACGATCCGGGCCTGGCTCCCCGAAGCCTCCACCGCGGAGGTGCTCTGGAAGGGGCGTTCCGCGCCCATGAGCCGGGTGCACCCGAAGGGCGTCTACGAGGTCGTCGTGCCAGAGCCCGAACCCGTGACCTACCGCCTACGCGTGGATGGCGGCGCACCGTTCGAGGATCCGTATCGCTTCTCTCCGGTCTTCGACGACGATGAGCTGGCGCCGATCCGGGAGGTGGACGGCCGCCCGCACCGCGTGCTCGGCGCCCACGTCATGGAGCATGAAGGCGTCTCGGGAACGGTCTTCGCCGTGTGGGCCCCGGGCGCGAGGGCGGTGAGCCTGGTCGGGGACTTCAACGGGTGGCGCGCCGGGCGGCATCCCATGCGGGCCCGGGCCTCCACCGGGGTGTGGGAGCTGTTCGTCCCCGACCTCGCCGCCGGAGAGCTGTACAAATACCGCATCCTCAGCCACGTCGAGGGGAAGGTGCTTCTGAAGACCGATCCCTACGCCCGTTCGATGCAGCTGCGGCCGGAGACGGCGTCGGTCGTGGTGGCGCCGAGCACCCATGTCTGGACGGACGGGCCATGGACCGCAGAGCGGGCCGAACGTCAGGCGGACGGACGGCCCATATCCGTCTACGAGGTCCACCTGGGCTCGTGGAAACGAGAGCCGGGTGCGAGGCCCCGAGACGGCGCGCCGGGTTGGCAGGGCTACCGGGCGCTGGCGGCCGAGCTCATCCCGTACGTGAAGCGCCTCGGCTTCACGCACCTGGAGCTGCTGCCCGTTACGGAGCATCCCTACGACGCCTCCTGGGGCTATCAGACTGTCGGTTACTTCGCCCCAACGGCGCGCTACGGCACGCCCGACGACCTCCGCTACTTCGTGGACGAGGCGCACCGGGCCGGTCTCGGCGTGATCCTGGACTGGGTGCCGGCCCACTTTCCTCGCGACGCTCACGGCCTGGGCGTGTTCGACGGCACGCACCTCTACGAGCACGCCGACCCGAGGAAGGGCGTCCATCCGGACTGGGGCACCTACATCTTCAACTACGCCCGGCCGGAGGTGACCGCGTTCTTGATATCGAGCGCGCTGTACTGGATCGAGGAGTTCCACATCGACGGGCTGCGCCTCGACGCCGTCGCGTCCATGCTCTACCTCGACTACTCCCGGGACGAGGGACAATGGGTGCCCAACCAGTACGGTGGTCGGGAGAACCTCGAGGCGAGCCGGTTCCTTCGTCAACTCAACGAGACGGTGCACCGAGAGCACCCTGGCGTCCTGGTAATGGCCGAGGAATCCACTGCCTGGCCGGGCGTCACGCACCCCGTCACAGCAGGCGGACTGGGCTTCGACGTGAAGTGGAACATGGGTTGGATGCACGACACGCTCGAGGTCATTCAATCGGATCCGCTGTTCCGGAAGGGGGTGTACGACAAGCTCACCTTTGGCATCACCTACGCGTTCTCCGAGCGCTTCCTGCTGGCGTTCTCCCATGACGAGGTCGTGCACCTCAAGGGCTCGATGCTCACCAAGATGCCCGGGCAGGTGCTGGACCAGTTCGCCAACCTGCGTCTGCTCTACGGCTACATGTGGGCCCACCCTGGCAAGAAGCTGCTGTTCATGGGAGCGGAGCTTGCGGTGTGGCAGGAGTGGGACGTGGAGGGTGAGCTCGACTGGGCCGTGGCCAAGGAGCCTCTCCACGCCGGGATCCAGCGCTGGATCACCGAGCTGAACCACTTCTACGCCCGGGAGCCCGCCCTCCATGAGAGTGACTGGGACGGGAGGGGCTTCGAGTGGCTCGACTGCCACGACCAGGCTCGGACGACCTTGTCGTTCCTGCGCTGGTCCGGGGAGTGGAAGGACCACGTGGCGGTTGCCTGCAACTTCACGCCAGTCACGTGGGAGGGGTACCGGCTCGCGGTTCCCCACGCGGGCTCGTACGAGGTGGTGCTGAGCTCGGACGATCGGCGCTTCGGGGGCAGCGGGTCGGTGGAGCACACGGTCTTCGGCACCGTCGAGGGAGAGCTCTTCGGCCGCGACCAGTTCGTGGAGCTGACGCTGCCGCCCCTGTCGATGCTCTTCCTCAAGCAGGTGGCGCCGCCGGTCGACGCCAGGGGCTCCAGCAAGCCGTCCAGGGCGGGCCGCGCCAGGAAGGGCGGCGACACGGGCGGCTGAGCTCTCCGCCGCTCCAGTGCCCGAGTCTCCCCCCTCAATCGGGGAGACGGGGGCTCGAGGCGGAGCAACGACGGCTACTTCGACCCCTTTGTTGGGGCGTGGACGCGGGGGTCTACCCCGCCACCACCTGGAACCGGCTCGCCACCTTCCCGGCCATGTCGATCGTGGTCTGCAGGTCGGGATGGCGGACGACGAGCATGCCGTCGCCCACCAGGACCTTGCGCCAGTCGCGCCGCGGCGCGCCGATGGGATTGAGGTCCATGGCACACACGTGCTGCCCGATCTCCGACAGTAGAGGCTCGAGACCCTCGTACCTCTGGATGTTCCCTCTTCCGCGAGCTCTCTTGAAGATCCACGCGGCGTTGAACTTGCGCTCCGCCGGCTGACTGAAGCTGCCGTGGACCACGGCCTCCGCCCAACCGGTGTACGTGTCGATGTCCGACGCGAAGTTGATGAGATCGACGAGGTACGCACCGGGCGGGCGACCCCCGATCTCGCCAAACACCGCCTCCCCCTCCTGCGTCCGGTACCACTCCATGTGGGTGTATCCGGTGCGGAACCCCAGCGCCTGGAGAACGGCCTCTCCCATCTTCTTGCCCGCGGCCAGCTCGGGCGTATCCGGATCCCGGTAGACCAGGGTGATGGGACTCACCCACTCGTTCTCCTTCATGACCAGCGCGCGGGGGATGTACGTAGCGATGGAGTAGTGCTGGATCCGCCCGTCGATGCAGATCGTCTCGTAGGTCATGTCGTCGCCCTCGACGAACTCCTCGACGCTGATCTCGTTCACGGACCTCAGAGCGGGCAGCACGCCGTCGAGCTGTTCCCGGGACTCGATGCGATAGGTGTGCTCGGACCCGGCCCCGGCGATGGGCTTGACGATCACGGGATAGCCGATGTTCTCCGCAGCCTCCACGACCTGGGCGGCGGTGGTCGCGCTGTAGTGGTGGGGCGTGCGGATCCCAGCCTGGTCCAAGACGCGCTTCATGATCTCCTTGTCCCGAAACGGGATCGTCTCCTGCACCGTCATCCCGGCCAAGCCGAGCATCTCCCGGATCCGGGCGGCCAACACCATGTACGGCTCCCACAGGCACTCGACGCGGTGGATCGTCACCCTCCGGGCGAGGTCGGCGACTTGCCCGAGGATGGCGTCCTCGTCCAGGAAGGAGCGCACCTGGATGTGCGCCTTCACCGCCGAACGTGCCGGCTCTTCCAGGGCCGTTTCCGGCTGGTCTCCGAGCCCGATCACGTTGGCGCCCACGGCAGCGAGACCGCGGGTGAAGTAGCGCATCTCCCGAGGGAAGCTGGGAGAGATCATCAACACGTTCATGGTATCCTCTATCCTCCGGCGCAGCCGGGGTCTGAAGCGACGTGCCACGCACCGGCACGCCGCGGTTCGGTCATTCCAGCTCCACCCGGATCCCGGTGACGATTCGATGCAAGGCCTTCCGCACAAGCTCCGTCTCCGGATGCCGCACGATCAGGTAGCCCTCGCCTTCGTAGGTGCTGGAAGAGGGCTGGCCGACGCGCGGAAGTCGAGCCTCCACCACGAGGCTGCCCAGCTCGGCGAGCACCTCCGTGACGCCGTGAACGCGGGCGACCCTTCCCCTCCCCTGGCCGCGCAGGTATGCCGCCCCGGCGGCGTACGGGCGGGGGCCCGCCTCGAACACGTCGAAGACGACGAGGCGGGCCCAGGCGTGGAATAGGTCGAAATCCTGCGCCCGCGAGATCAGGTTGACGAAACGGGCGCCGGGCGGTCGGGCGCCGACCTCCGAGATGGCCACGCTTCCATCGGGGCGCCGGAACCACTCCATGTGGCTCATGCCGGTGTGCATGCCGAGGGCGTCGAGCGCCTGCCCGGCCACCGCCCGGATGCCGTCGTAGCGGGCGTCGTCCACATCCCGCGGCGTGAGGACGCACCACTGGATCCAGGGCTCCTCGACCACCCGAAGGGCGGCGGGCAGATAGTCGTTCACGGAGTGCCAGACCACCCGCCCGCCGATGCTGACCGAGTCGAACGAATGCTCCTCGCCCGCCACGAACTCCTCCATCATCACGGGCCGTTGGAGGGAAGCGGGCATGGCTTGCAGGAAAGCCGTCAGGTCGTCGACGCTCTCGAGCCGGTAGGTGCCCCGGGCGCCGGAGCCCGCCTGAGGCTTGACGATCACCGGATAGCCGACGGCGGCGGTGAACGCGGCCGCTTCGTCGCCGGAGCGGGCCAGACCGTGTTGAGCACAGGGCAGATGGTGCGCGCGCAGCACCCGCTTCATGCGGGCCTTGTCGCGGAAGTTCTCGGCCACGTCGGCGCTCATCCCGGCGATCCCAAGCCGGTCGCGTACGTGGCCCAGTGGCACCTGCAGCTCCTCGAGGGTTCCGAGAAGGCGGTGAATCCGGCCGCGCGTCGCCAGGCGCTCCACGGCAGTGGCGAGCTGGTCGGGATCCAGCGCGTCTCCCACTCGCAGATGGAACGCGAGCCGCCCTCTGAGGCCGGCCGGCAGCTTCCGAGGCGGTTCCTGGCTGATCAAGGTGGCGCGGACGCCGTCGAGCCTGGAGACTGCGTCGATGAAGCGCAGCGTGGTCTCGGCGAAGAAGGGCGCGACAAAGACGACGTTCTTCATTCGGAGTGCCGGCAAGCACGGGGGAAGCCGGCGTCTGTCGGGTGATCTCGGTCCGGCGGAGGCCGGAGAAGAGTAAGGAAGGTAAACCCGCACAGGCCAGGGGGGTACCTCGGCCGTCCCGTTTCGCTATCTTTGGCGCCGTTTCGCGGCCTATCGGCATCGGTCGCGCCAGTCCACCCCGACGACGGACACATCGACTCATGCACGCGGTCTTCGTCGAGCCGGCCTTCCCGTCGAACCAGAAGGAATTCGTTCGCGCTCTGCACCAGGCCGGTGCCCAGGTCACGGCCGTCGGCGAGCGCCCCAGGGAGGCGCTGGACGACGACCTCGAGCGCTGGCTACTCCACTACGAACAGGTCCCCTCGGTCGTCGACGCCCAAGACCTCGCACGGGTGGTGGGCGCCATTCACGCCCGCAAGCCGGTGGGGCGGTTGGAGACGACGGTCGAGGCCCACATCATGGCTGCAGCCCAGGTCCGCGAAGCCCTGGGCATACCCGGCACGTCCGTGCGCACGGCTTTCCTTTGCCGGGACAAGCCGGCCATGAAGGAGGTCCTGCGAGAGGGTGGTGTAGCGTGTGCTCAATCCATGGGCAGCGGCGACTCCGAGGCCATCCGGTCCTTCGCCGAGAGCGTCGGCTATCCATTGGTCCTGAAACCCAGGGCGGCCGCGGGAGCCTCGGGCACGTATCGGGTGGACGACCGGGAGCAACTGGACGGCGTCTTGACTCAGTTGGGCGTGGGTCACGGAGGCCAGGTGGCCGTCGAGGAGTTCATCGAGGGTCACGAGGCCTTCTACGACACGATCACCATCGGGGGTAGCGTCGCCCACGAGTTCATCACGCACTACTACCCGAACGTCCTCGAGGCCATGCGCACGCGCTGGATCTCGCCGCAGTTCATCACCACGAACCGCATCGAGTCCGCTCCAGACTACCAGGAGGTGCTGGAGCTGGGGCGCAAGGTCATCCGCGTGCTCGAGATCGACACCTCCGCGACCCACATGGAGTGGTTCTTCGGGTCCAAGGGCCTGAAGTTCTCGGAGATCGGCTGTCGACCGCCCGGCGTCCGGGCGTGGGACCTCTACGCCGCAGCCAACGAGATCGACATCTACTACGAATGGGCCATGGCCGTGCTCTGGGGCCGGACGTCGCGCAAGGCGTCTCGGGCGTATTCGGCCGGAATCGTCGCGCTGCGGCCGGACCAAGACGGCCGGATTCGTGGCTACGACGGCCTCGATGAGGTTCGCCGGCGCTTCGGCGAGTGGATTCTCGACCACCACCTTCCCCCTGAGGGGACACCCACCCAGCCCGTGGAGGGCGGGTACATGGCCAACGCCTGGATCCGCATGCGCCATCCCGACTACGACGCGCTACGCTCCATGCTCGATCAGGTCGGCGAAATCGTGCAGGTGAGGGCAGGGTGAGCAACGGTCCTGCCCGGGTCGTTCTGCTGGGGTCCCACTCGGGCGTCCCGACGGGGGGGCCCTCCTTGGACGAGCTCGGCCTCGACGGACCCGTGGCCACGGTACGAGCTGGCTGGCAGGAGTGGGAAGGGGAGCCCCATTCGTTGACCCTGGCAGCGGACGGCTGGAATCTCCGCCTGTGGGAGCGGGCGGAGCGGATCTGGGCCGAGGACCCCGAGCTCACCCAGGCGCACCACGCGATGCAGGAGAAGATCCGCCTCCTCCGGCGCATCTACAACGTCCGCCTCTCCCACCTCGCCGACGCCTACCTCGACATCGACGCCCGGGAGGGGCCGGCAGACGTGCTGGACCCGGAGCGTCACGCCGCGTTCGAGGCCGTGCGGGAGCTGGACCGACGCCAGGTGCAGCGGGTGGCCGGCATCCGCCGGGAGTTCGAGGAGCGCTACCGCCCCGGAGACCGACACGCCGTCGCGCGCGAACGCGCCGAGGTGGCGCGTATCCTGACCGACACGCCGGTGGTGGCGGTCGACGGCGGCCACGTCGCCATCCTCCTCAACCGGCTGCGTCTGTTCGGCCTGGCCGAGCTGCTGGCCGGCCGTGCGGTGGTCGCTTGCTCGGGCGGAGCCATGGTTCTTTCGGAGCGCCTCGTCCTCTTCCACGACTCACCTCCCTGGGGGCCCGGGCACGCCGAGGTGGCGGAAGCCGGCCTCGGCCTCTTCCCTGACGTCGTCGTCCTGCCCCACGCCGAGACGCGCCTGCGACTGGACGATCCCACCCGGGTGAGCCGGCTCGCCCGCCGCGTGGCTCCGGCACCGTGTGTCCTCCTCGACCGGGACGCCCGGCTCGAGTGGGACGGCCGGCGCTGGACGGTTGCCCGGGCTCGGCATCTCACCGCTTCAGGGACAGTGACACTCTGGGAGGTGGCGGCGTGAGGGGCATGCCCAAGGATCGGGAACGCGCCTCCGGGAGGGTCGATCACCACGGGTTGGCAATCGCCGAGCTGGTGGATGCCTCGCCGCCGGACGCGGACGCCGTGAGCCGATTCATCGAGGAACACGAGTTCCCCATCGTCGAGGGAACGCGTTGTACGTTCGTGTTCCAGGGCAAAGCCCGGGAGGTGCGACTTCGGCACTGGATCTTCGGACTGGCCACCGCCGAGCGCTTCCATCGCGTACCGGGCACGGATCTCTGGTACCACGTCATGGAGATCCCCGACGGCTCCAGGGTCGAGTACAAGCTCGAGGTGGAAGACGGTCGCCCGGCCCACTGGATCACGGATCCGCTGAACCCTCACCTGGCCCACGACCCCTTCGGCGCCAACTCCGTGTGCTACGGGCAGGGATACGAGGTGCCGGCGTGGTCCCGCGAGGATCCCCTGGCGGCACCGGGCAGCCTGGAGGAGCGGGTGTTTCACAGCGACGCCCTGGACTCGCCGAGGCGGGTGACGCTGTTCAGGCCAGCCCGGTTCAAGGAGACCCGGCGCTACCCCCTGCTCGTGGTGCACGACGGTGGTGACTACCTCCGGTTCGCCAACCTGGAGACGGTCCTGAACAACCTGATCCACCGCCTCGAGGTTCCGGGCGTGGTGGCCGCGTTGACGCACCCGGCCGACCGGATGGAGCAGTACCGGGACTCCGAGAGTCACGCCCGCTTCCTGACCGAGGAGCTGGTGCCTATGCTCGAGGAGGAGCTGCCCCTCCTGGGGACCCCGGCCGGACGCTGTCTGATGGGTGCGAGCCTGGGCGCCGTGGCCTGCCTCTCCACGGCCATCCGGCACCCCGGCTTCTACGGCCGACTCCTGCTCCAGTCGGGCTCGTTCGCGTTCTCGGACATCGGCAACCACGACCGTGGCCCGGCTTTCGACCCCATCGCTGACATGGTGAACCGGTACCGGAGCCAGCCGTTCGCCGTGAGCGACCGCGTGTTCGTGAGCTGCGGCATGTACGAGTCGCTCATCTACGAGAACCGGTCCCTCGTCCCCCTCCTGCGCGAGACCGGAATGGACATCCGCTACGTCGAGGCGAGGGACGGGCACAATTGGGAGAACTGGCGGGACCGGCTGCGCGAGGGTCTGTCGTTCCTGTTCCCCGGACCCCTCTGGTGGGTCTACGATTGAGAGGCCCGTCGGGACGGGCGCCCGTCGCTCGGATCCGAACCGCTCGACACGAGGAATCTCGATGGCTGACGTAACCCGAAAGATCGGTCTGTCACTGGGCGCCGACATCTGCTGGCCCATCGCCTACACCGAGGTGCTCCGGCGCTTGGACCTGGCGATCCCCATCGGAGACGATACGATCAGGCTCGACGTGGAGCGGATGACGATCGAGCCGTTCGACCTCCGGGAGCACACGCCGTACGACCTGGTGATCGACCGGCTGACGCACTGGTATCACCCGCGCCGGGAGTGGATCAAGAAGGCCGTGCTGCTCGACGACGTCTACGTGTTCAACAACCCCTGGTCCGTGCAGTCGATGGAGAAGCTCAGCTCGTACTGCGCCATGATCAGGCTGGGGCTTCCCATTCCGGAGACGTGGCTCATTCCGCCGAAAACGTACTTCGATCACTCCCAGGAGCTGCAGACCACGTTAGAGCGCTACGCACGGTATTTCGACCTGCCCGCAATCGGCGGCGAGGTTGGCTACCCGCTGTTCATGAAGCCCTACGACGGCGGCGGCTGGCGGGCGGTGTCCAGGATCGCCAACGCCGAGGAGCTCGAGACGGCGTACGAGGAGAGTGGCGATGCCGTGATGCACCTACAGGAAGGCATCGAGCCGTTCGACCGCTTCGTCCGGTGCATCGGCCTCGGGCCCCAGACCCGCATCGTGCTCTACGACATCGATGCCCCAATCCACGACCGATACACGATGGAGCGGGGCTTCCTCGAGGACGAGGAGCACAAGCTCATCCGCGACATGACCCTGGTGATCAACGCCTTCTTCGCCTGGGACTTCAACTCGTGCGAGCTGATCCACCGCGACGGCGTGTGGCACGCCATCGACTTTGCCAATCCCTGCCCGGACTCGCAGGTGACGTCGCTGCACTATCACTTCCCGTGGCTGATCAAGGCCAATATCCGATGGTCCGTATACGCTGCCGCCACCGGTCGCAGAATGAAGCCCATGGGCTGGGAGCGCTTCTTCAACGCCGTCGACGACGACATGACCTTGCGGGAGCGTCTGGACTCCCTCCTGCACCTCGTGCACGAGCGCTACGAGACCGAGCGCTTCGAGGCGTTCTGCCACCGTCACCTGCCCCACCTGGACGAGGTGACGCACGAGTTCTTCGGTACGGAGGTGGCGCACGACGCAGTGCGGCAGAAGGTGGCGGCCCTGTTCCCCGAGCACGAAGTGGAGGAGTTCACGGAGCTGATGTGGAGTCGCATCCAGACCTGGCGGGACGTTGAAGGGGCCTCGGCATGAAGCGGACCGAAACCTGGCATTCTTCCCGGCTCGAACGGGAGATCACGGCCGTGCGGTGGGGGGAGACGGGGATCCCGGTGCTGATCTTCCCCACGGCGGGTGGCGACGCAGAGGAGATCGAGCGGTTCCTGATCATCCAGACATTGGCGCCGTTCCTCGACGCGGGGCGCATCAAGGTCTACTCGTGCGACTCGCTCGCGGGACAGGCCATGTTGGCCGGGGAGGGATCTCCCCAGCACCAGATGGCCATGATTAACCGCTACCAGCAGTACATCGGCGAGGAGCTCGTGCCCATGATCCGCGCCGATTGTCGGAGCGAGGACATCGGAGTCGTCGCCGCAGGCGCCTCCATCGGGGCGTTCACGGCCCTGGCGGCCCTCTGCAGATACCCGGAGGCCTTCACCCACGCCATGTGCCTGAGCGGCACGTTCGACCTGTCGCGGTTCGTGGATGCCCCTATCACTGGCGACTTCTACGTTTCGTCGCCGGTCCACTACCTCCCCGAGCTCCACGGTCCCGGCCTGGAGGCGATCCAGCGGCGGTTCATCCTGCTGGCGTCGGGTGAGGGCCGCGCGGAGGATATCGGCGAGTCGTGGCGGGTCGCCAACGTGCTCGGGCAGAAGGGCATCCCGAACAGGGTAGACTCGTGGGGACCGGACTGGCACCACGACTGGCCGACCTGGCGGAACATGCTCCACAAGTACCTGGACGAGCTGGCGCCCTGAAGCCACGCTGGTGCGGGCGCTCCCGCCCTGGCCTGATCAACCCCAAGGTGTCGTGCCGGCGCTCCCGCCCCGACCGACCCCGTCGGGCGAACCTCCCGGCGTGGTCAGGCCGTGGGCGGGTCGCCCCCGTCTCCCTCGCCCGTCATGGCCGGGACGTAGTACAGGTTGGCGTATTCCTTCAGCATCCGGTCGGTGGCGAACTGGCGGCCCGCTACCCACAGGGCGTGCTTCATCCGCTGGACCCACCCCACCGGGATGCCTCTTCGGTCCCGTAGGTGATACAACGGGACTACCTCGTCCTCGAGCAGATTGAACAGTTGGTCCCAGTCGTCCTCGTCGGGGTCCGTGAGGTCGGGCGCGGTGGGAATCGCCCAGCCGTTGATGCCGCTGAAGCCCTCGGCCCACCAGCCGTCCAACGTCCCGAGCTGTGGGACCATGTTCAGCGCCGCCTTCATGCCGCTGGTGCCCGAGGCCTCTTTCGGCACGCGGGGCAGGTTCAGCCACACGTCCACGCCTTCGTAGAGGGCGTGGGCCAGGTGCATCTCGTAGTCCTCCACGAAGGCGATGCGGCCTCCGAACCTGGGGTCCCGGGCCAGCATGTAGACCTTCTGCAGGATGCGCTTGCCATCGTCGTCCGCCGGGTGCGCCTTCCCGGCGAACACGATCTGCACCGGGCGCCAGGGGTTGGTGACCAGGCGGTGCAAGCGCGATTCGACCCGCAGGAACAGGTCGGCCCGCTTGTAGGCCGCGAACCGGCGGGCGAAGCCGAGGGTCAGGGCCTCGGGGTCCAGCAGGGGGCCGGCAGCAGCCAGGTGTCCCGCCGCGGGCCACCGGTCCTTCCAGCGGCGCCTCGCTTGCTCCCGGATGAACCGGAAGGTCTGGAGCTTGAGCTTCTGGTGCAGCTCCCAGACGTGGACGTCGTCCAGAGACAATACGCGGTCCCATAGGCCGGGCTCGTCCATGCGGCTGGCCCATCCCTTGCCCAACGCGCCGTCCAGGAGATGCTCCACGCCGGAGGACATCCAGGTCGAACGATGCACCCCGTTGGTCACGTGCCCGATGGGAACGTCCTCGGCTCGCCGACCCGGCCAGAGCTCCGTCCACATGCGTCGGCTCTCCGCGCCGTGCCGCTTCGACACGCCGTTCACGCCCCTGCTGAGTCGAATCGCGCACGCCGTCATATGGAACCGAGCGCCATCCGAGACGGGGGCATGCCCCAGCTTCATGAAGGTGGCCTCGTCGACGCCCAGGTCTTCCCAGACGGGGCCCACGCACCGCTCGATCTGCTCGACCGTGAAGGTGTCGTGACCCGCCGGCACGGGAGTGTGGGTCGTGAACACAGAGCGCGTCCGCACCTCCGACACGGCGTCCTCGAAGGCCATACCTGCCTGGATGAGCTCACGGATGCGCTCCACCATCATGAACGCCGCGTGGCCTTCGTTGGCGTGCCAGCACGATGGCTCGATCCCGAGGGCGCGGAGCACCCGTACCCCCCCCACTCCCAGGATCCACTCCTGCCTGAGCCTCAGCTCTTCGCCAGTACCGTACAGCTTGCCGGTCAGGTCCCGGTCCTCTGTGTCGTTGGCCTCGAGGTTCGTGTCCAAGAGGAACACTCGGGTCCGGCCGACCCGCATCTCCCAGACCGCGAGCTCCACCGACCGGCCCTCGGTGACGACCGTCGCCAGGGTCTCGCCGCCCTCGGCGTTTCGCAGCCGCGTTAGTGGCATGGCTTCGGGCTTGAACGACTCGTCTTCGGCCACTTGCCAACCCTCCTCGTCGATCCGCTGGTCGAAGTAGCCGCGGGCGTAGAGGAGGCCCACGCCCACCATGGGGATCCCGAGGTCGGAGGCCGTCTTCACGTGGTCCCCGGCCAGGATCCCCAGCCCCCCCGAGTAGATGGGGACCGAGTTGTGGATCCCGAACTCGGCACAGAAGTACGCCACGGGCCGATCGTCCCGGGCCTTCACCTCTCGGTAGGCATCGGCGAACCACGTGTCGGCCGTGGTCTCCAGGGCGCCCATGGACTGCATCACGGACCGGTATAGGTGCAGGAAGTCCGGGTCGTGGGCGCACGCCGCCAGTCGAGCCGGCTCCACGCGGTGCAGCAGCTGGATGGGGTCGTGGTGGGTCAGCGACCACAGGGTCGGGTCGATCCGCTTGAACATGCGGCGCGCGGAGGCGTTCCACGACCACGCGAGGTTCAAAGCGATGTCGGCGAGCCCCTGGATGGGGTCCGGGAGATACGGGATCTTGCGTCGGGCAGCGTTCATCGAGTCCGGCGGGACGGTTTCGTGATGGAGGGAGCGGCGCCGGTGCCGGCGCCGTACGTCCGAGAGTGCGGAGCGGTATAATCTGTCACGAAGTGTCCTCGAGTTGAAGCGGCAGCGCGCTTCGACCGCAGGCCCGCGGACCGCGCCCGGTGGGAGCTCCAGACCCGGCGTCGTCCTCCGGTCAGCGGCCGCTCCGCTTCCACCGTCTTCGCCCCTTCCCAAATCTCCGATTCTCGATAGCATACGGATGACGGAATAGACTCGCCGCCGCCCGACGGGCGCGGCGGGGTCGGAGGATCCTTCGTGACGCGCTCGTGACGTCCCGCTGCGAAAGCGTCATGCAAGCCTCGGTATCATTCGGATAGACGACAACGCCATTTGGAATGAGGAGTTTCATGAGCATCCGTGAGCAGCTTACCGCGTTCATCGAAGACCACACCGACGGATGGGACCACGCCCAATGGATCGGGTTCCTGCAGACCCTGGACCAGCAGGGCATCGACGTAAGCGACCCGGACGATCTGGGCGTGAAGCTGGAGAGCGCCCGGCTGGGATGGGAGCTTCGGCGCCGTGCGGTCCCGGGGCTGGGCCCCAAGCGCATCGATGCCGTGGTGGGCCGCTTCGGGTCTCTGTGGAGCCTCAAGCAGGCGACACCGGACGAGATCGCCGAGATCCCGACGATCCACAAAGGCCTGGCGGAGAAGCTGAGCGACGCTCTCTAGTCCACCTGTTTCCGACCCGCATGGCCTTCACTCCATTGAGGCCACGGAGGGTTCGAACAGGGACCGGGGGACGCCGTGGGTGTCCCGATTCGCCCCCGTCTCCCGATCCAGGATGGCCACCGTCGTCCGATAGAGGCGATCCGCCTCCTCCCGGCTGTTCCCGATGGACGTCACCCCCACTTTCCCGTACTGGGAAAGGGCGCCGATCATGAAGAATATGACGCCCTTGAGTGTCGAGTGGTTGAAGTGGATCCCGTGAGCCACCGTCAGATCGAAGAGGTCCTCGGGCAGCAGGCCACGATACGCCGGTGACTTGAGGTTGTCGGTGGCGTAGTAGTACTTGGCCTGGCCGTCCTCGGCCGTATACAGGCCGCTTTCCCTGTCGAACCGGCCACGGGCCAGGAACTCCAGGGCCATGAACGGCGGCGTGGTCCCGCCCATGCGCAGATTGATCTCCACGGCGTAGCTCTTCCAGGGCCGACCCTCGGATCTGGTGACGAGGAAGTCCACGCCGAAGCGCCCGATGACCCCGTTCCCCGCGAGCACTTGCCCGATGCGCTCCGCGTCGGCGCAGATCAGGGCGCGATAGTCGGCGTGGGCCGGAAACCGACATCCCAGGTAGACTTGTCCGGTGCTGCCCCCGAGGACCTGATCGTGGGTCGAGAGCACCGAGAGCTCGCCGTGGGGGTGGATGCGGAGCTGGACGCTCGGAGACACCACCTCGTCGTCCTCGATCCACTCCTCGACGATGCCTGCCATCTCGCCGAGCTTGCCGAAGAAGCGATCCGGTGTCTCTCGTCCCCCCGGCCACTCGAGCTCCTCCAGACCTGCGCTCAGCGCGGCTCGCCGCTCCGGTCCCCCTACCGGAAGCTCGGCCGGGAACCGGTACACGCCGTTGCCCTCTCCGGCGAAGCTTTCGTTGAGCTTGAGGACCGCCTTGCGGAGGGTCGGACGCCCCGTGACCAGGTCGTCGAGGGCGTCCACCACCTGATCCCGCGTGCGCAGATCGTTGACGCCCCGCGCGAGCGACACGCCTGCCTGTGCGAACACCTTGCGCGACCCCGATTTGGTGCCCATCCAGAGCAGTTCGGGATCGACCGAGTTCAAGGGAATGCCGAGCTCCACCGCCAGCCGGCGCTCCAGAATCGTGGAATTGTAGACGGTGAGGTAGGCCCGCTCGGGTGGCCCCATCCAGGACCGGATCCTCTCGATCACCCGGGGCCGGTCCAGGATCTTCGCCGTGAGGGGCCTGGGGCTCGCATCGTAGAGGCAGAGCACCAGCAGACGGCTCAGGGCCCGGCCCAGGGGCACACCGGGGAGATGCTGCAGATAGTACTCGAGCGTTTCGGCATGGATGGGTTGGCTGGTGACGTAGACGGCACGGCCCGCGGGGTCGGCCAACCGGATCAGCGTGAAGAGGAGCCGTTCCTCGTAGAAGGCGGCACCCTCGACCTTCGCCAGCTCCTCCTGGTTGACGCTGACCGAGGGCACCACGACCGACGTGTGCGGCCAGGCCGGGTTGCTCCGCAGCCTTTCCGAGATGACCGGCAGGTGGGCCTTGAGCTCCTGAAAGCGGGCCAACTCCTCCGGCGAGCCCAGCTCACCGTACGGGGAGTCTGTGATCATGACGGATCCGCGCCGGCGGAGGGATTTCGATCCACCACGAGATCCAGTGCCAGGAGGCCGGCCCCCCTGGCTCCGTCCACGCCCGCGTCGACGATGCCCAGCCCCGCGTCCGACAGAAGCGACCCCACCCGCTCACGCAGCGGGCCGCCGGGCGAGAGCAGGCCACCTGCCAGGGCGACGGGAGGGGACGCGACCTTCCACGGACCGAGGCGGTCCGCCAAGGTGGTCGCCTGGACAGCCAACGCCACGGCGGCCGCGACGAGCAGGCGGCCCGCCACGTCGTCGCTGGCCGCGGCCTCCGCCACGACGGGCGCCAGGGCCGCGATGTCGCCCTTGCCCGCCTGGGACGCCCATGGGATCAACCCCTCCGGCGCGTCGACTCCGGCCGCTTCGAGGAGCAAGCGGGTGAGCTCGGTGGCGGGGCCGCGTCCGTCCCGGGCCCGAGCCACGGCTCGGAGACCCTCGAGACCCAGGTCGTACCCGCTGCCCTCGTCGCCCAGCAGGCTTCCCCACCCACCCACCCGGGCGACCCGGCCAGATTCGTTCCGGCCCCAGGCGATGGAGCCGGTGCCGGCGAGAAGCACGATGCCCGGACCGGTGCCCAAGGCGTCCCTGGCCGCAGCGGCCACGCCTCTCCCACGCCGGCGGTCGCCAGCGCAACGCGCAGGGCCGCCTTCACCTCGGGGCGCCCTCCCCCGGCGACCCCGGCGAAGAGCGCGGCGGCCGGGAGCGTCAGGCCCGCCTCGGCAGCGGCCGCCTCGGCCACCTGGTGGATGGAGCGAGCCACCTCCGCGGCGTTCGTCACGTCCAGCAGGGCGGCGCCACCGACGGCGCGACCCAGGAGCTGACCGTGGAGGCCCAGGGCCACCGCTTGCGTCCGGGTTCCACCGCCGTCCACTCCCACGACGAAGGTGCTCACGACGGGCCTCCGCCGCGGGCGGACCCCGGGTCCGGGGAAGCCGGCTCGACGCGCCGCGCCGAGGCGTGCGTGGCCGAAGCTCCTCGGCCGAGCACGCTCCCTACCACGAAGGTCACCACCGTGCCGATGAGCACGAACCACGGCCACGCCACGGCCTCGCGGGCGAAGACCCAGATCAGGGTCACGCTCCCGATGCCGGTGGCCATCCCGATGATGGCGCTCCGCTGGTCGGCCCGCGGAACCAGCACGCCCAGGGCGAACGCCCCGAGCAGGCCGCCGTAGACCAGGGACGCGACGCCCAGCGCCACCTCCACGGCAGGTGTGCCCTCCGAGAGCGGAATGAACAGCACGGCGCCCAGGACGAGCAGCGCGGACCAGAGCAAGGTGAAGCGCTTGCCGGCAGTGAGGATGCGCGCTTCGTCACCTTCCGCCCCCTTGGCCGGCGCCCAGAAATCGTAGGCAGATGCCGAGGCCAGGGAGTTGATCGACGACGAGAGCGAGGACATGGCGGCGGCGAACACCCCGGCGATCAGCAACCCGCGCAGGCCGGCCGGGAGCTGCTCCACGATGAAGGTGGCGAAAATGGCATCGGGCGTGTCGAAGTTCCGGCCTCCGTAGAAGCTCCACAAGCCCAGCCCCACCAGTAGAAACACCGCGAACTGCGCGATCACGGCCAGTCCGCTGCCCACCAGGGCCTTCTGGCTGTCCTTCATCGTGCGGCAGGTCAGCAGCCGCTGGACGATCAGCTGATCGGTGCCATGTGACGCCATGGACAGGAAGCCGCCACCCACCAGCCCCGCCCAGAACGTGTACGCCACCGAGGGGTCGGAGGAGAAGTCCAGCACCTGGAGCTTGCCCGCGTCGCCGGCCTGCGCGAAGATGCTCGCCCAGCCCCCCGGCACCGCGGCCTGTAGCGCCACCACGGCCACGAGCGCGCCGAACAGGTACAGACCCATCTGAACGACGTCGACCCAGACGACGGCCCGGATCCCCCCGGCGTAGGTGTAGATGACGGTGAGCACGCCGATGACCGCGATGGAGACCGGGTACGGCCAGCCGGTGATCAGCGCCAGTGGGATGGCCGTGGCGAAAAGGCGTACGGAGTCGGCCAGCAGTCGAGTGATCATGAAGATCCCCGACGTGAAGCGACGGGCGCCGGTCCCGAACCGAGTCTGCAGCAGGCCGTAGGCGGTGCTCAGCTCGCCCCGGTAGTATGCCGGCAGCAGCAGTTGCGCCACGACGAGGCGCCCGGCCAGGTATCCCAGGGTCAGCTGCAGGAAGGCCAGCGTCCCGAAGTAGGAGACGCCGGGCACGCTCAGAAACGTGAGGGTGCTGGTCTCCGTGGCGACGACGGAAAGCATGACCGCCGGCCACGGCAGCTCGCGGTTTCCCAGGAAGTAGTCCGAGCCACTGGTCAGCCCCCGGCCGAGCCAAGCTCCCCAGACGGTGACGCCCAACAGGTAGAGGGCCAGAACGGCGAAGTCGAATCCCCCGAACGCCATGGCTCAGTCGCCCCCGCCGATCGAGCCCCAAAACAGGGGAAACCGGGCGGTTCTGGCCAACGAGCGAACAGGGCCGGTCGGGCTCACGGCTCCCGTCGCTCCACGGCCTGGTCCGTGATGGCCAGCGCCACGGCGTCGTGCACGGCCCGTCGCAGCGGAACGTGTAGGCCGTTTTCTCTCGTGGGATTCACGCGCGTCGTGAGGAGCACGACGAAGACGTCCCGCTCCGGATCGATCCACAGCGACGTGCCCGTATAGCCGGTGTGGCCGAAGGCGTCCCGGGTAAAGTAGTCGCCCGCCGAAGAACGGTCCGACGGCGTGTCCCACCCCAGGGCTCGGCTGGCCGTGTCGTCGAAGCGCGCGGTGAACGACGCCACGGTCCCCGCTTCCAGGATGCGTGCCGCCCCCCCGCCGCGGGCGGCGCAGAGGCCGGTGTCACCGTCGCCGTGTGGGCAGGGTCCGGACTCGCCGCCATTCAGCATCATCTGAGCGAAGGCCGCCAGATCGGCGGCCGACGAGAACAGGCCGGCGTGGCCGGCCACACCCCCCATGGCGTAGGCGTTCTCGTCGTGGACCACGCCGTGGACGTGAACGTGACGGAATACCGTGTCGACCTCGGTCGGCGCGATGCGGGGCAGGAGGGAGCCATCGGGCGTGAAGCCCGAGTCGGCCATTCCCAGTGGATCGAGGATCCGCTCGGACACGAAGTCGTCCAGCGGCCGGCCCGAGATCTCCGCGACGATGAACCCCAGCGTCATGAGGCCGATGTCCGAGTACACGGTGCGCTCGCCGGGCACGTACTCCAGCGGCTCGGCGCCGATGGCGTCCCGGTAGGCTGTCTCCCCCTCCACCTCGAAGTAGAACCGGCGGAAGGGCGGCAGCCCCGCTCGGTGGATCAGGAGCTGCCGGACCGTGACGCCTGCCTTTGCAGGGTCGCCGTCGTCCCACCAGGGCAGGTAGTCAACCACGCGCGCGTCCAGGTCCAGACGCCCCTCGTCGACGAGCAACATGGCGGCGGTGGTGGTAGCCACCACCTTGGTCACCGACGCCATGTCGTAGATGGAGCGGGGTCCAGCCGGCGGTGCGCCGTCGTCCCAGTCCAGTCGGCCGTAGCCCCGCAGGCGCACGATCCGACCGTGGCGGCCCACGGCCAACACCGCTCCCGGCGTGGCCCCGTCACCGATCGCCCGAAGGATCAGCGTGTCCACCGTCTGCAGGGCACCGCCGTCCATCCCGGCCCTCTCCGGGTCGACCTCGGCCGGGGAGACGGTCATCACGGACGTTCGCGGACACTCGGCAGGCGGCGTGTCCGCGCTGACCTCCGAGCCCGGCCACGACCAGCACCGGGACGGGGCCGCCAGCACCCGGGCCACGTCCGGCGCGACGCGCGGCCCCGCCACCATGCCCGCCTCCACCAGCGGGTCGCCCGCCGGCCGGAGTGACCGGAGCTGGGCGGCTCGATCCAGTCCGTCGCCGGCGGCGTGCAGGGGAGGAATCGACACGGGGAGCCGGCCTCCGATGGCGTTCTGCCCCACGAGCGCACGGGCCGCGGCGGTCTGCGACACCTCACGATCCCCCCACGCCACCAGGTACGTCCCCACCTCGGGGAAGCCCGTGAGCACGTACGGGCTCCCGAACGAGATCACCACAGTCGGGGCGGTACCGTCCACGTGGCTGACGAGAGCCGCGAAGCCTTCGGGCACGCCCACGGAGCCAGCCCCCGAGCGGGGGGGCATATAAGCGCTCACCACGACCAGGTCGTAGGCCTCGGCCAACGCCCGGGCCGAGTCGTATTGCGGGGCCGTGGTGGCCGGCCCGAACCGGAGCCGCTCCACCCGGTCGACATAGCGGGCCAGGAGTGGCTCGAATGCCGAGCCGGCCAGCAGGTCGTCGTTCCGAGCCCAGGTGACGCTGAGCACGCGACGCGTGCGGGCCGGATCCAGGGGCACCAGGCCGTCCCGGTCCCTGGGCAGGGTGACGGCCCGGGACGCCATGTCGTCGGCCACCGCCAGGTGGGGGCCGGTCCCCACCTTCTCGGACACCTCGTCCAGGGGGACGGTGGCCCAGCGGTGCAGGCCGGTTCGGGCCTTCAGCTGTAGAATCCGGCGCGCCGACGACTCCAGACGAGCCCGGGACAGCCGTCCGGACTCCACGGCCGCGACGACCGCGTCGATGGCGCCGGGGACGTCGGCCGGGGCCAACAGGACGTCGGAGCCTGCCTCCAGCGCCAGGACCGCGGCCTCGCCGGCGCCGTACGCCTCGGTGATGGCGCCCATGCGCAGCGCGTCCGTGAACAGGACGCCGTCGAAGCCCATCTCCTCTCTCAGCAGCCCCGTCATGAGCTCTGGTGACAGGGTAGCCGGAGGCGCGTCCTCTCCCAGCAGGGCGGGCATGGCTACGTGCGCTGTCATGACCGCGTCCACCTCGGCGTCGATGCCGGCCTGGAACGGGACCAGCTCCACGGCGTTCAGACGGGAACGGTCGGCGGCTACCACCGGCACGGCGATATGGGAGTCGACGCTCGTGTCCCCGTGCCCGGGAAAGTGCTTGGCCGTGCTGAGGGCGCCCCCTTCCCTGACGCCCCGGATGAAGGCCGTGCCGAGGCGGGCAACCGCCTTGGGGTCCTCCCCGAAGGCCCGCGTGTTGATGACCGGGTTCAGCGGGTTGGAGTTCACGTCCAACACCGGCGCGAAGATCATGTGGACGCCCACCGCCCGCGCCTCCACCGCCGTGATCCGTCCGTACTCGAAGGCCGCCTCGTCTTCGCCGATGGCGCCGAACGCCATGGTGGGGGGAAAGCTCGTGCCGCCACCCTGCGGTAAGAGCGAAGGAATGGCATAGGCGTGGTTGATCCGCATCCCCGGTCCCCCGTTCTCGAAGTCCGAGGTCACCAGCAGCGGCACGCGGGCGATCTCCTGCAGGTGGTTGAGCTTGTCCGCGTAGCTGTGGGGCAGCCCGATGGAGATGGAGACGCCGCCGATCCCACGCTCCACCCAGTCGGCCAGCTCCTGGAACTCGGGACTGGAGGGCGACGTGTACGAGCCGGCAATCCAGGGGATCACGAGCTGCGCGGCGAGGGCGTCCAGCTCCAGCGAGACCAAGGTGGAATCCACCCAACTGCGGGCCTCCGGCGCCAGGGCATCGAGGGGAGTGACGCCGGCCGGCGGACGGGGGGGCCGGGAAGGTGGAGTCTCGGTTCTGGAGCTGCACGCCGCAGCCAGCAGGACACCCGCCAAACAGACGGCAGGCGTCCTTCTACCGATCACCCGCCCTGCTCCTGGTCGGGATCTGGATCCCGTCGCCGATCTCGAAGAAGGGGGGGATGCGGGTCGGGGTGCGACCTTCCACGGGTACCGAGCCCAGGAGCGCCCGCGCGGCTGCCCGCTGGCTCACGCGGGCCGAGCTCCACGCCAGGACGTACGCCCGCACGTCCGGGAACTCCCGGAGCAGGTAGGGATTGCCGAAGGACACCACCACGTGTGGGATCCGTGCCTCGGCAAGATCCTGGATGAAGCCGGAGAACTCCTCCGGAAGCGTCATCTTGCCCTGATACGAGATGCCGGCCACGTGCAGCGAGACCACGACCAGGTTCGCTCGCCGGGCCCTTTGTAGTAGCGGCTCGTAGACGTCGGGGTCCGTGTCACGCTCAACGGTGGCCGTGCGGAGGCGCGGGTACGTGGCCCGGAGCGTGCCGTCGAAGTAGCGTCCCGCCAGGAGGTCGTTTCGCCTGCGGTACGTGATGGACAGCACGCTGGCGCTCCGGGTGCCCGCCAGCGGCAGCAGGTTCCCGTCGTTCTTCATCAGGGCGATGGAGCGATTGGCGACCTCCTGGGCCAGCTCCGTGTGTGAGGGGATCCCGACCTTGCGGGGGACCGCCTCGATGTCCACGAGGGGGTTCCGGTCCAGGCCCAGATCCTGCTTGGCTCTGAGGATCCGGAGCACGGACGCGTCGATGCGCGCAACGGTGATCCTGCCGTTCCGTACTGCTGCCACCACGCCCTCGATGGCCCGGCGGGCGGAGGGCGGCATGAGGATCACGTCGGCCCCCGCGAGCACGGCCCGGACAGCCGCCTCCTGGCGACTGTGCCGGCGGGCGATGGCCGCCATGTCCATGGCGTCGGTGAAGATGAGCCCCTTGAAGCCCATCTCGCCCCGGAGCAACGTCGTGAGGACGTTCTCGCTCAGTGTCGCCGGCGTCCCGTTGTCCTCTGTGATCGACGGCACCGCGATATGGGCCGTCATGATGCCCCCTACGCCTTCCTCGATCGCACGCTTGAACGGAACCAACTCGATGGAGTCGAGGCGGAGGCGGTCCACGGTGATGAGCGGCAGATCCATGTGGGAGTCCACGTCGGTGTCGCCATGTCCCGGAAAGTGCTTCCCGGTGGCGATGCCCCCGTTGTCCTGGATCCCCCGCACGAACATGGCGCCCATGGAAGAGACGGCGGCGGGGTCTTCGCCGAACGCCCGCACGTTGATGACGGGATTGTCGGGGTTGTTGTTGACGTCGAGCACCGGCGCGAACGGCACGTGGATCCCCACCGCCCGGGCCTCCCTGGCGGTGACCGCCCCGACCTGATAGGCCAGCTCAGCGTCGCCGGTGGCACCGATGGCCATCATGGACGGGAACATGGTCGCGCCGCCCAGCGGAATCGTGCTGGGCAGATGGACGGCCCCTTGCATGCGGAAGCCGGCCCCGGTCTCGAGGTCGGCGGCCACCAGGAGAGGCAACGTGGACCGACGCTGCAAGGCGTTGAGCTTGACCGCAACGTCCACGGGTGTGCCCACCGAAGTGATCACCCCGCCGATCTGTTGGGAGTCGACCATCTCCGTGATGCGTGCCCAACCGCTGCTCCCGTTCGGCGAGAAGTCGCCCAGCACGAACGGCATGAGCATCTGCCCTACCTTCTGCTCCAGCGTCAGCCGTCGAAGGGTAGCTTCGGCCCAGTCGGCGGGGGGCGGAAGCTCCGGCTCAGCCGGCGGCTCCGGAGTCGGGTCGGGGTCGGACGGGACCAGAGCCTCGTCGGGGGGTACGAGCTCAGGCGCCGAGGGCTCGGCAGGTGGCTGTGGCGGCGGCGGGGCCGAGCACCCGGCCAGTAGCACGGGCCAGATCAGAGCAGTCAACGGGAGCGGGAGACGGTGGCGGCTGGAAGGGGACCGCATCGTGGCTCGTTCGTCTCCTTCGCGTACGGTTGCGTGCTCGTTTGACGGTGCCGGTGTTCCGGCGGATGTTGACCGCCCGCCAAGCTCGTCCGGTGTAGCTATCCCGGGGGAAACATATGACGTCAACGACCCGCCCACAATCGTTATTTACCCTCTTCCCGCTCCTGGGAGCCCTCGCGTGCGGCGCGTCCGGAGACGCGTCGGCAGCACGGGCTCCCGGCGCAGAGGCCGGTGACCCGGCGCCGGTAGCCGCCGTCTCCGGCGTTGAAGCCGCCGATTCCCAATCCCCCTCGGCAAGTCCCGTGCGCGTGGGGATCGACGTGCTCCTCTCCGACTCGATCCACGTGGTGCGCGGTCGCCGTGTCGGTGTGGTCACGAACCACACCGGCATCTCCCACGACTCCGACGGTGGGCTGATCCACACGATCGACCGTCTGGTCGCCCACCCCGAGATCGATCTCGTGGCCATATTCGGGCCCGAGCACGGATACCGAGGCGAGGCGGAGGCCGGTGAGCACGTGGCAAGCGGCCGTGACCCGGTCACCGGGCTCCCGGTGCACTCCCTCTACGGATCGAGCGACCGACGAAAGCCCACGCCCGACATGATGAAGGGTATCGACCTGATGCTCTTCGATATCCAGGACATCGGCGCTCGTTACTACACCTACGTATCCACGATGGCGCTGGCCATGGAGGCTGCGGGCGAAGCGGGGATCCCCTTCGTCGTTCTCGACCGGCCCAACCCCATCGGTGGCGTCGCCGTCCAGGGGACCGTGCTGGATCCGGAATTCGCGACCTTCGTCGGGATGTTCCCGGTGCCGATGCGCCACGGGTTGACCCCAGGCGAGCTGGCGCGGCTCATGGCGGGCGAGTTCGGGGTGGAGGCTTCGCTGATCGTGATTCCAGTCGATGGTTGGCGGCGCGGCATGTCCTTCGACGAGACGGGCCTACCGTGGGTCGCACCGTCGCCCAACATGCCCAACATCGTGAGCGCCCTTCACTACCCGGGCACGTGCCTGTTCGAGGGGACGAGCCTGTCGGTGGGACGGGGCACGGACCGACCTTTTCAACAGGTCGGCGCCCCCTGGATCGATGGCGAGGCCCTGGCCAGCAGCCTCAACGCCGTGGGCCTTCCCGGCGTGCGCTTCGAGGCCACCACGTTCACGCCCGAACGACCTGGTGACCGGAAGTTCCCCGAAACGGCGGTTCAAGGTGTCCGCTTCGTGGCGCTGGACGAGTCCTACGACCCAACGCGCACGGCGGTGGCCGCGCTGGAGGCCGCCCGGTTCCAGTCCGGTGAGCACTGGGAGTGGCGCGTCAGCCACTTCGACCGACTGGCCGGCACGGACGAGCTGCGGCGATCGTTGGATGCCGGGTGGACGTGGGAGCGAGCCGTGGCTTCGTGGACCGAGCCGCTGCAGGCGTTCATCGCGCTCCGGACCCCGTACCTGATCTATCCCTGACGGGCCGGCGGCCTCCGCCAGCACCTCAGCGGCAGGGCCCCTGCGACGTCACGGGCGCAGGGTGCCTGCGGGGCGCTCGACTCCCGTTCCGCTCAGGTAACGCCCTCTCCCACCGGCTTGGGCGTCACGGCGTCCATGAAGACGGCGTGGAGCCGGCGCGTGACCGGTCCCACTCGCCCGTCGCCAAGGGGTTGGCCGTCCACCTCCACGGTCGGGTATACCTCGGTCGTGGTGCCGGTGTAGAAGAGCTCGTCCGCATCCTTCAGCGCCTCGGCCGAGAAGGCCCGCTCCTCCACGGGCACGCCGAGCTCACGGGCAAGCTCCAGGACGAATCCCCGAGTGATCCCGTGCAGGATCAGGTTGTTCGCCGGGTGCGTGACCAGCGTGCCGTCGAAGACGGCGAAGACGTTGGCGTGGCCGCCTTCGGTCACCACGCCGTCCCGTACGAAGATTACGTTCTGCGCCCCGGCCTCGGCCGCAGCCTGCATGGCCAGGGCGTTGGGGAGGAGCTGGATGGTCTTGATGTCCACCCGGTGCCAACGCTCGTCCGGCCACGTGATGGCACGGAAGCCCTGCTCCCACCGCTCCCGAGCGGGGCGCTGGAAGGCCTTGGCGAAGCCGTAGACAGTCGGCTGTACCGGATCCGTGGGGAAAGCGTGGGTTCGAGGCGCCGCGCCTCGCGTGACCTGCATGTAGACCAGGGACGTCTCGGCATCCCCCAGGTCATTCCGGCTGAGCAGGCCCCGGTGGATGTCCTCCCAACCCGACAGGTCGAGGTCGATGCGTAGCTCGGACAGACCCCGCTGGAGACGTGCAGCGTGGCGGTCGAAGAGGAAGAGCCGACCCCGATAGACCGGCGTGACCTCATAGACACCGTCGGCAAGCACGAACCCGCGATCGTTCACGGATACGGTGGCCTGGTCGGCCGGCAGGTACTCCCCGTTCAGATAGACCGTGGACATCGTTGCGCTCCTGGGCCTCCAGATTCACGAGAAACGGTCGGGACGCGGAGGGAGCCCTCCGCGTCCCGACCGTCGACTTGTCTGGCCGCGGCGGCGCAAGACCGACCCGACCGCTACCGAACATCGAGACCGTCGCACCGGGCCGACGCCTAGTTCAGGTCCTTCTCCAGGCGCTCGAATTCCTCGATGAGCTCGGCCTCGTGGATCACCGCGTCGCCTTCACCTTCCTCGGCCGTCTCGGCCTCGAGGGTCGGAGGCTCGGCCTTCTCGTCGCCTTCCCCCGCGGTGGCCTCGGCTTCCGCGCCGTCGCCGGTACCGATCTGCTTCGGCTCCTCGGACGGCGGCGCGGCGATGAGCCCCATCTCTGCCTTCAGCGCCATGAGCCGGTCCTCGACCTCCGAGCCGCCACCGGTGCCGGCCTCGATGCGCAGGAACTCGTCTTCCAGGGTGTCGCCGCCCAGCGCCTGATCCACCTCTGCCGCGGCCAGGGTACGCCGCTCCGACTCCTCGATCTTCTCCGCCATGCGGTTGAAGGCATCGAATGCAGAGGTGTCGCTGAGACCCGACATGGTCTCGTGGATCCGCTTCTGGGCTTGTGCTCGCTTCTGCTTGGCGATCAGCAGGTTCCGCTTACGCTTAGCCTCTTCGATCTTGTCGTTGAGCTGCCGGAGAGAGTTCTTGAGCTTCTCGGTCTCGGTAGCCTGAGCTTGCCAGGTCTGTTGGAGCACATGGGCGCGCTGCGCGTGCTCCTGCTGCCGAACCAACGCCTGCTTCGCGAGCTCGTCCCTGCCCTGCTTGACCGCGAGCATCGCGCGGTGCTCCCAGTCCCGGGCCTGTTTGACCTCGTCGTCCAGCTGAGACCTGAGCTTCCGCTCGTCGGCAATCGCACCTGCGACCTCGCGCTTGGCGCTGGCGAGCTGATCGCGCATGTCCAGGATGATCTGGTTCAACATCTTCTCCGGGTTCTCGGCCCTGGAGATGAGATCGTTGATGTTGGACTTGATCAGGGTGGACAGCTTGGTGAATATGCTCATCGCTTTAGCCCTCCACGGCGGAGCCCATGAGGGACTTGATCTCCTCGAGATGGCTCGACGCCGCGAGCTGGATGCTCTCGGCGGACGACTGCAGCTCATGGAAGTCCAGGGTCTCCAGCTCGAGCGTATCGCTCAGGATCAGCTCTCCCTCCTCGATGCCGTAGGCGCCGTGGACCACATCCGTCGCGTTGAGCTCCAGCAGGCGGCGGTACAGATCCATCAACCCCTGATCCTGCTGGGGCATGTCTACGACCTTCAAACGAACGAGGAGAAGAGGCGGTGAATGATGTACGACCATGGGCGCCCCATTGGCCTTGCTCTTGACCAGGAACATCCCCTCTTCCAGCTCTTCGTAATCCGCATCCATGCGGATCAGGAAGCTCTCGAGATCTTCTCGGGTGACCATGCCGTCTCCATGAGGTTGGGCCGCAGCGTCGTCGTGCGGCCGCAGGCTGATCGTGGGTTGTGGTACCTGGCCCTACGATGCCCGGGAGGCGCCGGTTTCCGACACCTCCGGCCCACGGGGCGTCGAAGGTAACACGCCTTCCGGAGGCCGGCGAGCCGAATCAGCGTGTCTGCCGCCCCCGGCCGCGCCCCTCGCGAAATCCCCGTCTTGCCTGCTAAAGAACCCCCACTACCCCGAGGAGATCCGAGAGGTACCTGCCGGTGTAGGACTCCGCCGCTTCCGCGATCGTCTCCGGAGGACCCGCAGCTATGATACGCCCGCCACCCTCACCGCCTTCAGGTCCCAGATCGATGATCCAGTCCGACGTCTTGACCACGTGGAGGTTGTGCTCGATGACCACCACGGTGTTGCCCCGGTCCACGAGCTGGTGCAGAACCTCGAGGAGGACCCGGACGTCCTCGAAGTGCAGACCGGTGGTGGGCTCGTCCAGGATGTACAGCGTCTTGCCGGTGGCCTTCTTCGAGAGCTCGGTGGCCAGCTTGACCCGTTGGGCCTCCCCACCCGACAAGGTCGTGGCCGACTGACCCAGGTGGATGTAGCCGAGACCGACGTCGGAAAGGGTCGCCAGCTTGCCCTTGATGCGCGGCACCGCGCCGAAGAACTCGAGGGCGTCGTCCACGGTCATGTCCAGGACGTCGGCGATGTTCTTACCCTTGTAGAAGACGTCCAGGGTCTCCCGGTTGTAGCGACGCCCCCGGCACACATCGCAGGGGACGTACACATCGGGCAGGAAGTGCATCTCGATCTTCACCAGGCCGTCGCCCGAACACGCCTCGCATCGTCCCCCCTTCACATTGAACGAAAAGCGGCCCGGTCCATAGCCTCGAATCTGGGACTCGGGCAGGGAGGCGAAGAGCTCGCGGATAGGCGTGAAGAGGCCGGTGTACGTCGCCGGGTTCGAGCGGGGCGTCCGCCCGATGGGCGACTGGTCGACATCGATGACCTTGTCCACCAGGTCCAGGCCCGCGATCCCCTCATGGGCTCCCGGCACCACCTTGGAGCGGTAGAGCCGCCGGGCCAGGGCCCGGTAGAGCGTCTCGGTGACGAGCGTCGACTTGCCCGAACCGCTCACGCCCGTGACGCAGACGAAGCAGCCCAGCGGGAACGGCACGTCCAGGTTCTGCAGGTTGTGCTCCCGCGCGCCCCGGACCACGAGCTGGCGCTCGGGATCCGCCGGGCGCCGCTCCGACGCGACCGGGATCTCCCGGGCACCTCGCAGGTAGGCGCCGGTAAGCGACCGCGGCTCCGTCAACACGTCCTCCAGGGTGCCCTCCACCACCACGTCACCTCCGGCCCGTCCGGCACCGGGGCCCAGGTCGACGATGTGATCGGCAGCCCGGATGGTGTCCTCGTCGTGCTCGACCACGATCACCGTGTTGCCCAGATCCCGGAGTTGCCGGAGGGTCTCGAGGAGGCGGGCGTTGTCCCTCTGGTGGAGACCGACCGAGGGTTCGTCGAGAATGTACAGCACGCCCACGAGCCGGCTGCCGATCTGGGTGGCCAGCCGAATGCGCTGCGCCTCGCCGCCTGAGAGGCTGTCGGCCGACCGGCCCAGCGTCAGGTAGCCCAACCCCACATTGGCCAGGAACCCGAGTCGCTCGCGGACTTCCTTCAGGATCGGTCCCGCGATCTCGGCCGGCAGCAGGTGTCCGCCCGGCGCCTTCTTCGCAGGAACGCCGGAGCCCGACAGGGGAAGGGACGTGAAGAACTCGACGGCTGCGGCGATGGACAGCTCCGCCACGCTGCCGAGGGAGCGGCCGCCCACGGTCACCGCCCTCGACGCGGGACCGAGCCGTGTGCCCCCGCACGCCGTGCACGGCAGCGTCGACATGTACTCTTCCAGCTGCTGCCGTACCTGCTCGGATTTCGTGTCCTTGTAGCGGCGCTCGACGTTGGTGACGACCCCCTCCCACACATCCTCGTAGTGGGCGTCCCACTTTGCGGTGCGGTAGGGAAAGCGGATCTTCATCTTGCCGGATCCGTACAGCACCGCCAGCCGGGCCTCGCCGTCGAGCTCCGACCACGGCGTGCCCGGGTCGAACTCGTATGCCTCGGCCAACCCGGGGATCACCGAGCGCCGCAGGTATCCGCTGGGCTCACCCCATGGCAGGACCACACCTTCGAGGATCGACACCGACCCGTCTGCCACCATGAGGTCCGGATTCACCTCTTTGCGTGTGCCCAGCCCCCCACACTCCTCGCACGCACCGTACGGCGAGTTGAAGGAGAACTGCCGGGGCTCGAGCTCCGGCAGGTTGGTGCCGCAGTGGGTGCAGGCGTAGCGTTCGCTGAAGAGGTGGCTGTGCGGGTCACTCCTCCGCTTGCGGTACTCGAGCACCTCGAGGATCCCGCCGGCCGTCCGGAGCGCCGTTTCCACCGAGTCGGCCAGGCGTGCCCGGTCCGAAGCGCGGACCACGAGGCGGTCCACGACCACGGAGATCTCGTGGTTCTCGTACCGGTTCAAGGCGGGCGGGTCCGAGACCTCCACGACCTGTCCGTCCACCCTGGCCCGGACGAAGCCCTCCTTCCTGGCCCGCTCGAAGAGCTCCTTGAACTCGCCCTTGCGGCCCCGGACCAGAGGCGCCAGGACCTCGATCCGCACGCCTTCGTCCAGCTCCAGGAGCCGGTCCACGATCTGGGTCGCCGACTGGCGAAGCACCGGCTCGCCGCACTCCGGGCAGTGCGGGATCCCGGCACGCGCCCAGAGGAGCCGGAGATAGTCGTAGATCTCGGTGACCGTGCCGACCGTCGAGCGTGGATTCCTGGATACGGTCTTCTGCTCGATGGAGATGGCGGGCGACAGGCCCTCGATGGTGTCGACGTCCGGCTTTTCCATCAGCCCCAGGAACTGTCGGGCGTAGGCCGACAGGGATTCCACGTACCGGCGCTGGCCTTCGGCGTAGATGGTGTCGAAGGCCAGGGACGACTTTCCTGAACCGGAGAGCCCCGTGATGACGATCAGCTTCCCCCGGGGAAGCTCGACGTCGATATCGCGGAGATTGTGCTCCCGGGCGCCCCGGACGACGAGGTACTCTTGAGGCATGTCCTTCGGCAGACTCGGGCCTTTGGACGGGCCCGGCGGCTTGGGCGTCATGACGGGTCCCGGGCTTGATCGGGCCCCGTCGCCATCTTTCTGGATCGAGTCAGGCTCAGATCGAATCGTGTAAGGTAACCGGTCCGTCAACTCGAAAGCGACGGGGCCCTGCCCCTGGCGCGGGGCCCGGGGTCAGGCGCCGGGGGCCTGAGACTCCAGCCGGCCGACCCGCTCCTCGGTGGGCGGATGGGTGCTGAATAAGCGGTAGAAACCCCTGCCTCGGCCGCCGGCCAGCGGGTTCACGATGGCCAGCTGGGCAGCAGCGGGATTGATGTCCATGGGGATCTGGCGGGAGTAGGCGTCCAGGCGCTTCAAGGCGTTGGCCAGATCGCTGGGCGCACCCGTGATCTGACCTGCGGTCCGGTCCGCCTGGAACTCGTTCTGCCGGCTGATGGCGAACTGGATGACCATGGCCGCGAGAGGTGCCACGATGGCTACGACGATGAGCTCGAGGGGATTCCGGTCCCGGTCTCCACCCCCCAGGATGGCACCCCACCGGGCGATGCTGGCCAGTATGCCAATGGCCCCGGCGATGGTAGCGGCCAGCGTGCCGACGAGCATGTGGCGGTGCTTGATGTGGGCGAGCTCGTGGGCGATCACGCCCTCCAGCTCCCGGGGAGGCATCAACCTGAGGATCCCCGCCGTCATACACACCACGGCGTTCTGGGGGCTACGCCCGGTGGCGAACGCGTTGGGCTGCTCGGAGGGCGCGATGGCCACCGTGGGCATCGGTAGGCCGGCCCGCTGACGGAGTCGGTCCACCATGCCGTACAGCTCGGGCGCGTCTTCGGGACCGACGACCTTGGCCTTGTACATGCGTAACACGACCTTGTCGCTCGCCCAGTACATCCCGAAGTTCATGACGGCGGCGATCACGAAGAACAGGACGGCCCCCTGCCGTCCGCCCAGGTAGCCGCCGAGCACCACGAACAGGGCCGTCAGGCCCGCCATCATCCCGAAGACCTTCATCTGCTGCATCTGGCCAGTTCCTCCTCTTCCGTTCTCACCGTTCTCACGTTGGAGATGCCAGACTCGATACCCCTGATCCTTTGTCCGTGTGCCTACTCGGGATAGGTGTAGCCCTCCAGAGCATCGTGGTAGAAGCGACGGACGAGATTGCCCTCGTTCACCGTAAGGCGACCGTTGCGGATCGCTCGTTCCACGCTTCGCCGCATGCTGGCCCGCATCTCGTCGACGTCGAACTGCACGTAGCCCAGAACCTCCCGCACGGTGTCCCCTTCCACGACGGTGTCCAGGTTCCAACCGCCTTGCGGGTCGAGGGACACGTGCACCGCGTGGACGTCGCCGAGCAGGTTGTGCAGATCGCCCAGCGTCTCCTGGTAGGCCCCGACGAGGAAGATGCCCAGGTAGTAGGGGTCGCTTCGAGCAGATGCCCCGTCGCTCAGCGAATGGAGCTCGAGGCTCCGCTTCACGGTGCCGCCACTGACGAAACGCTCGATCTTCCCGTCCGAGTCACAGGTGACGTCGGCGAGAATGCCGTGACGCGAGGGCCGCTCGTCCAGGCGGTGGATCGGCATGATGGGGAACAGCTGATCGATGGCCCACGAGTCGGGGAGCGACTGAAACAGGCTGAAGTTACAGAAGTAGATGTCGCTCAGGGTGTCGGGCAGCCCCTCCAACTCGGCAGGCAGGGGAGCGTCGTCCAGGTGGAGCATCCCGCGGAAGATCGCCCACGACAGCTCTTCCGCATGTGCGTGGTCGGCTAGGCTCAGGTAGCCCAGTCTGAACAGGCTTATAGCCCCGTCCCGCGCGTGGGTGGTGTCGTGGTAGACCTCGACCAGATCGCCGGCGCCGAGGCGATCATGCGCGTCCAGGAGATCGACCATGGGGAGCGGAGGATCTTTCCGCCCGGTCAGGTCGGCCCTGATGGCGTCCACGTCCGGAGTCGGATCGAAGACTCGCGCGCCCAGAACTTCGCAAACCAGGACACTCGAGTAGGCGGTCATGGCTCGACCGGACTCGGAGATGAGGTTGGGATGGGGGACCCCTGCGCTGTCACAGACCGCTCCCACCCGGTACACGATGTCCTGGGCGTATTCCTCCAAGTCGTAGTTGGCCGAGAACTCCGTGGGCGAAGCCGATCCGTCGTAGTCGATCCCGGCGCCGCCGCCGAAGTCCAGCCATCCCATGGGCGCGCCGAGCCGTACGAGCTCGACGTAGATGTACGCCAGCTCGGACACGGCGTCCTTGACGTTGCGGATGTCAGAGACCTGGGACCCGATATGGGAGTGCAGGAGGCAGAGACAGTCGAGCATCCCGCGCTCGTGCAGCAGATCCACTGCGGTGAGCATTTCGCTCGTCGCCAATCCGAACTTCCCCCGTCCGCCCGCGGACGACTGCCACCGCCCGCCCCCCTGTGAGGCGAGCTTGGCACGAACTCCGATCCGTGGCCGCACGCCCGCTTTCTCCGCGAGCGGCAGCAGCATCTCCAGCTCCACGAAACGCTCGATCACCGGGTAGATCGTGCGCCCGAGCTTCGTCGCGAGGACGGTCGCCTCGAGGAACTCCTCATCCTTGAAGCCGTTGCACACGATCGGCATCGCGTCGAGCCCCTCGGTGAGCGCCAATGCAGCCAGAAGCTCGGGCTTGGTGCCCACCTCGAGGCCGTAGCCCAACGGTGCCCCGATGTCCCTCACCTCGTCGCACACGTGTCGGGACTGGTTCACCTTGATGGGATACACGCAGGCGTACTCGCCCTCGTAACCGACGTCGTCGATCGCCCGCTCGAAGGCGCCCTTGAGCTCGGTCATGCGGTGGGCGGTCACGTCCGGAAACCGAATCAGCACGGGCGGGGCCAGGTCTCGGTCCCGGAGGCCGCGGACGACCTCGAGTAGGTCGATGGCTCCCCCAGGCGTCCTCCCGGGTCGAACGGCGACCGTGCCCTCTGGGGTGACCTCGAAATAACCCTGGCTCCACTCCGCCACCCTGTACAACCGCGCCGCGTCCTCCGGGCCCCACCCCATGCTCTCCCCGGGTGAGAGAACGCTGCACGGGGCCGAGGCAGGAGCCGCGTTGTCGGGTAGCGTGGTTTTGGTGGTCATCGTGGTCCTCCCGGCGATGCGTGAAGGCCCATTCTGCCTGCCCGTCACTCCGAGCGAAAGTACCGGACGTGGGGAGAAAAGGCTGGTGCGCAGGCGGGGGATCGTTGCAGATTTCCCCGTGTCAGGATCGCCGTTCCAGTTCCCGGGTTTCAGAGCGCCTTACCGAAGCCTTCATCACTCCCATGATGACCCGCCCCGGACGCCGTCCGTCTGGCTTGGGAAGCGCCCTGGCGCTCTCTCCCCAGCATATCCCCGGATCAGGTCGGGGCCTGCCCCTCCGAGGGCGTCCGGACCGCGGTAGGAGGCCCATACACCCCATTCTCCCCGCCGGATTCGCCGGCGCGGGAGCAACCACAACGTGCCCGCATGGAGGACACGAATGAGCCAGAACGTTGGACCCCTCGACGCGGTGACAGGTCTCTGGATGCCTGTCGACGATTCCCACACCGTCCAAGGCACCCGTGGGCTGATCGACGGACCAGCCCGCCTCGCGTGGGGAGACGAGGAGGAAGACTGGGACGATGAGGAGGATTGGGACGAGGACGACGACGCGGACGAGGACGACGAAAACGAGCGGGCCGAGGCGGGGGACTTCGACGACGACTGGGACTCGAGGTTCGACAGCGCACCCCGGGAGCCGCTCCACCGCCGTCGACACTTCCGGGACGACGACTAGTGTGTGGTGCTGCGGAAACCTAGTAGCTACCGAGGGGGCCGATGCGCCCGAGCCGGCAAGGCGCGGAGACGAGTAATAGCAGCGCCATTGGGAGGAACCGCAACGCCGCCGGACGGGATGCAGCGGCTCTCGAATAGCATCACGACTTTTGCAGCACCACACACACTAGCGTGTGCATCGGGGGGCGGTCCCCTGCAGCCGCCCCCCGATGCTTGCCGGTCCGTGCGGCCCCACGCCACTCTTCTGGAGGGCCCCCCTCACCCGAGCCCGGAGAGCTTCGTGTCGGATCCCCCCGCGGTTGAACCCGGACGGACGTTCTCTCTGCACCCGACCCACGCGCTGCGCGTTCTCGGCCGGCGTCTCGGAGGACTCTCGTTCCCCCTCCCGACCGGGGCGAAGGGCCTCCCACGCTGCGTTTGCTGGCCTACGGGGAGATCACGTGGAGGAGACCGAGATCGACTCCATGGACGAGGTCATGGCGTCGGCTCTTCCGGTCCGGCGTCCTGGAGCGCCTCGGGAATGCGGCCGCGCGCCTCGACGACGAGATCGCCGATGACCCCACTCCCGACACGGCTCGCCGACTCACGCCCTCAAGCGCGAGGTGCTGGTCGTGCGTCGGTCCATCTGGCCCGTGCGCGAACTCGTCTCGGGCCTCCTTCGGAGCGAGGCC
>JBDHHQ010000019.1:0-61244 GCA_039589315.1 Gemmatimonadota bacterium
GGGGCGAAGCCACGGCCGTCGGGATCGCGCTCCGACCAGTAGAAAGACCGTAGCTCCCGGACCTCGCGTTCGAGGGAATCAGTCACAGCCACACACCACGCTCGGGAGATGGGAGAGAGGACGAACCGCCCGATACTTCAGACGTTTAGGCAAGATATGTGGAGGCCGGAAAGTGTGTCAACGCAACCTGTTCCGTCTCCGCGCGCGGCCCCCGTCTCAGGCGGCTCGGACAACCCCATGGACGGATTGGGACACCGAAAGGAAACGCGACGATCCGGCGTAGGAAACGACCAGCACGCCGGTTGAGACGCACAACCGCAGGGGTTAGCTTTTCTGGTCTGTCCAGCCGCGTTTGCGCGGACGGCTGGCGAGGCCCGGACTGGGTCCGTCGCGAACCCCGAGATGAACTCCGTGGGAGGAGTAGCCGGTCATGGTGATGCGCCAAATGAGGGCGAACACGAAGTGGATCATGCTGGTGACGGCTTTGGCCTTCGTTGCGCTCATGGTCTTCGAGTGGGGGATGGACATCACCGGGCAGAGCGCCGGGAGCCTCGGCGAGCTGGGGCGGGTGGACGGCACGCCCGTGATGTACGACGACTGGGTCACGGTGCGCCAGAATCTCTACGACCAGGTTCAACGCACCCAGGAGGAGCCGGTGACGTCGCAGCAGAACAAGGAGATCGAAGAGGCGGCGTGGGAGCAGCTCATCAGCCAGGTCCTGATCCGCAACGAGCTCGCCCGGCGCGGTATCGTGGTGACGGACGACGAAGTCCGGCAGGCCGCCCAGTTCAGCCCGCCCCCGGAGTTCCGCTCCAATCCTGCCTTCATGACGGACGGGCAGTTCGACCTCCAGAAGTACCAGAGCTTCCTTTCGAATCCGAGCCTCGACAACCTACTTCTTCTCCAGCTCGAGGCCTACTACCGGGACGGCCTGACCCAGCAGAAGCTCTACCAGCAGGTCACCGCGGGGATCTACGTGCCCGACGCCCAGCTCTGGGAGGCGTGGAAGGATGACAACGAGCAGGTGCAGGTCCGCTTCCTGAGCGTGAATCCGAATCAGCTGACGGCGGACGAGGACGTCGCGGTCTCCGAGGCGGAAATCGAGGACTACTACGATGAGAACCGCGAGGAGTTCGCCATTCCGGCCACGGCCGCGGTGAAGATCGCCGTGCTGGAAAAGGCGCCGCTGGCCGCCGATACCGCTGCGGCTCTCGAACGCGCCCAGGCGCTCCGTGAGGAGATCGTGGGTGGCGCGGACTTCGCGGAGGTGGCGGAGCGGGAGTCCCAGGACGAGGCCACCGCGCCCCTGGGAGGAGACCTGGGGACGTTCGGACGCGGACAGATGGTCGCGGCCTTCGATTCCGCGGCCTTCAGCGCCCCTGTGGGAGAGGTCACCGAGCCCGTGCTCAGCTCGTTCGGCTTTCACGTGATCGAGGTGCTGGAGCGGTCCGCTGATTCCGTCCACGCTCGGCACGTGTTGGTGAACGTCGACCGCACGGACGACTCTGAGATCGCGATGCTCACGATGGCCGATTCGCTGGAGGCGCTCGGCGAGACCCGATCCCTGGACGAGGCCGCCGCCGAGCTGGGGCTGGAGGCTCGGGAGGTCCAGGTTTCCGAGACCTTCGCTTTCGTTCCCGGGCCGGGCCAGGTCTCGGAGGGCGCCGACTGGGCATTGGAGGAGGCGCTCCCCGGCGAGGTGAGCCCCGTGTTCGAGAACCGACAGGCGTTCTACGCCATGGAGCTGGTGTCCATGGAGGAGGCGGGCTACCTCCCCCTCCAGGACGCCAGTGTTGCCATCGAGCAGACGATCCGTCAGGACAAGAAGCTCCGGCTGGCTCTGGATCAGGCCGGGGCGCTGGCCCAGAGGGCGCTGGGCGGTGAGGACCTCGAGGCCATCGCGCAGGAGACCGGACACGACTTGCGTCTGACGGAGCTCTTCGCCCGCAACGACTTCGTGGCTGGGCTAGGCAGGCAGAACGCCGCGATCGGTGCCGCCTTCGGCCTGGACCGGGGAGAGATCAGCGAGCCCGTGGAGGCCGTGGGCAACGCCGTGATCCTCCAGATGATCCAACGCACCTCCGTGGACCGTGAGGCCTGGGAGGCGCAGAAGGAGGACCAGCGGATGGCGGCACGCACACTCATCCAGCAGCGACGGGTGCAGGACTGGTTGGCTGGGCTCCGCGAGAATGCCTCCGTGGTGGACCGCCGTGAGGCGGTGCTCCAGCCCGCCGACGAGACCGGACCCAACATCCCCCTGGTCTTCTAGCTCGTCGGAACCGATCCGGCGAAGACGCGACGGGGCCGGCGCCCAGGTAGGATCGCCGGCCCCGTCGCGTCTTCTGGTCTACCCCAGCGCTACGCGCCGAGAGCTCAGGTGCCACCGGAGAGCTTCTTGGGCTCCCGATCCTCTTCCACCTGGTCCGAGTCCGAGGGACCCGAGTGGGGCTCCACGGGCTTCTTGAGCTCGGTTTCGATCTCACGGACCGAGCTCTTGAATTCCCGAATCCCCTTGCCGAGGGAAGACCCGATCTCCGGCAGCCGCTTCGCCCCGAAGAGGAGCAGCACCACGAGGAAGATCAGGATCAGCTCCCCCATTCCCAATCCGAAGGGCATGACGGACTACCTCCGATTCCTGGTGTCGCGCCCGATGGACTTCATCGGGAAACGGTGTTTGGGCCCGTCCATTCCGTCTGCGACACCAGCTAGATCCAGGACCGGACGACGAACGCGACGATGGCGATCCCCACGAGGGTCAACACGTTCAGCGTGAAGACCAGGGGGCCGATCGTGAAGGTGACGGCCACGAGATCGATGGAAAACGGCCCGATCGACGCCGCCACCGAAGTCGTCAGGAAGTCGCGGGCGGCGCTGTCGGGAAGAAACAACACCGAAAGCTTGGTAAAAAGTCCGCCCAGGAAAAGACCCAGTACCAACGTCCAGACGAATCGGGTCGCGCTTCTACGCCTCGTATCCGTCAGCATTCCCGGGCACTACCCTCGATCGGATCGGCCATCGGCTGCTCTCGGATCACGGCCGGCGGACCTATCGGCTCCGCCCGATGGCGTACCCGACCGCCCCGGAGAGAGCCTCGAGGGCATCGCCATCCGGAAGGCCGTCGAGGGCCGCCTCGGCCAACTCGGCGAAGCTGCCCGCCCGCGCCCGAGCGTACTCGAGCCCGCCCCGCTGGGCCACGATCTCGATGATGTGCGAGATCTCGTCGTCCGTCGGGTCCACGCGGGAGAAGAAGCGTTGAATCTCCCGGGTCTCGACCGCCGAGGTTCGCTTCAGTGCGCCGACGAGCGGAAGCGTGACCTTGCGCTCTCTCAGGTCGTGACCCGTCGGCTTGCCGGTGACGGCCTCGCTGCCGGTATAGTCCAACAGGTCGTCGGCGATCTGGAACGCCATCCCCAGGTTGTGGCCGAAGCGCGCGAGGGGCTCGCGGAGCCGATCGTCGCCGACGAGCGCGCCGAGCTCGCACGCCGCCGCCATGAGCGATGCGGTCTTTGCCGCGATCAACCGGTAGTAGTCCTCCTCGCCGAAGTCCAACGCGTCATAGGAGGTGAGTTGGCGCATCTCCCCTACGCTCATGGCGTTGGCCGCTGAAGCCAGCACACCGACCGCATCCAGGCTACCCACACGCGCCATTTCCGTCACGGCCCGGCTGTACAGGTAGTCGCCCATGATCACGGCCACCTGGTGGGTCCACAGCGCGTTCACCGTGGGCTGACCGCGCCGGAGAAAGGAGTGATCCACGGCATCGTCGTGAATCAGCGTGGCCAGGTGAATCATCTCGACGACGGCGGCAACGGGCACCGCTCGGTCGTCGGGCCGCCCACCCACTTCGTTGGACAGGAGGAGCAACGTCGGGCGGAAGAGCTTGCCCCGCATGAGCAGGAGGTATTCGTTCACCTCCTCGATCCGACCGAAGTCCGAGACCACCATCCGCCTGAGCTCTTCCAGAACCCGCCCCAACCGTTGGCTGACGGGCGCCTGGATCTCGGCGAGCTCCCGTGGCGGCGTGCTCGAGACCGCTCCAGGATTCGTCATCGCTCCGGTCGTCGGGTGCGGCTCCGGGGCTTGGACGGCTCCGCAGTGGGGGTTGCCTGCATGGGGTCGAGCTCGGTGGAGTTACCGGAGCACCCGCAAGCGCTCCGTGACGTCCTGGAAGTTGATGTCCAGCGCGAACACTTTTTCGTAGAACTCCAAGGCCTCGTCCTTGTTCCCGAGTTCCTCGTGTGCGCGGGCCAACTGATAGTAGATGCCCAGGAACTCGTCTTCCACATCCGCTCCCGCATCCACGGCCCTGTTCATCGATCGGACGGCCACCTCGTACTGCTCCGTCTCCATGAAACACTGCCCCAGGAGCTCATGGGTGGGCAAGTGATCGGCCTGTGCCCGAAGGGCCTGCTGGAACTCCGAGATAGCCTCGTCGACCAGCCCCATCTCCTTGTAGGCGGTGCCGAGGTCGTAGTGGGCGGCCAGGTCGTCGGCCTCGAGGTGCTCCGCCACCTTCTCCTTGAACTGGCTGAGCATCCTGGCGAAGTCCGCCTCTTCGTCGCCCGACGGCTCGGCGGCCGGCACCTTCCAGCGGGTGGTTCGCTCTTCCTCGACGTCGAGGACCATGGACCCCAGATCCACGTAGTCCTCCGATGACGCCACTTCCCGGACGGGAGCGCCGGGTGAGGCGGCCAGCACGTCCAGGCCTTCCCGAGCGACGCGGTTTTCAGGGTCGCTGACCAGCACCTGCTCGTAGACCCCCTGGGCCCGGGCGTCCTCGCCGGTCCGCACCAGGCATGCGGCGAGCCCCAGGTAGGCGGGAGTGAGCACCTCCGGGTCGTTACTGCGGATGGCGAGCTCGACCAGCCTCTGGTGGTACTGGACGCGGTCCGGTTCATTCCAGACGAGCATCTGGACGGCCTGGAGCGAGCCGTCCAGGTCATCCCGACTGCGGAATCCGTCGAGGGCCTGTTCGAGGGCCATGCCAGCTTCGGTGTTCCGGTCCCGGGCGTAGAACTCCTGCGCCAGCGCCAGCCAGGTCCCTGCGTCGTCCGGATCCTCCTCCAGGCGCTCCTGCAGCGCGGCTACCTGGTCCCTACCGTCGTCGAGCGCGACGGCGGGCTCCTCCTCGTGGAGGGCTTCCTCGAGAATCCGCTCCTCTTCAGCAAGGAACTCTTCGACGGCCCGCGCGTCCTCGGTCAGGATCTCCTGAGCGGCCGACTCGTGCGCAGCCTGGTCGGCAATCGGGTCCGCCGCCTCCTCCGCAACGGGCTCCTCCTCGCTCAGGGCCAGCTCCAGAGGCGACTCCTCCTCGACCTCGAGGCCCGTGAGACCGCCCTCCTCGGGCTCCTGGTCCTCGGAGCCCTCCCTCTCGACTTCCAGCTCGGCCAGCCCCGCCTCCAGCTCGGGCAGCTCTTCGGCCGCCTCGACATACTCGCGGTCGCTCCGCCACTCGTCGTCGGGCACCCCGAAGTCGGTGACCCCGAGCTGGTCTCCACTGTCCACCGGCGGCTCGTCGTCGAACGTCAGGAGTGGCAGGTCCTCCAGCTCCTCGTCGTCGCCCGACTCGGTGGGGAGGTCGTCAGCGGGGGGCGTCTCGGCCACGGCCTCCTCGCCACTCCACTGACCATCCCATGACGCGGCCGTTTCGATCTTGAGATCGTCGCCGGCGCCGTCCGTGTCCTCGGTATCCCCGAACAGCAGCTCGGCGGTGGGCTCGGGGACGGCAGAGTCGGCTTCCTCCGCGAAGTAGGACCGATCCCGCTCGAGTCCATCGAGCGCCTCGGCCTCGGACACGTGCTCCTCGTCCGCGGTGAGGGCGAGGTCGGACGGCCCGTCGCCGAGGGTGTTCTCGGCTTCGTCATCGATCCGCTCCGAGTCCAGCGGCGCGAAGCTGCCGGTCGCCACCGTGTACTCCAGCTCGAGCTCCTCGGCCTGGTGTGCGCCCTCCTCCTCGGTGAGCGAAGGGGCCTTCGGCGCTTCGTCTACCTCTTCCGAGGCCAGCTGGATCTCACCGAAACGAGCTTCGACGCCTTCGACCTCCTCCTCCGCGGCCTCGGTCTCGAAGACGGGGAAGTCCGCCACCAAAGAGGTCGTCTCGAAGCCCATCACGTCGTCGTCGTCGGAGTGAGGCGGCGGAATCTCGGCGGCGGGCTCCAGCTCTCGTATCCTGGCCTCGACTTCGGCAGCGGCTTCATCCCGGCCGGCGAGGGAGAGTTGCTGGTGCACCGCGACGTACTGCTCCACGGCCTCGGCCGTGCGTTCGTGGGCGGCGAGCTGCGCCGCCAGGACGGAGCGGGCCTCCCTGTCGTGTGGCGCGAGCTCCACGAACTCGATGAGCGCGCGGAAGGCCTCCTCCATGTCCTCGGCCTTCTGCATGCGCTCCGCATACTCCAGGAAGTTCTGACGGGCGTCGGTCAGGAACCCCTGCCTTGCCCTGATCTGACCCATCTTCAGGTAGATGTGATGACGGGTGGGCAGGTTCCGAACGATCTTCCTGCAGATCGCGATCGCGTTGTTGGGAAGCTCCGACTCGAGGTACAGGTCGATGGCCTGTTCGTAGTGCTCTATGGCCCGTTCGATGTTGCCGACCCGGATCTCCAGGTCCCCGAGCCGGTTGTAGAGCGCCAGGTCGGGCTGGTCATTCTCGGCGAGGCGGTCGACGGCCTGCCCGTAGAGGTCGAGGGCCTTTTGCCACTCTTCGCGCTGCTCGTGACGGCGGGCCTGTTCTTTGAGAGCTTCCGTGTTCATCACATCTCACGCGATCCATGCCGTGGCGTGTTCCGGGCGGTCCCCTGGGACACACCACTACGGAGCCCGTCGTACCCACCGCGGAAAGCGGTCGGGGCCAACCGGGCACGGCTTCCTCATTTCAACGGTATCGGTCAGCCGGCCCCGACGCTCAAGGCCCGCAGGGAGACCTCACTGCGTCCGCGAAGGCCTCCCGGAGCGGGATCGATCAGGCAGGGGGGGAGCCCCGGAGACGGGGGAAGCCACTCGACGGGCGGCAAGATAAGGGTACCTCGAGGGTGGGACAAGCAACGAAACGCCCACGGTCAAAGGCGTTCACGCCGGTCCCGGAGCTCGCCCCCGGGGCCGGCGCGAACGCCTGCCACCGACGGGCCCTCAGCTCCCGGGAACCAGCTCTGGGTTCCCCGGTTGGAGCTGATAGGACCAGTCGAAGATCATGAGGGCCGCGTCCGTCTGGTCGAACCCCAGCAGCGCGACGCGAACCGCGCCATAGTGGATCTGGCCGTCGTCACCTACGACCCGCATGGCGTAGGTGAGCTCCGGGGCCACGAAAACCGCTGCCGTGGTGTACCCCGCCGGGGGTGCGACCGACAGGTCCTGGCATCCCGTGTCCGCCGCCACACCACACCTGAGAGCTGTCGTGAACACGCCCTCGATGGTGATCTCGGCACCCGGCCCCGGGACGATCCACCAGCCGAAGCCGTCGGACTCGACCCGGAAGTGCCGCAGCGGCGAGTCACCGGGCACCACCGGATCGGAAAGCTCCGTGGACTGGAACCTGAACCCGGACACGGCAGGCACGTCTTCGTAGGCGTACACGAGCTCACCGTGGAAGTCGGGCCTGGGCGTTCCCGAGGCCGTCGCGCTCGCCCCGCTCTCGTGGCCATCCACGTCCACCGACGTCACGAAGTACGTATAGGTGGTCCCGTTGCTCACGAGCTGGTCGACGAAACCCTCCGAGTCGGTCTCACCAAGGAGGAAGTCCCCGGACGGATCGGCGAGGTAGATGCGGTAGAACGAGAAGTCATCGACAGCCCGGGCGTTCGCGTCCCAGCGGACATAGGCGGTACCGTCCAGTGCTACGACGTCTACGCCCAAGGGCGCGGGAGGCGGCGTCGCCACCGGAACGAAGATCTCGATCTCGCCGGACGCGGCCTCCAGTCCCTCCAAGGACACGGCCGAGACGAAGTATCGGTAGCTGATGCCGCCCACCACGTTTACGTCCGTATAGGTGCAGAAGCCGCCTGCGCAGCTCGTCACCTCGGCGATCAGGAAGAAATCGGCGTCCGTGGTCCGCTTGCCGTAGACGCGGAACGACTCGCCGTTCCAATCGGGATGGAGCTCCCACGTCAGGATCACGGAGCCGGCCTGGTAGAATCCGTCCAGAGACCGAGGCGGAGCCGGGTCGGCTACCACCACCACCGTGTCACTCCTGCACGCCGCTGTCACCAGGCTGAGCGCTAGCGCTCCCAGAAGCCACCTTCGCATCGTCCTACCTCCGTTCGAGCTCGGCACCGATCGTCCTCCATGCAGGAGGCGTACCGCGACGGGATTCCCCGCTACGCAAGGGATTTCCGGCGATTGGCCGCCCCGATTGTCCTCTGGAGAGGACGAGCCCCCCGGACAAGCGCCCCGGCCGCGATCCGCACCGGGCAGATGCGGCACTCCGGGCACAAGGCGTGTTGCCTGGCTGCCGCTTCGGCTCTAACGACCGAAGGTATCCTGGTCCCGTTGGCTGTAGTCGAATTTCAGGTCGCGGTTGTCGATGAGCGCCACGTCGAAGAGGAACGACCAGTTGCCGGTGGCCGTCTGCCTGAGGCTGAAGTTCGCCTCCCATCGGTGCAGGTCGCGCGTGAGGCGGACGATGTGGTCATTGAACGCCGCCGCCTCGACGTTGTACGAAGTGCGCCAGCTCAGATCCCAGTGCTGGGTGGGCTTCAGGTTCAGGGTCCACGAGAGCATCTGGTTCTTTTCCCTCGTGATGTCCCGGGGGCGAGTCAGGGAGTAGGTGAAGTTGGCGTTCCAGCCGCCGACACCGCTGCTGGATCGGCTCCTGCGGCGTTCATCTCGGCCGGTGAAGGATTCGCCGGGAGTGCCGGGGATCATCGTCTGCTCGTCGGTGCCCGAGCGCACGGCAAAGGGATCCTCGTCGGCTTCGAAGGGCTCCTCGGGACCCGCCCCGCCCCCGCCGCGGAAGATCCTGAAGATTCCCGACGTCGACCCCAACGAGAAACCCAGGTTCAGCTGGGAGAGGTGAGGATCGAAAGCACGGTCCACCGCCTCGGTCTCGAGGTCGATGTCGTCCCTGAACAGGTCGTGCTCCATGGAGATGGTGAATCCCCTGAGGAAGTCGGAGCTGATCTGGTTGGTGATCCTCGTGGTCGTGAAGCCCTGGTCGAAAGCCCCCAGGGAATCCGCCCGCACGAAGTCGTAGGTCAGCGCGCTGGTGTTGATGGCCAGGAGCTTCACGACGCGGGAAGGCTCCATACGGCCGGGGCCGTCAGCCCGCTCCGCGCCGGGCCGGAGGGCGGCCGCCGCCTGTCCGACGCTGTCCACGGGAAGACCGAGGCTGTCGGCCCGGAGGCTGTCGGACAACGCAGTGAGGCTGTCCACGGGGAGCGCGGCCGCGCCGTCTGCCGTCGGCTCTTCCTCCGAGGGCTCTCGCTTGGCCTCGAAGGTCTGGTTGAGGCCGATCCGAAGCTCGTTCTTGGTCCGAAGGTCGCCGCCTCCGAAGACATCGCGCTGCAGATCCGTGGGGGTGGACGAGGGCGTGTACGCCCAGGTGAACGAGGGTGAGAACTTGTGCCGCATGGCCTCGAACGGTCCCAAGCCACCCCAGAAGCCATAGATGTCGGTCTTCAGCTGCGCACCTGCGGAGATCCGCACCGGCGCGGCCACGAAGTTGCTGACCTCGGGGATGGAGTCGGCGAGCCAATCGGAGCGGCGGGACTGCCCGGAGATGGCGAGGGCCGGGGTGAGGGTGGTGGACCCGATCAAGGTCTGCTGGTAGTCCACGCTCATGGACCAGTTCACGTCGGCCTGCGCCAGGTCCATGGGTCCGGCTTCCTCGTCCAGAAAGCTGGTCCCCCGGCGCGGCGCGTAGTCGATGGGAGACAGAAGCGCCTGGGCGGCCGTGGTGTCCTCCGGCGGATTGAGGAAGAGATCCGGCACGTCCTTGGTCACGGCTTCCGAGAAGGAGACGCTCTGAGACCAGCTGAATGCGCCGAGGTTGAAGGCGCTGGATGCGCTGGCACGTGTGTTCACCTGGTCAGCCACGGATCGGGTGAAGAGGTCGTCGGGCACCTCCGACAGGTTAAGCGACGAACGGTTGTAGCTTCCTCCACCGGACCAGGTCAGGTTGTTGTACCAGCTCGACCGGTTCGCCGGAGCCCGGAAGAACGTCATGGGGGACAGCGACAGGTTGGCCGTCGGCAGCGTGGTCTCGATGCGGTCGTCCGACAGGAACTGACGGCGGTTCCCCCCCAGGGACAGCGTGCCCCAGTTGAAGCGCCTGCTCAATCCTCCGTTCGAGTCGATGGACTGGGTGATCTCCTGAGGGTCGAAGGAGTTCTCGCGTACGAAGTCGTTGTTGGAGGAAAAACGAGCGGACAGCCGGACGTTCGTGCGCTCGTCGGGCGCCCACGCGTGCTGTGTGTCGAACGCCAGCTCCTGTCGGCCGTCCACGCGCCAGAACTGGCGGTAGTCGATCCCTCCGCTCAGAAACTGCTTCAACCAGCTGTAGCGCAGGGTACCGGTGAGGGCCGTGTAGTTGTTGTCCCACCAGTCCAGACCCAAGGACATGTCCATGTAGTCGTTCGTGGCCCAGTAGAAGCCGACGTTGGAGATTCGGCGGTCGTAGCCCTCGGAATTACGCACGATGTCGTTGATGGAGAAGCGCGGGGTGAGGAGCCCGCTGGAGCGGTCCGTGTTTCCGACGTTCTGGGCGATGAAGGGCAGCCACGCCACGGGCACGTCGCCGAAGTACAGCGTAACGGGCCGGGCCACCAGCCAGCTCCCGCTGTGGATCTTCACCTGGCCCGCCATGAAGTGATAGTGTGGCTCCTCCTCCTGGCACGACGTGAATCGGGCGTGGCTCCCGTACACGAGCTCCGCGTTGACCGATGGGAGGTCACCCCGCACCGTCCACTCACCACCCTGGGTGTAGGTCGTCGTCGCGCCGAAGGCGGTGCCGCGCCGCTCTTCCGTGTCGAAGATGACCTGTTCGCTGGTGAGCTCGTCACCTTGGCTGGGCACGAGCACGGCCTCGCCGCCCTGGGTCCGCATGCGTTGCGACTTTGGGTCGTAGATCACCGTGTCGGACCGGATCTCACCCTCGTCACGACGGATGCGGGCGGGCGTGCCCTCCGAACCGATGAGCACGAGGCGGCGATCTGAGTCGAGAACGGCTTCTTCGCCGGCATACTCGGTGAAGGAATACCCTTCTAGGGCGGCGAGCGCCGCGAGGGTGGAGTCACCCCCCGGGGCCACGGCGCGCGGCGCCCCGGAGCCGGCGCCTGTCGGCCCCCGGCCCCCTCTGCGCGCCTCGATGGCATCGGCCGAGTCCTGCAGCGCCCGGAGCTCGACGGAGTCCACACCCGGCGGCCGGGCCAGGCGCTGAAGGCGTTGGAGCACGCGTAGGCGGGTGGAGTCCACCGGCGTGGCCAGGCTGTCTGCGAGGGTGGTGGAGTCGGACGGCGCCACGTCCTGGGCGGCGCCCGGCGAGGCCGCGGCCCCCAGCGCGACGACGGACAACGCCGTGAGCGCCGGCGTCCAGCGCCGCCTCGCCCGCTCCTGTCGTCCCGTCGTCACCGTTCCCCAGCCCGACCCGCCGTCACCCTGTTCCGACGGCTCCGGCGGGCGGCTCCATGGATGCTTGCAGCTCTTCCCGCTCCCGCCGCCGCGAGATCAGGCGAGACATTACGATGCTGAACTCGTAGAGGAGAATGAGGGGGGCCATCATCAACACCGTGACAGTGATCACGTCTCCAGGAGAAAGCAGGCTCGCCAGCACCGTGATGGCCACGATCGCGTGCCGGCGCTTCGATTTGAGAAACTCCGGCGTCACGAGGCCCAGGGCCGTCAGGATCATGACCACCACCGGAAGCTCGAACACGACCCCGAACGCGATGAGCAGTCGGGTCACGAATCCCAGGTATCGGCCGACCTCGATGGACTGCTCCAGATAGCCGGCCTGGAAGCCCATCAGGAAAACCAGCGAGAGGGGCAGCGCCAGGTAGTAGGCCATGGCCACGCCGGCACAGAACAGCACCAGCCCCATGTACATGCTGGGGATGATCACGCGCCGCTCGTGCCTTTCCAGTGCCGGCGACAGGAAGGACCAGACGTGATAGACGACGACGGGAAAGGAGAGGATGATCCCCACCACCAGGGCGAGCTTCAACGTGATGAAGAAGGGGTCCGCCGGGGAGAAGTACTTGAGGCGCTGGCCCTCCTCCAGCAACGGCCGGATCGGCCGGATCAGGATCTCCATCACCCCGAAGTAGTGAACCAGCAGAAAGCCACCGACGGAGGCGATCACCAACGCCAGAAGGCTCCAGATGATCCTCCATCGGAGCTCCTCGAGGTGGTCGAGAAACGGCATCTCGCCGCGCTTAGCGGCCGGCTCGGACGTCATCGAGGTGAGGACAGGGTGAGCGGAGGGCTCGGCAAGAGCCCCCCTACCCCGCTTCCAGAGGAAGCTCGACCTGACTCCGGGCCCGGGCTTCCAAAACGGTGCGGGTGTTCATCTCGTCTACGAATTCCTGGAACTCGTCGGCGTCCTGGAAGTTCCGGTAGACCGAAGCGAACCGCACGTAGGCGACCCTATCCAGAGGCTTCAGCCGATCCATGACCTTCTCGCCGATAACGGCGCTGGGAACCTCGAGGCCGGCTCCGCTGGAGAGCTCGTCCTCGATGGCGTCGACCAGCTGCTCGATGGCTGAGGCCGAGACGGGGCGCTTCGCGCATGCCACCTTGATGCTCGCGATGAGCTTCGTGCGGTCGAACTCCTCGACGCTGCCGTCGCGCTTCAGCACTTGCAGGGTCTGGGCTTCCACGTACTCGTAGGTGGTGAAGCGGGCACCGCAATCCGTGCACTCGCGTCGGCGCCGCACGGCCCGGCCTCCTCGGCTCGTGCGCGTGTCGACCACACGGTTGTCGGCGGAGTCACACTGGGGGCAGCGCATGGTCAGTCGCCGGGGGTGGGCGTACCCCAGGGAGCGGACGCCCTGGCTTCGCGGTCCGAGGCTGCCGCGGCCGCCGTCCGCCGGGGGGCGGAGGCGTGCCTACCGCAGCTCCCGGAGCTTTTCCTGGGCCAGGTCGGCAACGTCGCTCTCCGGGAAGGTGTTCACGACGCGCTCGAAGCTCGCGATGGCGTCGCCCGTGTCGCCCATGTCGGCCTGGAGCAGGCCCACGCGGTACACGGCCCACGGCACACGCTCGGCGGACGGGTAGAGCTCGGGGATCCGGTTGAACGCATCGATGGCCTCGGCCAGCCGACTTTCCTGCACAAGGATGTCCGCGAGGTAGTACTGGGCGTCGGGGGCCAGGGCGTGGCTGGGGTAGGCCTGGAGGAACTGCTCGAAGGCCCGGCGCGCCGTGCCCATCGATCCCCGGTTGAAGTTCGTCACGCCGGCGTTGAAGGTCTGCCGTGCTGCGTCACCGGCCTCCGCCGGGTCCACCGCCGTGCTGTCCCCGGTCATGACGGGCATGACCGCCTGCCGCCGCTGCTGCTCCAGCTGGTCACGAAGCCCCGCGATCGTACGCTGGCTCTGACCCGCCAACTCCTGCAACGTGATGAGCTGATCTTGAATGGCCAGGAGCTGGAGGTTGGTGTCCCCCCGCAGCTCGAACAAGGACTCGGCGCTCGCTTGCACCGAATCCTGGGTGGCCAGCGTGAGGCGCTGGAGCGCCTCGATCATCCTCTCCTGACGAGCCATCGCGTCGAGAAGTTGCTCCTCCAGCTCGCGCACGTCCGACTTGGTGGCGCACCCGGCCACGAAGCCCAGGCTGAGGAGCACGGTCAGCATGCGGCGGGGGCTCACCCAAACGGACCCGGGACGGACCATCCCGTCCCGGGTCGCGGTGGCGGTCGCAGGGGTGGCGAGCCTGGCGACGACTCCCGACCCGCGTCCGTCTTCCGATCGGGATTTCATGCTATTGGCTTACACCCCCCGGTTGGATCTGGTCCCGGCCCGTCGTGATCACGAACTCGACGCGCCGATTCTGCGACCACGCGGCTTCCGTGCTCTCCGGCACGAGAGGTCGTTCCTCACCGAACGACACCGTGCTGAATCGGGTGTCCGAAAGGCCGAAGCCGGCGAAGAAGTCCACGACGCTCTGGGCGCGGCGGTTGCCGAGGGCGAGGTTATACTCGGTCGAGCCCCGCTCATCGGCGTGTCCCTCCAGCCGCAGCTCCACGCCAGAGAAGTCGCGGAGGATGTCGAGCTTCTGCCGGAGCGCCGATTCGGCCGCGGCCGTGAGGCGAGATTGGTCGAACTCGAAGAAGACCCGCTGCTCCAGGATGCCGATCAGCCGGCCCCGCTCCGCCTCCGCTCGCCGGGCCGCTTCCGCTGAGCGCAGCCGCTCCGCCTCCGCGGCCGCCTCGGCAGCCGCGATGGAATCCGCAACCCGTTGCGCCTCGAGCTCTTCTGCGGTGGGCCCGCTTGGCCCGGGTGTCTCGGCGGGTGGATCGTTGCTGCTGCAGGCGGCCAGTACGACTGCCGTGATCACCGCGGGAAAGATGTAGCTGCGGAATCTCATTCCATCTCCTGCCTACGTGAGGCATCGGGCCCGCGCACCGGGTTCGGGCCGGATCTGTCGATCGAGGGGCGTCGCTCTCGACACCCCAGCGCGAAGGGGGGCCGCCCGGCCGGAGCCTCCGCGAGGAACCGTAAAAGCATACAGGATATATACTAGAAGCCGGTGCTACGCAACGCCCCGGACGCGTCCGGTCCGAGGGCCGGCGACCACTCCGGCACGCGCACGCTCCGACCGGTCACGAGCGGACGGATCTTGCCGCTGGCGCCATCCACGACGAACAGCCCGTGGCCCCAGCTGCGCTCCCCAACGAAGACCAGGTGGCGGCCGTCGGGGGCCCAGCTCGGATCCTCGTTGTTCCCTTCCCACGTGAGCTGACGGAGTCGTCGCCCCCGATCCGCGACCTCGGCCACGAGGATCTGATAGCGGCCTCTCTCGATACGGCCGTGGAACGCCACCCGGTCCGCGGTGGGGGACCAATCCGGCGACGTGTAGTATCCGCCCCGTCCGTACTCGTACGGCGAGATCAACTCCGCGTCCCCGCCGTCAGTCGGCATGACGTAGATCTGGGGGGTGGCGGTCCCCAGCCGGTTCGAGTTGAAGGCCATCTGTCGACCGTCCGGAGAGAAGGTGGGCGACAGGTCGTTGTACCGTCCCCCGGAGAGGCGCACGAGGCAACACTGCCGCTCGACGTCGTAGCTGAAGACGCCGCTCTGGCCCCCGCCGGCCACGGCGAAGGCCAGGCGCTGGCCGTCGGGATGGTAGGCCGGCGAAAAGACGTCGCCCGTCCGCACCACCGGGATATTGCGCTCCACGCCCGTGACGAGGTCGAGCTCGTACAGGCGCGCGCCCACGCCGTCCTTGTACGACGCGAAGGTCAGCCTACGCCCATCCGGCGACCACGCCGGGTTGAGGGTCAGATCGCCATAGCCGGTCACGCGTCGCAGGTTCTCCCCGTCGGAGTCGATGGTGTAGATCTCCTGGATCGACAATCCCTCCGGGTTCGCGCTGCGGATGGAAAAGGCGATCCGGCTCGCCGCCATGCCCGGCTCGCCGGTGATCCACTCCACGACCTCGTCCGACACCCGGTGGACCGCCATCCGAAAGTCCGGCGAGGACGGCTCCGGCACGGGGAAGCGGCCTCGCGTGCGCATCTGGGAGTACACGATGTCGTGCAGCTCCAGGATCAGGATGTATCCGTCCCCGCTCCCCTCGACCTGACCGCTCAGGAGCCAGGTGGTCCCCAGCTGGTCCCAGAGCCGATAGTCGATCCCTTCTCCCAGGACACTGCCCGGCAACGAGTCCATGACCTGGAAACGATCGCTGTACCGCAGGTCGCGTGCGATGATCGCCTCCACCTGACCCGCGGCCGAGCCCCCGCCGAAGCGGGAGCCGAAGGGCTTGATGGCCAGCGCCTGCAGGGTGCTGGTCTCGTAGATCAGACCGAGGGTGGCTCCGGGGATGCTGTCCCGCTGCTGCGCGTCCCCCCGCCCGGGCACGATCGCCGCCCCCAGCAGCGAAGCCAGGACGGCCGTCCCGATCCTACCCATCCCACGTCTGGTCGCCTTCAGGGGCCTACCCACCGTCTTCCGGGTGCTCTGCATCGTCATCCTCTCGCACCGCATCGGGCGCGAAGCTGAACTGGATGGGCAGGCGGTCGAACGGGTAGTCCTCGGGGAGTGCCCCGAGCCGCCCGCTTGCACACTCCACCGTGCCCATCATCTCGAAATCGAATTCCACGTTGCCCGACTGCCGTACCACCTCGATGCTCGCGTCGGGGATGGTGCCGTCCCTTTCGACGACGAAGCGGAGCACCGTGGTTGGATTGCCACCGCCCTGCCATCTGAAACACCGGCGCATCTGCCGGATGATGTTGTTGTAATACGCGGGATAGTCCCGTCTGAGCCCTTCGATCCGAACGTTGAGGTCTTCCCCGGACTCGGCCGCGTCCGCCGTGGGCTCCTCCGCCGCGGCTTCCGAGGGCGGTTCGTCGGGCTCGCTCGGCGGTGTCGTCTCCGCCGGTGGCTCCTCGGGGATTGGCTCGGGCTCCTCCTCGACCTCCTCCGGCTCCTCTTCCGGATCCTCCTCGGGCAGCGGCGGGATCGGATCCTCTTCGGGCGGCGCGGGCTCGGGGTCGGGCCGTTCCACCACCAGCTCCTCCTCCCGGGCAGGCTGTGGCTCTTCGGCCATGTTGGCCGGCGGCGGCGATACCAGGTCGATCTCGTAGACCACGTACTCGACGGGCGCCGCCTCGCTCGTCTGGGTCCACCAAGCCAGCAGCAGGGCCGCTACGTGCACCACGGCCGATCCGGCGAACGGCGCCCGCCCGGGCCGCTCGGTCCGTGTCTTATCCATACCCGAGGTGACGTCGGCCCGCCGCTGCATTGCACACCGAGCGGCCGTCCCGTGTGGACACGGCCATCATCGCCGCGGGGGGGGACGCTCCGCCACCAGCGCGTACCGGAACCCCTCCTCCCGGGCCACGTTGGCGATCGTCGCGATCACCCTGAGCGCGCTTCCGTACGAGGCCATGGAGTCGGCCATCACGTGTATGATGTCCGGAGCCGCGGCCCGCGCCATCTGGGGGAAGGCACTCTCGAAGTCGTCTGCCGACATGGGCGTCTCGCCTACGTAGACGGTCCCCTCCCGGTCCACCGTCACGATGAACGGCTCGTCCTGCTGGTTGACCGCCGATACGTCGGCCCGCGGGACGCTCACCTCCACGCCCCCCTGGAGGATCGGCGCCGTGATGATGAAGATCACGAGCAGTGTGAAGGCGACGTCCACGAGGCTGGTGACGTTGATTTCCGCCGTGATCGGGAGGTCTCTGCGGTCGCGGCGCCGAGGGCTACCCAGGCTCACACCCGACCCTCCCTGGCCAGCGTCCCGATGAACTCGCTCGAGAAGCCCTCCAGCTCGCCGCTCACGAGGTTGAGCCTGGCCACGAAGTAGTTGTAAGCGATCACCGCGGGGATGGCGACGGCCAACCCCACCACCGTCGTGATCAGCGCTTCGGCCACTCCCGGCGCCACCGCGCCGATGTTGGCCGAGCCCGTCGCCGTGATGCCCAGGAAGGCGTTCATCACCCCGATGACCGTCCCCATGAGGCCGAGGAGCGGGGAGATGGAGCCGATGATGGCCAGCCAGACGAGCCCGTGGGCGAGAGCGTCGCGCTCTTCGGCCTCCTCCTTCTCCAGGACGAGACGGAGCGCCTCGAGCTGGGTCGATGACAGGCCTTGAACGGGACCCGCGCCCTCGCGCAGGGAGCCGGGCCGCAGCTCGCTGAAAAAGCTCACGCCCTGCCGAAAGACACGCCCGTAGGGCGAGTCGGGCAGCGAGAGCATGGCCTTGTATGCGTCATCGAGGCGTTGCGCCCGCTCCATCTGCTCGAGGAAACGGTCACCCTGATCCCGCACCTCCCGAAAATGCCGCCACTTCCAGAAGATCAAGACCCAGCTCGCGAACGAGAACACGGCCAGCGTCAGCAGGACGAGCTGGGTCGGGAGCGTGCCCCCGATCACCATGTCCAGCGCGGTCTGGGGTGGGCGGGCCTGCGTCAGGAGGGAAGCCGCAGCCGTCACGCGCTCTCCTCCAACCTACTCGTGGACTGATGGGCGATGTGCTCGAACGTGCGACGCAATCCGTCCCGCAGGTCCCATTTGGGGGACCAGCCCCGCGCCCGGAAGCAGGACGCGTCGAGGGTGCTTGCCCTGAGCTCACCCGGACGGGCTGCCCGGTATTCACGGCCCGCCTGCCGCCCCGAAACCGCCTCCAGGGCGTCTGCCAGGCGGTTCACGCTGGTGGCGACCCCCGTGCCCACGTTGAACGCGACCGAGTCGAGACCGATGCCGGTGCCGAGCGCGAGGTCCGACGCCTTCACGTTGGCACTGACCACGTCCTTCACGTAGACATAGTCCCGGGTCTGCTCCCCGTCGCCGAAGATGTGCAGGGGCTCCCCAGCAAGGAGCCGGCTCGAGAAGATGGCTATTACACCGGCCTCACCGTGCGGATCCTGGCGCGGTCCGTAGACGTTCGAATAGCGTAGCGCCACGTATTCCATGCCGTGCACCTGGCGGTAGTAGTTGAGGTAGTACTCCCCCGCCAGCTTGGTCACGCCGTACGGCGAGAGGGGCAGCTTCGGCGCCGATTCCGGAGTGGGGATCTGCTCCGGCTCTCCGTAGATCACTCCGCCGCTGGAGACGTAGACGATCCGCCGCGTGCCCACCGCCCTGGCGGACTCCATGACGTTGAGAAGGCCCAGCACGTTGATGCCGGCATCGAATCCGGGATCGCCGACCGAGTGGCGGACATCGATTTGTGCCGCGTGATGGTTCACCAAATCGAACCGCACGTCCCGAAACACTTCACCCAGCGCGGCATCGCGGATATCCATCTCGATGAACTCGGCGCCGTCCGGGACGTTCTCCCGCCGCCCGCTGGACAGGTCGTCCACGATCCAGACCGCGTCTCCTCGGGACAGGTAGGCTTCCGCTACGTGGCTGCCGATGAAACCCGCTCCGCCCGTTACGAGCACCCGCCTGTGCGTCGTCATGATGTTCGGTCTTCTCTCCGGGATTGGATCGTGATGTGGGCGACTCCCCAGCTGAGGAACCGTCGCGGTACAAGAAGCGAGCCGAGCCGGCGGCACCGAGCAGGTGCGGTGCGCGTGCTCGAGCTTCGGGGCGGGCGTCCAGTCGGGAGGAGGCTCTCCGCGGACGCGTACCGGGACGGGCTGGCCGGGGCTGGCCGGCCTCTGGAAGGTGGCGAGGGACCATCGCCCGGACGGGTCGGAGCAGGTTGATGGGGTGAGTCGGCCCGGACCCGCGGGGAGCGGGCTGTTGGCGCGGCCCAGAGGGCCTCGCGCCGGCTCCGGGACTCGATCGTCATCTGTTGGCCGATGCACTCCGCATCAGGGACCGCCTGCTCACGCCGGGATCGATGAACGGGACCGCGATCGGGCCGCATTCTAACGAACCAGCCGGTCGCTGGACACCCCCGGAGAGGCCAGGGGGAAAAGCCGGAGAGGGCTGCCACGCAGGGGTGACCCCCGTCCGATCGGAAGCCAGTAGAAGCAGGCCTGTCGGGGTGGGACCTCAGCGCATCTTCTTGGCGAGGTAGACGGTGACTCCGGTGTCGAACACCGGCCCGTCCTGCTGGACGACTCGAGCCGAAGCGACGGTCTCGGAGACGCCGACCACCTGCAGACGACCTGCCACGTTCGGGCTGACCCCACCCTCCGTTTGGGCGGCGACCACGAACTCGTCCCCGACGGCCACGCCGTCGCGAGTGCCCACGTCCAGGAAGGCGACATCGCCGAACTGCTGTAACTGGTGTGGGTCACCCCACTCCAGGATCGTGGCGCTCAGGGATCCCACCTGCACGTCCTGGGCCTCCTGGCCGGGGCTGAGAGGGAAGTCCGGCACCGGCCGCACCTGGTCGCCCAGGGCGATGGGCGCGAACTGGCGATTCACCATGCCCACCACGGACTCGCCCTCGTCCCGCAAGACCGTCACCGACCCGGTGGGCCGCACGACCCAACCCAGACCCTCGATCTGCCGGACGACCCGGAATACCTGAAGCTCCTGTCCCTCCCGAGGCGAGAAGTCCGTGTCCACGGCGATCTCCAGCTCGTCAAAGGGCCGAGCTGTGACGCCCTGGAACCGTCGGGCTCCCTCCATGGCCACGAAGTTCCGGAGCGTTCCGCTGCCCAGGGGACGGCTCAGACTCGGCACGAGCCACTCGGCGGAATAGAACGCGTCCTGGGGTACGGCCATCCGCTGGTGGGCGTCCCTGCTCTGCACCTGATTGCGCCGACGACCGGCCTCCTCGCTCCGGAAGGCCGTGCTTCGTCCCGAGGGCGATGTCCGGTCTGCCTGCTCGATCCTCCAGGCCCGCTCTTCGCGGTCCTGCTGTTCAGGCGGGGCGGCCGGCTGGGCCTCGGCGATCGACTCCGCCGGCTCGGCCGGCTCCGCCCGAGCGGGCTCCGGTCGGGCGGACTGCCCGGCCTCGGCCGACTCCGTCGGTTCCGCAGCTCCGGCGGTCTCGGGGAACCCCGCTCCATCCGTCGCCGGGATCGCCAGCTCCGCCCCGACCTGAACGCGATGGGGATCCGCGATGCCATTCGCCCGGGCGATCTCTTGCCAACGCGCCGGGTCGCCCAGATACTGCCGCGCGAGCTGAGCCAGAGTCTCGCCCTCGACCATGACGTGGGTCGTGGGCTGCTGCAGCGCGTGGACAGGCTCCCCATTGGAAGCGGCGACGAGGATCAACGCCAGCGCGGTCAATGCCGAGCGGATCATGAACATCCTCCGCGATTCAGATGCCGTGGAAACGGCTTTCGCGGTGACGGCCGCGAAGCGGCGGATTCGCGATAGCCAGGAGCTCCGACTTGGCGCTCCACCCCTCTAATCGTCGGTACTTGGACCGCCGGACTGTAGCCCGGTGGCCAGTGGAAAGAACGGTGTTGGAGGCGGGCCGCGCCATGGCGTGCGGGGGTCCGGTGCGACGACCCATGAACCTGGGTGTCCCCCCCACGGAGCCCACCCTCGTGCCCTCCCCTGAGTCAAAACCGCTTCACCAGTACCAGGGCGTCCTCCCGGGGGCGGTCGTAGTAGCCGGGACGCCGGCCCACCAGCTCGAAGCCGCGATGCTCGTACATGACGCTCGCCCGGGTATTGGACTCCCGCACCTCGAGGAACAACTCGCGAACGCCGGCCCGAGCGGCCGCGTCGAGGATGGCGTCCATGAGGCTCGAGCCGATCCCGCGGCCGCGCCAGTCGGCAGCAACGGCGATGTTCGCCAGCTCCCCCTGATCCCCGTAGGACCACATGACCGCATACCCCACCAGGGTACCGTGAGGGGCCTCGGCCACCAGAAGCACGGGCCCCGTGCGCTCGAGCAGGGACTCGAACGTCGTGGTGGACCAGGGGTTGGAGAAGGAGGCGGCCTCGATCCGGGCGACGGCTGCCAGATCGTCGGTGCTCGCTGGTCGGACCCGTACCGCGGCCCCCGCCTCTCCGCCTGCGTCCGTCGTGTCCTGACCTTTCCCTTGCACCCAGTCTCCAGCGACGAGGTGGAGCACCTACGCTCCGCTGACCCGAGCGGTCCATTTCGCCGGGGTCGAGTCGTAGCCTCGCTATAGTGTGGTGCTGCTGAAGCCTGGTAGCTACCGAGGGGGCCGATGCGCCCGAGCCGGCAAGGCGCGGAGACCAGTAATAGCAGCGCTATTGCGACGAACCGCAACGCCGCCGGGCGGGATGCAGCGGCTCTCGAATAGCATCACGATCCTTGCAGCACCACACTAGGAGCCGGCACCCCGCTCGTGCTCCGGTCCGGCGGGTCGCTCCCGCTCGGCGCTGGAGGCCCGCAGGTACTCGGGCTCCCAGGCCCCCGGATTCTGCAGGGGCGGCGCGTCGGGGTCCAGCGCCAGCAAATGCAGCAACCCATCGCCGGTGGGCGTTCCGGCTGGAGGCGCCATGACCGGAAAACCGGCCTCGCGGATGACCTCCTGGTGCCGCTGAGCGCCGTCCCCGGCGAAGGCCACGTTCTCGTTCATCGCCCTGACCGCCGCCAACACCCCCCGTAGGTCGGTGGACTGCGGAGGAATGACGACGGCGGGTGGCCCCTCGGGGCGGAAGCGGTAGCAGGCCGCGTACACGCGATCCCCTCTGGCGTCGAAGAGGATGCATCGTGGAAGGCCGGACAGCCCCCCGGCGTAGGGCAGCGACGTCTCGGGCTGGTCGAACCCCGCGGCCGGCGGCGACAGCACGTCCGCTGTCGCCCCGCCCGCCGCGAGGCTGGAGAAGGCCCAGAGCGGCAATTCCAGACCCCTCGCCAGGCCTTTCGCGGTGGCGGCCGCGATCCGCACGCCCGTAAACGACCCCGGGCCCGCACCGACGAGGATCCCCGACAGCTCGTGCAGCTGGACACCAGCCGACGAGAGCGCATCTCGCACCGCAGGCAGCAGCTCCGATCCCCGCCCACCGTGGCTGTCGAGGAAGACGCGTCCCAGGGCCGTCCCGGGTTGCCCCACGGCCACAGATCCCCGAGCCGTGGACGTGTCCATGGCCAACAACAACGGCTCCCCACCCCCTCCGCTCACGTCAACGGCTCTGCCGTCAGCGCCACCGGAAAGCCGGGCAAGGGACCGGGCGCGCCCACCCGCCGCACGTCGACCCGCCGGACGGTGGCGTCCCCGGGCTCGAACGTCAGGTGGATCTCCCATCGGTCTGCAGGCAGTGAGTCCCCGGCACGCTCGGGCCACTCCACCAGCACGATCTCGTCTTCCTCCCCCAGCTCCTCCCACCCGAGCTCCCAGAGCTCATCGGCCGACGCCAGGCGGTAGAGGTCCAGGTGAACGAGGTCCACTCCCGACCGGCCCTCGTATCGGAACATCAGGTTGAAGGTGGGAGACGGAACGGCTCCATGCACGCCGGCGCCCCGGGCGATGGCGCGAGCCAGGACGGATTTCCCCGCTCCCAGGGGCCCGGTCAACGCGATGAAGAGAGGAGGACGGGCCGACTCACCGATCCTGCGGCCCCACCGGACGATCTCCTGCTCGGTTACGATCACGACCGGCCGCTTCCAGCAGCAGCTTTCAACTCGAAGATCTGGTCTCGCAGGACCGCCGCCCGCTCGTAGTCGAGGGCCTCGGCGGCTCGCGCCATCTCCTGCTCCAGGATCTTCAGGTACTCCTCCCGGTTCACCTCGTCGGCATACGTAGTAGAGGGCTCGGCCACCTTCGCCGCCGGCCGGCCCCGGGCGTCGGCCACCCGGGTGGTGAACTGGATGTCGGCGACGCTCTTCTGGATCGTCTGAGGCGTGATTCCGTGTTCGTCGTTGTAGGCGAGCTGGATCTCCCGCCGTCGGCCCGTTTCTTCAAGGCAGGCCGCCATCGAGCGCGTCACCCGATCGGCGTACATGACCGCCTTCCCCCGGACGTTCCGGGCCGTCCGCCCGATCGTCTGGATCAGCGACCGATGGTCCCGCAGGAAACCCTCCTTGTCGGCATCCAGGATCGCGACGAGTGACACTTCCGGGAGGTCGAGGCCCTCGCGGAGCAGGTTGATCCCGACCAGCACGTCGATGCGCCCCAGTCGGAGTTGTCTCAGGATCTCCATCCGCTCGATGGCGTCGATGTCCGAGTGCATGTAACGGACCTTGACGCCGACGCTGTGGAGGTACTCCGAGAGGTCCTCGGCCATGCGCTTGGTGAGGGTGGTCACGAGCACGCGCTCGTCCCTGGCCGCCCGCTCGCGGATCTCGGCAAGCAGGTCGTCGACCTGGCCCTTCACCGGGCGTACGTCCACCTCCGGGTCCACCAGGCCGGTGGGCCGGATGATCTGCTCCACCACCACGCCACCGGACCTCTGCAGCTCCCAGTCCCCCGGCGTGGCCGAGACGAACACCCCCCGCGGGACCATCTGATCCCACTCCTGGAACTTGAGGGGGCGGTTGTCCAGGGCACTGGGGAGTCGGAAGCCGTGCTCCACAAGGGTCTCCTTGCGGGAGCGGTCGCCCCGGTACATGCCGTTGATCTGCGGGATGGAGACGTGGGACTCGTCGACGATGATGAAGAAGTCGTCGGGAAAGTAGTCCAGCAGACAGAACGGCCGCTCGCCCTCCGCCCGCCCGCTCAACCAACGAGAGTAGTTCTCGATGCCCGGACAGGTCCCGATCTCGAGCATCATCTCGAGGTCGAAGTTGGTGCGGGTCTCGAGTCGCTGGGCCTCGAGGAGCCGACCCTCCATGCGGAAGCGGGCCAGCTGCTCGGCCAGCTCTTCCCGGATCAGGGGCACTGCCGCCTCGATCGTCTGGCGGCGGGTGACGTAGTGGCTGGCCGGGTAGATGGCGGTGCGGTCCAGACCCGCGATGATCTCTCCGGTGAGGGGATCGAAGCGTGTGATGCGCTCGATCTCGTCCCCCCAGAGCTCGACCCGGATCGCTTGCTCGTCGTAGGCCGGAAACACCTCGATCGTGTCGCCCCGCGCCCGGAACGTCCCTCGCTCGAACGAGATGTCGTTGCGACTGTACTGAATCTCCACCAACCCCCGGAGGATCTCCCGCCGACCCAACTCGTCACCCGTCGTGAGGTGGAGCATCAGGCCCCGGTAGTCGTCCGGGTTTCCCAGGCCGTAGATGCACGACACCGAAGCCACGACGACCACGTCGTCCCGCTCCATGAGCGAAGACGTCGCCCGCAGGCGGAGGCGCTCGATGTCCTCGTTTATCGTGGCGTCCTTCTCGATGTAGGTGTCCGTCGAGGGGACATATGCCTCGGGCTGATAGTAGTCGTAGTAGGAGATGAAGTACTCGACCGCGTTCTCGGGGAAGAGGGCCTTGAGCTCTCCGTAGAGCTGCGCGGCCAACGTCTTGTTGTGGGACATGACCAGCGTCGGGCGGCCGTGATGCGCGATCACGTGGGCCATGGTCAGCGTCTTGCCGGTGCCCGTGGCGCCCAGGAGGGTCTGGTGCCTGTCTCCGCGGGCCAGGGCCTCCGACAGCTCCGAGATTGCCGCCGGCTGGTCCCCCTTCGGCTCGAAGGGCGAGTGGATCCGAAAATCGGGCATGACCGTCGCTACGACGCTCCGTGGGAAGACGGCGCCACTAGGCCTCCACGAGGTCGGCTTCCTGGAAGCTCTCCTTGCGCTCCACGCCGAGGACGCCCTTCACACGCCGGATCGCCTTCAGGACCTTGCGCAAGTGGGTGAGGTCCTGGACCTCCACCACGAAGGCACCGACCATGCCGCCATCCGTGGCCTTCATGTCGGCGTGCTGGATGTTGGTACCGGTGTCGGAGATGGCGCGCGCCACGTCGGACAGGAGCCCTCGCCGATCCGTGCCCCTCAGGAAGAGCTTCACGAAGAACCGGTCGCCCTTCTCCGCCGCCCACTCGATCTCCACGCGCCGCTCTGGGTCCTGGGACAGGTTCAGCACGTTGGGACAGTCCACGCGGTGCAGGGAGACGCCGCGCCCTCGCGTCACGTATCCGATGACCTCGTCGCCGGGCACGGGCTGGCAGCACTGGGAGTACCGCACCATGAGGTTGTCCATCCCCTGGATGCGGACGCCCTTGGTGGACTTCCGGAGCTTCTCCGCGAGCCGGGTCAGCGTGGACGGTGCCCGCGGCGGAGAGGGCCGGAGCTCTTCGTTGGGAAACAGCTCCTTGAGCACGGCCGTGGGGCCCAGATCGCCCCGGCCCAGGGCCGCGTAGATCTGATCGAATTCGACGTGCCCCAGGGCCCGCGCGGCGCGCTCCAACGCCCCGTCGTCGGGCCGTTCGCGGCGGAGCTTCCTGAGCTCGCGATCCAGGAAGTCCCGGCCGAGCTGAACTGCGGAATCGAACTCCTCGCGCCGGATCCACTGGCGGATCCGTCCCCGCGCCCGGGACGTCTTCACGAACGCGAGCCAGTCCCGGCTCGGCCGCTGCCGCGGGTTCGTGACGACCTCCACCGTGTCTCCGTTGCGTAGCTCCCTGGACAGGGGTGCGATCCTGCCGTTGACCTTCGCTCCGGCACAGTGATAGCCCACCTCGGTGTGGACCGCGAAAGCGAAGTCGATGGGCGTCGCCCCCACGGGGAGCTGCTTGACCTCCCCCTTCGGGGTGAACACGAAGATCTCGCCCTGGAAGAGATCCATGCGGAGAAACTCCATGAACTCTTCCGGCTCGCGAGTATCTTGCTGCCACTCCAGCACCTGCCGGAACCAGGTCAGAGCCTCGTCCACCTCATCGCCTCGGCCCTCGGACCCCGGAGTCTCCTTGTAGCGCCAGTGGGCTGCGATGCCGTACTCCGCGGTACGGTGCATCTCTTCCGTGCGGATCTGGATCTCGTACCGACGGCCGCCCGGACCGAACACGGTCGTGTGCAACGACCGGTACATATTGGTCTTGGGCATGGCGATATAGTCGTGGAAGCGCTCCTGGATCGGCGTCCACCTGTTGTGGATGATGCCCAGGGCCGCATAGCAGTTCTGGACCGAGTCGGTGGTGACCCGCATCGCCATGAGGTCGTAGATCTCCCCATACGGCCTCTTCCGCTTCTCCATCTTGCGGTAGATCGACCACAGGTGCTTCGGCCGGCCGGTCACCTCGGACGGAATGCCGGCCTTCTGGAGCTCCTCCTCAAGCGGTCGCTGCATCTCCAGCACCTGGCGCTCCCGTTCCTTCCGCCGCTGCTGCACCTGCTTCCGCAGCGTCGCGTACGCCTCCGGCTCCAGGAACTTGAAGGCCAGGTCCTCCAGCTCCCATTTGACGGCGGCCATCCCGAGGCGGTGCGCCAAGGGTGCGTAAAGCTCCCGGGTCTCCAGGGCGATGCGTCGCTGCTTGCCCTTGGGAAGGTGCTCGAGCGTCCGCATGTTGTGTAGGCGATCTGCCAGCTTCACCAGGATCACGCGAGCGTCCTGCGCCATCGAGAGCAGGAGCTTCCGGTAGTTCTCCACCTGGTGCTCCGTATGGGAGCGGAAGCGCATGCGGCCGATCTTGGTGACGCCGTCCACGATCGTGGCGACCTGTCGCCCGAACCGCTCCTCCAGGTCCGCCAGGGTGACCTCGGTATCCTCGACGACGTCGTGGACGAGCGCCGCGACGACGCTGGCGCTGTCGAGTCGGAGCTGGGCGAGGATGGTGGCTACGTCCACGACGTGCGAGACGAAGTCTTCGCCGGACGCCCGTCGCTGGCCCGCGTGGGCCTGCATCGCCAGCTCGTAGGCGTCGACGATGGCATCGACGTCCAGCCTGTCGGCGTACGCCTCCAGGGCACGCGCCAGCGGCCTGGGCAGGCCGCGTATGGTGGGCGTGGTGGGAGTGGGCGACACGAAGGCCATTCTCCGTCAGTCCGGTCAGCCGAGAGACGCAGTTCCCCTCTCCGCCGCCGAGTAGAGCACGAAACGAGGTGCTCGAGTCTCACGGAGGGTCTGCGGCGATTCGACGAATCGTCGGGCCCGGGCGACCCCGGACCCGTCCGAAACTATGGGGTACCCGGCTGCGCTGCGGAAGAGCCACGTAGCTCGCCCTGGGCCGCGAGCGAGACGAAGCGGGCATGCCCCAGGATGACGTGGTCCAGGACCGGAATACCCAGCGCCTTGCCCGCAGACGCCATCTGACGCGTGACAGCCCGGTCCTCCAGCGACGGAGTCGGATCACCGGACGGATGGTTGTGGACCAGGATGACTCCGGCCGCGCTGTCCACGACCGCCGCCTTGAACACCTCGCGAGGATGAACCAGGGAGGCGTCCAGGATCCCCCGCGTCACCTGTACGCTCCTGATGACCCGATGCTGGGCGTTGAGGAGCAGCGCATGGAACTCCTCGTGTCGCAGGTCGCGGAGGCGCGGCCCCAGGAGGCGCATCACGTCATCCGGCCCATGGACACGGGGCCGGTGCGGGGCGGCTTCCAGCGCCGCCCGGCGACCCAGCTCGAGGGCGGCCCGAATCCGGGAGGCCGTCGCACGACCGATCCCCGGGACTCGCTCCAGCGATCCGGGCGGCAGTCCTGCCATCTGCGTAAGCGACCCGTCGACGCGCTCCAGCAAGGCGTCGGCGACGTCGAAGGACGACGCACCGCCACTCCCACTGCCGACGATCAATGCCAGGAGCTCACGGGCCGACAGCGCGGACGAGCCGAGCCGCTGGAGGCGCTCTCGGGGGCGCTCACCCGCGGGAAGCGCCAGGACGCTCCTCACCGCCGTCGATTCAGGAAGGGATCGCGGACGCGGCCACTTTCCGCTCAGCCGGCCCTGCCGTGGCACCTCTTGTACTTCTTGCCGCTCCCGCATGGACACGGGTCGTTCCGCCCCGGCTCCTCGGTGGCCGTGACCGGAGTGGCCTTGCGCGCCTCTCCCCGATTGGTCGCCAGCCGCCGCACGTCGGGCCCGCTGTCCAGACCGACGCTGGCCGAGGCTCGGACCGCTCCGACGCTGGCGCGGGCCGCCACGCCGGTCGCGTCGACGGTGGGACGCGCCGCCCCCGGGCGGGCGCTTCCCTGTCCCGGCTCCATCGGACCCGAGTACATCAGCCGCTGGGGCTGACGCACCGGCTGCGGTGCGGTGCCGATCTGCGCGCGGAAGAGCGTGGTAGCCACGGTCTTGTGCAGGTCCTCCATCAGGCCCACGAACATCTCGTAGGCCTCCTTCTTGTACTCGACCAGCGGGTCCTTCTGGCCCCAGCCCCGAAAGCCGATGGAGGCCTTGAGGTGATCCAGGTCGTAGAGATGGTCCTTCCACTTGCTGTCGATCACCGACAGCATGATGGCCCGCAGGACCTGCTCTCGGGCCTCTCCGAACGACTCGATCTTGCGGTGGAACTGATCCCGGGCCGCGGACATCGCCGCCTGTTCCACCTCGTGACGCTCCCACTGGTGCTCGGGGTCGTCCACTTCCGGAAGCGTGTCGACGACCAGGAAGTAGTCCAGCAGCAGGCGACGACGGAGGCCCGCCAGGTGCCACGTCTCCTCCGGCTCCTCCACGGGCGCGTACTCGTCCAAGGCGGTTCGGATGGACTGCTCGACCATGTCCCAATGCTCACCCTTGAGGTCTTCTCCCCCCTCCAGGGCAAAGAGCCGCAGGTCGTAGATGACCTCCCGCTGCTGGTTCATGACGTCGTCGTAGTCCAGTAGCCGCTTGCGGGCCTCGAAGTTGTTCCCCTCCACACGCTTCTGGGCACGGCCGATGGACTTGGTGACGAGGGGGTGGATGATGACCTCGCCCTCCTCGACGCCCAGCTTCTCCATGACCCCGACCACGCGCTCGGACATGAACATGCGCATGAGGTCGTCTTCCAGGGACAGGAAGAACTGGGACGCCCCGGGATCGCCTTGCCGACCCGACCGCCCACGGAGCTGGCGGTCGATGCGACGGGACTCGTGACGGGCCGATCCCAGGATGTGCAGGCCGCCGGCTTCGATGACGAAATCGTCCGCCTGGCCCTCCGGGTCCTTGAGCAGCGTCGGGTCCACCGGCAGGACGTCTTGCACCGGAATGGCCTTGTCCTTCAGCCACCCGATGGTCCTCGCCTCCGTGACGCCATCGCCGAGTTTGATGTCGGTCCCCCGCCCCGCCATGTTGGTCGCGATGGTGACGGCCGCCGGCCGGCCGGCCTCCGCCACGATGTCGGATTCACGGGCGTGGTGCTTGGCGTTCAGGACGTTGTGCGGGAGGCCCCTGCGCTTGAGCAGCTTCGACAACGTCTCGGACACCTCGACGTTGGTGGTACCCACCAGGACCGGCAGCTCCATGACGTGGAGCCGCTCGATCTCGTCCATGATGGCGTTGTACTTCTCCCGGACGGTGCGGAAGATCAGGTCGTCCCGGTCGTCCCTCACGACGGGCCGGTTCGTGGGGATGACCATCACGTCCAGATCGTAGATCTGGTGGAACTCGTTCTCCTCCGTCTCGGCGGTGCCTGTCATGCCCGCGAGCTTGTCGTACATCCTGAAGTAGTTCTGGATCGTGATCGTGGCGAGCGTCTGGGTCTCACCCCTCACCTCCACGCCTTCCTTGGCCTCGACCGCCTGGTGTAGGCCGTCGCTCCACCGGCGCCCGGGCATCTGTCGCCCGGTGAACTCGTCGACGATCACGACGGAGCCGTCCTCACCGATGATGTAGCGTTCGTCACGCTGGAAGAGGGTGTACGCCTTCAGGAGCTGGTGAAGGACGTGGATCTTCTCCGACTTGGCCGCATACTCCCCTTCGAGCTGCTGGATGCGGTCCCGCTTGGCGTCCACCGACAGGGTCTCGTCTTCCTCGATCTCGCCCAGCTCGTGAGAGAGATCGGGAGCGATAAACGCCTCCGTATCCCCGGGCGAGAGCTCGTCGAGTCCGGCGTCCGAGAGGTGGACGCTGTGGCCCTTCTCGTCCATCGCGTAGAGAAGCAGCTCGTCGAGATCGTGGAGTCGCTTCTCCCGCATGTAGTCGCCCTCGATCTTCTGCACCATCTTCTGCAGACCGGGATCGTCGGCGAAGAGCTTCAGGAGTCGGCGGTGCTTCGGCGCCCCGCGTTTCGCGGCCAGTAGCTTCTCCCCGGCCGCGTACTCCTCCCCCGCATCCAGGTGTCGCTCGGCGTCGGCCACCAGGTCGTTCGCGATCCGCACCTGCTTCTTGTGCAGGCGCTCGACCGAGGGCTTGAACTGCTTGAACGGAGTCGACGTGTCCCGCCCCACCGGTCCCGAGATGATCAGAGGCGTCCGGGCCTCGTCGATGAGGATGGAGTCCACCTCGTCGAGGATGGCGAAGTGATGGTGATGTTGGACCCTCTGGTCCAGGCTGTGGACCATGTTGTCACGCAGGTAGTCGAACCCGAACTCGTTGTTGGTTCCGTAGGTGATGTCCGCGTTGTACGCCTGCCTGCGGTCGGGGCTTCCGGGGTCGTGGCGATCGATGACGTCGACGGTGAGGCCCAGGTAGCCGAACACGGCGCCCATCCACTCGGCGTCGCGCTGGGCCAGATAGGAGTTCACCGTCACCAGGTGGGCGCCCCGTCCGGCCAGAGCGTTCAGGTACAGCGGCATGGTCGCCACCAAGGTCTTCCCCTCCCCGGTGGCCATCTCGGCGACCTTCCCCTGATGGAGGGCGATCCCGCCGATCAGCTGCACGTCGTAGGGGACCATGTCCCACACCAGCTTGTGGTTGCTGACCGTGATCTCCGTCCCCGCGAGACGACGACAAACCTCCTTCACGACCGCGTAGGCTTCGGGGAGGATCTCGTCGAGGACGTCCTCCAGCTCCTCGAGCAGCTCCTGCTCGAGCTCGGAGATCTCGAGGCTGAGAGCTTCTCTCCGATTCCCGTCCTCGGAGTGGCGCTTCTCGTCCCGGAGGCGCTCGATGCGCTCCTCCAGCTCCGCCGTCCGTTCCCGGATGCGGGCCTTGAACTCGTCGGTCTTGGCCTTGAGCGAGCGCTCGCTGATGGACTGGAGGTCCTCCGCGATCCCGTTGATCTCGTCGATCAGCGGCTGGAGCTTCTTCGCCTCCCGATCGTGGCGGTTGCCGAATACTTTCTTGAGGACGGCTTTCATGAGCCTCTCGTGTACAGTCTCTTCTCTTCGATGATCCGCCGAACCGATGCAGGCACGAGGTAGCGAATGCTGCGCTCGCTCCGGACCCGTGCCCGCACGTCGGTGGAAGAAATGTCGATGCGCGTCACTGGCACCACGGTGTGAGGCACCGGAGATTCCTCCCGCCCGACCGTGGTCAGCTCCGCTCCCTCCCGATCCATCACCGCGATGCTCGCCAGGCGACCGATCTCGTCGGGCTCCCTCCACGAGCTGAACACGCGGAGCTGGTCTGCGCCCACCACCAGGTGGATCTCCGCTCCGGGAAGGTCCTTCCGCAAGCACCGCAGCGTGTCCACCGTGTACGACGGCCCGCTCCGTTCCATCTCCACTTCACTCACCTCGAACCGCTCGTCCCCCTCGGTAGCCCCCCGCGTGAGCTCGAGGCGGGCGTCGGCCGGGCTGATCGACCGCCAGTCCTTGTGCGGCGGCTCACGGGCCGGCATCCACATGAGCACGTCCAGCGCCAACGCTTCCACCACGTCCTGAGCGACGATGAGATGGCCGACGTGAGGCGGATCGAAGGTGCCCCCGAACACACCGACGCGCACCGCTCCGCCGCGGCCCAGGGCAGCACGCTCCCCGTCAGATTCCATTCGACAGGGACTGAGCAGCCGGGGAGTCCGGATACTTTTCCAGGAGGTCGGTCCGAGCGGCCTCCGCCTCGCTGTCGTACCCGATCCGGAGGTTGCCCTCGTACATCATCAGGAGGGCCTCCGGCGCCCAGGAGGTCTCCGGATATTCTTCGCTGACCATCTGGTAGTAGAGCAAGGCTGAATCGATGAGGTTGCGACGGTAGTAGAACTCGGCCCGGAGGAAGTCCTTCTCGGCCAGCTTCTCCAGCATCTCGTGCCTGATCATGCGTGCCTCGCCGGCCTCCGGCGTCCCGGCATAGTCCGAGGCCGTGGTCTCACAGGCACGAACCGCCTGCTCCGTGAAGGACTGGTCACGCTCTGCCTTCGGGGACAGGCCCGCGTTCGACTGGCAGATGCCGAGGGACGCCGCCGGGGCGAGGTCGTGGCTCGGCGCTGTGGTCAGGAGACGCCTGAACTCCGCCTCGGCGGTGATGTACTCCTCCCGCTCATAGAAAGAGCGCGCCAGGTAGAGCCGGGCCTCGATGCGCTGCGGAAACGCCGGGTAAGTGATCAGGAGCCTCTCGAACGCCCTCACCGACTCGCTCCAGTCGCCTCTCTCATGCGCCTCCAGGGCATGCGCGTAGATCTCCTGGGCGTCCATCCCCTGGTAGGGGGGCGCCGAGCGACACGCGCCTAGGCCGAGGGCCGCGACGAGCAGCAACGGGCGTGCGAACCGATAAGTGCACATCCGTGGTAAATACCCAGATTCTGTCGACGGGTTTCGGGGAATGTCCGTCTCACTCGGGTGTCGCGGGAATGCTCGTCGGATTCGATGGGCGGGGCAATGGCAGATCCTCCCCGGTACTCCGAAATCCACGAGGAATCGGGCCTCAACAGCCCCGCGGGCCCGCATCGATCGGATCCGGGCGCGGCGGCCCGAAGCGGATCTCGTCGATGCGCTCGCGGGCCCGGGCCACCAGCGTGCCGGTGCCGGATGGATCCACGCGCCCCACCTGTCGAAACGCGTCGACGGCCGCGTCGCACTCTCCCCGTGCCGCCAGGAGCTCGCCCTTCTCGAAGTACGCCTGCGCCTGCCGGTTGCGGGGCTCGCCCAGGGTGATCGTCCGCTCGAGGTGCATCAGGGCCACCTCCTCCAGAGCCGTGACCTCCTCCGCCGTGGGGAGGGCGTTTGGCTCCGACCCTGGAAGCTCGTCCTCCGAGACGAATCCGCCCGGGGGGACGATGCCCTCTCGCCTGGCCCGCTCGAGATCGCTGCGGATCCGGGTCGCCAGGAGGTACGAACACTCTCCGATCCGCCAGGACACCTCGCTGGTCTGCGCTGCGGAGGCGACCTCGGCGAATTGCTCGTAGAACACGAGGGCCCGCTGGCAATCGCCCACTTGCTCGTGTGCCAGGCCAGTTTCGAAGACGACGTCGCTCGTCGTGTCCACTGGCGCGTTGGCCAGGGCCTTGGCGTAGAAGGGCAGCGCCCGGCCGTACTCACCCGACTGGGAGTAGTACCGAGCGAGAGGCAGCGCGAGCTCGGCCACGCTCACACCCGGCCGGAACTCGAGGCTCGCCTCCATGGCAGCTGCCACACCGAAGCGATCTCCCCGGTTCTCGGCGGCTCGGGCCAAGCGAACGAGGTCGGCCACGGCCTGCTCTACGAACGCGGAGTCCTGGTCGGATGCCAGGTGGTAGTAGTCCCCCGCTTCGTCGATCTTGCCGAGCTCGGCGTAGGCGTGCCCGATGCGGGCGTAGACCTCAGCGTCCGTGTTCCCCTGCTGAAGGGAGAGGCGGTATTCGGCCAGTGCCTCCTCGACGTCGCCGGCGACCCAGGCCTGGTCGCCGCGGGCCAGGGCCCCCTCCTCCGCTACCGTAGCCGAGCAAGCGGCGAGGACGCCTGCGAGCCCGCAGGCAAGCGTCCAACGAGCTGTCGCGAAAGCTGGCACCAGAAGACCCGGGTTCACGGTGGCGGTCAAAAGCTCCGTGCCACCTTATGCCGCGTCGGGGGCTGAGGTTCCCTCGGGGCGCTCACGTGCCTTCCGATCGCCCCCCGCCAGCACCGGTCGCCGCCTGCCCCAGTGAGTCAGGAAGCTCGGGGGTCGGACGACGAGTCGCCCTCTCCGTTCACCGAGGCAAGGTAGGCCTGTACCCGGGCGTCGCCCGGAGCCTCCACGGCGCATCGGGTCCATTCCCGCAAGGCGGCAGTGTCGTCGCCCGCTCGGTGGTGCACGACACCCAGTCGCAGGCGCGCGCCGGTGAAGCCCGGATTCTGGCCCAGGATCGACTCGAGCTCGGTACGGGCGTCGTCCAATCGGTCGCACGCCAGGTATGCCTCGGCCAGCTTGCTCCGGATGTCCAGGAAGCCCGGGCGGACTTCGAGCGCCAACAGGTATTCGTCCACGGCTCGGTTCGGTTTGGAGCAGCTCAGGTACAGGTCCGCGACCCTGGCGTGAGCGATGGCCAGCTGGTTGCCGATGTCGGCCGGGAAGCTGTCCGGATCGGCCCGCTCGAGCTCGCTCGCCCGATCGAACGCCTCGTGGGCCTCGTCGAAGCGGCCGAGCTCGTTCAGGACGACCGCACGGTTCAGGTGCGCCTCTCCGTAGGCGTCGTTGATACGAATCGCCTCGTCGAGGTGCTCGAGCGCCCCCTTCATGTCGCCCAGCATTGCCAGGCACAAGCCGGCCTTGTTGCGCACGTCCGGGAATCCGGGGTGGTCGTCCAGCACGAGTTGGAAGCACGCCAACGCGAGCCCGTAATCGTCTTGCTCCAAGGCTGTCACGCCGCGCTCGATGGCACGGGTCACCTCGCGAACCTCCGACATTTCTTCCCTCCGCGCTCGTCCGTCACGTGGAGACGCGCTGCTGTCGTTGCCCAAACCAGGCGCACGTGCGCCGTAGCCCGTCCGGCAACGCCACAGCAGAGTGAAAACCAAGCTCACGCCGGATCTGCGTCAAGTCGGCGAGAGAGTCCCGAACGTCACCGGCCCGCGCCGGCCCGTAAACGGCCTCTGCGCCCGTCCCGACGATATCCCGGATCTCCGCCCAGAGGGTATTGATGGAGGTCCGTTCTCCGCAACCGACGTTGAACACACGACCCGACGCGGCCGAGACGGGGGCGGTGGCCGCCAGGACGTTGGCGTCGACGGCGTTGTCCACGTACGTGAAGTCCCGGGTCTGCTCCCCGTCGCCGTTGATTCGGACCTCTCCACCCGCCATGGCGGCGGCCAAGAAGATCGGAATCACGGCCGAGTATTGGGAGGTCGGGTCCTGTCGCGGCCCATAGATGTTGAAGTAGCGGAGCACGACGGTCTCGAAGCCGTAGACTTCGCTGAACACCCGGCAGTACATCTCTCCGGCCAGCTTGGCCGCAGCATACGGTGACTTGGGGCTGGTGGCCATGCCCTCGTGCTTGGGCAGCTCCGGCGTGTCGCCATATGCCGAGCTCGAGCCCGCGTAGACGAGCCGGCCCACGCCCGCCTCCTTTGCCGCCCACAGGACGTTCAGGGTGCCCGTCGCGTCCACGGCGTGCGTGGCGGTAGGCTCCAGAACGCTCCGTTCTACGGAGGGAAGCGCAGCCTGGTGGAAGACCAGGTCTATACCGGCACAGGCTCGCGCGCACGTCGACGGTTCGGTGATGCTACCCTCCACGAGCTCGAACCCGTCCGCATCCAGCGGGAGGTTCTCCAACCTGCCCGTGGACAGGTCGTCGAGCACCCGGACGGCTGCGCCTCCCGCCAGCAGACGATCGACGATGTTGGAACCGATGAAGCCGGCGCCGCCGGTGACGAGACATCGGGTGCCGGGTTGGATCACGGGTCGATTCATGGGCCTATTGGTCGTGGGTTACGTGCCGGGGGCAGCTTCGTCGAAGGCTCGGGCTCGAGCGTCTCGCTCCTCGACCAATCGGCGGAAGTAGCCCACCGTCTTCGTGAGTCCCTCTCGCAGCGTCGTCGTGGGCTCCCAGCCGAGAACAGTCCGGGCCAGCGTGATGTCGGGCTGGCGTACCTTCGGATCATCCGTAGGGAGCGGTCGGGTCTCGATCATGGAGTGGCTCCCCGTGAGCTCCAGGATGACCTCCGCCAGCTCGTGGATCGTGTACTCCTTGGGATTCCCGATGTTGGTGGGATCGACCCGTTCCGAGTGGAAGAGCCGGAATATCCCGTCCACCTCGTCGTCCACATAGCAGAACGAGCGAGTCTGCGAGCCGTCGCCGTAAATGGTGAGCGGCTCTCCACGGAGAGCTTGTACCAGGAGGTTGGACACGACGCGGCCGTCGCCAGGCCGCATGCGCGGCCCGTAGGTGTTGAAGATCCGGACGATGCGCGTATCGACATCATGGTAGCGGTGGTAGGCCATGGTCATGGCCTCCGCGAACCGCTTGGCTTCGTCGTACACACCCCGGGGCCCCACCGGATTCACGTGACCCCAATAGGTCTCGGGTTGAGGGTGCACCAAGGGATCTCCGTAGACCTCGGAGGTGGAGGCGAGGAGGTAACGGGCCCCCTTCGCTCTGGCCAGCCCCAGCGTGTTGTGGGTCCCGAGGCTGCCCACCTTGAGCGTCTGGATCGGCAGGTCGAGGTAGTCGATGGGACTGGCCGGTGACGCGAAATGCAACACACCGTCGATGCCTCCGTCCAGATAGAGGGGCCGGGAGACGTCGTGGTAGTGGAAGGAGAACCCCGGCCGGGTCCCCAGCAGCCGGATATTCTCCTGCGAGCCCGTGATGTAGTTGTCGACGCCGAGCACCTCGTAGCCTTCGCCAAGGAAGCGTTCCGCGACGTGGGACCCCAGGAATCCCGCGGCTCCCGTGATGACGACGCGCATGCGTTACGCCTCCTGGCGCTCGTGGAGAACGGGCAGACGGCCGACCGAGTAGTACTCGAACCCGAGCGCTCGCATCTTCCGCGGCGTGTAGAGATTCCGACCGTCGAAGATGACGGGCTCACGGAGCGTGCGCTTGATGCGCAGGAAGTCCGGGTGACGATACGGGAGCCATTCAGTATGGATCACCAGGGCATCCGCACCTTCCAGGACGTCGTAGTTGGAGTTGTGGAAGTCGATGCGGTCGCCGAAGATACGCTTCGCCTCGTGCAGGGCCGCGGGATCGTGCGCCCGAACGGCGGCACCCCGCGCGAGGAGCTCGTTCAGGGTAACCAGGCTCGGGGCTTCCCGCATGTCATCGGTGTTCGGCTTGAAGGACAGACCCCACACGGCGAAGGTCCTTCCCGAGAGCTCCTCGCCGAAGCGCTCCAGGATCTGCTCGGTGAGCAACCGCTTCTGACCCTCGTTCACCTGGTGGACCGCCTCGAGGATGGAGGCGTCGATCCCGAAGGCTCGCTGGGTCTCGACCAGCGCCTTGACGTCCTTGGGGAAGCAAGACCCGCCGTAGCCTACGCCGGGGAAGAGGAAGCCCGAGCCGATCCGGACGTCACTCCCGACGCCCTGCCGGACCTGATTGACGTCGGCGCCGGTCTGCGCGCAGAGACGGGCGATGCTGTTCATGAAGCTGATGCGCGTGGCAAGCATGGCGTTCGCTGCGTACTTGGTGATCTCGGCCGAGGCCACGTCCATGAGCAGGAGCGGATTCCCCGTCCGAACGAAAGGCTCGTACAGATCGCGCATGATCTCGCCCGCGTACTCCGAGTCCACGCCCACGACCACTCGGTCGGGCTTCATGAAGTCGTCGACGGCCGCCCCCTCCTTGAGGAACTCCGGGTTGGACGCCACGTGCACGGGGTGGTCGGTCGTGGCCTCGATGGCCTCCCGGACCTTCGCGGCCGTCCCCACGGGAACCGTGCTCTTGGTCACCACGATCTTCTCGCCGTTCATGTTCTGACCGATGCTGCGGGCCACCGCCAGAACGTGGCGGAGGTCGGCGGATCCATCCTCGTCCGACGGTGTGCCCACGGCGATGAAGATCACGTCCGAGTGGCGGACCGCCGCCGCGACGTCGGTGGTGAACTCCAGGCGCCCTTGCTCCAGGTTGTCGGTCACCAGCGGCTCCAGGCCGGGCTCATAGATGGGGATCTCACCCTTGTTCAGCCGGGCGACCTTCCCTGCGTCCACGTCGGCGCAGATCACGTCGTGGCCCGTCTCGGCCAGGCAGGCGCCCACCACGAGTCCCACGTATCCGGTTCCTACGACTGCGATATTCATCTCTCGAGGCCTGGTTGGTAGATAGGTGCGTCAGGGCGAGCAGCCGGCAACATCAGGAGCTCACCTCTTCGTCGCAACGAGCCATCTCTCCATGAACTCGTCCAGGAGCGTGGCCCTTGCCGCCAGCAGATTCGGGAGCTTGGGCTCCGCTCTATTGAACGAGGGCCGGGTGCCGTCGGCGTGCAGGCAAACGCCGCCGGCGGCTTCAATCAAGGCGACGCCGGCCGCCACGTCCCACTCGCTCTTGGGGACGAGAGTCCACGTCGCGTCTGCGAGTCCGACGGCCACCAAACCCAGCTTGTAGGCCACCGATCCGCACGGCACCACGTCGAACGGTGCGTCCGCGAACCGTTCCCACTCGCCTCGGCCCACCTCCGACCGACTCGCCAGCACCCTGGCTCCCTCGAGCGTGTCCCGATCGCTGAGTCCGGCAGGTGTACCATTGAGAGTCACGCCGGACTCCAGCGACCCCAGGATCAAGTGGTCCGCCGAGGGGCTGTAGATCCCACCGGCCACGGCCCGACCGTCTTCCACCAGACCCACGGACACACACCACTCCGGGATCCCCTGCACGAACTCCCGGGTGCCGTCCAGGGGGTCGACCACCCACACACGCCGGCGTGCCAGTCGCGCCGGGTCGTCCAGCGTCTCCTCGGACAGCCACCCTTCCCCATGCCGCGGCAGGACCTCGCGGAGGGCCCGGTCGACGGCTTCGTCGGCTTCCGTGAGCTCGTCGCCGCGGTCGCTCTTCTCTACCCAGGCCACATTCCCGGCCGTATAGCGTCGCAGCACGGTGCCGGCCGCCACCAGAGCTCGCTCGATTCTCTCCAGATCCTCGGCCCTCGTATTCGTCACGGTCTCCGCTCCGGTCATCCGCCTCAGGCGGGCCAGAAGAAGGGAATGAGCAGGGTGCCGCCAGCCACGTACAGGAGCTTCAGCGGTAGTCCCACACGAAAGAAGTCACCGAAGTTGTATCCGGCGGCACCGGCCACCATCGTATTGGTCTGGTATCCGACGGGCGTCAGGAAGGCCGCCGACGCTCCGAGCGCGATGGCCACGGCGAGGGGCTGCACCGACGTTCCGGCGCTGCCGGCCGCCGCCACGGCCACCGGGAACAGGAGGGCGGCCGCGGCCACGTTCGTGATCACTTCGGTCAGCAGCGCGGCCGCCAGAAACAGGCCGCCCACGGCCAGGTAGGCCCCCGTGGCGGACGTCCATCCGGTCAACACGCCGGCCAGCGCTCCCGCCGCCCCGCTCGCCACCATGGCCTGTCCCAGCCCGATGGCGGTGGCCATCGTGACCAGCGTTGCCCAGTCCAGCGAGCTCCAGAGGTCCACCGGCTCGAGTCGCCGGGTGAGGATCAGGATCAGCACGCCCCCCACCGTCGCCTCGAGGAGCGTTGCGAGGCCGGAGACCGTGAGCGCGACCACCAGACCCAGCGTGACGGGCTCCAGCCAGTCCCCGGGCGCCACCGGGTGGCTCACCTTCCCCGCCTCGGACACGAGGTAGAAGTCCCGGGAATGGCGCCACCGGCCGAGAAAGTCCGAACCCGTCTGCAGCAGGAGCGTATCGCCGGCGTGGAGCACGATGTCACCGATCTTGGCCTCGATCCGCTCCCCATGACGGTGCACGGCCAGGACCACCGCGTCGTAGCGGGCGCGAAAGCCCGAATCCCTGACGCTCCTGTTCACGACGGGCGCGCTGGGGGACACCACGGCCTCCACCAGTTGGAGGTGCTCCTCGCCGAGGCTAGCCAGAGCCCCGCGTCCGGAGTCGGCCTCGAGCCCGTCCAGGGCCTGAACCTCGGCGATCTGGTCGACCAGCCCCACGAACAACAGGGAATCGCCTGCGTCGAGGGTCCAATCGGGGCCCACCGGCGACCTCAGCGTATCGGCCCGTTCGACACCGGCCACGTACACGTTGGGGAGGTGTCTCAGTCGGCTCACCCGTTGGCCCACCAGGCTCCCTCCCTCGGCCACCCTCAACCACGTCGAGTACCGCTTCGGATCGGTCTGCACGGACTGCCGGACGTCTCGCCGAGGCGGCAGTCGGAAGTAGCCGAAGAAGACGAGGTAGAGAATGCCGACGGCGGCCAGGGGAACCGCGGCGGGGGCCAGCTCGAACATGCCGAGCCCAGGCAGGCCCTGTTCGAGGAGCATGCCGTGGACCACCAGATTCGTGGACGTGCCCACGAGGGTCGCCGCGCCACCCATGATGGCCGCGAACGAGAGGGGCATGAGGAGCCGCGCCGCCGATTCTCCGTGGCGTTCGGCCCAGTCCTTGGCCGCCGGGATCAGGACGGCGCACAGGGGCGTGTTGGCCACGAATGCCGACAGCACCGCCGCTGCGGTGCTGGAGCGTAGCACGGCACGCCGGCCAGGCCGATCACCGAAGACGGGCGCCGTGAGCCACCTGAGCCAAGGGGAGCGCTCCATGCTGGCCGCGATGACCAGAAGCAGCGCCACGGTTGCCACTGCCGTGTTGGAGAAGCCGGCCAATCCCTGAGCCGGGCTGATGACGCCGCTGATCAGCAGGAGCCCCAGCGCGCCACCCAACGCCAGAGGCGGCTCCAGCCACTCCCGCGCCATGGCCACGACGGCGGCTGTGGCCACCCCCACCGTGAGCCACGCGGCGAACGTCATCAGTCGACCGGGGAGGCCGAGAGCCGGGACCGAGAGGTCATCCTGTGCCCTGGGGGCCGATGTAGCCTTGCTTCTCCAGGTGGAGGAAGATCTGCTGGGCTGCCTCCTCGGGCGTGATGTCCGTCGTGTCGATGGCCAAGTCGGCGTCCTCGGGCGCTTCGTACGGATCGGAGATCCCGGTGAACTCCTTGATGATCCCGGCCCGGGCCTTCGCGTAGAGCCCTTTCCGGTCCCGTTGCTCGCAGATCTCGAGCGGCGTCGCGATATGTACCAGCAGGTAGCCCCCCACCGACGAGATCAAGGCTCGATTCTGCTTTCGCACGCTGTCGTACGGCGCGATGGGAGCGCAGATGGCGACGCCGCCGCCTTTCGTGATCTCCGAGGCCACGAAGCCGATCCGCTGTATGTTGAGATCGCGGTGCTCCTTGGAGAACCCCAGCTCGCTCGACAGGTTCTTGCGGACCAGATCGCCGTCCAGAAGGGTCACCGGCCGCCCGCCCATTTCCAGGAGCTTCACCCGGAGCACGTTGGCAACCGTGGACTTGCCCGAGCCGGAGAGCCCCGTGAAGAAGACCGTGAAGCCTCCACGGCTCCGGGGCGGATGGCTGCGGCGCAGCTCCGAAGCCACGTCCGAAAAGGTGAACCAGGGGGGAATCTCCCGACCGTCCGCCAGACGCTGGCGGAGCTGGGTCCCGGAGATGGACCGCGTCTTCACCCCCTCTGCCACTTGGTCGATGGGCAGGTACTGGTCGGAGTCCTCCACGTAGACCATGAGCCTGAAGGGGACCATCTCGACACCCAGATCGGCTCGTACCTCTTTCATCAGCTCCTGGGCGTCATACGGACCGTAGAACGGGTTGCCCCCCGAGTCGCTGCCGGGACCGGCGTGGTCCCGCCCGACGACGAGGTGGGTGCACCCGTGGTTCTTCCGGATGATGGCGTGCCACACGGCTTCCCGCGGGCCACCCATCCGCATGGCGAGGTTCAGCAGCGCCAGCTTGGCCGTGAACTTCGGATAATGGGGTAGGAGGGCCTGGTAGCAGCGCACCCGGGTGAAGTGATCCACGTCGCCAGGCTTGGTCATTCCCACGACCGGATGAATCAGCAGATTCGCCCCCACCTCCTTGGCCGCGCGCAGCGTCAGCTCCTGGTGGGCCCGGTGCATGGGGTTCCGCGTCTGGAACGCCACGACCCGCCTCCAACCCAACCGGCGGAACTCGGCCCGAAGCTCCCGGGGGGTCAGCCGAAGTCCTTTGAAGTCGTAGTGCACCGGGAGCTGGAGGCCCTCCAGTCTGCCCCCCAAGTAGACCGGGTGGGTTTGACCCAGCAGGTGGCCTACGCCCGGGTGCTCGGGGTTGCCGGTGCCGAAGACGCGCTCGGCTTCCAGCTCCAGATTCGGCTCCCAGACGTCCTCCACGTGCAGGACCGCCAACATCACGCCCTCGGGATCACGAAGCGCGACGCGATCCCCGACCGACAGGCTCTCCGCCGCTTCTCTCGAGACGTCCAGCGTGATGGGCATGGGCCACAGGGTCCCGTCGGGGAGGCGCATGTCGTCCCGGACCGACTCGTAGGCGCCACGGGTCAGGAACCCCTCGAGCGGAGAGAACCCGCCATTGAGCAGCAGCTCCAGGTCACAGACGTGCCTCGGCGAGAGGCTGAGGGAAGACCAGTCTCGGGAAGCGTCGCGTAGCTCCGCCGCCCGGGCCTCATCAGCGAGCAGCTCGGTCAGACGCCCCCCATGGGGGGCGATCAGATGGTTACCCATCTATGGTATCCGGTCCTTTCGGTTGGTGATCTCTTCGCGCGCAGGGCCAGCCGGCAGCCGTCGCCCGCCAGCTCACGCCGTTCCGACGCCCTTGACGATCCAGGTAGGCCGAGGCCGGGACGCCGGGTCGATCGCCGCTGTGGCATTGCGCGCGTCGACCAGAATCGTGGAGCCAGCCAGAATCCAGGGGTAATCGAAGGCGCTATGATCCGTGAGCAGTACCACTGCGTCGGCACGGGTCAGGGCATCGTCGTCGAGGGCCACCGACGTCATGCCGTTCCCGTCCTGGACGACCGTGGGCACCAGCGGGTCGTGATAGCTGACGTTCGCCCCGTCGGACTGGAGCAGACGGATCACGTCCAGGGCCGGAGATTCACGCACGTCGCTCACGTCCTTCTTGTACGCTACCCCGAGGACGAGGATGTTCGAGCCGTTCAGGGCCTTTCTCGCCTGGTTCAGGGCCTGCCTCACCTTCTCGGCGATGAATCCGGGCATCTCCGCATTGACTTCCGCCGCGAGCTCGATGAAGCGGGCTCTGTAGTTCAACGACCGCATCTTCCACGACAGGTAATGGGGATCCACCGGAATGCAGTGCCCCCCCAGTCCCGGGCCGGGTGTGAACTTCATGTAGCCGAACGGCTTCGTCGCCGCGGCCTCCACCACCTCGAAGATGTCGACACCCAGGATGTCGGCGATGAGCGCAGCCTCGTTGACGAGGCCGATATTCACCGCCCGAAAGGTGTTTTCGAGCAGCTTCGTCAGCTCAGCGGCTTCCGTGGACGAAACCGGCACCAGGGTGTCGACGAAGCGTCCGTAGAACGCCACGCCGACCGTGCCACAGTCCGGCGTAATGCCCCCGATGACCTTGGGCGTGTTCCGTGTCTTCCAGACTTCGTTGCCGGGATCGACGCGCTCCGGAGAGAAGCACAGGAAGAAGTCCGTTCCCACCGCCAACCCCGTTCGCTCGAGGGCCGGAAGCACCACTTCCCGGGTCGTTCCGGGGTAGGTCGTGGACTCCAACACCACGAGCTGACCCGGCCGCAGCGCGGCGCGCACGGCATCGGTGGCTGCCTTGATGAACGACACGTCCGGGTCACGCGTCTTGGACAGGGGGGTGGGCACGCAGATGGAAATGGCATCGCACTCGGCCAGCCGCGCCATCTCGGTGGTCGCCTCCAACCGACCCGACCGCACCAGCTCGGAGATATCCTCGTCGGTCAGGTCGTTGATGTGGCTCCGGCCTGCGTTGACGCTGGCCACGACAGTGTCGCTCACGTCGAAGCCCACCACGGCAAGACCGCTCCGGGCCGCCTCCACCGCCAGCGGGAGTCCCACGTAGCCGAGACCCATCACGCCGAGCGTGAGCGGGTCGGATCGGAAGTGGGATTCTGCTTCGTTCATGGTGTCTTCGGTCTCCCTCTTCCACGGATGCCAGGGTTCACGAGGCCCTGTGGCGCGTGCGCATCACCGGGGGGCCTCATGCGCCGCAGGCGGGTGGCGGTCGCTCGGCGTCGTGCCCCGCCTTCGCAGCCGTTCGGCTCCGCCGAACTGCCGCGAAGAGGGCGTTCTGCACTGCCACTGCTTCCCCGACCCTGGAGCGGGACGGGACCCGGGGTGCGTGTAGCAAGGATCTGGCCAGAACCCCCAGGCGGCCCGATGGACGAAGCCCCCGCGCCGGCTGACCCGTCGCGGGGGCTTTGGCCTTGGCCGCTGCGCAACCGTCAGCGAGGCCGGGTCGACGACCTCAGCCGCCTGCCGTCGCCCCCGCGGGCGGCGCCTTGGTGACCTTGCCCGCGGAGATGCACGCTGCACAGACGCGAACACGCCGGCGGGCCCCGTCCTCCCCGACGATCCGGACGCGCTGGAGGTTCGGCAGCCAGCGGCGCCGGGTCTTGTTGTGGGCGTGGCTGACGTTGTTCCCCGTGCTGGGGCCTTTACCGCAAACCTGACACACTCGAGCCATGGGATCTTATCTCGCTGCTGCTGCGGCAGGCGCCTCAGCCGCCCTCGGGGACCTGGATGGCAAAGGCCTCGGCCTCGAGGAAGCTGCTGGCGAACTCCGCCTCGATTCTCTGAACATCTTCAGTGAACACGCCCCCGTCCTGCCAGGCGTTCAGCACACTGTCGGACATGGTGTGGACGGTTCCGGTGAGCTCTCCGACGTCGCCGGAAGCCACGACCAGCCCATCCGCGATCAACGCATCGCCGAGCTTGATCAGAAACGGCGTTTCGTTGGGGAGCTGGGTCCAGAACGCTCCGTGGCCGAGGAGGCTGGCGACCCGGACCGGCCGGAGCGTGATCATCTGTCCCTCATACGACCCGGGATTCGCGCCGAAGTCGTTCCAGCCCACGAGCATGCCTCCGGCCGCTGCGGCGGTGCTCGAGCCCCCCTCTTCGACGACGGCGACCGAGGTCGGCTCTGCCGTCCGGGACAGCCAGAACAGGAATCCACCGATCGCGACGAACGAGAGGATCATGAGCGGAAGCGCCATGCTCTCCGCGGCACCTCTGCGGGACGACATCAAGGTCATGGTGGCCATCCCTCTTGGTTCGATGGTCTATCGGATCGAAGGCACAGAGATTAGTCCACGAGCTCGATCAGCGCCATATCGGCACCGTCGCCCCGGCGCGACCCCAGCTTGAGGATTCTCGTGTAGCCGCCGGGACGCTCCGCGAAACGGGGCCCCAGGTCGTCGAAGAGCTTACCGAGGACTTCGCGGTCGGCGATATTGCGGCCGGCCAGGCGCCTGGCGTGCAGGTCGCCCCGCCGCGCCAGCGTGATCAGCCTCTCGGCGAAAGGCCGAAGCTCCTTGGCTTTGGCCTCCGTCGTCTCGATCCGCTCATGCCGGAAGAGGGAGGTAGCCATATTGCGTAGCGTCGCGCGTCGGTGACTGCGCGTACGGGACAGATGGCGTCCCTTCTTACGGTGTCTCATCTGTCACTCGTCCTCGTGCTCCGCGGCTTGCGCGGTCTCCTGTTCCCCTTCGTCGAGGAAGAAGAGCGTGCCGTCGTCGCTCTGCTGCAGGCGCATTCCGAAGCGCAAGCCGTGCTCGTCCAGGAAGTCCGAGATCTCCTTCAGCGACTTCTTCCCGAAGTTCTCGATGCCCAGCATCTCTTCCTCGGTCTGCTGTACCAGCTCGCCGAGCGTCTGGATGCTCTCCTTCTGGAGCGAATTCCGCGAACGCACGCTCAGCTCCGCCAGGTCCTCGATGGGACGCTGAAAGAGATCCTGCAGCCGATCCGGAACCGCGACGGCGCCGACGGGGCTCTCCTGCGGAATTCCTCCGGCCTTGCCCAGGTACAGGAGGTACTCGAGGTGCTTCCTGACCAGGTTGGCGGCATATCGCACAGACTCGGCCGGCTCCACGGAGCCATCGGTCTCGACGAAGAACGTGAGGCGATCGAAGTCGGTCCGCTGGCCGACCCGGGTCTCCTCGACCGAGAAGTTGGCCCTGCGGACCGGATTGTAGATGGAATCGATCCGCACGAGGTCGACCGGTGCGCCACGCGGCAGCGGGTGCTGGTCGGCAAGCACGAAGCCCCGGCCCTTGTTGACGTACAGCTCGACGTTCAGGGACCTGTCTTCCTGTAGCGTCATCAGGTGATGATCCGGCTCCAGGACCGTCACGCCCCCCGGGGCCCGGATGTCACCCGCGGTGACAGGGCCGGCCTTGTCGATGTGGATCTCCAGCGTCGCCTCGTCCAGATCGTCGTCCAGCGGGACGACCAGGGATTTGAGGTTCTGGATGACCTGGTGCACGTCCTCGACCACGCCCTGAATCGTCTGGTGTTCGTGGACGACGCCGTCGATGCGGAACGCCCACACGGCGGACCCCCGCAGCGAGGACAACAGCACACGCCGGACCGAGTTGCCCAGGGTGTGCCCGTAGCCGCGCTCGAGCGGCTCGATGATGAACTCCGATGCCTTGCCGTCGCGCGTGGGCTCCGACGCCTCTACGCGCTCCGGAAGTACCAACCCGGTGAGATCTATCGTCACCGTAACCCTCCCTACCCGTTCTGGGGAGCTGTACCGTTCGGTCTACTTCGAATAGAGCTCGACAATGAGCTGTTCCTGGACCGCCAGCGGGATGTCCTGCCGTTCCGGCTCCCGCAGCACGCGGCCGACTCGCGCCTTCTCGTCCAGGGCGAGCCACTCGGGCACCTTGGCACGGGTGCGGGCCTCGAGGCTTCCCCGGACTACGTTGATATCCCGCGACTTCTCGCGGACGGCCACCTCGTCGCCCGCGCTCACGTGGTAGCTAGGAATGTCCACGACCCGGCCATTCACCTCTACGTGCCGGTGGCGAACGAGCTGTCGCGCCTGCTTCCGGCTGGCCGCGTAGCCCATCCGGAAGACCACGTTGTCGAGACGGGTCTCGAGAGCGATCAGCAGGTTTGCGCCCGTGACTCCCTCTCGATGAGCCGCTCGATCGAACACACCCCGGAACTGCTTCTCGTGCAGGCCGTAGATGCGCTTGACCTTCTGCTTCTCGCGGAGCTGCACCGCGTACTCGGACTGTCTACGCCGACGAGCCTGCGCCGGCCCGTGCTGGCCCGGCGGGTACGCGCGACGCTCCACGGGGCACTTCTCCGTGTAGCACTTGGCCCCTTTGAGGAAGAGCTTCTGGCCCTCCCGCCGACAGAGCTTGCAGACCGATCCTGTATACCGTGCCATCCGCTTCTCGTGATTGGGTTCGCCGCTCGACGACCGGCGGCAATGCCTCGACTAGACCCGCCGCTTCTTCGGCGGCCGACATCCGTTGTGGGGCAGGGGCGTCACATCCTGGATCGACTTGATCTGGAGCCCCGCGCTGGCCAGCGCCTGAATCGCCGACTCACGTCCCGAGCCAGGTCCCTGCACCCGCACCGAGATCCGCCGGACTCCCATGCTCATGGCCTCGCGGCCCGCCTGCTCCCCGGCCACGGTTGCGGCGAAGGGGGTCGACTTCTTGGAGCCCTTGAAGCCCGCCTTGCCTGCGCTGGCCCACACCACCGTGTCCCCCGAGCTGTCCGTAATGGTGATGATCGTGTTGTTGAAGGTCGCCTTGATGTGAGCGACACCTTCGGCCTCTACGACCTTCTTGCTGCGCTTACGGGTGGGCTTGCCCTTGGCCAATGGTCTCTCTCCCGGCGGAGTCGCCTTCCGTCTAATGGAGATGCGGCGAGGGTCGGGCCACCAGGGCCCATCGCCGCATCCATTCCTCGATCATGTATCTGCCAGCAGGCCCGGTCGGACCCGCTCCCGCTACTTCCTCGGCGCCTGCTTCTTACCGGCGATGGGCCGCCGCGAGCCCTTGTGCGTGCGGGCGTTGGTGTGCGTCCGCTGGCCCCGCACGGGGAGCCCCCGCCGGTGCCGGAGCCCCCTGTAGCAGCCGATGTCCATGAGCCGCTTCACGTTCATGGACACTTCGGTCCGAAGCGCACCTTCTACTTTGTACTCGCTCTCGATCTCCCGCCGAAGGCGATTCACCTCTTCGTCGCCCAGGTCCTGGGTGCGGAGATCGGGGCTGACGCCCGTGGCATCGATGATCTTCTTCGCACGCGAACGGCCGATGCCGTAGATGTACGTGAGAGCGATCTCGATCCGCTTTCCCCTGGGGAGATCTACGCCTGCGATGCGTGCCATACTCTGAGTCCGTTTGGGCCGGCGGTCGGCGTTATCCCTGCCGCTGCTTGTGACGGGGATTGCGTTTGCAGATGACCCGGACGACACCGCGCCGCTTGATCACCTTGCAGTGCTCGCACATTGGTTTGACGCTACTTCTTACCTTCATGAAACGCCCACCCCTCCGGTTGTGGCAGAGCTTACAAGTCTAACTAAAGCGTGGACTACCTTCAAGCGGGTTCGACGCTTCCCTCAGGAGGCTCCGCCGCGCTCGCCAGCGGTGCCGCCCACGGCCACGGCTCAGCTCAGCTGCCCGGCCGGATCCGGTGAGAGCGTGAGGATGCGAGGACCGTCCACCGTCACCGCCACCGTGTGCTCGAAGTGGGCGGAGCGAGACCGGTCCTGGGTGACCACGGTCCACCGGTCCGACAGGGTCCGGATGCGATCCGTGCCGAGGCTGAGCATGGGCTCGATGGCCAGCACCATGCCCTCGCGGAGTGGAGCGCCGAAACCGGCCCGCCCCACGTTGGGAACTTGCGGCTCCTCGTGGACGTCACGGCCCACTGCATGGCCGACCAGATCCCGGACGACGCTCATGCCGGTCCCGTCCACGACGCCCATGACCGCCGCACCGATGTCACCGATGTGATTGCCGGGCAGGGCGACCTCGATCGCGTCCCCGAGCGCCGCCTCGGTGACCTGGAGTAGCCTGCGGGTGGGCGGATCCACATCACCCACCGGGTAGGTCCACGCCGAGTCGGAGCACCAGCCGTCGAGCCGCACGCCCACGTCCACCGAGACGATGTCCCCCTCCCGCAGGACCCGACGTGCGCTGGGGATCCCGTGGACGATCTCCTCGTTCACCGAAACGCAGACGGCCCCCGGGAATCCGTATAGGCCCTTGAACGCGGGCTCCGCACCGTCGTGGGACACGATGAAGTCGTCGCAGAAGCGGTCGAGCTCCAGGGTCGTGACACCCGGGCGCACCCTGGTGGCGAGCTCGGCAAGGAGGGCCCCGATGATGGCGCCCCCCCTCGCGATCATGTCGATCTCACCGGCCGTCTTGAGGTACATCACGGTCCGGAGACCCCCTCGCCGGCGGAGGCGCGGCCGGCGATGACCGCCGCGATCACACCCTGGTGCACGTCCTCGACGCCCTCGTCCCCCGTGACGTACCAGACCGGAGTCGGACTGGCTTCGTAGTAGCGGATCAGAGGCTCGGTCTGACGCCGATACACCTCGAGGCGGTTCCGGACGGTCGCGGGCTCGTCGTCGGGACGTTGTGCAAGCTCCCCACCGCACCGGTCGCAAACGCCCGCGGACGTGGGCGGGGTGAAATGCACATTGTACACCGTACCGCAATCGACGCAGCTCCGGCGGCCTGCCAGGCGCTTCACGATCACCTCGTCGTCGCCCTCGAGGACCACGACGCCGTTCACCATTCGCCCCCGATCCCGCAGGACCGGCACCAGGGCCTCGGCCTGGGCCTCGGTCCGGGGAAAACCGTCGAAGACGATGTCCTGGCTAGCGGGGAGGGTGTCGATGTGCTCGGCGACCATTTCGATGATCAACGAGTCGGGCACGAGCTCACCGGCGTCCATGAACGCCTGGGCCCGTCGCCCGAGCTCGGTTCCCTCCTTCCGGGCCGCCCGCAACAGGTCTCCGCTCGAGACGTGCCACATACCGGTGGCGTCCACCAGCATCTTGGCTTGCGTACCCTTCCCGATCCCCGGAGGCCCCAACAGAATGATGGTCATTGTCGTGTTCCCGTCCTTCGATGTGCCACGCCGACCCAGCCGGTCGGCTGTGTCGGCCACAGGCCGACCCTCGCTGTGTGCACCGTTTCGGTCGAGCCCATCAACTACGGTGGGCGACCCACCTCCCTCCCCAAGATCCGGGGCGCCGAGGTACATGCTCCGGCGCTTGAAAGGGCGAGCGTCGCTCCCCCTCGTGCAAGACTCGGCGCCAGGCGATCCAAAGGCGCCGGCGCCGAGCGTAGGCCCCACCCGAATTGGAGCAACCGTCCTGGTTGCGGGCCGAAGCGGTCTGGAGCGAGGGGGAGCGACGCTCGCCCCCGCCCACGACCCAACTACATGTACCGCTGCCGCCCCCGCATCTTCACCCTCCCCTTCTTCATGAAGCCGTCATAATGCCGGAGGAGGAGGTGCTGTTGCGCCTGCTGCACGGTGTCCAGCGCCACACCCACGACGATGAGCAGCCCGGTGCCACCGAAGAAGAAGGTCTGGATGTTGAAGATGTCGAAGATCCAGAACGGCAGTAGCGCGATCAGGGCCAGGTATACGGAGCCGGGCAGCGTGACGCGTGTCAGCACCCGGTCGATGTACTCGGCGGTACGGGTCCCGGGCTTCACTCCGGGCACGAACGCCCCCTGCTTCTTCAGGTTCTCCGCCAGGTCCACCGGATTGAAGATGATGGCCGTATAGAAGTACGTGAAGAACAGGATGAGCAACCCGTACGTGGTGTAGTAGAGCCATGTCTGGGGCTGGAACAGATCCGAGATCGTCTGGAGGATCCCGGCGCTGGAGAAGGCCGCGAGCGTCCCGGGCACGATGATGAACGACTGGGCGAAGATGATGGGCATCACGCCGGCCGAGTTGACCCGGATGGGAATGAAGCTCTTCTGACCCTCTCGGATCCGCCCCCGGCCCATCACCTTCCTGGGGATCTGGACCGGGATCTTCCGGGCAGCCATGGTCATGGCGGTCACCCCGGCGGTGACGCCGACGATGACGGCCAGCAACGCGACCATGGCGAATACGCCGATCTCGCCGAGCATCACGGCCTCCCACGTCCGGGCCACTGCCGCGGGGAAGCCTTCGATGATGGAGAAGAAGATCAGGAGGGACATGCCGTTCCCGATGCCGCGCTCGGTGATCTGCTCACCGAGCCACATGACGAAGATCCCACCGGTGGTCAGGGCCGTGACGGTGGTGAACGTGAAGCCGAACCCGGGGGTCCGTACGGCACCGGGGATGCTCTGCAGGAACGCGGAGTAGCCGTACGCCTGGACGATGCAGAGCGCCACGGTCGTGTAGCGCGTCCACTGCGTGAGCTTCTTCCGGCCCTCGTCCCCCTCCTTCTGGAGCTTCTCGATTGTGGGGAACACCGCGGCCAAGAGCTGGAACATGATGCTGGCCGAGATATAGGGCATGATGCCCAGAGCGAAGATGGTGGCCCGGGAAAGGCCACCGCCCACGAACATGTCGTATACGCCGAACAGCGTGTTCTGGAGCTGGCCGAACTGGGCCTGGAGCGCGCCGACGTCCAGGCCCGGCACGGTGATGTGAGCCCCGATCCGGTAGATCAGGAGCATGAGGAGCGTGAAGAGGATCTTCTCCTTCAGCTCCGGGACTCGGAACAGGTTCGGGATCGGGTTGGCCATCTGCCGTTACGACTCGTCGTGGCTGCCGACCACCGACACGCTGCCGCCGGCGGCTTCGATCTTCGCGCGGGCGCTACCGCTGAAGGCGTGCGCTCTGACGTTGAGCGCCCGGTCCACCTCACCCACCCCGAGGATCTTCACCGGCAGCCGAAGTGAGCGGATCAGGCCTCCGGCACGGAGGTCCTGGGGCGTCACGTCCGAGACGTCCAGCCGCGCCAGGTCGCGCACGTTGACGACCTGGTACTCGACCCGGTTCCGGTTCGAGAAGCCTCGCTTCGGAATCCGCCGCTGGAGGGGCATCTGTCCCCCCTCGAACCCAGCGGACACACCCCCGCCGCTCCTGGAGTTCTGGCCCTTCTGCCCCCGCCCGGCTGTCTTGCCGGTGCCCGAGCCCTGGCCCCGGCCCACGCGCTTGCGACTGCGGTGCGAGCCCGCTGCGGGATGAAGGTCGTGTAGCTCCGCCATCTCTATTCCTCGATCTCGTTGACGCTGACCAGGTGCTCGACCTGCGCGATCATGCCCCGGATCGCCGGGCTGTCCTCCTGCACGACGGACTGCTGGTGCCGCCGGATTCCCAGGGCCCTCAGCGTCCGACGGTGCTTGGTCGGCCGACCGATGCCGCTCCGCACCTGCTTGATCTCCAGCTTCTTCACCTTCTTCCTAGCCACCGTACACTCCCAGCTCCTCGACGGACACGCCCCGCTCGCGCGCGGCCTGCTCGGCGGTCACGAGGTTGGTGAGACCGTTCATCGTCGCTCGGACCACGTTGATGGGGTTGTTGCTGCCCAGGCTCTTCGTGAGGACGTCGGTGATCCCTGCCGCCTCGACCACGGCTCGGACCGGACCACCGGCGATGACGCCAGTTCCGGGCGCCGCCGGCCGGAGCAGCACCCGACCCGCACCCCATTCGCCCACGATGTCGTGAGGAATCGTCCCGTTGATCACGGGGACCGCGACCATGTCCTTACGGGCCCGCTCGAACGCCTTCCGGATCGCCTCGGCCACCTCGCTGGCCTTCGCGAGACCGATGCCCACCCGACCTTCCTGGTCGCCTACCGAGACCAGAGCGGTGAAGGAGAAGCGCCGGCCGCCTTTGACCACCTTGGCGACACGGTTGATGTGGATGACGTTCTCGGCCTGCTCGCTGTCGCGACTCCGGCCCCCCCTGCTGTCTCTAGCCATTAGAAATTGAGCCCTCCCTCACGGGCACCTTCCGCAAAAGCCTGAACCCGGCCGTGGTACCTGTAGCCACCCCGGTCGAAGACGACGTGCTCGATCCCCTTCTCCTTCGCCCGCTCCGCGAGGAGCTTCCCCGCGGCGCGCGCGCGCTGTATCTGCCGATGCTCGTCCTCGAGCTCTAACTCCCTGAGCGCCGGAGCCCGCGTGGACACGCCCACGAGCGTCTGTGACGCGTCGTCATCGACGAGCTGTCCCTCCATGTGCTTCAGGGACCGGAACACCACCAGGCGGGGACGCGTGGCGGAGCCGGATATCCGCTTCCGGATGCTCGTCTTCCGGCGAGCACGGCGAAGCTGACGGGGGTTGGTGTTTCGCGACATTTCGACTTCCTGGATTACTGACTGTTTCTAGTGCCCACCGCTCCCGCCGTGGGCGCGGCATCCGTGTCGGTTAGGCGCCAGCCGTCTTCCCGGCCTTCCGGCGCACGTGCTCGCCCTGATAGCGAACGCCCTTGCCCTTGTAGGGCTCCGGCGGCCTGAACGAGCGGATCTCGGCGGCCACCTGGCCAACGAGCTGCTTGTCGATGCCCTCGACGATCACCTGGGTCGGCTGAGGCACCTCCAGGCTCACGCCCGACGGAGCGTCGTACTGGATGGGGTGGGAGAACCCGAGCTGCAGGTGCACTCCCTTGCCCTTCTTTTCCGCCCGGTACCCGACGCCCACGATCTCCAGCGTCTTCTTGTACCCGTTGGTCACGCCCTCGACCATGTTCGCCACCAGGGTCCGGCTCAGGCCATGGAGCGCTCGGTGGCGCGACTGGTCGGAGGGACGGCTCACCACGACCTGGCCGTCGTCCACTTTCACCTCGATCTCCTTGGGAAGCCTTTGCGTGAGCTCCCCCTTCGGACCTTTCACGGTGACGTGGACGCCATCGATCGCGATGGTCACGCTGCTGGGCACCGGAACGGGTTGTCTGCCAATTCTCGACATGATCAGTCTCTACCAGACAATTGCCATCAGCTCACCGCCCACGCCCTCCTTGCGGGCGGATCGGTCGGACATGAGCCCGTGCGAGGTGGAAAGGATCGCCATGCCCAATCCGTTCCGAACACGCGGGATCTCGCCGACGCCCACGTAGTGCCGGCGCCCGGGGCGGGAGACCCGCTCGAGGTGCCGGATGAGCGGCGCCCCGTCGTGATACTTCAGGTACACCCGCAGCACGCCGAAGCGACCGTCGTCCAGCACCTTGTGGTCATAAACGAAATGGTTGTCGGCCAACAGCTTGGCCATCTCCACCTTCACCTTCGAAACCGGCATGTCCACCCACCGGTGGCCGGCCGTGCCGGCGTTTCGGATGCGGGTGAGCAGGTCGGCGATCGGGTCGGTCATCATAGGGAATTCGGTCCTTTACCAGCTTGACTTGCGCACGCCCGGAATCTCACCCCGCAGCGCCATCTCCCGGAAGCAGATCCGGCAGAGGCCGAACTTCCGGATGAAGGCCCGGGGCCGCCCGCAGCGACCACAACGGTTCACCTTGCGCGCCGAGAACTTGGGCTCGCGATTCGCCTTTTCGATCAACGCCTTCTTGGCCATTCAACCCTCGTCCGGAATGCGTGCGCTTCGTACATAGCGCATCGTCAGTTTGCTGCCCCGCCGATCACCACCGGGACCTCGCCGCGGAACGGGAACCCCATCTCTCTCAGGAGAGCGTAGGCCTCGTCGTCCCTGTCGGTGCTGGTCACGATCGTGATGTCCATCCCGTGTATCTTGTTCACCCGGTCGTAGTCGATCTCCGGGAAGATGATCTGCTCCCGAATGCCCATCGTGTAGTTGCCCCGCCCGTCGAACGAGCGCGTGGCCAGACCCCGGAAATCGCGGATACGGGGGATGGCCATGCTCACGAGCCGGTCCAGAAACTCGTACATGCGAATCCGCCGGAGCGTGACGGAAGCCCCGACCGGCATGCCTTCGCGCAGCGAGAAGTTCGAGATGGCCCGGCGGGCCCTCGTCACGACGGGACGCTGCCCGGAGATGATACCCAACTCCTCGACGACGCTGTCCAGCAGCTTCTGGTTCTTCGACGCCTCACCCACGCCCACGTTCAGGACGACCTTGGTAACCCGCGGTACCTGGTGCGGGTTGCCGTAGCCGAACTGATCCGTCAGCGCAGGCGTCACGTGGTCTCTGTAATGCAGTTGCAGTCGCGATTCCATTTTTCCCAATCGTCCGTCCTACCGGCCCGTCCCTCTCCGAACTGCCGGCGACCTGTTGTCGTGGTGCGCCTCTATGGGACCGGGATGGGGTTTCCGGTCTTCACGGCGATCCTCTCTTTGGTACCGTCGGCCTCCAGCCGCATGCGAACGCGGCTGGCGTCGTCCGACGCGGGGTCGACCAGCATGACGTTGGAGATGTGGATGGGCGCCTCGAAGGTCATGATCCCACCCTCTGGGTTCGCCTGGGTTGGACGCTCATGCCGCTTCCGCATGTTCACGCCCTCGACCACCAGCCGGCTCTTGTCACGCAGCACCCTCAGTACCGGGCCCTCCATGTCCCGGAAGTTGCCGCGGATCACGCGCACGCGATCCCCCTTCACGATCCGGAACTTGGGCGTCTTCTTCGCCATCTACAGAACCTCTGGTGCGAGTGAGACGATCTTCATGTACCGCTTTTCGCGAAGCTCCCGGCCGACCGGCCCGAAGATGCGCGTGCCGCGAGGCTCGCCCTGCGGGTTGATCAGCACCGCCGCGTTGTCGTCGAACCGGATGTACGAGCCATCGCGGCGGCGTACCTCTTTTGCGGTTCTCACCACGACGGCTTCGGCGACCTCACCCTTCTTCACACCGGCGTTCGGAATGGCGTCCTTGATGGTGACCACCACCCGATCGCCGACCCGGGCGTACCGCCGGCCAGAGCCGCCGAGCACGCGGATGCATAGCGCCTTCTTGGCGCCCGTGTTGTCGGCGATCCTGAGCATCGACTCCTGCTGAATCATTGATCTCTCCCCGGACCGCTACTCAGGCCGCTCGAGCAGTTCAACGACCCGCCAGCGCTTGAGCTTGGAGAGCGGCCGGGTCTCCGTGATCCGGACCACGTCTCCGACTCGATACTCGTTGGCCTCGTCGTGGGCATGGTGCTTGGTCGAACGCTTCACCTGCTTCCTGTACAGCGGATGGGCAAACTGCCGCTCGACTTGCACGACCACCGTCTTGTCGCCTCGGTCGCTCACCACCCGACCCGTACGGGTCTTGCGGCGGTTCCGAGGCTCGGCGGCGGTGCCTTGCTCCTGCAGTTCTTCGGTCATCGGAGTCTTCTGCTCTCGTTCAGCTATCGGCCGCGAGCTGCCGCTCACGGAGGATCGTCATCAGGCGGGCCACGTCCCGGCGGAGCACCCGCAGCAAGCTCGGGTTCTCCAGCTCCATCGTGGCGCTACGGAACCGGAGTCGGAACAGCTCGTTCTTCAGCTCCCCGATCCGGATCTGGATCTCGTTGTCGTCCCACTCCCGGATGTCTTCAGCCTTCAAGGTCATGGCCTACACTCCCAACTGCCGGTCGCGCACCACGAAGCGCGTCTTGATGGGCAACTTCGCCGAAGCCAGCTCCATGGCCCGCTGTGCGACGGACTCGGGCACGCCCTCCAGCTCGAACATGATCCGGCCGGGCTTGACCACCGCCACCCACTTCTCCGGGTTCCCCTTCCCCTTGCCCATGCGGGTCTCCGCCGGCTTCTGGGTGATGGGCTTGTCGGGGAAGATACGGATCCAGACCTTTCCGCCACGCTTGATGTGCCGCGTCATCGCCACACGGGCCGCCTCGATCTGCCGGTTGCTGATCCAGGCGGGCTCGGTGGCCTGCAGGCCGTACTCCCCGAACGAGACCTTGCTCCCCCGGTGAGCCAGACCCCTCATCTTGCCCTTGAAGGTCTTGCGGTGCTTTACTCGCTTCGGCGCTAGCATTGCTTTCTACCGTTCGTTGGTCGTCGCTCAGCGCGTGGCCGAGCCGCCACCGGCCGAGTACGTGCGGCCCTGCCGCTCGTCGACGACCTCTCCTTTGAAGATCCAGCACTTCACCCCGACGGTGCCGTACGTCGTCTTTGCCGTGTGTTGGGCGTAATCGATGTCCGCCCGCAGCGTGTGGAGCGGCACCCGGCCCTCGTTGTACCCCTCGGTTCGAGCGATCTCGGCCCCGCCCAAGCGGCCGCTGCATTGGATCTTGATCCCCTCGGCCCCAGCCCGGATCGCCGACTGAACCGCCCGCTTCATCGCCCGGCGGAAGGAGATCCTCTGCCGCAGCTGATGCGCCACGCTTTCGGCGACGAGGCCCGCGTCGATCTCGGGTCGCTTGATCTCCTCGACGTTGATGGAGACCTCCGACGCCGTAAGCACGCTGAGCTCGTCGCGCAGCTTGTCGACCTCGGCGCCCCGCTTGCCGATGACCACGCCCGGCCGGGCCGTGTGCATCGTCACGACGATCTTCGACGGCTTGCGCTCGATGTCCACGCTGGACACGGCCGCGTGCTGCATACGGCGGCTGAGGTACCTCCGGATCGTCTCGTCCTCCTTGAGGAGGCGAGGGAAGTCCCGCTCGGCATACCAGCGCGACTTCCAGTCCTTCACGATACCGAGCCTGAATCCGTACGGGTGCGTCTTCTGTCCCATCCAGTCTTTCTCCTGGCGCTGGCGGTCGTTCGACCGCCAGCATCGCGAGTCCCTTCCTAGTCCGTGTTTCCGACGACCACCGTGATGTGGCTCGTGCGCCGGCGCCGTGGTGCGGCGCGACCCATGGCCGCGGCACGCCAGCGCCGGTAGGTGGGCCCTTCGTCCACGAACGCCTCGCTCACCACGAGCTCGTCGACGTCCAGCACGTCGCCCTGCTCCTCAGCCCTGTTCTGGGCGTTGGCGACGGCCGACCGGAGGGTCTTACGCACCGGGTCCGACGCCGCCTTCTTTGAGTGGCGCAGGAGCCCGTAGGCTTCGTTCACCGGGCGGCCGCGGATCTGGTCCACCACCAGGCGGACCTTCCGCGGACTCATGCGGATCTGCTTCGCTACGGCCTTGGCAGTCATCTTCTCGTGCCTCTCGCTCAGCGTGCCCGTGACCGCTTGTCGGCCAGCTTGCCGCCGTGTCCCCTGAACAGCCGCGTCGGCGCGAACTCGCCGAGCTTGTGGCCCACCATGTTCTCGGTGATGTACACGGGGATGAACTTGTTCCCGTTGTGCACCGCGATCGTGTGTCCGACGAAGTCGGGTGAGATCGTGGACGCCCGCGACCAGGTCTTGATGACCTTTCTCTCGTTCCGGGAGTTCATCACCTCGACCTTTTCGAGGAGGCGATCATCGATGTAAGGTCCCTTACTGACGCTACGCGGCATTCGAACCTCTTGGTTGCCGTCCTGGTCTACCCGGCGCCACTGACGCGCCGGCTCGGGGCGTCAAGACCTCGTGGCCTTGCCGCGTTTCCGACCGCGAACGATGTACTTGCTCGATTCCTTCTTCTTCTTCCGGGTCTTCTTACCCTCGGGCTTGCCCCACGGTGAAACCGGGGGACGGCCGCCCGAGGAGCGGCCCTCACCGCCGCCGAGGGGGTGATCCACCGGGTTCATGGCGACGCCGCGGACCTTGGGGCGCCGTCCGCGCCACCGGTTGGCCCCGGCCTTGCCCAGCGTGCGGAGCTCGTGGTCCGTGTTGCCAACCTGGCCGATGGTAGCCATGCACTCCTTGCGGACGCGCCGAACCTCCGTGGACGGCAGGCGGAGCGTCACATAGTCGCCCTCCTTCGCCACGATCTGGACTCCGGCGCCGGCGGAGCGGGCCATCTGGCCGCCCTTCCCGGGCTTCAACTCCACGTTGTGGACGGTCGTACCCAACGGGATGCGCTCCATGGGCAGGGCGTTGCCCACCCGAATATCCGCCTGGGACCCGGCATTCACCACCGAGCCCACGGCCAGCCCTCGGGGATGGACGATGTACCGCTTCTCTCCGTCCTCGTAGTGGATCAGCGCGATGTTGGCGCTGCGGTTCGGATCGTACTCGATCTCCGCCACATGACCGATGACGCCGACCTTGTCCCGCTTGAAGTCGATGCGGCGATATTTGCGCTTGTGCCCGCCGCCCCGGCGGCGCAGGGTGATCCGGCCGTGGTGGTTCCGCCCTCCCGAGCCCTTCAGGGACTCGGTAAGGGACTTCTCCGGCCCCTTCCGCGTGATGTCGCTTCCCGCCGTGACCGAGCGGAATCGGCTACCCGGTGTCACCGGCTTGAATCGCTTGAGTGGCATGGCTTCAACCCATCTCGTAGAGCTCGATGGCGTCGCCCTCGGACAGCTTCACCACTGCCTTTTTGAACGAGGGCCTACGGCCGATGTCGAAGTTCTTGGCCAGGTGCCCCAGAAACGCCCGCCGGGCCTTGCCGGGATAGCGCATTGTCCGAACGTCCTTCACCGTGACGTCCCAAAGCGTTTCGATAGCCCGGGCGATCTCGATCTTGTTCGCCCGCTCGTGCACGATGAAGGTGTAGACGTTCTCGTCGCCCATCTGCGCGGTGGACTTCTCGGTCACCACCGGGCTCACGATGACTTCGTGGGCGTCACGCATCTGGCGCCTCCTCGGCCGCAGGCGTCTCTGCCGCCGCGGTCTCGTCCGTGAGCGCGTCCTCGGCCTCTGACCCGGTGGCCTGCGCCTTCGTGGGGTCGCCGGCGTCCAGGGCGCCCCGCTCGATGATCACCGTGGACGCCCACAGCACGTCGTACGTCGAGGCGTCCTTGAACGACCGCACCTCCACGCCAGGCAGATTGCGGGCGGACAGGTAGACGTTGCGACTGTTGCCGTCCGTCAGCAGCAGGACCTTGCCCTCGGCGCCGATGGACGCCAGGAAGTCCCGGACGACGGCCGTTTTGGGCTCCTCCATGGACAGGGCGTCGATCAGGACGACGCGGTCCTCCTGGGCTCGGGCGTTGAAGGCCGAGCGGCGTGCCAGGGCCCGCACCTTGCGGGGCAGCTTCTCCCGCCAGGAATGGGGCTGGGGCGGGAACGCCATTCCACCCCCGGCCCACTGGGAGGCCCGGATCGTTCCCTGACGGGCACGGCCTGTACCCTTCTGCCGCCAGGGCTTACGCGACCCGCCGGCCACCGCCGATCGGTTCTTGCGCGCCGCGGTCCCCTGGCGTTGGTTGGCCAGGTAGGCCTTCACCGCCTGGTGGAGAACGGGCTGATTCACGACGCCGTCGAAGAGCCACTCGGGCAATGCCCGAGCCCGACCCTTCGAGCCGTCCGTCTTGAAGTAGGGCGCCTTATACATCGTCACTTCTGGATGAGAACGTAGCTGTTACGCGCTCCCGGAACCCCACCCTTGATGAAGAGCAGGTTGCGCTCCGGGTCGACTCTGACCACCTCGAGATTCCGGACCGTGGTCCGGGCGCCGCCCATGCGGCCGGGGAGCTTCTTCCCCTTGATCACCCGCGACGGGTCCGTACCGGATCCCATGGAGCCCGGGGTCCGCGACATGGGATGGCCGTGGCCGCCGGGACGGCCGGCGAATCCGTGACGCTTGACGACGCCCTGAAAGCCGCGGCCCTTCGACGTTCCGCTGACCTTCACCTTCTCGCCGGTTTCGAACAGCCCCACCGTGACGGCCTGGCCGAGCTCGTACTCTTCGCCCTCGGCCATGCGGAACTCGCGGAGGATGCGGGGCGCCGCCTCGACCCCGGCCTTCGCGGCGTGACCGACCTCGGCCTTGGCGGCGCGCTTGGCCTTCTTGCCACCGAAGCCGAGCTGAACGGCGTTGTATCCGTCCGTCTCCTCGGTCTTGATCTGCACCACCGGGCAGGGCCCTGCCTCTACGACTGTGCACGGCACGGCCGAGCCGTCTTCCAGGAAGACGCGGATCATTCCGACTTTCTTGCCAATGAGTCCGGGCATGTCCCTAATCCACCTTGATCTCCACGTCGACCCCTGCCGGAAGGTCCAGCTTGGTCAACGCGTCGATGGTCTGGGGCCGGCTGTCCAGGATGTCGATGAGCCGCTTGTGCGTGCGCATCTCGAACTGCTCCCGGCTCTTCTTGTCGATGTGCGGTGACCGAAGCACGGTCCACCTCTGCCGGCGGGTGGGAAGCGGGATGGGCCCGCTCACCATGGCGCCGGTCTTCTGCGCTGTGCGCACGATGTCGGCCGCGGTCTGATCCACCACCCAGTGGTCGAACGCCTTCAGCCTGATACGAATCCTGCCAGCCATCGGTTATCCCCGATCCGGTTACTCGGTGATTTCGGTGACGACGCCGGCGCCCACGGTGCGGCCGCCTTCGCGGATGGCGAACCGGAGCTCGGTGTCCATGGCGATGGGCGTGATCAGGTCCACCTCCATCTGCACGTTGT
>JBDHHQ010000020.1:0-60863 GCA_039589315.1 Gemmatimonadota bacterium
CAGCCCCATGGCACGTTCAAGTTCCTGTTCAACGCTCTCGCGCTGTCGACGGCCGAGGCGCGTCGGCCGTGAGCGTGGGGCCCGGCCCCGTTCGGGTCCCAGCGCCGGCTGGCCGAGGAATTCCAGCCAACCAGAAGGAGCCCCGAAGTCCTCCGGGGAGGTCGTCTTCTGGATCGTCCTCATGAACATCGTCTTCTCCTTCGACTCGATCCTGAGCGCTCTGGCGCTTACCGATGTCTTCATGGTGATGGCCACGGCCATCATCATCGGCGGGGTCCTGATGATCTGGCTCTCCGATCGGGTGGCTCGGTTCCTCGAGAAGAACCGGATGTACGAGGTGCTGGGTCTCTTCATCCTGCTGATCGTGGGGGTGATGCTCCTGACCGAGGGCGGCCACCTGGGCCACATCGCGTTCTTCGGCCATCCCGTGGAGCCCATGACCAAGGCGACGTTCTACTTCGTCATCACGGTGCTGGTCCTGACCGACGTGGTCCAGACGCGGGTCGCCTCGCCCCCTGTCTCGACAGAGCGAACTGCATCAGCACCGGCGACCGGTACCCCGAGGGTATCGAGCCCTTTTGGCTGGATACGGCCGGGCCGTCCGTGTTCGCTCGGGTGACGGACGTCGTACGCGCCATGCGGAGGGTTCGGGTGGTCACGGCGACCGATTCGTACGTCCACGCCGAGGAGCGCAGCCGTCTTCTCCGGTTCGTCGACGACCTCGAGCTGCTGCTCGCGGAGGACGGAGAGCTTCTCGTGCGGTCTGCCTCTCGTGTCGGCAACTCGGACCTGGGGGTCAATCGGCGCAGAGTGGAGCGACTACGCCGCCTGCTTCGGGACGCCGGCCTGCTGCGGGACTGACGCCGACTCCGGGACGGTAAGTCCGTTGGATTGGCGGCGGACCTGCGGGTGGCGGGGCGCAGGGTCTTCTTTTCGTTCTACCAGACGAAGGGGACTCCGCTCTGGAGGTCGAGATGAAGAGCCTCGTACGAGTATTGCTCGTGGGCGCCATCGCCGCTCTGGCGATCGAGCCTGCCGCCGCACAGGTGCCTCTGACGTTCAGAGGCGGAATCAACCTCACCAACTTCATCGGGGGTGACGCGTCGGACACCCGACAGTCCCAAGGCCTCAACCTCGGGCTTTCCATGGGCCTGGTCCGCGTCAGTCGCGTTCAGCTTCTCGCCGAGGTCTATTACCGGCAGAAGGGTGCGGTCGGCAGCATTCGGGACATCGAGAGGCTGATGCTGATTGAACCGCAGGGCATGGGCCTTCAGGAAGTCGAGGTAGGTCTCGACTATGTGGAGATCCCCGTCCTGGCCCGGGTGAACGTCGGAAGCTCGACCGGTAAGTTCTTCCCGTACGTCTTCGGCGGACCCGCCTTCGGTTGGAAGGTGGATTGTGGCGTCGCGTTCGGCGACTCCTCCGGTCAGTCGACGACCCGCTGCGACGACCTGACCCAGAACCTCGAAAGCACGCTGCGGAGCTATGAGCTCGGTATGGTCCTCGGCGCCGGCGTGGACTACGCGCTGCCCCGCGGCGTGGGAGCGCTGAACCTGGACGCCCGCTACACGGGTGGCTTGAGCAAGATCGGCGAGGGTCAGGACGCGCTCGACATCCGCAACCAGGCGTTCACGGTCATGCTCGGCTATTCCCTTGGGGCGCCGCGAGTGACGCGGTCCATCCGAGGGCCTCGGTGATCGAGAACGCCACGCCGTCCTGTCACGGCCCCCCCGGAGGACGGGGCCACGGAGGGTCCATAGCCTTCTGGCACGTGCGTCGGGTCCGTTGCGGGACTGGACCCTGGCAGGTATGAGCGAGAAAAAGCTGGTCCGGCTGCGCCCAGGTAGGTAGTGTTGCAGCGTCCCGCCCCCGATCCTCATCTTGGACTTCGGCGACGGTCCGCGCCTGTCCTCCATTATCGCCCCTCTCGCCTGCCGTGCATGACGAACTCGTCCGAGGTCCCCGCTCGCCTGAAGGCGGCCTTGGCGGATCGCTACGAGCCGATCCGCGAGTTGGGTCGGGGTGGGATGGCCACGGACTGCCCGGGGCTCGACAACGCGAAAGCCCTGGGGTGAGGCTCCCGTGATCATCCGCGGCGGCACTGGATTCAAGACGGCATTCCGCATGTTCGTGACGCGGAACTGGCTGGCGGTCCTCGTCGTGCTCGGGATCGAGAGTGGCGCTTGGTGGCTGCACGAGCTCGTACCGGAGCTCGACTCGACGGTCTTTTCGGCGGGAGCCGTGGGTGTGCTCGCCACGATCGTCGGCATCTTCGTGGCCTTCCGCTTCAACGAGGCATACGGTCGGTGGTGGGAGGCCCGGATCCTGTGGGGCGGCATGGTCAACGTGAGCCGCACGTTCGCGCGACAGGTCACGACCTTACTCACACCGGACCGGGTGCAGAACCTCGGAACGCGGGAAGAAGCAAGGGCGCTCCACCGAGAGCTCGTATATCGCCACCTGGCGTACGTCAACGCGCTTCGTCTCTCTCTCCGGAGACAAGCCGTGCTCCCCGAGGCGACCGCTTCTCTGGACCCGGAGGAGGCCGAGAACCTCAGGTCGGCCCGCAACGTGCCAACCCAGCTCACCCAGCGTCAGGCTGCCCGGCTCACCGCGCTGTTGGGGAGAGACACCACGGAGCAGATCCTCCTCCGGCACGTGGACGAGTCGCTGACTCAGATGACGGAGCTCCAGGGCGGGATGGAGCGGATCAAGCAAACGGCCTTCCCCGACGCCGTGATCACCGTCACCCGGGTTCTGGTCTGGATGGTCGGGATCTTGATCGCCGTCGCTTTCATCGAGCCTGACGCCGGCGTGCGGTGGTTCGAGTTCGTGGCGGTGATGGTGATCGTCCTGAGCTTCCTGCTGGTCAAACAGCTCGGCGAAGACCTGAACGACCCCTTCGAGAACCAGCCCAACGACACGCCCATGACCGCGCTGTGCCGGACGATCGAGATCGATATGCGACAGCAGTTGGGTGAAACGGATCTGCCGCCGTCGCTGGAGCCTGTGGACGGCGTGTTGATGTAGGGTACGACCCGCCAACGCCACGACAGGGTGCCGTCCAGCACATCGGCGACAGCACCGCGAGGGAGTCGCGAGCCTGGAACCCGGATGGCTCAAACGACCAGAGCCAGCTTCCCGACGGTCCGACCGGTTTCCAGGTCGCGGTGGGCGCGGGCGACGTCCTCGAACGAGTACGGCGTCACCTCGAGTGGGACCAGCCGCCCTTCCCCGATCCAGCTCAGCAGCTCGGCCATTCCTCGCTCGAGCAGGTCGGCCCGATCCGACAGGAAGCTCAGGTTGAACCCGAGGACGCTGCGGTTCTTCAGGGTCATGTCCATCGGGTCGAACCGGGGCGTGCGTAGCCAGGACAGGATGAGCCGGGTCCAGCCGGGCCTGCCTCTCCCTCGGGTCAACATGGAGTGGAATCCATACACGACGAGGCGCCCGGTGGGGCGAAGGTGGTTGTAGCTGGCTCTCAGTGTGGAGACGCCGTTGGCGTCGAAGACCACGTCGAATCCTCGCGGGGCCAGCACGGACGCCCGTGCCCAGAGGTCTTCGCGGGACGTGTCGATCACCTGGTGGGCGCCGAGCTCGTATGGCACAGGTGCTTTGTGGCTGCCTCCCACCACGGCTACCACGTGGCATCCTGCGATCCGGCAAAGCTGCACGAGGGCTCCCCCCACGCCACCAGCGGCAGAATGCACCATCACCGTTTGCCCGGGACTGGGACGGCCAGCCTCGTGGACGGCGTACCAGGCAGTGAGGAACGCGACGGGCGAGGAAGCCGCCTGCGCGACCGAGAGGGAGGCGGGCATGGGGAAGACCTGTGACGCAGGAACGACTACCTGGGTGGCATAGCCGCCGAAGAGGGTGACGGCCAGCACCGGACTCCCGACGGACGGGCCGTCGGCACCTTTCCCCAGGGCACCCACGGTCCCGGCCACCTCGAACCCGGGGGTCAGGGGGTAGCCCGCCAGCTGCCGGGCCGAGGCGTATAGGCCCATTCGGGTGAGGCAATCGGCATAGTTCACCCCTGCCGCTTCTACATCGACTCGCACCTGCCCCGGTCCCGGCTGAGGATCGGGGCCGTCCTCCATGTGGAGCCGGTCGTAGCCGCCGGGCCGCCGGACCACGATCCTCCTCATGGCAGGTCTGCCGTCCGATTCATGGCAGGTCTGCCGTCGCCTTCATGCAGGCCCGCCGCCGCTCATCCGGCCGCTACCGGCACCTCCGGCGTGTCGATGAGCGACACCGCGCGGTCCACGTCCTCCTGGGTCAGCTCGTGGCGCTCCAAGGTCCCGGCGAAGTAGGCCTGGTAGGCCGACATGTCGAAGTGCCCGTGGCCGCACAGGTTGAAGAGGATGGTGCGGGGCCTTCCCTCCTCTTTCGCTTGGCGGGCCTCTCGGATGGCGCTGGCGACGGCGTGATTGGCCTCCGGCGCCGGGATGATTCCCTCCGTCTGCGCGAACATCACGCCGGCCTCGAAGCTCTCGATCTGGTCCACGGCCTCGGCCGTCATCAGCTCGTCCTTGAGGAGCTGACTCACCATCACGCCTGCGCCGTGGTAACGGAGCCCGCCGGCGTGGATGCGGGCCGGGACGAACGTGTGGCCCAGCGTGTACATGGGGAGGAGCGGAGTCATGCCCACGGTGTCCCCGAAATCGTACCGGAATACGCCGCGGGTGAGCTTGGGGCACGACGTGGGCTCGCTGGCCAGGCAGCGGATGCTCGCCCCCTCGGTGAGGTTCTTGCGCAGGAACGGGAACGCCAGCCCGGCGAAGTTGGAGCCGCCGCCGAAGGGGGCGATCACCACATCGGGCGTCTCGCCGGCCATCTCCATCTGCTGGGCGGCCTCCTGACCGATCACCGTCTGGTGCATCAGGACGTGGTTGAGGACGCTCCCGAGGGAGTACTTGGTGTCGGGATCCGAGACCGCCGCCTCCACCGCCTCGGAGATGGCGATCCCCAGGCTGCCGGGTGAGTCCGGATCCTCGGCGAGGATCGTCCGTCCTGCTGCTGTCCGGTCGCTGGGTGACGCGATCACCTCGGCCCCCCAGGTGTTCATCATCAGCTTGCGGTAGGGCTTCTGCTGGTAGCTGATCTTCACCATGTAGACCTGGCAGCCCAGGCCGAACAGCTGGCAGCCCAGGGCCAGCGCGCTTCCCCACTGCCCTGCCCCGGTCTCCGTGGTGATCCGCTTCACGCCCTCTTGCTTGTTGTAGAAAGCCTGGGCCACCGCGGTGTTGGGCTTGTGGGATCCCGCCGGGCTCACGCCCTCGTACTTGTAGAAGATCTTGGCGGGCGTATCGAGAGCCTTTTCCAACCGTCGGGCCCGGTAGAGAGGCGTGGGACGCCACAGCTTGTAGATCTCACGGATCTCCTGCGGGATCTCCACCCAGGGCTCCGCCGAGACCTCCTGCTCGATCAGGGACATGGGAAAGAGCGGCGCCAACGCCTCCGGACCGATGGGCTCATGCGTCGCCGGGTGGATGGGCGGCATGGGCCTGTTCGGCATGTCCGCTGCGATGTTGTACCAACGGGTGGGGATGTCTTGCTCGGTCAGGAGGTACTTCGTGGGCTCGCTCATCGTTCGGCCTGTCCGCTGAGGTACGCTGCGGGCGAAGGAGTGTAGGGTCGGGGGACATCAAGGCCCTGTCAATCGGGTCCCACGCCCCCCGACCGCTACCCTTGCTCAGTTGGACCCTGCGGCTCAACTGTGGTGCCAGCTCGCAAACGTACCCGGAGGTCACACATGCGCAGATCCGCCCTCGCCCTCCCGTCCGCGTTGACGGCGTTGGTCGCATTCTCCTCCTCCGGCCCCGCCGAGGCGCAGGAAACGATGTCACAAATCGAGGACTTCGATCCGGGCCGCGCGATCCTCAACGAGAAGCCGTGGTTCGATCCGTTTCGGCCCGAGAGCCTCGAGCCATTGAACGACGCGCTGGGGGACGGACGGCTGACCGAAGAAGCAGCTCTCATGGTACTGGAGCGGAATGGCCAGCACCTGGCGCTCTCCACCCTGCAGATGTCCTACCACCACGTCGCCCAAGGCGACCTGGCCGGCGAGCCGTGGATGGTATCCTTCTGAGTGATCTGCAACACAGGGATCGGTCTGATTCCCACGGTCGATGGCCAGGTTGAATGGTTCAGCGAGAAGGGGCTGTACGACGGCCTCTTCCTGATGAGCGACGAGCGCACCGGAACGTACTGGAATCACATGACAGGGGAGGCGGTGCAGGGCCCCCTGACGGGGAATCGCCTCGAGCTGGAGAACGTGCTCCACACGACGGTGGCCCAGGCGCTGGCGCAGGATCCGGAGACGCAGCTCGCGTGGTCGAGCCACCCCAGGGCCGTCGGCCGGAGTGAGGGCGGGGGCGGTACGCTGACGGGGCTGCTGCGGCGGATCCGTGGGCTGCCGGAGATCTTCCCGGCCACGCTCGGCGCGGAGGACGAGAGGCGTCCCCGGATGGACATGGGCATCGGCATCTGGAACGACACCAACGCTCGATACTATTCGATGGACGCCATCGAGGAGAATGGGAGGTTGCTGCTGGAGACGTTCGAGGGCCAGCGCGTTTTGATCTACTACGATCCCACGGCGTACGTGCTGGCGGCCCATTACACCGACGCGGACCGTGCTTGGTGGGACGGGGACGTCCTGCGATTCTCTACCGGCGAGTTCATCGAGGACGGCGTGCGCTACGCCGATGACGGCAGTCGTGTGGAGAGGGAGCGTCCGCTCCAGGTCTTCACGCGCTGGTACGGCTTTTCGTTGACGTTCCCTGAGACGGAGGTGTACGGCGAGGGGTGACGAGGTGCTCAAACGCTCACTGGCGCCGGCCACACCAGTCGGGGTGGGCGTCGAAATGCTCGTTGTCGGTGAGGCGGCGGACGTTCGAACCATCCGCACGCATTACATATAGCTCGACCTCACCCCACTCCTCGATGTCGCCGTCGGAGCCCCAGGCTCGCGTGGAGTGAAAGACGATCTCGGCTCCATCGGGTGACCAGGCAGGGCGGCCGTCCATGGCTGTGTTGTGGGTGAGCTGGCGCTCCTTCGATCCATCGGCGTCCATCAGGTAGATCTCCCAGTGCCCGTCCTCCAGGGCGTCGAAGACAATCTCGTCTCCGTCGGGCGAGAACGCGGGGCCGCCCTCATGCCGCCCTGCGGTGTTGGTGAGGTTGCGAACACCTGCGCCGTCAGCTCGCACCGAGAACACGTCCCAGTTCTCCTCTGACCCCGCAACGAACACGATCGAACGGCCATCCGGTGACCAAGCCGGCTGAAACGCCGCACCCACATCGTCCGTGACCCGCCGGCGGTCGGAGCCGTCGACGCCGATCACCCAAACGCCTTCGGCCTCGCCGACCCCGGAGACGAAGGCGATGTGCCGGCCGTCCGGTGACCACGCGGGTGAGCCATCGGGAGCGGGGTCGTCGGTGAGGCGGCGTACCACGGACCCGTCCGTGGCCATGACGTAGATGTCGCGGTTGTCAGGATCCCCGCGGTTCGACTGGAACGCGATCTCGGTGCAATCCGGTGACCAATCCGGCACCCGACTCCAGGACCCGGACCGCGAGGCATCCGTGATCGACAGGACCCCCTTCCCGTCGGGCTCGATGGCGTAGAGCTGCGGGCTGCCGGTCCGGTCGGAATCGAAGATGATCGGCGGCGCCTGCGCCGGTGCCCGCGGCGTCGAGCCCCGTGGTCCCAGGTCCGCCGCAGACCAGCCGATCGCGATCGCGCAGAGGGCGGTCGCGCTGAGCCCGCTGAGAGGGCCGTGCACCAGAGGAGACTGCGTCATTCGCGTGACTCCCGTCGATGACGGTCGAGACCCGGGCACGGACGAGTTTCCTGCCACTCATCTGTCGGCGGAGGCACGGGCCACTGACCCGGCTGGATCTACTCGATGGGTGTTCCCCGCCCGTCGGGAAACTCCGTTGAGCGAGCGCGTCCGGTCAAGCGAACGGGCCCGACCTCCGGTGCAACCCTGGCGCTCCACGCTCCTTTGCCGGACACTGTCGGTCGCTTCCGCCTCGAGATCCGGTATCGCTTGATGAGCTCCACGGTACGATTCGTCCAGATGAAAGGCACCGCGCCCGCAGGACTGCTGGCCGCGCTCTTCGCGATCTCGTTCGGCGCGCTCCTCGACCCCCTTGCCGGCCAGACCCCGCCTGACGCCCAAGCTCGCGTCGACGCCATCCTCGCTCCGTGGGACAACTCCACCTCGCCGGGGTGCGCCGTGGCCGTGGCCCGTGACGGCATGACGCTGTTGGAGCGTGCCTACGGCATGGCCGACCTGGAGCACGGGATCCCCAACACGCCCGAGACCATCTTCGAGGGAGGGTCGCTTTCCAAGCAGTTCACGTCGGCGGCCATCGTGCTGCTCGTGCTGGACGGCAAGCTCTCACTCGACGATGACATCCGGACCTACGTCCCCGAGGTGCCGGACTACGGCAGGACGATCACCCTGCGACACCTGATGACGCACACGAGCGGACTCAGGGACTGGGGGAGCGTGGCCGGGATCAGCGGATGGGGCCGTGAGGAGCGCAGCCACACCCACGACGACGTCCTCGACATCGTGAGCCGGCAGACTGCGCTCAACTTCGAGCCCGGCCACGAGTACTCCTACAGCAACACGGGCTACAATCTCCTGGCCATCACCGTGGCCCGAGTGAGCGGGATGCCGTTCGCCGAGTTCTCCGGGATGCGGATCTTCGAGCCGCTCGACCTCCGGAACACGCAGTGGCGAGACGACTACCGCCGGATCGTGCCAGGCAGGAGCTCGGCGTACGAAGCAACGGACGAGGGCCGCTGGGAGATCAACCGCCCCATCGAGCACGTGCACGGCAACGGCGGGATCCTGACGACGGTAGGCGACCTGGGTATTTGGGCCGCAGCCCTCACCGATGGCCGGCTCGGAGGTCCCGAGCTCATCCGAATGATGCACGAGCGGGGCCGCCTGAACGATGGCTCCGAGATCGTCTACGCGGCTGGGCTGCGGGTGTGGAACCTGGCTGGAGTCCCCGCGGTGACGCATACCGGATCCACCGCCGGGTACCGCGCCTTCCTCGGTCGCTATCCCGAGCAGGGCCTCTCCGTGGCGATGCTCTGTAACGCATCCAACGTCCCCACGGCCCCCACTGGCGGCCGTATCGCTCGTATCTTCCTGGAGGACGCCGCCACGGATCCCCAGCCGCCGTCGGGCGTGAGGCTCTCTCCCGGAGCCCTCGAGGGTCTCCAGGGCCTCTACGCCGACCCCGTGACCGGATTCACGAGAGAGCTGCGCCTCGAGAACGGCGCGCTCCACGAGGACGAGGACCTCCTCGTCCCCCTGTCCGACACCGAGCTCGCGGTCGGCGACAGGGGACGCCGGTACGTCTTCGAAGATGGAGCCGAAGCGCGGAGGGGGTTTCGGATCGAGGACTGGCAATACGCCGAGAAGCGCTACGAGCCGGTGGACCCCTGGTCGCCGAGCACCACGGATCTGGACGCGTACGCGGGCACCTACCACAGCCCTGACGCGGAGACCACGTACGTGATCTCGGTGGAGGCCGACGCGCTCGAGGTCTGGCAGCGTCCCGGCGACACCCACACGCTTTGGCCGGCGTACGAGGACGCTTTTCGCATGGGCCGGGGTGGGCTGGTCCGGTTCCATCGGGACGGCACGGGCCAGGTCACGGGATTGTCGCTGAGCCTGGAGCGGGTCTACGACATGCGCTTCGAGCGGGTGGGCTCGGACGGGCGACCGAACTGAACATCGGGTACGCCCTGGGGTTGAAGGCTGCGCACGAGACGGATCCCCATACCAGGCAGACCGATGGCTTCCGCCACCCGCGGTGACACCGTACGAATCCACTACACCGGCCGGCTCGATGACGGCAAGGTATTCGACTCATCGGTGGGCCGTCAGCCGCTCGAGTTCAAGCTCGGCTCGGGTCAGGTCATCGGTGGCTTCGACTCGGCGATCACGGGCATGGAGGCGGGACAGGAGAAGGCCGTCACGATTCCGGCGGCGGACGCCTACGGTCCCCACCGAGAGGAGCTCCTACTCCGTGTCCCCCGCTCGGATCTGCCCGATGGCTTCGATCCTCAGGTCGGACGGCAGATTCAGGTGTCCACGCCAGACGGCCAGACCATCCAGGCCACTGTGGCCCGCGCCGATGAGGAGGGCCTGCTGCTGGATGTGAACCACCCGCTGGCGGGCCGCGACCTGACCTTCGACATCCAGCTGGTCTCGGTGACCTAGGGCCATCCGCGGTGCCACGTTCCGGTCCGACGACCAGAGCGCGGTAACGACCCTCCCGTAGTACTCGCCTTTCCCCTGGACTCGCCGGTTCCCCCAGGTCGTCCCACGCCGATGGGTCGCCCTGCCCGAGGGTCGAAGCGAGGGGGGCCTCCCGGAAGCGCTGCGGCCGTCACGCCGAGGCCCGCAGTGGGCCCCGAGGCTAAGTCCACCGTCTTTCGCTGACGACAACTGGCGGAGTGGTCGTCTCAGCGGGAGGGTGGATATGCGCCGAATGGCGGGACTACTGACATGGCTGGCCATGGGAGCCTGCTCGAGCCCGGAGTACGGGCTCGAGTCAGTCCCCACGCCCGCCCCGACAGGGCCCTCGATCGAGAGGGCCGTGGATCCAGTCAGCGGAGTCACCTCGGTCGTGCTGACTCCCTCACCGGTTCAGACGCTCGGTCCGTCGGACCTCGGCGTGCAGTCACTCTCGGTTGGAGCCCAATACGCCTCGCGGCCTTTGGCCGGACAAGCGACGCGGGATGCGTTCGGCCTCGTCTTCGTAGCCGTTGCAGATCACTCGACACCGATCTTCGAGCGCGATCGCCGTCTTCTGCTGGACATCGACGGTCAGCTCTACACGAGCGTCCAGAACCCGTCAGGGCTGCACAGTCTGTACGGGGCCCGCCACACGGAAGCCGGGATCGAGGAGCGCGTGGTGATTCCGGTGGGACCCGATGTGCTTCACTCGCTGGCCCGCGCCGAGCGGGTGAAGGGGCGTCTTGGATCGTGGGTGATGTTCGAGCTGGCGGGTGACCGCCTGGAGCCGTTCTCCGAGCTGAGCCGCTCCTTGCCCGCCGGGTCCGGGGACACCGCTGGCGCCGCTCGAGAGGCTGGCGACCGAATCTCTGTCCCGCCCATCGGGCCCGGGTCGGAGTAGGAGCGCGGAGAGCCGTACCAGCCCACGCCGAACCCGTCGCCGGGTGGTGCTAGACGGAACCCAGGTCATCGGCTGGCCACCTCCGAGGGTCCGGAACGCCGCCCACGCTCACCTGTCTCGATGCGCCGGGCGCGTCCCAGACTGCCTACTGCGTCACCGACCCGGCGAACACCAGCCGCCCGTCTGTCACGGCGAGGTGCTCGATCTCCGCGTAGTCCTGTCCCATGAGGATCATGGACGAGAGCATGGCCCCCATGCGGTCGAAGGCCCACTCCGGAGCAGGAATCCGACCGAGACGACCCTCGACGAAGTCGAGCTCCAGCTCGCCGCTCGCAGCCCTGGGGGAGACGACAAGCAGAGCGGGTTGCCGCCAACGCCACGCCTGCAGGTACCCGGCGGCCACGATCTGACCGCTGTCGGTGAAGCGGACCTGGGCATCCTTCAGCGTGAGCTTCGGGTTGAGAGCCGACCGAAGGCGCTCCGACCAGGTGAGGTCTGGGTTCTCGGCCATCCGCGTCTCGAGCAGCTCCTCCATCCGGCCGGTTTCCTGTGCCCGCTCTACCTCTTCCGGTGTCATGGTCTGAAGCACCTGCAACGCCTCGGAGATCTGCATGCCGATGGCCAGGGCGGACGTGGCCTCCCGTTCGGTGATGCTGAGGCGCACGCGCCGGGTGGACGTGCTGGACTGGAGGGCCGTTCCGACCTTGCCGATGAAGCTTTTGGCGGCGTCCTGCGACACGGGCACCTCGGGGCCGTAGTCGGCCAGCATGGTGTCCAGGGTTGCCCCATCGGAGCACTGGGTCACCGACAGGGCCAGTACCACCAGTCCGATGAGCAGGACGATCAGGCGTCCTCGGCGCAATCTGGGAAGTCGTATGAAGCGCATGGGCCTGGGCTCGGGCTGGGGTTGAACGGCTTGTCATGCCCTAGAGCGCAGGATAGCGCCGAGATCCGCCAGCGTCACCAACCTCCGCCTCGCCGGCAGACACCCCCGCAGACCGGGGAATTGGCTCTGTCAGCGGTCGAACACGGATCGCACCTTCAGTCGAGCCATCCGCCGAAGTACTCACGGTGCGCTTCGCATCGACAGCGCTTATCCCAGGGCTCTTCGCACCGCCGGATGATTGCGAGCCATTGCTCGGCCCTTTCGCGGGGAAACGGCTCGCCGGGCCGAACCACCTCTTCGCCGTGGAACCGGTCGCGGGATCTGCTTCTCGTGTACGCGGTGCAGTCCGGGCAGTAGAACCAGGACTCGGTCTCTTCGTCTCCCATGATGCTTCCGGAGATCGACGCCACCGGTCTTTCCAGCGGCTTGCCGCAATGCGCACAACCGGTCAACCGACCCGCTCCTTCCTTCGGCACGCGATGGGTCTGGCCTGGGAATCGCCCGTCGGCCGCGCCTCCCGGAGTCCCTCTACGGAGCTAGCTCATCCATACGCCGCAGCTGTCCGTTGAGATCAGCTGCCCTCGCCAGCACCTCTGCCGAGCAACACGCTGATGCTGATGCCGAAATCCGGACCGCTGTGGTTCTCGTGCCCGCCGATCGGATCCGAGAAGTCCGTCATCAGGTGGTAGCCCGCCTGGAAGCCCAGCATGAAGAGCCGACTGAGCTGGACGTCCAGGCCCGCGCCCAGGCGACCGCCGAAGGCCGTCCGCGTGATCGACTCGTTCACGATCACGGAGCCCACCTCGGACGCCGTCTCCGTCCCGAATACCGGCCCCAGGGCGCCGGCCGCATACGGTCTCCACTTGCTGCCATACGTGGAGCGGGGAAAGTAGTATCTGAGGCCGGCGAACAGCGGCACGACCGTAGCCGTGCGCGTGCTGACGCCGCCCGCGCCGACTCGCGATTCCACGTCGCTCGTCAGCACACCCACCCCGACGGTGAGGGCGAGCTCCTCCTGCAGCCAATACGAATACCCGAAGCTGCCGAGGAAGCCTGCTGCGCTGGTCTCGGTGATGACGCCACCAGCTGACGCCGAGGAGGATGTGCTGGCTCGAATACCCACGCCGAGCTGCAGTTCCAGCCGGGATCGTTGAGCGAGGTCCTGAGCTTGAAGCGCAACCGAGGTCGCAGTAAGGAAACCGACCGCCAGCGCACCGATGCGTGAGCGTCTCCAGATCGTCCCCGAGGTGAGCATCTTCCCGGCCCTCCTGCTTCATCGTGACTGCACGGAAACCGGGTTCTCACCGGGTCGCGTGCACCTGACTGGTCTCCCGCACGACCGTTGGTGACGCCAGGCGACCAGACTCGCCCTTGATGACGCTAGCCGGAGCGGCTCACCGCCGTCTGTCCGAGAATCTCCACGCAACGGTGTCCGGCAAATCACGGGTTCACCGTCGGCTGTGCGATCAGCCTGGCGGCTCGGCGTCCAGGGGCGGAAGCGGATCGAGCCGATCCAGCCAACGGCGGTGCCAGGCCCTGGGGGTCGTCCCGATCTGGTCGAACAACGTGGGCCAGTCGAGATCGAGCCACATCTCGATCATCTTGCCGTTGGCAAATCGGGCTACGCCCAGGACGCGGAACCGGACCGGAGCCCGGGTGGGAGGAATGCCCAGGAACTCGCCCGTGTGCGTGCCGGATTGCGTCAGCCGGAATGCCACCTTGTCCGCCCCGCCGAAGACCTCCTCGACCGTCAGGTCGAGGTCCGAGAAAGAGCGACGAAACTGCCGGATCGCGCGTTTCTGGGCGGCGCAATCGAGAGGCTCGGGATCACCGGCCGCGTGAAAGCGGTAGCGAGGGGCGCAGAGCTCGTCGAACCACTCGAAGCTGCCGGCGTCGAGGTCCGCCAGGAGGCGCGTGAGGAGCGCCGCGTTGGTGCCCTCCTGTGACAACTGCGGACTGATGCACCCCGAAAGCATCGTGAGGAACGCGGCGGACGAGCTCGCGGCGAACGAGCGCACGGACATGACGGGCTCCTTGGCTGGGCCATCGGGATCCTGGGGATCTCGCTCGTTCCGTTACCAGCCAAGGACGGAAACGATCCGTGGGCCGTTTGCCGGACCATGGGACCGCCTGGGGGACAGATGCGTTATCTGGGTCGCCATGTTTCCCCACTCCCATTTCCACGATATCCCGACTGCCGTGACATAGCTGGCTCGTTATGCTCCTTCCGGTTCGTTCGGGCACGCGGCATGGGCTCCCCCGGAGGCTACCCGGCAACGCTTGTGAGAGCGATCTCGGCGTGTCCGTCATCTGCACCCTTGCGAGGAGGCAGGGCGATGTACACGTCACGAATGATCGGTTCCGCAGTACTCCTTGTCGTCTTGTCCGCAGCCTGCGCTGAGGACCGCCCCACCGCCCCGGAGACGTCCCTGCAAAGCGGCGCCGTGCTCTTCAACGGCGCTCTTTCGCCCAACGAGCAGTTGGGCAAGTCGATCTTCTTCGATCGGAACCTCTCGATCAACCAGAACCAGTCGTGCGCGGCCTGCCACGCCCTGGAGGTCGGCTTCACGGGTCCGATCTCCGACATCAACGCCGCAGGGGCCGTCTACGAAGGGTCGATTCTGGGTCGGTTTGGCAACCGGAAGCCCCCCAGCGCCGCCTACGCGACGCCGAGCCCCATCCTGCAGTACGTGATGGAGAAGGGCGACGCCCTGTTCATCGGAGGGAACTTCTGGGATGGCCGCGCCACGGGCGAGAAGCTGGGGAATCCGGCTGCGGATCAAGCTCAGGGGCCGTTTCTGAACCCAGCGGAGCAGGCTCTGCCAGACAACGCCTGTGTGATCTACCGCGTGTGCAACCCCACCGTCCCGGGTGACTACCCGACCTCGTTCGAGGATGTCTGGGGTTGGGAGGCGTGCGACATGAACTGGCCCGCGGACGTGGAGGCGGCCTGTGCGACCGAGAGCGCCACGGTCACGCTGTCCACTGAAGATCGGGAAACGGTCGAGACCAGCTACGATCAGGTCGCTCTCTCGATCGCAGCGTATGAGGCCTCCAGCGAGGTGAACCCCTATTCGTCCAAGTACGACGCGTTCCTGGCAGGCTGGGTACGTCTGACCCAGGAGGAGAAGAAGGGCCTTCAGATGTTCAAGGCGAAGGGGAAGTGCGGGGGCTGCCACATCCTGGATCGGGGGCCCAACGGCGAGCCCCCGCTCTTCACGGACTTCACCTTCGACAACCTGGGCGTTCCGGCGAACCCGGATAACCCGGTGTACAACGCGAATCCCACCTTCGTGGACTACGGCCTGGGCGGCTTCCTGGCAACCCGTACCGACTACGCGGGGTTCGCGGAGGACAATATGGGCAAGCAAAAGGTCCCGACCCTGAGGAACGTCGCCAAAGGGCCGGCGAGCTCGTTCGTCAAGGCCTACACGCACAACGGCTACTTCAAGACCCTCGAGCAGGTCGTTCACTTCTACAACACACGAGACGCGAAGCGCACCTGCGCGGATCCCTTCACGCCGGTCGAAGACGCCCTGGCGCAGAACTGCTGGCCGGCGCCCGAGGTGGAGGAAAACGTCAACACCGACGAGCTCGGGAATCTCCATCTGACCGACGACCAGGAGAAGGCCATCGTGGCGTTCCTGAAGACGCTGTCCGACGGCTACTTCTAGCGCGGTCGGCTCAGGCGGGGTGAAAGGGTCCTCTACCCGTCGGGCCCCTCACGGCGAGTGGCTACCACGTGAGCCGCCCGCCGTGGTGCGGCCTCACTTCGGCAGGTGGCGGGTCAGGTCGGTCCGCTGAGCGCCCGACGTCATCCTCTGGCCTCCCACCACGATCCGGCCCTGAGTGGCGACGCCTACGGCCGAGCATCCGAGCGCCACGGGCGTGGCCCGGTGAGCCCGGACCGCGTAGTCTGTGGGCCTGTGTCCGGTCCCCCGCGTCCAACCCCAGCTCGGTCCGTCGGAGCGCTGCCATGAACCCCACACGCTCGCGTCGTCTGTTGGCCTGGATCTGCCCGCGTAACGGGATCGTCCCGCTGATCGTGGCCTTCTCGGCCCTCGTTGCCCCCACCCGGCTCTCCGCCCAGGAGGCCGAGGCCGAGCCGGCCTCCGACTGGGACGTCACGTTGGCCCGGGGCGAGACCCGGACGGTGGAATTCACCACGGCCGAGGGCACGTGGATGTCGGTGGACCTCTCCCCGGACGGCGAGTGGATCGTCTTCGACCTGTTGGGCGAGATCTACCGGGTGCTTCGGGGCGGCGGCGACGCCGAGATCCTCACGGGCGACGTCGGCGTGGCCGTGAGCTACCACCCGCGCTATTCCCCCGACGGCCGGCACATCGCGTTCGTGTCGGACCGGGGCGGCCAGGACAACCTGTGGATCATGGACGCCGACGGGACGAATCCCCGGGCCGTCTTCGAGGACATGAACGTTCGGGTGGTGGAACCCGCGTGGACGCCAGACGGGGACTACGTGGTCGTGCGCAGAACCCGCTTCGGGCGACCGGGTCAGCCCGGACAAAGCGGGCTCTGGATGTACCATAGGGATGGCGGCGAAGGGGTGAAGCTGACTGGTTCGGACCAGTCGGGCGCCGCATGGCCGTCGCTGTCGAGAGACGGGCGTCACCTGTACTTCCACGTCCGCGCCGGACAGGGCGCAGGCCTGGGCCGTGACGTACTGGCCGGCGCCTGGCAGCTGCGCCGGAAGAACCTGGTGACGGGCGAGGTCGCCGACGTGACCGCCGGCCGGGCTCAGCAGCAGATCCGGGGGTCCAGCGGAGGCGCCTACGCGGCCGAGCTGTCGCCGGACGGCCGCTGGCTCGCCTTCGCTCGGCGCATTCCGGACGGCACGATCTCGTACAAGGGCCACCGGTACGGCCCCCGCACCGCGCTCTGGGTCCGGGATCTGGAGACTGGCGCGGAGCGGGTTCTCATGGACCCCACCACCGCCGACAACGCCGAAGGGATCAAGACGCTGCGGATCCTGCCGGGATACGATTGGTCCGACGACGGCCAGTCGATCGTAATCTCTCAAGGTGGGAAGATCCGCATTCTGGACGTGGCCAGCGGCGACGTGGAAACCGTGCCCTTCGAGGCCCGGGTCCGCCGCATCATGAGTGAGGAAACCCGAGCCGACTTCGCCATCACGGACGAACCGTTCCGCACCCGGTTCCTCCGGTGGCACGGCGTCTCACCGGATGGCCAGTCCCTCGCCTTCCAGGCCGTGGGTCGAGTCTGGACGGTGCCCGTCTCGGGGGGTACACCGTCCCGTCTGACGTCCGACGACTTCGAGCCCTTCGAGTACGCCCCGGCGTGGTCCCCGGACGGCCGATGGATCGCGTTCGTGTCCAAGGACGAGGCCAACCAGGGCCAGGTCTGGCGGGTCACGGCTGGCGGGGGCACGCCCGAGCGGCTCACCACCCGGTTCGGGGAATACGCCAATCCGGTCTGGAGCCCGGACGGCACCCATCTCGTCGTGGCCCGCGGCTCGGGTGCTTCGGCCAGGGCACGGGGAATGCGGTGGACCGAGGAGTGGGAACTCGTGCGCATCGACGCAACCGGAGGCGACGCCGAGCTGGTGGTCGGCGTCCGCGGAGGCGGTGCGTCCCGCCGGCAGGTGGTCCGTGCCTCCTTCGGACCCGAAGGACGGATCTTCTACAACGAGCGCATCGAGCAGGAAGGTGAGTCGCCGTCCACGGTGTCGGCGCTCGTCTCGGTTCGCCCAGACGGATCCGACCGCCGGGTTCACGTGACGCTCCGCTGGGCCGACGAGATCGTGACGTCACCCGACGGCCGATGGCTCGCCTTCCAGGAGGGTGACAACGTCTTCGCCGCGCCCTACCCGTGGCAGGGCTCGGGCGGCGCGCCCATCGACCTGGACAAGAAGAAGGGCGCCGTTCCGGTGACGACACTCACCACGGAGGGCGGCCTCTTCCCGCGCTTCCGCGATGCCGCGACGCTGGAGTACGGGAGCGGGTCCTTCTACTACTCCTATGACGTGTCGTCCGAATCGGGAGATACCACCGAGGTCACGCTGACCGTGCCTCGGCGCATCCCCGACGGATCCATCGCGCTGACCAACGCCCGGATCATCCCCATGGTGGAGGACCAGGTGATCGTCAACGGGTCGGTGGTCGTGGAGGGGGCCCGCATCATGTGCGTCGGGGACTGTGAGACGTCAGGTGCGGACGAGGTCATCGACGTGGGCGGCGCGACCGTGATTCCCGGCTTCGTCGACATGCACGCCCACCACTACCGGGAGTTTGGTGCACTCCATCCCAGAACCAACTTCGAGTCCGCCGTCTACCTGGCCTACGGCGTGACGGCCAACCTGGACAACTCCATGTGGTCCCAGTCCGTGTTCTCGGCAGCCGAGCTGATCCGGGCCGGAATGATGCCGGGTCCTCGGACCTACAGCACCGGCGATCCGGTCTACCGGGGCGACGGCGCCCGTCAGAACGAGATCACCTCGCGGGAGGTGGCCCACCAGAACGTGAACCGCCTGGCCAACTGGGGCGCGGTCGGGATCAAGCAGTACCTCCAGCCTCGCCGCGATCAGCGGCAGTGGGTGACGGAGGCCGCCCGAGAGCGGGGACTCATGCTCACCGCCGAGGGCAGCAACCTGCCGTACTCCCTCGGCATGATCATGGATGGCCACACTGCGTTCGAGCACCCGCTCAGCTACGTGCCGCTCTACAGCGACGCGTCCCGAATCCTGGGCATGGCGGGCGCCACGTACTCGCCGACGTTCGTGGTCGGCGGTCCTGGGCCGTGGAACGAGGAGTACTTCTTCGCCGAGACGGACGTCTGGCGCGAGGAGAAGCAGCGGCGCTGGATGCCGTGGCGACAGATCGTGCCCCACCTGAGGCGGCGCATGCTCCGACCCGACACCGACTACAGCTTTCCCATGATCGCCCAGGGCATGGCCGACGTCATCGAGCACGGAGGCTACGGCGCCATCGGCTCCCACGGGCAGGCCCACGGCATCGCGTCACACTGGGAGATCTGGATGATCGCCGAGGCCATGGGCCCCATGGGAGCCCTTCAGGTGGCGACCATGCACGGCGCCCGCTTCCTGGGGGCCGACGACGATCTGGGAAGCCTCGAGACCGGCAAGCTGGCCGACCTGCTCGTGCTGAACGCGAATCCTCTGGACGACATCCGAAACACCACGGACATCCGCTACGTGATGCAGGGCGGGATCCTCTGGGACGGGAACACGCTCGACGAGGTGTGGCCCGAAGCCCGGCCTTTCGGACCGACATGGTGGGTGGACGACGAGGCGCTGCTGGAGGATGATCGGCCAGTGGGATGGTGGGACGGGAATCGGTAGGTCGCCAGGGTTGGTCAAGGAGGATGACAGAGGGCCTCGAGACTCAGTCCGTCCTGGGCGCAGCACCACGCAGCTTGACGCGCCACTCACCTACCCGACCCCCGTCGATACCGACGCGTATCTCTTCGACCTCCACGCTCGCGAGGTCGGGGAGCACCGTCTCGGCTTGTTCCTCGAACGGACCGGTCATGGTGGATCTCCTACAGAGGATTATGGCGGGTCCGGACGAGGGCCAGCCGAAGACCGCTATCCTACACGAATCCCCTCGATCAGCCACCGCAAGAACGGGAGCTTGTGAGGTTCCGGTACTCCCAGGTACGGGCCGAGGGCAAGGTCATAGCTCAGGCACATCGTCAGTTCGTCAGGCTGTGCCGACGCCGGGACGCCCGCTTTGTAGGACTCGACGCAGCCTTCCCACAGGGCTCGTACCTTCGTCTCGTACTCGTCGCCCCACCGGTCTCTGAAGTGCTCCACCGGGTCAACCGACCGGGCGAACCGGATGATCTGCTCGAGCGTGGCGTCAGCCCCAGGCAGGGCCTCTGAAGAGGGCGTCTTCGACGGTGGTCGTCCGTCCTGATCCATCTGCGTCACCGCGCCCACTCCTCCAACACCGACCGGGCCCGGTCGAAGTGCCGTTGGAGCACAGGGATCTCGATTCCCGCGTACCCGTCCTCGAGTCTCTGCCGGGCACCAACGAGTCCCCGCAGTAGATCCTGCGCCGCTGCCCTTCTCGCCCCGTCCTCAGTGGAGCCCACGCTACCGATCCACACGGGCGCGGTGTGGGCGAACGCGTCGGTGCTCATGGCGGGCCAACTCGTGGTGGCGGGTCCGGTGGCTCGGGCGGCGATCCATCCGCCCGGCGGAAGGTCGACAGCGCCAGAGTACGCTCGGCTTCCGGGGCCCACGGGAGCGTCGTCGGACCAGACAACGCGGCCATTCACCACGACCTCCACCCGGTCCGTGGAGACCGCAGTGTGCAGGTCCAACGTCCATTCGGCCCCGCCCGAATTGGCGACCTCTCCGCCAGGCCCCACACCCTCAACACGAAAGTCCAGCAGCGGTCCGGTCGTCACGAAGCTCCGGCCGGCCCGGAGGGCGTCCATGTAGTCGGAGAACGCTCTGGAGCCGCCGGTCTGCACGTACACGCGGGTCGCTCCCACGGCCATGGTGCGGTAGAGGTCGGTCATCACGTCGGTCCCGGCCGTGGGCGCGATCGGGACGCCGACGTTCAGGAGCCGGTACCACAGCTCCATCGTCCCCTGTTCGTTGCTCCACAGGCACGCCACCTCGAGGCCGTCCACGTGCCCCTGGACGGCATCGGCGATGAACGCGACGGGAATGCCTGCTGGTGGGTCGGTGGCAAAAGGCTCCGCGTTGCCCACGGGATGCACGTAGGTGTTCATGCCTCCCTGGGTGCGGGCGTGGTCCAGCGCCTCGGCGTTGGGTCGGTCATCCGTGCCATACACCTGATAGCCGGGTCCCCAGATCCACGGCCAGAACAGGTCCCGTGTGTCGAGGAGCGAGACATGACCCAGGAAGTGCGAGCGCACCTCCTGGCCGAACTGAATCCACGGCAGCGGGCCCAGGCGGTCTTCTCCCCAGAGCTCCTGTTGCTCGAATCGGTTATGTAGGTTGGCCAGCAAGGGGGTGGCCACGTCCAGGTCTTCGCTCCGAGCGAAGAGCACGAGATCAGCCCGGTCAAGCTGGTAGGAGCCACCATAGTTGAGGTGGAAGTGGTGGTCCCCGCTCATCCAGCCTTCGCCCTCAGCGGACCATACCGCCGTCAGCTCGAGGTCCACCTCCGTGACTCGACCGGCCTCGATCGAGGCAGAGGCGGTGACCATTGGTGTGGTCAGGCCGCGGGCCGCGTCGATCATGGCTTCGCCCACTGGCAACTCGACCTCGACGAAGCCGTCGCCGTAGAAGAACACGCGCCCGTTCTGTCCGTCGAAGAAGGGCTTGGCGCCCGCCGGCACCGCGGGGTGGCCGCGACCGTCGAGGACTGTCAGGCGCGCTGGCACCTGGAACCCGTCGACCCTGGTCCGAATCCGAAGGCGACCGGTCTCCTCGCCCCAGTCCCACACGTCCACGGGGACCCGCTCGGTGACGCCCCCCACCGCCGGCACGCGCATGAGCTGCATGCGCTCCTCCGGATCGGCTTCGGAGAAATAGACCCACCGTCCATCGCCGCTCCAGGTCGGAGTCAACGGGAGTCCCCGCCCGGAAGTCAGCAGGATCGTCAGTCCCGGCTGCGCGAGGTCCACCGTCCTCAGCTCCCACCCGCCACGCTGGTCGGGCACGTTCAGCGCGATCGTGCGACCATCGGGAGAGAGGGCCGGCTGAAGCTGCGACAGGATGCTTCCCCGGAAGATCACGCGTTCATCGCCGGTGGAGAGTCTCCGCACCCGCACCTGGTCCCCTCCGCCACGGGACTTGGACAGGTAGACCAACCGGTCTCCGTCAGGGTGTGGGATGGGCCGGCGTTCCAGCCCGGCTTCCGTCGTCACGCGCTCCGACTCACCGGACGCGAGATCCAGTCGCCAGAGATCCAGGTCTCCCGCGACCGCGGACGCGTAGTAGAGGGAGCGCCCGTCCGGCGCGTAGGCCGGATCCAGATCGATCCCGGTCTCCTCCACCAACACCCGCTCCTCTCCGGTGGCCACGTCGATCTGGACGATAGCCGTCTCCCGGGTGTCGTCCCGGACGAACGCGAGCGAGGCACCGTCTGGGGACCACGCGGGCCGTGAGTCGATCCCGGCCGTGCGCGTGAGCCGGCGGGCCGATCGAGCTTCGTCCCCCAGGATCCAGAGCCATCCCTGCGAAGCGAACGCCACCTGGTCGCCGTGCACTGCCGCGTCGATCGGGCCCACGGTGAAGAGCGGCAGCTCGTACCCCTCCAGGTACACGTGGTGGGAGTAGCCCTGGATCTTGGGATACCGGTTCGTCCACTGGGCACCGACCAGTGAGGGCCAGAGCAGGATGAGGAGCGCGCAGAGGATCGGTCCACGAACCATGAGTACTCCGAGCAGGGCGAGACGGGACGACGAACAGTCGGCCCATGGAGGTCACTCTAGGGCCGCGCCTCCTGGAGCGACAGCGCCTCACGCGACGTAGGGACTGGATCCATCGGACGGCGGCAACGAATCACTCGTCGTCCACCGCCTCCCGCACCTGCCGCTTGAGTCTGGCCAGGATGGCGCCCATGCCCCTGAGCCGGAGCGGTGAGACGACAGCCTCCAGACCCATGCGGGCGTAGAAGTCGGCGGGTACCGCGAGCACGTCCTGCCAGTGTACACCCTCCAGACCCACCCACAGGATGCCCGCGAAGCCGCGTACCGTGGGACTCTCGGGAGGCGCGTCGAAGAAGAGGTGAACCGAGCCGTTCTCGTCGACCCGGGTGGCGAGGAAGAAGGGGGTCTGGCACTCGTGCACGCGCTCGAGCCGAGACCGGTCCGCGAGGAACTCCTCAGGGAGCGGCGGCACCTTCCGGGCGTATTGTAGCAACGCCTGGGCCCTGAGCTCTTTGGGAGCTCGTGCGAATCGATCGACCACCTTCGCCAGGGCCTCGGGGACGCTCATGGCTGCAGCCTACCGTCGAGGGCCCGCGGCTGTTCCCGGCCGCGTCAGGTCGCTGAGCCCAATGAACGAGCTCCGTCGAACCCCAGGTGGCCGAGGAGGGTAGACAGGTGTCCCGCTCGATCCGTGACACGTCTCCTTCGTTCGTACGAGGTCTTCATGCCAGCGCCGCACGATTCCAGTCCGCACTTCGATCAGTTCGCACACCGTGAGAGGCTCGTCTCGACCGACTGGCTCGCCGAGCACCTCGATCACCGGGACGTCGTCGTCGTCGAGTCGGATGAGGATGTCCTCCTCTATGACACCGGTCACATCCCCGGTGCCGTCAAGGTCGACTGGCACATGGACCTGAACGACCCGATCACGCGTGACTACCTGGACGACGCCAGGTTCGCCGAGCTCATGTCCTCCAAAGGGATCGGGCGAGACACGACCGTCGTCTTCTACGGGGACAACTTCAACTGGTGGGCAGCCTATGCGCTGTGGGTCTTCACGCTGTTTGGCCACCCCGACGTTCGCCTCCTGGATGGAGGGCGGAAGAAGTGGGTCGACGAGGGCCGCCCGCTGACGACCGACGTGCCGGATCGCGCCGCTGCGGAGTATCCCGTAGTCGAGCGGCGTGATGCGCCCATTCGCGCCTATCGTGAAGACGTGATGGAGCACCTGACGGCTCGTGGCCGGCTCGTGGACGTGCGCTCGCCCCAGGAGTACAGGGGAGAGCTCCTACACATGCCGGACTACCCCCAGGAGGGCGCACTCCGGGGGGGCCACATCCCTGGTGCAGCCAACGTGCCGTGGAAGCGGGCCGCCAACGACGACGCGACCTTCAAGTCGGCCGACGAGCTGCGAGCGATCTACGAAGGCGAGCAGGGTCTGAGCACCACCGACGAGGTCGTGGCGTACTGCCGCATCGGCGAGCGGTCGAGCCACACCTGGTTCGTTCTCCACCACCTGCTCGGCTTCCCGAACGTCCGCAACTACGACGGTTCATGGACCGAGTGGGGCAACCTGGTCCGGGCACCCATCGAGCGCTGAGAGGCAGGGCCCGCGGCGCGAGCGCTGGAACGATCTGCCTCGTCCAGCACTACCCAAGGAGGCGGTCTGCGCGTTCGGTAGGAGGCAAATGACAGATCTCGGCAGGGATTCCGGGGAGGGGCCTGAGGCACCTCTGTTTCAGTCCATGAGACGGCGGCGCGAACGGCGCTCGCTCCCACGCGTGGTTCTGGTGCTCTTCCTCGTGCTGCTGGCCACGGGCGCCGTCTGGTACTGGTTTGGGTCCCGCACCGAGCCCGTGCCGGAGGCTCCTTTGGCCGTCCCGGAGGATTCGGTTCCCTCGAGCATCGAACCGACGGAGGCGTTGCTCGATCTCCCTGCGCTCGATGCGAGTGACACGCTCGTTCGAGAGCTGCTCGCCCAGCTTTCGCAGCATCCGAGGTGGGCCGCCTGGCTGGTGCCGGAAGATCTCGTGCGTCGCTTCGTCACCACGGTCGTGAACGTCGCCGGAGGCGACAGCCCGAGGTCACAGCTCGACTTCCTCGCCCCTGCCGACTCCTTTCGCGTTCGGGAGTCGGACGAACGGACCGTCATCGCCCCGGAGAGCTATGGAAGGTACGACCGGCTCACAGAGGTCTTCGTGTCTCTGGACACGGAGGTCGCGGCTCGGCTCTACCGGGGCCTCCACCCCCTCTTCGAGGAGGCATACCGGGAGCTGGGGCTGACGGCCCGCACCTTCGACGGCTCCCTGGCGATGGCGATGGGCAACCTCCTCGCCGTCGAGGTCCCCGGGGGCGACATGGAGGTCGTGCAATACGAAGCCGTCTACGAGTTCCGTGACCGCCGACTGGAAGCGTCGACTCCTGCGGAGAAGCACCTCCTTCGGCTGGGTCCGGAAAACGCCGGGCGGGTCCAGCAGAAGGTCCGCGAGCTGGCCGGCGCCGTCGGGATCGAGCCCGGTGAGCCCCCCTCCGTCCCGCCGTCGGGAGATTAGAGAGCAGGTCCAGGCTACATATACGCGGCCTGGATCTTGTCGAGGCGAACCACGATGCGGTCGTACTGCTGGCTTCGACCGACCACGGCCGTGTCCGTGATCTCGGTCACGACCAGCGCGATCGTATTGGAGTTCAGGGCGACGGTCACGCCCCGGCCGCCGGCCATGGAATCGTTCAGCAAAGCGACGATGGAATCGGACATCGAACATGCTCCTGGTTCAGGTCAGCCCGCGTAGTATGGCCGTCCCGTGTGGGCGGACGGCCTTGAAGGCCCGGTTGAACACGGTCGCCAGCGTCGGCGAGGCGCCGTATTCGGACGCCGCGTCATCCGGGTATCGCCGCGCGCTCCGCAACGTGAAAAAGTCGTGCGTGCTCACGCGGGCGTTCTGATCGACAACGACGCGGAACCGGCGACACGAGAAGCCTCCCGCCTCCCGCGCGTGAGTCTGCAGATAGGTCATGGCTCCTCGCGCACCTCATGGGTCATCCCTCTTCATGCACCTCTTCACCTGACGCTGGTCGACCCTCAGTCATCGCTCCAGGCGAGCCCGTAGAGCGCCCGCACCAGGTCTGCGGCAGGGCCGTCGGTGATCGGCCCTGCCGGCATGAGCTCATAGACCCTGTCACCGTCAGCGACGATCATCACGCCCATGCTGTCCGCGGATAGCACCGTCTGTGGCGTAGCATCACTCTCCAGCAACGATTCCGCGAGAGCCCGCAACTCCGCAAGCGTGGAGGTGGGGAGCCGCCGCCTGGTCGTGTCATCGAGCGCCCCGAAGACCAGCTTGCCGTGGTCGTCGCTTCGAGCCGCATTGAGCTCCGCGGTCTCGAGATCGACGACGACCCGCCAGGTCGTTGAAACGAACCCGCCACCACCCGCCAGGACGCCCCGGCGGGGTAGCAGAGCGCGATAACCCTCGTGGAGCGCGCCAATGGGGATCCGACGTGGAGCGCCTGGCACGGGCGGGGCCGGCCCCCTGGAGGACCCAGATGGCTGTTGGGGGGCCGGGCGGGGCGGTTTGGGGATGAGCTCTGGGCGTTCGTCGTCCAACGGATCTCCCGGTCAGCCTGAGAATCGCGTCTCGAAACTCCGCCCGCCCCGCCCGACCCGCAAGAACGTGAGTCGAGTTTGCGCTGGATCCCCTCCGCGGTGAATACATCTAACCCGAAGGATCGGTGCGCTCCGCCGAGGCAGGCTGACGCCGCCATTCCATTGCACCAGTAGGCAGAGACATGACACCGAAGCAGATCGCGTTTGCGGCCGGCCTTTCGATAGCCGCCATGCTCATGACTGGGTGTGCAGGACCGCGAGTTTCCACCCCCAGCCCGAGCTTCGAGCATGAGCTCGCCTCAGCCGAGAGGCCGTGGACGCACGATCATTTCGACTACGATGACGGGCAGTTCACGTTCGCCATCGTGTCGGACCTGAACGGCAGCGAGAGAGACCGGGTCTTCGAGATCGCCATCGAGCAGCTGTCGCTGCTGCGACCCCGGTTCGTCATGACGGTAGGCGACCTCATTGACGGTGCTTCAGAGGACCCCACTGCTCTCCACGCGGAGTGGGACTCCTTCGACGGACGGGCCCGAACCGCGCCCCTCTTCCGCGTGAGCGGGAATCACGACGCGACGGCGCAGGCACTGCGGGACGTGTGGGTGGAGCGGTATGGCGCCCTGTACTACCACTTCGTCTATGAGAACGTGCTGTTTCTCGTGATGGACACCGAGGACTACAGTCCCGAGCGCCGCCTCGAGATGCGCAACGCCCGTAACGAAGCGCTCCAGGTCACGGACCGCGCCGAGTTGGCGCAGACTGAGTACTACAAGATGCCTGAGCGGCTGACTGGAGAGATCGGGCCGGAGCAGTCGGCCTACTTCCAGCGGGTCCTCGCCGACCATCCCTCCGTGCAGTGGACGATGTTGTTCATGCACAAACCGGTTTGGCAGCGCGACGACGAGCCGGACTTCGCCGCAATGGAATCAGCGCTGGCAGATCGGCCGTACACGCTCTTCAATGGCCACTTCCACCGCTACTCGCACACGGTCAAGAACGGCCGCGACCATATCATGCTGGGCACCACTGGCGGAGGGCAGAGCTCCACCGACGAGATGTCGTTCGACCACGTGACCCTCGTGACGATGAGCGAGGAGGGGCCGAGCATCGCCCACCTGCGGCTCGACGGCATTCTGGACAAGACCGGGAGGGTCCCCTCCGGGGGCGACACCCTCTGCTTCCAGGCCTCTGGGGGCTGCGGCTGAGCCAGGATCCGAACCCGTCTGAAGGAAGATCGCCATGGACCAGCTCATCCCTGCGCTTTCGATCGCGGCCGCACTTGGATCGGCCGTAGTGGCGGGCATCTTCTTCGCATTCTCCACCTTCGTGATGAGGGCCCTGTCCCGCCTACCTGCGGCCGAGGGGATCGCGGCGATGCAGTCGATCAACATCGTCGTGATCAACCCCTGGTTCCTGGGCGTCTTCGTCGGAACAGCGGTGCTCTCTCTGGGAGCCATCGCCGTGGCCGTCCAGGGCTGGACGCACCCCGCAGCCGTCTTCAACCTGACCGGAGCGATCCTCTACCTCGTGGGGACGTTCCTGGTCACCGGGGGCGGGAATGTCCCCTTGAACAACCAGCTCGCTGCGCTCTCGCCGGACGACCCCGGCGCCGAAGACGCGTGGCGCCGGTACGTGCGCCGCTGGACCGCATGGAACCATGTGCGCACCCTCGCGGCGACCATCGCAGCACTCGCCTATTGCATCGGCCTCATGCGTATGGGTGGTCCCTGACGGCTGTGCCGGGTCGCGCCTTCACTCTTCGTCCGCCCACGCCCATCCCCGTATCCCTCGCGAGGGCGCTCCGGCAAGCCGGGCGTCAGGACCGCCCCACCCCGTCGCACGTCCGCTACAGAAGTCGCGAGACTGTCGCTCCACCCCTCCTGTGCGCCCCGGGTGGATTCTGCCGAAGCGCCTGTCATGACCGGGTTCCTGCCATCTGGAACGAACCCTGCACTCTGTGCCGTTCGCGGTTCCCGATGATGGACCTTGAAAGTGAGTCTACCGCCATGGCAACGCTTCTCAACAAGCTGTGGAACGACGATGCGGGACAAGGCATCGCCGAGTCCACCCTGATCATCGCGCTCGTAGCGATCGGGCTCCTGGCGATCCTCACGGCCTTCCGTACCCCCATGGGCAGGATCTTCCAAACGGCTTCCGATACCCTGAACAACGCGCAAGCGACGGCCTACCCGATCAGCTGACGGACCCGCGCCCGAAGGGCTGGTGACCGGCCTCGAGCTCGCCAGAGGAACGCGCCGCGCAGGGATGAATGCGCTGCGCAGGCTTCCCGTCGCCTGGTGTGGTGCTGCAAAAGCACCACACTAGAAGAAGTGCCCGCCCCCGGGTAGCGTAGACCCGTTCACGACGGGACCGACGGGAATGAACGGTGGTGCGAACGTCGGCACCGGTCCCTGGCCGAGCACGTTGCGAATCTGAGCTCCCGCCAGCCAGGACGAGAAGTAGGCTGCAACCTGGCTCGCGATCGCAGCGAACTTGGCGTCCGCACCTGGCACCGGAACGGCCAGGCGACCGGACATCGCGGATTGCAGCACGCCTGAGCTCGTGATGGCACCCGAGTTTGTGGACGAGGCCGCGAGGGGTGTGGGGATGTTGGGTGTCGGAGGGGCTGCGGGCAGCGGGACCGAGGCAAAGCTCGGATACCACGGGAGGGCGGCGATTGTCACCCCGCCCTGGAAGGAGGCGAAGGAGGCCCCGATCCCGTCGGCCGCCGCCTTCGCGATGTGTCCGTTGGGTCCAATGGATGCTGAAATCCCTTGGATGAGCGGACCCAGGTTCGGACCGCTCAGGCAGCCCGCGTTACCGATGGCCGTCGAGGCCATGATGGTGACGCCGTGGAACGTGGCGCTGGCCCTCCAGGTCGAGTGCGCGGACTTCGTGGCCGACACGACCTTCGCGACCACGTCGTCGGTTTGACCCGATCCGCCCCCACCTCCGCCGGGGACGGGCACCGGCACGGCACCGGCAGGGAGCCCGAGGGCCCTCCGCGTCATCGGACCCACGATGCCGTCGACCGCCAGGCCTTTCGACCGCTGGAACTCCTGCACGCGGGCGTGCGTCTTCTGGCCGAAGATGCCATCGGCGCCGAGGGGCGGGAGGCGCGAACCTCCCGCTCTGTTCAACGCGCTCTGGACCTCGCTCACATCCGGTCCGCGAGATCCTAGCCGGAGGAGACGGGACATGGCGTTCTCCTGGAGGGGTTCCCTGGCTTGTTCCTGTCGATTATACGCCGAGCGGTTTCGCCGGCGAAACACCGGCGTTGGCGACCACCGTGGCCGCGGGCAGCCGCACCCTGGGTGAAGATCACTTGCCCTCCTCCACCCGTGTAGAGGCCGCCTACCCGACGGACGCAGCCGCGGCCTGTAGCAGCTCGAGCTCGGAATCACCCAGCGCGCCGCCGGGACGGCACAGTCGGGACCGGTTGTGCAGCGCCTTGAAACGGACGCACTCGGCGATCTTCTCGCGGACCGGATCTTCGTACCGGAAGAAATCGACGTCGAGGGTCGGATCGTGCTCGAGAAAGGCCCTCGACTGGCTCGGCTCGAGCAAGTGGACGTTCGGCTCGTCGGGGATGAGCACCGGATCCAACCACCAGTTCGTGAACGCGTACTCGGCGTGCCAGGTATCGTAGATCTGCGTGCCCGGGAACGGTACCAGGACGCCCCGGTGGTTGAAGAACGTCGTGTGGGGAGCCAGCTCGTTCATCAGGTCGAAGGTATGCCCGAGCTCGGTGAGGCCCTCGCCCGGGAAGCCGAACATGAAGTTCACGATGGTCGTCATCCCCTCGGCACTCGCCGCTACGACCGCGGCTTTGACGTGCTCCGGCCGTTGGCCCTTCTGAATCACGCGTAGCACGTTGTAGTCGCCGCTCTCGATGCCGAAGTTCACCGCCACACAACCCGCCTGCCGCATGCGCGCCAGGTCTCTTGGCTTGACCATGTTGCCCGGTGTGATGCACGTCCAGGTTACGCCTTCGAGGGCTGGCTCCGCCTGAATCGCGTCGCACAGAGCGTTCAGGCGCGGCCTCCTCGCCGTGAACGCGTCGTCCCAGAACGGGAAGTGCGCGATCCCGTAGCGCTCTCTCAGCAGTCGCATCTCGGCGACCACGTTCTCTGGGGATCGCCACCGGTAGGCTCGGCCGGTCACGTAGTTCGCGCAGAAGGTGCATCGAGCGGGGCAGCCGCGGCTCGTCATGAGCCCGCCCGGCACCACCACGCCTCGGGGGGAGTACCACCTCGAGTCGAAGCAGCCGTAGCTCTCGAGCGGGAAGGCGAGCGCGTCCAGGTCCTCGATCGGCCACTTGGGTGGTCCACTCCCGCCGGCGAAGCGCACCCCCGGAATCGCGCCCAACTCCAGGTCGCCACGGTCCAGATGTCGCGCCAACGTCCGCATCGTGTGCTCGCCCTCACCTGCCACCGCCACGTCGAATCCGCCGCATTCGATGGGTTCGTCAGGGCGCACCGTCGGGTGAGGGCCGCCGGCCACCAGCATTCGCGTCGTTCCAGACAGTCGACGCGCCAACTCGTAACCGCGGCGCGCGTTGTAGGTGAAGAGCGTCATGCCCACCAGGTCCGGCACCCAGCGGGCGACCGCATCGACAGCGTCGTCGTCGTCCCCGTCCCAGAGCGCGGCGGCCAGGTCGAGGCAGGACACCTCGTGGCCATCGGCCAAGAGGCTCGATGCGACGTACTGCTGCCCGACGTAGGGGCACCCCAAGCGTTGGGGCAGGTGAGGCATGATCAGAAGGACGCGTGCCATGTGTCTCGATGTCGTGTGCTCGGTAGGCGGTTGGGCGCGCTCGGTCGCTCCCGCCAGTGGCTAGGAACAACTGGGAAACGAGCCCTTCGGCTCGATCAGAACCTCACCCTGGACTTCCGTCGATCTCCGGCATCGTGCTCCTCCCTGCTGAAGCGTGTTGTGAGAACTTGCGTGGTCGGACCCAGCCCGGCCACCCATTCGACGGTACCGGTGCCACCGTGCCTCGGGCTCGCGTATGACGCGATCGTTCGGCAGATTCAGCCGCAAGGCTGCGGCACCCACCCTGAAGAGCGCCCGCTCAACCGTGATGATGTCGAGAACAGCTGACGAGCCGCCCCCGGGGAGGGTCGGGCGACGGGTCAGCCTGCCCTCAAAGAGCTGGGTCGTGCCGCGTAACGACGATCAACAGGAGGCCAGCGGTGTCAGAGGACAACAAGGCGGTGGTCCGGAGGCTCTACGAGGCGATGGGGGCAGGAGACTTCGAGACCCTGGAGGAGCTCATTGCCGATGATATGGTCGAACACGAGGAGATTCCTGGATTCGAACCCAACAAGCAAGGCACCCTCCAGTTCTTCAAGATCCTGCGAGCGGCGTTTCCGGACCTGATCATGGCTCCCGACGACATGGTCTCGGAGGGCCACAGGGTCTTCGTCCGGGCAACCATGACGGGCACGCAACAGGGCGAATTCATGGGCATTCCGGCAACGGGCAAGCACATCGAGGTCCCCGTCGCGGACTTCATTCGCCTGGAAGACGGCAAGCTCGTCGAGCACTGGGGAATCACGGACACCGAGACGATGATGCGCCAGCTGGGCCTGATGGAGAGCTGACGCCGAGCGTCCGGTCACCGCCCCTCTCCGTTCACTCCTCCACGGGCTGGGGCCGATCACGTTCGCGGTCGACGACGCATACGAACCCGAGGGGCTCCGCGTCGTGGGCCTCGAACCGGTGCACGTCGTGGCCTGCGACGTAGACTACGTCCAGGGGTCGAAGCGCCTCGATGTGATCACCGAGCCGCACCGCGCCCCGCCCCTTCACCACGATGACGGCGTGCGGGTGCGCGTGTCGCTCGAGAGACGAGTAGCCGCCTGGTGCCACCTCGAAGTACCGCACCTCGAAGGCCAGGTCGGACTCGGCGCCGGGGCCGCCCAGGAGCGTGTGGCGGACCACGCCGAGAAACGGGCCAGTCCCATCCTTGTAGCGCCTCACGTCCACGCCCGTCCAGCCGGCGTCCGTGCCTCTGATGACGAAAGAGCCGCTCACGATCGCAAGGTCGACGGCGTCGCCGCGACGGCAGCCTCAACGACGCGACGTGTGGCCCCGAGCAGATCGTCTCGAGCCAGCAGGCTGCCCCCGATGAGGAGCATCGTATCCGGTCCGTACCGCTCGAGCCATCTGTCAGCGTCGGCGGCCTGGACACCACCGGCCGGAGCTGGCATAGCTGCGCGAAGGCGGCCGAGCGGTGCACGGAGGCGCGCGTTGATGGCCTCGCACGCCTCGACGGGCCAGGCGAAGCGGCCGCCCGCGTTGACGTAGACCACGGTGTCGGCGCCGGCGGCCCGGAAGATCGTGCCGTAGAGCACGTCGGGGGCGATACCCTCGCTCCTGCCCGGCGCGGTCTGGCTATGGGTGGGATGAGCCATGATCGCGAGCCCGCGGGGGCCGTCCGCGATGCTGCGCATCACGTCGAGACCCATCAGACTCGGACACACCATGACGCCCCCACACCCCACGGACTGGGCATGGTCGAGCCGCTGCTCCAACGAGTCCACGGGACCGGTGACGTTCGGGAAGTACACGGCACGCCCCCCCGTCTCCGCGCTTGCGGCGGCCACGGCGGAACCGACGACGGTCACCCGGTCCAGGAAGGGAGCCGGGCGCTGATCCACCAATCCGTGGTCATCCTTGATGGCGTCGACCCCGGCGCGCACGAACGTCGTGGCCAGATCGGCCAGTTCCTGCGAGGTCCGGCCCACCGGCTTGATGGCGACGCTGACCAGAGGCCTGCCGCCCTCCGCACCGACCATCTCACGGAGGCCGGCGATGCCGAATCGCGGGCCGGGTAGCGCGTCGAGCACCTCGGACGGCAGGACTAGGTCGACCAGGCGCACTCCATTCATGAGCGACACGTTCCCATACGCAACGTTCAGGACCTGCAAGAGCTCGGTCCCCGTGACGTCGAGGGCGTAGGAGATCGTGATGTCGAAGCCACCTGCGGAGAGCGCCGCGATGTCGTCGATCCGCCCGAGCAGCCGGCCTTCGAGCGCATCGCCCGCTACCCCGGGTGGCACCTCGAGCGTCTGCTCTCGTGCGATAGCCAGCGCTAGATCGGTCGCTTCGTCGTACGTGGCGCAGCGAAGGCGATAGGTGGCTACCATTCGGCGGGACTGTGGGGGCTCGGTCATCTGCTGTGGGTCTGGTCCGGGGCGTGAGATGGCGTCGCCTTACCCATCGAGGGAAGCTGGACCTGGGAGCGTGACATCTGTGGAACCACGGTACCCGCTTGCTGGCGGCCCATGCAAGAACGCGCCGACGACGGGCTGGGGCCGGCGTGCCCATTTTGGGGGACCGACCGGCCTCGCTCACCTACCGGCCGCTGCCGGCCAGAACATCACTTCGGTGTAGGGAATCTCCCCACCTCATCGGGCGGGGGTTGCCTGACAGACACGTCTCGTGCCCTGATCCCAATCTGGCATGGCGTCCGTTACCTACCTCGCTCCACGATGAGTGAGTCGTGAATCTACGGCCAAGACTGCAACGTCCTACCCCTCCGGACGACTCGCGCGGCCACTCTGGATCCGGCCCACCGGCGGCCAAACGGTGAGGACCCGGACCGTTTGCACCCCACCCACCGCATGTCGCCTCCGCTCGACTCAGGGATCATCAGTCCGGGTTGAAAACTCTCAAGATAGGTGGACCATGGTGAGGTACCTGAGGGTCGCCGACGCCGTCCAGATCCGCGTCGCCGCCTGCGCGGTGACGGTTGCCTGGAGCTTGCTGCACGCGGCGGCAACCCTGTCGGCCCAGGACCCGGTGGAGCAGGGCCGGGAGATCTTCCAGACCACCTGTGCCGTGTGTCACACGATCGGGGGTGGCAACCTGGTGGGTCCGGACCTTCAGGGTGTCACCGAACGCCGGGACGAAGACTGGATCATACGGTTCGTGCAGCACTCCACCGAGGTGGTCGAGTCCGGTGACTCGGTCGCGGTAGCCCTCTTCGAACAGTTCTACCGGGTGCCGATGCCGGATCAGCCGCTCACCGACGAGCAGATCCGGGCGGTGCTCGCCTACACGCAGACCGACGCGGCGGTGACGGCGGCGGCCCCGGAGCCCCTCCCGGAAGCCACGGCCGAGCAGATCCTCCTGGGACAGGCGCTATTCCAGGGGCACACGCGGTTCACCAACGGCGGTCCGACGTGCAACTCCTGCCATGAGGTCACCAACGACGCCGTCATCGGCGGTGGTCTCCTGGCCCGTGACCTCACCACGGTGTTTTCGCGTCTCGGCGGTCCCGGCGTGCGCGCGGTCGTCGGCAGCTCTCCGTACCCCGTGATGCAGCGCGCCTATCTGGAGAACCCCCTCACCGACGACGAGGTGGTCGCCCTCGTGGGGTTCCTGAAGAAGGCCGACGAGGAGCAGGCGTTCCATCAACCGCGGGACTACGGGCCAAAGCTGTTCGGGGCCGGCGTCGCGGGGACATTGGTCCTGTTCGTGTCTTGCTCGCTCGTCTGGAACGGGCGCAAGAGAGGCTCGGTGAACCAGGCCATCTTCGACAGACAGGTCCGGTCCACCTGAGGCTGCAGGTCTGATCGGGGTCACCTACGGGCGACCCCTCGAAATCGAGCGAACCCGGGGAACGACCATGGGTTGGATCAAAGACATCATCTCGCCGCAGACCCGGAAGTGGGAGGAGTTCTACCGGAACCGCTTCCAGCACGATCGCATCGTGAGGAGCACGCACGGCGTGAACTGCACCGGGGGATGCTCCTGGGAGATCCATGTCAAGGACGGGATCGTCACCTGGGAGACGCAGCAGCTCGACTACCCGCTCCTGGAGGACTCCCTACCTCCGTACGAGCCGCGGGGATGTCAGCGCGGCATCTCCTACTCCTGGTACCTGTACAGCCCCCTGCGCATCAAATACCCGCTCATCCGCGGAGCGCTGATCGACGCCTACCGCGCGAAGAGGCGGGAGCTGGGCGATCCGATGAAGGCGTGGAAGGCTCTCCAGGCGGACGAGGGCGCGCGCAGGGCCTACCAACAGGCCCGTGGCAAGGGCGGGTTCAGACGGGCGAGCTGGGACGAGGTGCTGGAGCTGATGGCGGTCGCCAACATCCACACCGCTGAGACGTACGGGCCCGACCGGGTCATCGGGTTCAGCCCGATCCCCGCCATGTCCATGCTGAGCTACGCCGCCGGAGGCCGCTTCCTCCAGTTGTTCGGAGGCGTCAACCTCAGCTTCTACGACTGGTACTGCGATCTCCCCACGGCATTCCCGGAGATCTGGGGAGAGCAGACCGACGTATGCGAGAGCGCCGACTGGTACAACGCGAAGATGATCGCGGACATGGGGGCGTGTCTCAACATGACCCGGACCCCGGACTGCCACTTCTTCGCCGAGTCTCGACACAACGGCACCAAGGCCGTGGTCTTCTCCCCGGACTTCAGCCAGGTCTGCAAGTACGCCGACCAGTGGGTCCCCCTCCACGCCGGCAGCGACGGCGCCTTCTGGATGGCCGTGACCCACGTGATCCTGAAGGAGTTCCACCACGAGAAGAGGACCCCGTACTTCATCGATTACGTCAAGAAGTACACCGATAGCCCCTACCTCGTGAAGCTCGAGAAGGTGGGTGAGACGTACAAGCCCGGACGTCTCCTCCGGGCCAACGAGCTCGCGGAGTACAGCGACCTTCCCAACGGGGACTGGAAGTTCGTCAACCTCGACGCCAACACGGGCCGGTTCGTGGTGCCGAAGGGCAGCTCGGGCTCTCGCTGGGACGAGAAGCAGGGCAACTGGAACATGAAGGCCGAGAATGCTGCCGACGACCAGCCGTACGACCCGGTGCTCACCCTGCTGGGACGGAGCGATCGGGTCGTCCAGACCGCGTTCACCGAGTTCGGCCTCGACCGGACCGTGCACCGCGGCGTTCCCGTCATGGAGGTCCAGACCCCGGACGGGACCGTGACAGTCACGACCGTCTATGACCTGACCATGGCCCAGTACGGCGTGAGCCGGGACCTGCCCGGCGACTACCCGGCCAACTACGACGACAAGGACGCGGCGTACACGCCGGCGTGGCAGGAGATCTTCACCGGCGTCGCGGCCCGCACGGTGACCCAGTTCGCTCGGGAGTGGGCCAGCACCGCCGACGCCACGGGCGGGAAGTGCATGATCATCATCGGGGCGGGGATCAACCACTGGTATCACGCCAACCTCATGTACCGAGCAGGTGCCATGGCCCTGATGCTCACGGGCTGCGTGGGGAAGAACGGCGGCGGTCTCAACCACTACGTGGGACAGGAGAAGCTGGCCCCGATGGACTCCTGGGGAACCATCGCGTTCGGCAAGGACTGGCAAGGAGCGATTCGACTCCAACAGGCTCCCATCTGGCACTACATGAACACCTGCCAGTACCGATACGACGGCCAGTTCTCCCGGTACAACACGGTGCCCGACAACGATCTCACGCGCCAACACACGGCGGACCAGATCTTCAAGTCCGTCCGCATGGGGTGGATGCCCTTCTATCCGCAGTTCGACCAGAACACGCTGGACCTGTGCCGAGAGGCGGCCCAAAACGGGGCCATGGACGACGAGGGCATCAAGCGGTACGTCCTGGACAAGCTCAAGAACAAGAGCCTGAAGTACTCGGTCAGCGATCCGGACGCCGAGCACAACTTCCCACGCGTGTGGTACATCTGGCGGGGCAACGCGATCATGGGGAGCATGAAGGGGCATGAGTACGCCCTCAAGCACTACCTCGGAACCCATTCGAACGCCATCGCCGAGGACTCGGAGGACCGTACCCAAGAGGTGATGTGGCACGACGTGGCGCCCGTCGGGAAGATGGACCTCGTCGTCGACCTCAACTTCCGGATGGACTCCTCGGCCCTCTACTCGGACATCGTGCTCCCGGCGGCCTCGTGGTACGAGAAGGCCGACCTGAACAGCACCGACCTACACTCTTTCATCCATCCGCTGTCCGCGGCGATCGCCCCCGTATGGGAGTCCCGGACCGACTGGGACATCTTCCGCGACCTGGCCAAGGCGACGAGCGAAGCGGCCGAGAAGTACTTCCGCGAGCCGCAGAAAGACATCGTTGCGGCACCCATCGCCCATGACTCCGCCGGGGAGATCTCCCAGCCCGTCATCAGAGACTGGTACCACGGGGAATGCGAGGCCGTGCCTGGCAAGACCATGCACAACCTGGCCGTGGTGGACCGCGACTACACGAAGATCTACGACAAGTTCATCAGCCTCGGGGATCGCATCAGGACCTCGGGGCTCGGCGCGCACGGGAACCACTACCGGTGTGAGGACGCGTACGACGAGATGGTGGCGTCCAACTACTTCCCCGTCGAGCGTCGTAACGGAGACAAGTACCCGTCACTGAAGGAAGCCGAGTCGGCCGCGAACGCGGTTCTGCACCTCTCGACCCTCACGAACGGCACGCTCAACGTGAGGGCCTACCGGGACGCAGAGCAACGAACGGGCCTTGACCTCGTGGACCTCGGAGCGGGCAGCGAAGACCTGAGGATCCGGTACTCCGACCTGCAGGCCCAGCCACGGCGCTACAACACCTCGCCCCTGTGGTCGGGGGTCATGACCGGCGGGAGAGCCTACGCCCCCTACACCTACAACGTCGAGAAGCTGATCCCGTGGCGGACGCTCACCGGTCGGCAGCACTTCTACCTCGACCACGAGATGTATCTGGCGTACGGCGAGAACCTGCCGACCTACAAACCGTCACCCAAGCCGGCGGCGTACGGCGACCTCAAGCAGACGCTGAAGGACGGGGACGCGAGGATCCTGAACTGTCTGACGCCGCACGGGAAGTGGCACATCCACTCCACGTACATGGAGAATCACCGGATGCTGACCCTGTCCCGAGGTTGCGAGCCGGTTTGGATGAGCGAGGTGGATGCGGCCGAGCTCGGCATCCAGGACAATGACTGGGTGGAGGTCTACAACGACCACGGCGTCTACGCCGCCCGGGCCAGCGTCAGCGCCCGGATTCCGAAGGGCGTGTGCATCGTCTACCACGTCCCGGAGCGCACGGTCGGGATCCCGAAATCACAGGTCCGCGGCGGCAAGCGGGCAGGAGGGCACAACAGCTTCACGCGCATCCACCTGAAGCCGAACTTCCTGGCCGGTGGATACGGGCAGTTCAGCTACCACTTCAACTACTGGGGGCCGATCGCCCCCAACCGCGACACCCACGTCGTGGTCAAGCGAATGGACAAGGTGGTCTGGTAATGACCGGCGCATCGAGAGCGGCTCGGCGGCTGCCCTCCGCACACGGACGGGAGACCTAGGATGGATGTTCGCTCACAGATTTCGATGGTGTTCCACCTCGACAAGTGCATCGGCTGCCACACCTGCTCGATCGCCTGCAAGAACATATGGACGGATCGGAAGGGCGCCGAGTACATGTGGTGGAACAACGTCGAGACGAAACCGGGCACCGGCTATCCCGGCAAGTGGGAAGATCAGGAGATCTACAAGGGAGGGTGGGAGAAGAACGGTGACGGCATCGGCCTGAAGGGCGCGGGGAAGCCCAAGAGCCTCACCAACATCTTCCACAACCCGCATCTGCCCGTCATCGACGACTACTACGAGCCGTTCACGTACAAATACCTCGACCTGATCGAGTCGGCCGCGGGAGACGACCAACCCACGGCCCGGCCCATCTCGATGATCACCGGCGAGCCGATGGACATCAAGATGGGGCCGAACTGGGACGACGACCTGAGCGGCTCACCCGACTACGCCCGCAACGATCCGAATCTCGCGAGCCTTTCGCCGGCCGAGCAGGAGGCCATGTTCCAGCTCGAGCGCATGGCCTTCTTCTACCTTCCCCGCATCTGCAATCACTGCCTGAACGCGGCGTGTGTGGCCTCATGCCCCTCGGGTGCCATCTACAAGCGCGGCGAGGACGGCATCGTCCTTATCGACCAGACGGTGTGCCGTGGGTGGCGCATGTGCGTCACGGCCTGCCCCTACAAGAAGTCCTACTACAACTGGAACACGGGCAAGTCCGAGAAGTGCATCCTGTGCTATCCCAGGATCGAGGCCGGACACGCGCCCGCTTGCATGCACTCGTGCGTGGGGCGGATCCGGTATCTGGGCGTCATGCTCTATGACGCCGACCAGATCGAAAGCGTCTCCGCCGCCGCCGAGGCCGAACTCGTGGACCGCCAGATGGACATGATCCTCGACCCGTTCGATCCTGACGTGATCGCGGCGGCCAAGAGCAATGGAGTGGCGCACTCCACCATCGACGCCGCGCAGAAGTCTCCCACGTACAAGTTCGTGAAGGAGTGGAACCTGGCGCTTCCGCTGCACCCGGAGTTCCGCACGCTGCCGATGCTCTTCTACGTGCCGCCGCTGCTGCCCGTGATGGCGTCGGTCTCGGACGTCGATCACACCGAGCAGTCCGAGAAGATCAATCCGATCGGCAAGCACTGGCCCGACAGCTGGCTCTACGACACGAGCACGAAGGAGCTCTTCGGGACCGTGGACGACGCGCGCTTCCCGCTCGAGTACATGGCCAACCTGTTCAGCGCCGGCGACACTGCGGCGGTCGCGGATCGCTTGAAGAAGCTCATGGCCGTCCGGCTGCATCGCAGGCAGGAGACCGTGGGCGACGTCAACGCGGAAACCGTGAGCGGCGCTCTGGCCGATACGGAGCTGACCCCCGAACTGGCCGACGACATCTACTACCTGACGTCGCTGGCCAACTTCGACGACCGCTTCGTGATACCAGCCGCGCATCGCGAACAGGCGATCGAGATGATGGAGTTCACCGGCGACGTGAGGGGAAGCACGGGCTTCGGGTTCAAGGCCGGCTCGGCCCGGCGCGGATCGTGACGATGCCCCTTCGTCCACGGTACGAGCTACTCGCGGCGCTGCTCGACTTCCCAGCCGAAGACTATCCGGCTCGGGTCCGTGCCGCGTCCGAGCGACTTCGGGACCGCTACCCGGCCGCCGCCGCCGAGCTCGATGCGTTGGCCCAGGCCGTGCCGGGGTCGGGAAACCGCCTGTCGCTCGAGTCCCGCGACGAGCTTCAGGAGATCTTTACGCGAACATTCGACGTGCAGGCGATCACGACGCTCGGGGTGGGCTACGTCATGTTCGGCGACGACTACAAGAGGGGCGAGGTTCTCGTCAACCTGAACCGGGAGCATCGTGACGCGGGTGTCGCGTGTGGCACCGAGCTCCCTGACCACCTTCCCAACGTATTGCGCCTGATGGCACGGTGGGAGGATGAGGCGCTCCTGCGGGAGTTCGTCGAGGAGATCCTGGCACCAGCGCTCGATCGGATGGTGGAGGAATTCGGCGCCGAGCGCTTGGTGCAGCGGAATCGACTGTACGAGAAGCACTACAAGACGCTGATCGCCTCTTCCGCGGAACGACGCACGATGTTTCGACTGCCTCTCGAGGCCCTCCGGATCGTGCTCGCTGAGGACTTCGACCTGCGGCAGCGACGCCTGCCGCTTCTGGAGAACGACTTTCTCAGGTCCATAGATCGCGAGCTGGACATCGAGGCGAATGAGGGACGTCCCGCCAAGTCGGGGAAGATGCTATGAACGCGCTCAACACATTCCTGTTCGTCGCGTTTCCGTACGTGGCGGTCATCGTTTTCGTCGTGGGTGTCACCTACCGGTACCGCCAGCAAGGATTCACGGTGTCCTCGCTCTCGTCCCAGTTCCTCGAGGGCAAGAAGCTCTTCTGGGGCACGGTTCCCTTCCACCTCGGGATTCTGGTAGTGCTGGTGGGCCACCTGGTCGCGTTCCTGTTCCCCAGGGCCACGCTGGCCTGGAACAGCATTCCCGTGCGCCTCATCATTCTCGAGGTCACTGCGTTCATCTTTGGACTCACGGTGCTGGTCGGGCTGGCTGCGCTCATGTACCGGCGCCTCACCAACCCGAGGATCCGTGCCGTGACCACCGGAATGGACGTCACGATCGAGCTTCTTCTCCTCGCGCAGGTCGTGCTGGGATGCTGGATCGCGCTCGGCTACCGGTGGGGCTCGTCCTGGTTCGCCGCGGACCTCACACCCTATCTGTGGTCGCTGGTCAGCCTGACCCCCGAAACGGCGGCGGTATTCGCCCTTCCGTGGGTAATCAAGCTCCACATCGTAGGCGCGTTCGCGATCGTTCTGATGGTTCCGTTCACGCGTTTGGTGCACTTCGTCGTGGCGCCCTTGCACTACATCGGGCGCCCGTATCAGCAGGTCATCTGGAACTGGGATCGCAAGGCGATTCGAAATCCGGGCACTGCGTGGTCGGAGACCCGGCCCGACCGCAGCTGAGCTCGGAGCAGCCCCTTCCAGCCGGCCCAGTTCGGAGCCGCCCCCTGCGGACGGCTGAGAGAAGACAGAGAGAGCACGGGTCCGCGGTCCGGCTTGTCCGGACACCCGATACCCCGGCGGTGGTCCTGACGCACCGGCCTCACGTCTGGTGAGTCGATTACAACCGTTGGGTACGGGAGTCCCACTTGAGCGGAGAGCCGCGTCGCGCCCACCTCATCCTGGGCCTCAATACGCTGGCATTCACGGTTTGCTTCGCAGCGTGGATGCTCAACGGCGTGCTGGTCACCTTTCTCGTCGGAAACCAGGTGTTCGACTGGTCCGCCACCCAGATGGGCTGGCTGATCGGGATCCCGGTGCTCACGGGGTCCATCACGCGCCTGCCGCTAGGCATGCTCACCGACCGGTTCGGTGGTCGCCCGGTGTATACGCTGCTGATGCTCGGGGCGGCCGTTCCCATGTTCTTCCTCGGCTGGGCCGACTCGTACGCCGAGTTCATGCTGATGAGTCTAGGGTTCGGACTGACGGGCGGCTCCTTCGCGGTAGGCATCGCATTCACGTCGGTGTGGTACTCGCACGAGCACCAGGGCACGGCGCTGGGGATCTTCGGTGCAGGAAACGCCGGAGCCGCCGTAACGACGCTGGGTGCCCCATCGCTGCTGCGATGGCTCACCGATGGGGGCGTCAACATCGAGGGATGGCGCACCCTTCCGAAGATCTACGCCGCGGCCCTGCTGATCATGGCGATCGTGTTCTGGCTGGGCAGCCAGAACAAGAGGCCGGTGGGGGCCGAGAAGAAGACGTTGCGGGTCCTGCTGGCGCCGCTGGGTAGCGTTCGAGTCTGGCGGTTCGGCCTGTACTACTTCCTGGTGTTCGGCGGATTCGTCGCGTTGGCCCAGTGGCTCGTGCCGTACTACGTCAACGTCTACGCCATGTCCATCGTGACGGCGGGCTTGATGACATCGATCTTCTCCCTTCCCTCCGGCGTGATTCGGGCCCTCGGTGGATGGTTCTCCGATCTGTTCGGACCACGGCGGGTCATGTATTGGGTCCTTACGGTCACGGCTGTCAGCACCTTCCTGCTCATATTCCCGAAGATGGACATCGAGTCACCGGGCCGCGGCGTCATGGCTCTCGGCGGCGGCTCGGTGACCGATGTCACTCCCACAGAGATCATCGTGGGGGAAACGACCTACTCGCTGGTCGCACAGCCGGCGCAGACCAGAGACGGAGACGGAGACTTCCTGCCCTGGCCGGTGATCGAGAGCTGGCACGAGCCGGCGGTGGTCGTAGGGGATGATGTGCAGAGGAGGCAGCTGCTCGCCGCGGGCACGACCCACATCTACTTCCAGGCCAACGTCTGGGTCTTCACGATGCTCGTCTTCATCATCGGAATCGCGATGGGGATCGGGAAGGCGGCCGTCTACAAGTACATCCCCAACTACTTCCCCAACGAGGTGGGGGTCGTTGGTGGAATCGTCGGAGTCCTGGGTGGGCTCGGCGGGTTCGTATGCCCCATCATCTTCGGCTCTCTGCTCGACTCGCTCGGCCTGTGGACCACGACGTGGATGTTCCTGTTCGGAGTAACGATCGCCTGCCTGATCTGGCTGAGTCTGGTCGTGCGCAGCATGTCACGGCACATCTGATGCGCCCGCCGGGAGAGACCGCAGCGCCCCTTCAACGGGACGACCCATGACCCGGCTCAACGAGTGGAGCGTGGAGGACCGTGAGTTCTGGTCCTCCGACGGAAGCCGCATCGCCTTCCGCAACCTGATCATCTCGATCCCGTGCCTCCTCATCGCGTTCGCGGTATGGCTGTTCTGGTCGATCATCATCGTCCAGATGGAGAACCTGGGGTTCCCCTTCTCCACCACCGAGCTCTACACGCTCCCAGCGGTGGCGGGTCTTGCCGGGGCCACCCTGCGAATCCCGAACTCCTTCATGATCGCCATCGGTGGTGGTCGGAACGTCATCGGCGTGACCACGGCCCTGCTGATCATCCCCACGCTGGGTGTGGGGTTTGCCCTCCAGAACCCCGAGTCCACGTACCTGACCTTCGTCGTGCTGGCCATCGTCAGTGGCATCGGTGGGGGTGCCTTCGCCTCGTCCATGTCCAACATCAGCTTCTTCTTCCCGACGAGGATGCAGGGTCTCTCGCTGGGGCTCAACGCGGGGCTCGGCAACGTCGGCGTGAGCGTGATGCAGGTCCTGCTGCCCTGGGTGATGGGCTTCGCGGTGCTGGGAGCGCTCAGCGGTGCCCCACGCGCTCTACCGGAGGAGTTGGGCGGGGACTTCGTCTGGATCCAGAACGCCGGTCTGGTGTGGGTCCCTGCGCTCGTGATCCTCACCGTGGCCGCCTTCACGCTCATGAACAACCTGCCCATGCACGACGTGGGGAAGACTCCCGTCGCCATCGGGAAGATCCTATGGCTGGAGGCCATGGGGTTCGGTGGGGCGGTCTTCGGCGTGGTGCTGCTCCTGGGTGTGGACGTGCCGCTCCCGGACCTGGTCAAGGTTTTCCTGGTGTTGGTCCTCACCATCACCACCACGCTCTTCCTGATGCGGTTCGCGACGCCCGGTCCCGTGAGGGACAACCTGGCCAGTCAGTTCGCCATCTTCCGGGAAAAGCACAACTGGGTGATGACGTGGCTGTATACGATGACGTTCGGATCGTTCATCGGGTACTCGGCGGCGTTTCCCAAGCTCATCCAGGACGTGTTCGGCACGTTGCCGGACGGCACAGTGAACCCGAACGCCCCCAACCCGCTCCAGTACGCATGGTTGGGGCCTCTGGTCGGGTCGTTGGTGAGACCCGTGGGAGGATGGATCTCGGACAAGCTCGGCGGCGCGCGCGTCACGCACTGGGACACGGTCGTGATGATCGGCTCGGCCCTGGGCGTGGCCTACTTCGTCAAGGCCGCCGGGTCCGCTCCGACTCCCGAGGCGTACTGGTGGCCGTTCTTCTGGCTGTTCATGCTGCTGTTCATCACAACGGGCATCGGCAACGGGTCAACCTTCCGGATGGTCCCGATCATCTTCAAACCGGCGATGGCCGGTCCGGTGCTGGGATGGACCTCGGCGGTGGCGGCGTACGGCGCCTTCCTGATCCCCAGGATCTTCGGCAGCCAGATCGAAGCGGGGACCCCCGAATACGGACTGTACGGCTTCACGGCCTACTACGTGAGCTGTCTGATCGTGAACTGGTGGTTCTACGCCCGTAAGGGAGCTGAAATACCATGCTGACCTGCCACGGCCCTCGCGTCGTGCGACGGAGGCGCCCGACAATGGGAGCGCCCGGGGGCCGTGATCGCGGATCCGCGACTTCGGATGGGAAGGACTGATGCAGCACCCACGACGGATCCTCTTGGAAGGTCTGGTGGCGGGCCTCATCGGGGCCGGGGCCGTGGCTGCCTGGTTTCTCATCGTCGACACCATTGGCGGGCGGCCTTTCTTCACCCCGGCGGTCCTGGGCTCCGCGGCGACGACGGGCCTGAGAGATCCGTCCGAAGTCGTGATCGGATTCCAGTCCGTGGCGGCCTATACGGCATTCCACGTTCTCGCGTTTTTCGCTGTGGGCGTGGTGGCGGCGACGCTGGCCGCCGAGGCCGAGCGATCGCTCAACGTGCTCTGGTTGGTCGCCGAGTTCTTCATCGTCTTCGAGATCGGCTTCTATGCCGCCGTCGGCGTGATCTTCAGCCCTCTGCTGGCGGAGCTGGCCTGGATCAACGTGGCCGTGGGGAATCTGATCGCCGCGGTGGCGATGGGCTACTACCTCTGGCGCGCCCGTCCAGGCATCGGCGCCCGGCTGGCGGGGACCCACTCGGAGGACCCGGGAACCGAATAAACTCAGGATCCGTGCGCCTCGGCTTCCACACACCTGCCGGGGCTCACGGCCTCTATGGAGGGTGCGGCATGCTGGCATTCAGAAACGTTCTCATACCTGTGGATTTCTCCGACTTCTCCCGTCAAGCGATCAAGGCCTGCTCGACCCTATTCGCTGGCGACGACCCGATGGAGTTCCACTTCGTCCATGTCTGGCGGATCCCCTCGGAGCAAGCCGTGACAGATCCCCGGCCCGAGCTCCTGCAGCAGCTCGAGGGCTGCGTGGGCGAGTTCACTCACGCGGGCGAGCACACCTCCCGCGTGGAGCTGCTCACGGGCCACCCGGCGACCGCCATCTGTTCCTACGCGCGTGATCACGGGTGCGATCTCATCGCCATGGCGACCCACGGACGCACGGGCCTCGCCCACCTGCTCATCGGTTCCACGACGGAGGTCGTGGTGCGGCATGCGCCGTGTCCGGTTCTCACGCTGCCGCTCTCGCAGGTGACGGCAGAACCGGCAACCTGAGTGCACCAGGCCCGCCCAACTCGACTGCGGCCGGGACAGCTCCGTAGGCGGGTCCCGCACATCGCCGTGGGCGTTCGTCCCGAAAGCATTGGCCCAGCCGCGGCGGCAGCTTGTGGGAGTCCCCATCGTCTAACGCTGTCCAAGGATCCGCCATGATCGCTCGTGGAGCGGCAGAGGCAACATCGCGCACGACGTCTGCTAGGAGCCGTTTCATGGCACACGGAATGGGCATAGCTCCGGCGGGCCGGGGCCGAGGGCGTCGGACCTTCGCTCCTGTCGCGGCCGCCGTGGCGGCGGTCGCTGCGGTGGCTCCCGCCCCACCGGCCTCGGCTCAGGACGCGGACGTGACGTTCGGTGCCCAGGTCCGCCCCCGGTTCGAATACCGCGACCCCACGCCTCTGGAGAGCAGCTCCTTCGTCTCCATGAGGGTCCGGGCCCACGTTGAGGCATCCCTCCCCGAGGGTGTGGGGCTGTTCGTTCAGTTCCAGGACGTGCGCCTCTGGGGTTCGGAAGCAAGCACACTGGGCGACTTCACCGCTGACAATCTGGATCTGCACCAGGGATACCTGCAGCTCGAGGCTGGTGCCGAGAACTGGTTCACGGGCCGTGCGGGTCGCCAGCGCAGCCGCTTTGGCGGCGAGCGACTCGTGGGGTGGGTGGATTGGACCCAGCAGGGTCGCGCGTTCGACGGTGTTCGGCTCATCGCCGACCGGCCCTGGGGGCGCGTGGATTTGGTGGGATACCAGGTCGAGGAGTCGATCTCCGCGGCTCACGAGGGCGACGGCGCCTTCTTCGGCCTGCACTCCTCACTCGAGCGGGTCGCCGGGGGAACCCTGGATGCGTACGGATTCCTGAACCACGTGATCGCAGACGAAGAGACCGACGAGGCCGAGCAGGCGACGCTGGGACTGCGACACGTGGCAGCGGGCGATCGCTTCCGGTACCGAGCCGAAGCGTCGTATCAGTTCGGCGACCGGGGCGGACGCTCTGTCACGGCCTTCATGCTCGGCGCCCGTGTCGCCAGGAACCTGGGAGGGAAGGGGTGGGTGACCCTCTGGTACGACTACCTCTCCGGGGGCGCTCCCGACGCCGAGAAGATCAAGGTCTTCGACACCCTCTTCGCCACGAACCACAAGTTCTACGGCTTGGCCGATCTCTTCCTGAACATCCCCCGGGACACGGATGGCAGGGGGCTTCAGGACCTGGCACTCAAGGCCCAGTACACGGGAATCCCCAGGCTTCCGCTGAGCCTGGACCTTCATGCCTTCTGGGTGGCCAACGCCGAGGGGCTCGACTCCGGGCACTTGGGCGAAGAGGTGGACCTCACCGCTGTCTACCGGTATTCGCAGCACCTCGCCGTGATCGGGGGATTCTCCTACGTGTTCCAGAGTCAGGGCCTGGCCGACATCGGTCGCCTCAACCAGGATCAGACGTGGACGTACGTGATGCTCAACGCGACGTTCTGACGGGTCACGTTCTCGGATCCGCCTCCGACGCCTGACGTACGGCAGTAATCGCAGAGGCTCGCGGGCTTGCCCGGGCAATCCATCACACCCGTCCTCGGGGCCGCGCCGGGCCATCGTCCTTGATCCGACCCAACTGAGCGGCGCATCTTCCCATTGCCTTTCGTGGCGCGGGCCCCTCTCTGCTGCATGAGACTCCGACCCCGAGGAGCGACGTGGCCACCCGTCCCCCACCACCGTCGGCTCGATCGAGGGTGCCCAAACCGAAGAGCGGATTGGAGCGCGCGCTAAGCGTCTTCACCGACGTCCGAGCCGGCGAGGGGACGAGCGCGCTCCTTCTGGCGCTCAACATCTTCCTGATCCTGGCGGCGTACTATCTGCTCCGGAACGTACGCCAGACGCTGATTCTCACCGAGCAGGCCCCGTTCGGCTGGAGCGGGGCTCAGTTGGCGGCCTACAGCGCGGCCGGGCAGGCCTTACTGCTGCTCCTGGTCGTGCCTGTATACGGCTGGCTGGCCACCCGCATCCCGCGCATTCCCCTGATCACCACGACGACGCTGTTCTTCATTCTCAACCTGGTGATCTTCTATATGGCGGGTCGAGCCGGCGCTCGCGAAGGGGCTGTCTTCTACATCTGGCTGGGGGTCTTCAACGTCTTCGTGATCGCTCAGTTCTGGGCGTATGCCAACGACCTGTACACGGAGGAACAAGGTAAGCGCCTGTTCCCCCTGGTCGGCGTCGGTATGTCCGCGGGTGCGTTGGTCGGCGCCATGGTCATCTTTCCGCTGGTGGGGCGCTTCCAGTTCACGCCGTACACGCTGATGATGTTGTCCGCGGTGGTCCTCCTCGTCGCGCTGGGCTTCACGTTCCTCATCAACCGTCGCGAGGTGGGGCGGGCGAGGCCGGAGGCCGTCCAGGCGAACGAGCAGCCGTTGGGGCCGGAGGGCGGCTTCGAGCTCGTGTTGAAGGACCGGTATCTCACCTGGATCGCCGTCCTCATCATCCTGCTCAACGTGGTGAACAGTACTGGGGGGTTCCTGCTCAACTACCTCGTCGAAAGCCGGGGCGCGGAGCTCGCCGACGAGGCCGCCCAGCAGCAGTTCGTCTCACTGTTCTTCGGCGGGTTCGACACAGCCGTCTCGTTACTGGGCCTGCTTCTGCAGCTCTTCGTCACGTCGCGCGCGTTCAAGTACCTCGGCGTGGGTGGATCACTGTTCATTCTGCCGACGATCGCCCTCGTCAATTACGCGGTCATCGCTCTGATTCCCGTCCTGGCCGTCATTCGCGTCGGCAAGATTCTGGAGAACAGCACGGACTACTCGATCCAGAACACCCTTCGCCACGCTCTCTTCCTGCCGACCTCCAGGGAAGCCAAATACAAGGCCAAAGCAGCCGTGGACACGTTCTGCACCCGTGTGGGCGACGTGTTACAGGCCCTACTCGTTTTCGGCGGGACGACGATCGGGCTGTCCGTCGCCGGGTTCGCCTGGGTGAACGTGTTCCTGACGGGGGTCTGGTTGCTGATCGCCCGGCTCATCGCCATGGAGCACCGACGTAGAACGGCTGGGGATCGCGTCCGTCGTGCCGCTGCGCCGACGCAACCCTGATGAGAGAAGCTCGTGATCGGGATCGGTGCATTCCGGCCATCACGCCATTTCAGGGATTTCCCCACTGGATAAAGCGCGGTCCGAGGTGCACACTGCCAGTCCCGTGAACCCCGACAGGAGCACCTCATGGCGACCGCCTCTGAACCTCCCTATCGCATCGGCGTCCTTGGAGGAGACGGGATCGGACCCGACGTGCTGGACCAGGGGCTGCGCGTGTTGGAGGCCGTCACGGGGCGAGAGGGCATCCAATACGAGCTGATCGAGTACCCCTACAGCGGTGCCCATTACCTGGAGACCGGGGAACTGGTCACGCCCGAGGTCATCGACGAGTGGCGTGGGTTGGATGCGGTGCTCCTCGGGGCCATCGGGCATCCGGACGTGGAAGCCGGCCTGGTCGAGAGCTCGGTGATTCTCGGTCTCCGCTTCGGCCTCGACCTCTTCGTCAACCTCCGGCCCATCAAGCTCTACGCGGAGCATCTAGGACCCCTGAAGAACAAGGGCCCCGACGACATCGACTTCGTCGTAGTGCGCGAAAACACCGAGGGGCTCTACTCCCAGATCGGCGGGCGGAGGGCGGTGGGCACGCCGGAGGAGATCGCCACGGTCACGGGCCTCTACACGTACAAGGGGGTCGAGCGAGTCATCCGTTACTCCTTCGAGCTGGCTCGCAAGCGCGCGGCCGCTCGCGGGCCAGGCGGGCGGCCCCCCAAGCTCACGCTGGTCGACAAGGCAAACGCCATCCGGCCCCATCAGATCTGGCGCGACATCTTCGCCAAGGTGGGCGCCGAGTTCCCCGACGTCGAGCAGGATGCGGCATACGTGGATGCCTGCTGCATGTGGATGATCAAGAACCCCGAGTGGTTCGACGTCATCGTCACCACGAACCTCTTCGGCGACATCATCACCGACCTGGGTGCCATGCTGCAGGGCGGCATGGGCATCGCGGCGTCAGGCAACATCCACCCGGGCCGAGCGTCCATGTTCGAGCCCATCCACGGCTCGGCGCCCAAGCACGCCGGCAAGAACGTGGCATGCCCCATCGGCGCCATCATGGCCGTGGGCATGATGCTCGAGCACCTCGGGGAAACGGATGCGGCCCGCAAGGTGGAAGATGCCGTGGCGCGTCTCCTCCAGAGCGGCCGGGTCACGTCGTTGGATTCTCGGAGCGGGATCTCCACCTCGGCCATGGGGGACATGGTGCTGGAGGAGCTGGGGTAGGAGTCCGGTCGGAGACCTGCAGTCCTGCGGTCCCCTCACCCCTCGGAGCGCCTATTCGCGAAGCGCCACGAGAGGCGAAATGCGCGTCGCCCTGTACCGAGCCCATACGCAACGGTGTCTAACTAGGCTTGTTTCTGAGAATCCGCACGGCCCGTGAGTTCCCACTGGACGAGGGAATCTCCTCACCCTATAAGGGTCGGCCAGCGCCGAGCCCGTAGCGCTGGGTCCGCGGCCGATCGGCCCGTTCGTCGATGTGCGCCGCGAAGGTCGCGAAGGCGCTCGCGTTGTGGCGAGCGTGCTCTGCTCTCTGTGTCTCGTACGCGACAGTAAACTCTGAAATATGGGTCGTCCCGTCATCACCAGATCTGTTGTCGATGACGTGCGTCGCCTCGTGGAGTATCATCGCGGTGAGGGAGTTTGGCCCGGTTTGGTCGATATTCGTGACGGCGACTGGGTCGAATTTGAAATCGGAGAAAGGGGGACCGAAGAGCACGGGTCCGCCAAAGGGAGCCTCGGCTGCCACATCGAGCCCAAGCGTGCAGATCGAATGGCGGAGCATATTGGGGTTGGAGAGCGTACCCTGGATGCCGCGATAATTGCTGATGAGCGGGTTGATCGTGGCAAGCGTGATGAACTCCTCGCGATCGAGTGTCGTGCCACCCGACGGTACGAGCTTGAAGTGTGTCTTCAGAGCGGCCAACGTGACACCGTCAACGGTTACCAAGTTGATAGCACCGGTCCGCAACGTGGTCTGGACTGCAGTCAGAGCTGCTAGGGCAGCGAGGATCTTGCGCTGGGCGATCGGAACTGTCGTCGTCGCGATGAGGCCGCCCCAATGCGCACCAGGGGGCGGGCTCCAACCGCGCAGCGAAAGGTCGAGCGCCCCTAGCACCTCACGGCCGGCGACACCAGCATCCACCCTGAAGCCAAAGTGCGTTTCCGCGGCGACGACAGCGCGGGCCGTATTGGGGCCGAAGAAGCCATCCGGGCCGCCCTGGACCGGGAACCGCGAAGCTATCAGCGCCTCCTGGAGCAGCTTGGCGGCGGCATGATCGCCCTCCCCCTGGCGCATCGTCGGGTTGTTGTTGGCGGCGCGTTGAAGGCGCGCGTTGGCACCCCAGTGTTGTGCGAGGAGCGTAACTGTCATGAGATCCTCTATCCCTTGTAGCCATGGCGACGTCATCGAGGTGCGCAAACACGATGCTGCGTACGGTCGCGGGCGTTGTCGGCTCGAGGTCCTTGAGAGTGCAGGCGCCTGATACACCCTGTAGAGGATCGCACGGATGGCGCAAGGCCAACGCATGCCAGGGTCTTGGCGTTCTGCGAAGGTCGACGTAGCCACCCGACTGGCAGCGATCGAAGTCGGTCACGGCGCTCTGAAGGGGAGTCCTAGCGCATCCCGCGGTGCTGTCCGCCATCCACTACGACGCAGTCTCCTACGACCCAGCTAGCCCTGGGCGAAACGAGAAAGACGGCGACGTTCGCCACTTCCTCCGGCGTTCCGAGTCGACCCCACGGGATCGACGCGCGCACGCTCTCATATACGTCAGGCTGATGCTCCCTGATCGTGGACCAGATGCCGCCCGGAAACTCCGTCGAGCCCGGCGCAATGGCGTTGACGCGGATGCGTCGTGGCCCGTGCATGATCGCGAGCTTCTTCGCGTGCGCGATGAGGGCCGCCTTGGCAGCCGTGTAGCCGAAGTCTGGCGCTGGGTCCACCTCCAGTCCAGAGATGGATGAGACAAACAGAATGCTGCCGCCGCCTGCTTCGGCCATCCACGGTATGACCTGTTCGCAAGCGCGCACGGCCGCCATCAGATCTACCTCCAGGCTCGCTTCCCAATCTGCGAGCTCGGGCCCGACAGCGAGCGCCGACGCATTGTGAACGAGCACGTCCACGCCGCCCAGGGCCTGCCGTGCAGCTTCCAGAAACGCAGCCAACGCCGCCGAATCGGCCACATCGCAGACGTGAGCATAGGCACGCGCGCCCCGATCCAGAAGCTCCGCCTCGGCGTCTCGCAACTGGTCCTCGTTGCGTGCGCATATCGCGACATTGGCGCCTTCGGATGCAAGGCCGAGTGAAATGGCGCGGCCGATACCACGGCTCCCACCGATCACGATGCAGTTTCGACCCTCGAGCTCGAGGTTCATTGCTGGCTCCTTGGGACTTCGCCTTGGTTCGAGCGTCCGACCATCAACGCGCGGACAGGATACGGGGGCTGTGCAACACCGAAGGCAAGCTGACCACTTACCGCGCGGCCTTCTCGACCGCATGCAGCAGCTCGCCCCACTCGTCGTGAAAGCGGAACGTGGCAGTGGGTGGCACCCCAGGGGAGATCGTGACGCGCAAGAACCCGCCCGAGCGCTCCGTTTGCGTATACGGCTGCTCTATCATGGCCTCGGGATCGTTGGATTCCGGATCCCCAGGACGCCTCCCCAGGCGAGAGTTGGCATCCACGAGCGCTCCGGCAGAGAACTCCTCGACGCCGGTGGGATGGATCGAGTGGTACTGCCAATGCCGATCCCCGCAGATGATGTAGAAGTTCTGCTCCTCGAGGAAGTCGTTGTCGATCAGCCAGTCGAAGAAGCTGTCCCGCTCGTGTTGGAAGCCCGCGGGGTTGGAGTGGTTATCACGCTTCAGCGTGTCATGGCCTTCAGCCGGCCGCCCCGCCTGCTCGGCGTCGTCCGGCCCAATCATCGGGGTTGGCGAAATCAGGATCCTGAAGGTCGCATCGCTCTCGAGCAGGGTACGCTCGAGCCACGAGCGTTGCTCGGCGCCCCAAAGCGTCTTCCCGGGGCCGGCGCGCATCATGTTGGGGCTCCGGTAGTCGCGCCCCTCCACCAGCCAGATCTGTAGGTCTTTGTTGATTCGGTGTGTGCGGTAGGTCACCGGGTTCGGTGCTGCGGGGTCCACCACCGGCACCTGTTCGTGGAATGTGGCGATGCCCAGTGCGACCGAGGGGTCCGCACTGCCGGTGTTGTCCGAATCGTTGAAGCGAAAATCGTGGTCGTCCTTCTCCCAGTAGGTCGGGACTGCGGCGAACAGGTCCGCGAACCGGGGTTGAACGAACTGTTCATGCCACTTCTTCCGAAGCTCGTCAGGCGTGGTCACGGCACTCTGAGCGGGGACGTCGTAGTAGACATTGTCTCCGGTGGCGACGAAGAAGTTCGGCCTCATGTCGAGGATCGTCTCGAGTCCGGGGAATCCGAGGGACTTGTCCGGACCCTCATATGCGGGACGGGCCCGAGCTCCGTCGCCCCCAACCGGGCCGGCTCCGTGATGAAACGCGTTGTAGTTCATGCCGGTCACGACCACGAAGCTGACTTCGCTCGCGACGCCGTCGCCGTCGAGCGTCGCGAACGTGCGTGTGGGGCCGGTTCGGACGAGCCGCTCATCCGGTCCGAAGATCAGGCGGTAGTAGTACCGGGTTCCTGGACTCAACCCGTCGATCTTCGCCTTCACGATGAAGTCGTTTTCCGGTGTCGCAGAAAGCCAGCCGGATCCCAGGGAATCCCCGAATTCCCGTGTCGTCCCGACCTGGAATCGCGCCCTGCCAACTGCGCCCGCAAGATCGCCCTCGACCAGCTCGCGCCCCACCGTCAATCGGGATTGAAGGATGACGCTGGTCGTCGTCACCTCCCCCGCGATCTCGCCCTGGCCATTGGTCATCTCGGGAAACGCGACCTCGGCGCATCCGCTGGCGACGACGATCAGCGTTCCCGGGAGGGCCATCTTCGCACAACTGATCATCGGTGTACCGTCTTCTTCACGGGCCGCGGGGCGGGGCGGACCTGCTGCCGCAACATGCCCGCGCGACCCTGAGGCATCAAGGCGTGCGAGGGCGGGCACTCGGGCGCTCTACGCCTTCGGGATACCGAGGCGCGCTCAGCTACGTCGGTGTAGGTTGGAATCACGGCTCAGGCTCTCGCCACAGAGCCCCACACCGCCTTTCGCGATCCGGAGATCCCGACATGCATCACGTCACTCTGAACGCAGCGTTGATCGTTGCGCTTCTCCTGGGCAGCGTCGGCCCGGAGTGCGCAGAATCTCAGGAGCCCGCCTCCGACGACACCTTCGCCGTCGAGTACTACTACAAGATCCAGTGGGGTCATTTCGGCGAATGGATGGACCTGTACAAGAAGAACCACTACCCGATCCTGGTCCGGGAGATGGAAATGGGGCGGATCGTCGACATGTACGCAGCCTATCCGGTGAACCACGCGGGCGAGGAGGTACGGTGGGACTTTCGCTACACCATCGTGTTTCGAAGCGTGGCCGACGCGTACGACAGCTCCGTGGACACTGACGCCATCATCGACGAGCTCTATCCCGACCGGTCCACCTTCGAGCGCGAGGAGCAACGGCGTTTCCAGCTCCTCCTGGAGCACATGGACGTGCCGATCAACCGGGATGACTTGTCGGACTGGGCGACGGTCCCGCCGTCATAGTCCCGCGATTCCGTAGTCGTCCAGCGCTCTCGCGGGCACCGGAGCTACGGGGCGCCGGGTCCGTCACCGCGCAAGCGGATCCGGCCGGAGCTGGAACTTGAGCGCCTTGCTGGTGGTGCCTGGGCCACCCTCCATGTGGAACGGCGCGCGCGTGCTCACCGTGGCCCAGAGTCCACGGCCCTTCCAGCCCGCATCCGGGTCGTCGATCCTGCCGTCCATCCACTTCGTGTAGAACCCCAGCGGATACGGGACACGGAAGATGGCCCACTCTCCGTCTTGGAGGGCCAGTAGCGCCTCGGACGCGTTGCCGGTGTTGATCGGGGTGCCCGCGCCCAGCCCGAACGAGTCGTACCAGTCGACCCACGTGTAGTAGCTGGCTTCCACGCTGCCCGGAGTGGCGACACCCCCCATCTGGGGCATGGGCTCCGTGTAGAACGTCCAGCCTTCGGGGCAGTGCTGGCCCGTGGCCGTGGGTCCGTTGAGGGGCCCGGTGCACTTCCGACGGTCGAAGCTGGCCAGGTGGCCGCTGGCCAACGCGACCCAGGCGACCCCCTCCCGGTCCATGTCGAAGCCGCGGGGCGAAAAGCCCTCGACCGGCCGCCCCTCTTCGTCCAGCGGCAGCTCGTAGACCTCGGCTAGAGCCGTCTCGGGCGGATTGGGGCCCGGGTCCAGGCGGACGACGGCCCCCGGGTATCCCAGCGTGGAAGCCCAGACCGTCCCGTCGGGAATCGGGGCTACGCCGTAGAAGGGCGAGACGACCCGCTTGTCCAGGGCCGGGTCCACCGGTTGGTCGGGCTCGACGTATGCATCCCGCCGGCCGTTTCCGTTGGTGTCGAGAATGAGCGCCGTCCAACCCTGCGACGCCTCCTCGTCACCCGTCTCGTCGAACATCCGGGTGTTCAGCCACCCGACGACCTGGCCGCCGCCGCTCGTCCAGAGCGTGTTGTTCTCGTCCTCCGCGAACATGAGGTGGTGCGTGCTGAAGCACGTGCTGATGTGGGTGAGCTCGTCGGTCTCGGGATCGTAGACCGCTAGATGACGGCGCGCCCGCTCGGTTGGAAACGCCCGAGCCGACGGGTGATCCGAGCCCTCCCGGCAGAACGGTGGGTTGTCGGGCGGGCGCACCGTCGAGGTGAGCCAGACCCGGCCACGCTCGTCCATCATGGGGTTGTGGACGTTGTTCTTGCTGGTCCAGAGCACGTCGTCGCCCCAGTACGGCGACGGCGCGGGCATGTCCGGCCGGGAGGCCGGCTCGGTCAGCGGGTCCCGGACGGTCAACGGCACCTGGCTCGCGGTGTGCGTCACGGGGTCCAGGACGGGTAGGTAGTCGGCGCTCAGCTCGAGCGCGCCGTATGTCTTGCCGCTGGCGTTGACCGTGGGGTTGCGGCGGTCGGTCGACACGACGTCGTGTAGATAGGCCTTGGGGTCGGCCCAGTCCCACTGGGTGATCACCACGTTCCGCTCGATCCCGCTCGGCCTGGGTGGCGCGGGGGGTACCTCACCCGCGGCAATTCGATCCGTCCAGTCCGCGAACATGGCGAGCATGCGCTCGCGACCCAGGAAGTCGAGCGCGCGGCTCATGCCCGCGCCGGCTTGACCGGACTTGACCCTTCGGTCCCACGCCGCCGCCGACGTCTCGAACGTGCCCAGCGCCGCTGGAATCTCCCTGGTCCCTTTCGTGCCGAGCTGATGGCAGGCGGTGCAGTTGCCGGACTTGATGATGCGAAGGAGCTGGGCCTGATTGGCCAGGTTCTCGTTGAGGCCGTTGCCTTCGGCCCCCGTTCCGGGGAAGTCGTCCGGCACCTGAAGGAGGGAGAACCAGTACCCGGCTGGATAGTACTGGGCAGCCGCGCGCTCGTCGGGTGCGAGCGTGGCCGCGAGGTCGAAGGCTGCGCCGGGCCGGGCCGTGACCTTCTCCGAGTCCACGAGCCCATAGCCGCGTACCCAGACATCATAGGTCGCGTCCGGTAGGTCGGGAATCAGGTACCTGCCTCGATCGTCGGTAACGACGGTACGGTTGAATCTGGTGGGCAGCTGCGTGGTCTCGGCGATCACCCACACGCCGGCCTCGGGCCCGTCCGGTCCGGTGACGACACCGGCGATGTCGTCGGAGTCGAGCGGCACGGCGTCGCTGGCCGGCTGGCAGGCGAGCAGAGCGAGCAGTCCAAGCAGCGGGGCGACACTGAGGCGAGCCGAGCGGTTCGTTCGCATTGGCAATGCTCCCGGGGCGGGGGTGCGTCTGCACCACCATATGGGAGCCGCGCGTCGGCCGCGAGGGACTCCGTTCAGATCGCACCACTCGGCTGAAGAGCCTCGAGGCTACTCCCCTGCCCCGTCCGTGATGATGTTGGCCTGCCCCGCTTGCCGCAGCAGCTCGTTGAACTCCGCCACCTCTTCGGCCATCAGTGCCTCGAGTCGAGTCGCCGCCGTGCTCAGGCGCTCCTTCAATACCTCGTGCACCTCCCTGGACTGGTCGGTCGGAGGGAAGTCCGATACGGCCACGGTTCCGGCCAGGTACTCGAGGCGCGACACGAGCCGGGCCGGCCAGCGGACGTAGTCCTGTCCGGTCCCGGTGGACCGGAGCTGGATCAGCGTTTCCTCGATCTCGATGAGGCCTCGGTCCAGCTCTTCCGCCGCAGCGAGGATCTCGGCGTCTCCGCTCTGCTCCTCGAGCACGGCCCGCGTGTCGTAGAGCTGGCGGCGGATCCATTCGATCCGGTTGACCATCTCCGCCGCCTCACTCAGCTCGTCGCGCAGCTCCGTGAGCATCGCCGTCTGGACCCGGACGTCGGCCAGGGATCCCTCGGAGTGGGGGTCCTTGAGGACGGTGAGCTCCGTCGTGCTCTCGGCGCCGTCCACGACCAGCGTCACGGTGTACGGGCCGGGTGGCGACAGCACGGAGATGCTCGTCCCCCGCGGTGCCGCACGCCACCGGTCGTCGTTGAGCTCCACCCAATCGGCGTAGAGCGGCGGGGTCCGCAGCTTGATCTCGGTGGACGGCTCCGTCCGAAGATCCCACCAGACCCGGTTGACGCCCGCGTCCTTCGTCCCGTCGAGGGTTCGCACCGTGTCTCCCGCCGCGTTTGTGATCCGGAGCTCGACGTCGTTTTCGGGCACGGAGCGCAGCCAGTAGTTGATCGAAGCGCCGTAGGTCGGGTTCTCGCCGTCCGCGGGATCGCCCGACATGGCCATGGGGCTCTCCACATTGTGGAACCGGTAGGCGTCCCGCGGCTCGAACAGGTGTGCGTCTGCGACCATGACCTCTTCGGTCAGCTGCTGGAGCGGTGTGACGTCATCCATGATCCAGAAGCCGCGGCCGTAGGTGCCGATGACCAGGTCGTTGAAGTGCTCCTGGACCTGGAGCCAGTACATGGGGGCCGGGGGCAGGTTGTTCCGGAGCGGCAGCCAGAGGTCGCCGTCGTCGAACGACACGTAGAGGGCGTTTTCGGTGCCGAGGTAGAGCAGGCCCGGCCGTACCGGATCCTCTCGGATGTTCCGGGCGAAGCTGAGCGGGGACTCGGCAATCCCCGCGACGATCTTGGTCCACCTCTCACCGAAGTCTTCGGTGCGGTAGACGTGCGGGCGGAAGTCGCCCACCTGATGACGCTCCACCGTCAGGTAGGCCTTTCCGGCGGCCCACCTCGAGGCGTCGATGTTCCGGACCACACCGTCGGGGGGAAGGTCGGGGAGGTTGCCCGTCACGTTGCCCCAGGTGTCACCTCCGTCCCGACTGACCTGGACCAGGCCGTCGTTCGTACCGGCGTAGAACACTCCGGCCTGCGCGGGCGACTCGTCGAACGCGTAGATCACGCAGCAGAACTCCACGCCCAGATTGTCGGGAGTGAGACCGCCGCTGATCCCCATGCGGCTGCGCTCGTTCGTCGTGAGATCCGGGCTGATCACGTCCCAGCTCTGACCGCCGTTCCTGGTGCGATGCACGTGTTGGCTGGTGACGAAGATCGTGGCGTTGTCGTGTGGACTGACCAGCAGCGGGAACGTCCATTGGAAGCGATACTTCATGCCCTCGGCCGGCCATCCGACTGTGCTCTCGGGCCACACCTCCACGTGCCGGTACTGGCCCGTGCGCACGTCATGACGGGTCGCGATCCCCCCGGCTGGTCCAAAGCCCGACGCGCTGGACCACACGATGTCGGGATTCGTTGGATCCGGCGTGGCGAACCCGCTTTCTCCGCCTCCCACCGAGCGCCACATCCCGCGAGGTATACGGTTGCCGCCGAACCCCCCCGTGCGGCTGTTGCTGGGTCCGCGGGCCGACGGGCCGTCCTGGCGATTGCCCAGCACGTTGTAGGGGACGGCGTTGTCCACGGTCACGTGGTACATCTGGGCGATCGGCAGCTGGATGCGGTGCCATGTGGCCCCGCGATTCTGCGAGATCGACACGCCGCCGTCGTGCCCGACGATCATGCGGTCGCCGTTCGTGGGGTCGATCCACATGTCGTGGTGGTCGCCGCCCGGCCGGCGAGCTCCGCTCTGGATCTCGGTGGTATGGCCGCCGTCGAGGGTGCGAAGGAACGGCGCCGTCAGGAAGTACGCCTCGTCAGGGTCGTCGGGAGCGACGGCGCACGTGTTGTAGTAGACGGTGCGGCCGCCCAGGTCCCGGTTGTGGCTCACCACCTGCCAGTGATCGCCTCCGTCGTCAGAGCGCCAGAGCTCTCCGCTCTCGGTCTCCTCACCGTGCCAGGGGATCCCGTCACCGGTCTCGATCAGCGCATAGATGCGCTCGGAATCGGCGGGCGTGACGCAGAAGTTCACTTTGCCGATAGGGAGAGCGGGAAGCCCGTTCCCCTCGAGACGCGACCAGGTGCTCCCCCCGTCCCGGGACATGTGGAGGCCGCTCCCCGGGCCCCCGCTCTCGCGGTTCCACGTGTTGACGATGATCTGCCACATGCCCGCGAACAGGATGCGCGGGTTGCTCGGATCCATGACGACGTCCGAAGCGCCGGTCTGCTCGTCCACGAACAGGACTTGTTCCCAGGTCGTGCCGCCGTCGGTCGTCCGGTAGACGCCACGATCGGGCTGCGGGGCATGGGCGTGCCCCAAAACCGCAACGAGGACGTGGTCGGGATTGGTCGGATGAACCACGATCCTACTGATCCGCCCCGATTCCGGAAGTCCCACGTTCTGCCAGTTGTCGCCAGCATCGGTGGAGCGGTACACCCCGTTCCCCAGCGACACGTTCGAGCGGATGTGGGCTTCACCGGTCCCGGCCCAGACCACGTTGGGGTCCGACCGGGATACGGCCAGAGCGCCGATGGAGTGGGCATCCTGATCGTCGAAGATCGGCTCCCAGGTGACTCCGGCGTCCGCGGTCTTCCAGATCCCGCCCGATGCCGCGCCGACGTAGTACGTCAGCGGATCGCCGGGAACGCCGTGCACCGCGGAGACCCGGTTGCCGATCGGACCGATGTGGCGGGCGCGCAGCTGGGCGTACCAGTCGGGATCGACCTGCTGCGCTTGCGCGGCCGGGGCAAAGCCCAGAGCCAACGGCAGAACACACCACAGGGCCCAGCGCGGGCGCGGGACGCGAAGGCGGGGCAGGATCATGAGACCTCTCCTTGGGCGGCGAGTGGGGATCCAAGCTGCGCGGCGGGCCCGACGATAGGCAAGCGGGTGCGCAGCGCCCCACATCCGATTCAGCCTTCTCCTGACATCTCGATGGGAGCCCGAAGGCTAACCTTGAGAATGGGAGGTCGGCGGGTTCCGCTCAGAGCTTCACGGGTCCGCTTCCAGCAGCCGAGAAGGCTGAGGAGATTCGCGATTCCAGTGGTCGTGGCGCGTTGCGCCGGGCCCCCGGAAAGAACGAGCGCCCAGGGTGCCGTCACCTTCCTGCGCGCGAAGGGCTGTGCCTGATTCAAATAGGGGAGGTGGATGCGATGACTGTCACGAGCCGCGTCGTCTTCTTGGCCGCAATCTGCGCATTTGCAATGTACGGCTGTACGACGGCCGGTACGTTCCAAAGCGCTGTCCGAAACCAATTTCGAAATACTCGCCAGGAATGTGTCAGGTAGGGCATATGCAGATTTCCTCCTTGGCATCAGCACTTCTACGGGGTCTGTGAGCAGTACCCTGGCGCTGGTCAGGGTAGGTGGTACGCCAACGCTGTACAACGACGCCATAATGAACCTATGGGACAACTTCGAGGATGATTACGGCAGTACTGAAGGGAGGAATCTCGTCCTGGCCAACGTTCGTTATGACACCGATATTCTCAACCTGGTCGTGTTCACCAAGACGACCTTGATCATCCATGCGGACGTGATCTGTCTTCGACTCGAGGCAGCGCGGGTCGAGGTTCAGATTGGCGCAATCACTCTGGTGCCAACCGCTCCAAGGGGCCCACGTGCCTCCTGGAGCGCGCTCTTGTGGCTCGGCGCGCCGGGTCGGAGCTTAGGGCGTGATGCAACGGATTCCAGCCTCGACGATCCAGCAGGA
>JBDHHQ010000021.1:0-108144 GCA_039589315.1 Gemmatimonadota bacterium
GGTACCCCAGCGTCAGCACCGACGCCGTCTGCTCGTGGACCAGGAGCAGGGCGGGGAAGCCGGTCACGCCCATGGCCCGGGCCCGTGCGAAGTCCTGCCAGGTGGCCTCCCGAATCGCGTCCGACGCGAGCAGCGCGCCGAAACCGTCGCGCTCGACCCCCAGAGGCTCGACGAGCTCTGGATAGACGTCGGGAGACGTCACGTCTACACCCTCGGCGTAGAAGGCCCGCTGGAGCCGTGTGAACAGCGCCAGCTCGAGATCGGGTGCGGCCTGGCGCATGGCCACCACGGCCCGGGCCGGCAGCTCGGTGTCGTAGACCCACTCCTTCCAGTCCAGCGGCGCGAAGTCGAAGGGGGGCTGAGAGGTCAGCTCGGAGATGCGCCCCCACGTTCCCCGCAGATAGCTTCGCATGCCATCGTCCATCCGTTGGGCAGCCCCGCCCGGACGGAGACCTCCCACGATCAACTCGACTGGGAGCTCGAAGCGAGCCCGGACGGTCTCCAGCACCGGCGAGAAGCCCCAGCACCACGAGCACATGGCGTCGGCGACGTAGACGAGCCGGGTGCTCACCGGCCCACCAGCTGGGCCCGGAGATCACCCACGTCGTACTGCCCATTCCGATTGCCGTCGTTGTCGAGGATCTCCAGATCCTCGTCGGAGGGAGGGGCCGCGCCGTTGGCGAGGAACGTCGAGAGCAGGTGGTCCACGGCCAGGCCGAGGCTGGCCACGACCAGGTTGAACGGCGATGGGGTCCGGAAACCGCGGGCGTCGCGGATGACCACCTCGCCTTCGAAGACGCCGGTGCTCATGGGAACGCCGGAGACCACCAGCTCCTCCTCGATGAGAGCCACCGTCACGCCCAGCGGCAGATCGGGACGTGACGAGAGGATGTAGGGCAGCGCTCCGCCGCCCACGGCAAGGCGGCCCTCGTAGGGTTCCCGCACCTGGGCGGGCGGGAGGGCGTCGGCGCCGATCACAGTGACGTCCTCTGCTGTGGAGAGACGAAGCCGGGCCACGGCTCCCTCGACTCGGATGTCGTGCAGGGTCACCGTCGAAGGGAGCCCCGACGCTCGCAGCGCCCGGGGCTGGGTGGCGTTGGAGAAGCTCGCCGGCTGTCCATCGGCGGCCCATGCGTCACCCGCCTCTCCCCGGTTCCCCCCTTGGGGATGGGTCCGCTGGAGGGTGCTGTTGGCGTCGGCCTCCACCACCGAGAACAGGTAGCTCTGGGCGCTGTCGGGGTTGGGCCAACGCCGCCCGTCCTCATCCCAGTGATAGATGAGCACGCCGGAGGCCGGCAGGTGTCGGTCGAACCCCGTCCGCGGGCGATACTCCACGACGAAGCTCTCCGTGCCGGCGGAGTCCAGCGGCAGCTTCAGTACGCGTCCGGAAGACTGCACCGGCTCCAGGACGAACTCCTCGTGGAGTACGCTGCCCACCTCGTGGACCTCGAGCCACCCAAGGCGCTCCTTGGACCACGGCGCCAGCCCGGTGGGGCCGAAGTTGCCGGTGATCTGATCCGAGGGACCACAGCCCCACGCCCCTGCGGCCATGAGGTCCCAGCACCCCAGCACCCACCGGCGCTCCGTCGGCTGCGACCCTTCGATGGGGTGGTAGAAGTCCGGCAGTCCCAGCACGTGACCGAGCTCGTGGGACGCGACCGGCATGGCACCGATCTGCTGACCCGAGCAGTCCACCACGGTCGACAGCACGTAGCCATTCACCTCGATAGGCGTGTCGTCGGGCCGCGTGTCGTCGGACGCATAGGGGGTGTCGCCGTTCCACGGCGCCAGGCCGCCGAAGTGAGGCCAGGGGCCCGTGCCGCCGCAGTGGGCGCCCACCTCGTGATACAAGAAGAAGACGGAGTCCACGATTCCGTCGTCGTCGCCGCTGTTTGGGATCCCGTCCGGTCCGTCGTTGTCGAATTGGCCCAGGTCGACGGACTGGTCCACCGTGGCAATGGCCTGGAGGAGGTACTCGCCAGTCCGGGGTGGCTCACCGCTCGCGAAGTCGCCGCCACGCACCTCCGCCAGGGTCAGGGCGGTCCTGTGCCACGGCGCCACCGTGCCCGAGATGTCGAGCGCGCCGCGAGAGGCCTCCTGGTAGAGCTCGCGGATCGTGCCCTGGGTGGTGGGGCCATCGAAGAGCGCCGTCTGCAAGTCCTCTGCGGAGAAGAAGGGCTCGGGTGAGTCGGCGAAGAGCGCCGGTACCACGAGGACCTGGAGGGTCCCCGACACCGGAAGAGCGGCAGCACCGGCCTCCGCCCGGACCGTCCAGCCCGATCTGTAGAGGAGTTGCCGTTCGTCGGAGGATCCCACAGGAGCTCCGCCCGCCTGCCCAACGAGGCCACGTCGCTGCAGCTCGGTGAGGGAAGGCACGTGTTGCCCCGCCACCTTGGCCGTCCCCGGGCCAAGGCAGACCGCCAAGGCAGCGGCCGCCCCAATCCCCGCGAGGAGAGCGCGCCGATGTCGGCCGAGCATGAGCGCGCTCATCGACCCAGCTCCGCCCCATACGCCGCCGGATCCCTCAGGCGGTTCTCCCCATCCGCCACCTGAAGCACCGTGGCCACGAGGGACGCGGACGGGTCCGCCACGCGGAAGTCGAACGCCAGGGGGCCGGGCTCCTCGCGGACGACGACGACACGAGTCGTGTCGCCCCGGCCGTGGAAGAAGACCTCACCCTCGGGGGTCGTGACCGAGGTGACGGCCCCGCCCACCAGCTCCACCAGCGCGGCTCCGTCGTCGTCAGGCGGGATGAGGGCGACGCTTCGGGCCAGGGGGTCCTCGGGGGCCGTCGACTCACAGGCGACGAGGGCGGTCACCAGCCCCACAGCCACGAGGCCGACACGGCGGCCGCGGCCCCTCGGAAATGCCTCGAAGAGGCCGGATCGGCGGCTGGGGCTGCGGCGACCATCGGGCGGCGGTCGCTCGTGGTCTCCCGCCGGCCAATCCGGGCGGTGTCGAAAAAGTGGCCGTCGCAGATGCAGAATCACCCTCCGCCCGCGTTCAGCGGCGTGGAGCCGGCACCGAATCAGGTCCCACACATGGCAGGGCGCGCCCCCCTCCCGTCAAGCCGACGACAGAGGCGACGCGCCCATACTCATACGCCGATTTCGCACAGGTGTTGCCAGCGCGGGTCAGCGCGCCCGCCGCAGGAGCAGCACCTCGGCGTGCCCGTCGCGCTCCCTATCTATGAGACGCGCCACCGGGATCGGCCCCACGCGCACCTCCACCTCGATGCCTCCGTAGCCCGAATCGAGCCAGCGGCCGGACAAGCGGCCAGGGAGCCCGAGCCAATCGGCGTGCTGGCGAATTCGCCGAGTGGTGCTCCGGCCGATCCAAGAGCGCAGAGGGGCGTGTCGGTCGTGATACCCAGGGGTGTAGCCCACATCCAGCCACACGCCTTCCCACCGAACGGACGCCCAGACGCCAACGGGGTAGGCGGGGGCCGGGTAGGCCCGAGCCGGAACCCGGTACGCTCGAGCCCGGCGGTATGGCGTGGCCCTCCATCCTCGACGGGCGCACCAGCGCCAGCCATGGACGGGGTGACCCTTCCCGCTGCGGCAAAAGGCCGGTCCCTTCTTCACGTGGCGTGCGGCGGGTACATACACCGCTTGTGCCTCGACCGGAGCCGGTGCCACCGACCCGGCCAATGCGACCGTCAGTCCGAGGACGCCAATCGTTGCCTTCCGCATGGTCCACCTCCCTGTCTCCGCGAGCCCTCGGAGCACAGAGGGGGGCACGGCCCATGCCAACGGCGAGCCTGACGCCGTAAGGCACAACGGGAGAACGAGATAGATCAGCTCTCGTCGGGCGTGACCTCGACGGGGGATGTGTCCTCCACAGAGGACATTTCCTGCGGGATGGGGCGCAGAGGATCCGCTGACTCCTTGCCCATACGGACGGCCCCGCACAGCGAGACCGCACGGGGCCGCATGGGAGAACGCGGTCTCCTGACCGACGCCTGCCGGTCAGGACCAGGGCCGGACCGAACGTCGGTGTCGAATCTCTCGACCGCGACAGGCGCTCGATGTCGGGAGTGGCTCTCTCCGCCTAACCCTCGGGCCGCCTCGGCCAGAGAACTCCCTGGTCCATTGCCGTGACCGGCCCCATGCCCTTGTAGACGAACTTCTGGACCCGTTTCCCCTCATAGGTCTCGGTCGTGTAGATGTTGCCCTCGGAGTCCGTGGCGATGCTGTGGACGGCGAAGAACTGACCGGGCTGGCGTCCGCCGTCGCCGAAGGTCGTCAGGATCTCCATCGACTCCCGCTCGATGATGTAGACCTTCTCGTTCTTCCCGTCGGCCAGGTACATGAAGCGCTGCGTGGGGTCGCGGGAGAACGCGATATCCCAGGTGGAGCCGTCACCCAGCGTCTCCGGCGCGATGAACTTCTCCATCACGAAGGTACCGTCCTTGCGGAAGACCTGGATCCGGTCGTTGGGGCGGTCACAGACGTAGACCAGGCCGTCGTTGGAGGGCTCGGCGCAATGCACCGGCGTGCGGAACTGCTGGGCGGGAGGCGCGCTCGGGTCGTAGGACCCGATGTCCTCGTCGGAGGGGCGATTGCCATAGGCGCCCCAGAACCGCTTGAACTCCCCGGTGTTGGCGTCGATCACCGCGACCCGCCGGTTGCGGTAGCCGTCAGCGACGTACGCCTCGTCGCCGGTGGCGTCGAACGAGATCTTGGCCACGCGCCCGAAGCGCTCGGTGCTGTTGCTGTCGCGCTCCCGCTCGGGGATTACCTCGCCCCCCTCCCTCACGAGCGAGGGGTCTCCGATCTCCATCAGGAATCGCCCGTCCCGTGTGAACTTCAGGATGTGGGCGTCGCCTGACCCGTTCCCGCCGATCCAGACGTTGTCCTTCGGATCGACGGTGATGCCGTGGTTGGACTCGGGCCACGTGTACTCTTCGGCCGGGCCACCCCAGTAGCCCACCAGATTCCCCTCTGGATCGAACTCCAGGATGTTGGGGGCGGGATAACAACAGGAGCCGGTGGGTGGATCGGTGGCAGCTCCGATCTCGGTCCGTTCGTTGAACGACTGTTGGCGGTGGATGATGAAGACATGGTCCCGTGAGTCCACGCCCACGCCCACCGCGTTTCCGATGAGCCAGTGATTGGGTAGGGGCTTGGGCCAGAACGGGTCGACTTCGAACATGGGTGCCTCGACGGTCGCTCCGTCGGCGGCTGCCTCCTCGAGTGCGACGGACCCGAAGCCCAAGGCCACGATGGATCCGAGCAGGGTCATTCCCAGGATCAGATTGCGGGACTGCTTCATTCTCTCGCCGCCTGCGAATGCGGAGCCCCACGAGGCGCCGCGTGGTCGGGCGCGGGCGTCGGTTTGGCCCAGTCCTGTGGAACATCAATCCTATGCCGGGGCATGCCCACCCGTCCAGAGAGGAGGCTACGGCCAATTCGAGAGGGCGCGAAGCCGGATGCAGGGAGCGTGTGCTGGCCCGGAGTGCCACTCTGCCGTCCACATGCGCGCCTGGGTTCATGAAGACTCGGGTCTTTCCCCGGCGGCCCGCGTACCTCACTGTGTGCCCCACGGAGTCCGACCCGCCCCATGCCCGACCTCAACGAACGCCAACCATGAGCATCGTAGTGGAGCAAGAAGGGTCCGTGCCGCCATCAAGGCGGCCTATGGAGGTATCCCGTCGGTGGAGGTTCAACGCCGCGAAGGGCACGGGCGCGGCCCTGACAGCACGGGTGACAACGGCCCTCATGGTGCCCCTGCTGGCGGGGGGCTGGACCGTCGGCCTCCTCGCCCCGACCCATGCCGCTGCCCAGGATTCAGATCTGGTGATCCTACGCAGCGGCAACCCGGTTGTCGGCGAGGTGCAGTCTCTCAGGCGGGGCACCCTCTCCTTTGATACGCCCGAGATGGACGTCGTGGGAATCGACTGGGAGGACATCGCGTTCGTCACGAGTCCGTTGTTCTTCGAGGTGGAGACGTCGGGCGGGGAGCGCTACTTCGGGAGCCTGGCCTCGGCCGACACCGCCGTCCTCATCGTCGTGGGGGACCAGCGGGCGGACACCCTCGACTTCAGGGAGGTCGTGGAGATCGGATCGATCGAGACGAGCTTCTTCGCCCGCACGAGCGGGTTCGTCGACCTGGGGGCCAATCTGGCGAAAGCCAACAGCCTGGCGTCGCTGCTGGTGGGGGGACGCTTCGCCTACAGGGGTCCCAAGTGGGGCTTCGAGGTAAACGGTGACACCTACGTCCAGACGCAGGAGTCGGTGGACACCGCGGGCAACACCTTCGAGCAGCGAACGAGCCGCGCCAGTGCGCAAACGACGCTGAACCGTTTTCTCAGCGCCCGCTGGGTGGCGTCGGCGTCCGGCAAGTTCGAGACGAACGAAGAGTTGAGCCTCGATTCCCGGTTCCTGGGGGTCCTCGGGGGTCAATACATCATTGTCCGCAATCAGGGACTCGAGCTCACTGCCGGAGCGGGAGGCGCGCTGAACGACGAGCAGTTCACCGGCGAGGAGCGCCAGACTACGGGGGAGGTCCTGCTGACGGCCACGTTCGACGTCTTCGATATCGGTGACATCGACATCTTCACGAGTGTGGATACCTACACGAACCCGAGCGACGGCGGCCGTTTCCGGGCCAGCTTCGACGGTCGCGTGTCCTGGGAGATCTTCGAGGACTTCTTTCTGGGCTTCACGACCATCAACCGGTTCGACAGCAAGCCTCCCTCGGAGGACGCCAGCAAGAGCGACTTTCAGTACGGCGTGACCATCGGCTGGAGCTGGAGCTAGGTGATGATGCGACTCCTCGATCGGAGGGTCCGATCACGCAGCTCGGCGGTCATCTTCGCGATTCTGTTCACCGTCCCGGGTGCCGGCGGCCTGAAGGGCCAGGATGCACAGGAGGCGCAGGCGACGCTGGAAGAGGCCAACGCCCTCGTCGCGGAGCTTGCCGAGCTCGACGGTTCCCTGGCGCTGCTACGGGAGTTGGCCGACGCAGGGTTGCCAGAGGACCAGGCACGAGTGGCGAGGCGGACGGCGACCTACTCGGCACAGAGACGCGCCGTCGTCTGGGACCTGGCGGAGCTGGTTGGACGACTGCCTGGCGATTCACTCTCTCAGCAAACCGTGGCGTTCGCCGACAGCGTGCTGACAGCCGAGTTGGGGACCATCGAGGCGGAGGCCCTCGCGCGATCGGAGGAGGCGGCCCGGATTCGGTTGAGTCAGTCCGATGCGAGCCCTGCCACGCAGCTCGAGCTGCAGATCCGCCTGAACAGGCTGGACGGCCAGATCGCGCAACGTATCTCCGACTACGTAGAAACGTTGGAGCGGATGGAGGCCCGGGGCATCGACCGTCCCACCATCGTGGATCGGCTGGATCGTTTCCTGCTGGGCCGCGCCGAGATGGCCATCGCAGAAATGGACCTGGCGGCGGAGGATGCGGAGACTCTGGAGCGCGCCATCGCCACTGCCGGGGATGCGTCCGAGGCCGAAATGCGACTCCGTCTCGAGGTGGCGAGGTCCCGATTCACCGACGCCACGGCGGCTTTGAGGGCCCTCATCGAGGTCATGGATCGACGCGGCATGGATACCGGGGACTTGAACGAAGAGCTTCTGGTCCGGTCCCGGGACTTCACTCCCGAGAGCGTGGACGTCCAGGTGCTGGGGCTACTGGCGCGGCGATTCTCGGCCCGGGTCACGGCCTGGATCTCGGACAGCGGTAGCACGGCCGTCATCCGCGGTCTTTCGATCGTTGCGATCCTCTTGGTCTTCCGACTACTCGCGGGACTGACGCGCAACCTCACACGGCGAGCGGTTGCGACCTCACGACTGAACCTGTCGCGGCTGCTACAGGACACCTTCGTGTCCTGGGTCGGCCGAGTCGTGATGATCCTCGGAATCCTGATCGCCCTGAGCCAACTGGGACTCGACCTGGGTCCGGTTCTGGCTGGCCTCGGCGTGGCCGGCTTCATCGTGGGCTTCGCCCTGCAGGACACGCTGTCCAACTTCGCGTCGGGGATGATGATTCTCATCTACCGTCCGTTCGACGTGGACGACCTGGTCGAGGCCGGAGGAGAATTCGGGACGGTATCCGCGTTGAGCCTGGTATCCACCACGCTGCTCACCATAGACAACCAGCGGCTGGTGGTGCCCAACAGCCAGATATGGGGCGGCGTGATCCGCAACGTCACCGCACAGCGGGTCAGGCGCGTGGATCTGGTCTTCGGGATCGGGTACTCGGACGACATCCCCAAGGCCGAGGAGGTCCTGAAGCGCATCGTAGCACAACACCCCAAGGTGCTCGATGACCCCGAGCCCGTCGTGAAAGTCCACAACCTGGGAGACTCGTCCGTCGACTTCGTCGTACGCCCGTGGTGCAACACCGACGACTACTGGGACGTGCATTGGGACATCACGAAGAGCGTGAAGATGACCTTCGACGCCGAGGGCATCTCGATCCCGTTCCCGCAGCGGGATGTGCACATCCACGAAGCCACGGCGGACTGAGGGTGCGACGCTGGTTCCGGTCGGGCCGGCGGACGAGGGGCAGGTCCGAATCGGGAAGGGCGGGTCCGGCTCGGTCTCCCATGAACGGCCCGCATCCACCATCGGTGCGACCGATGACCACGTGACGAGGCCCCGGAGCGGACGGGAGGTCAGGACCGCGGTGTCGGTGTCCCTCGCCGTCGGCCTGCTCCTGCTGGCCCCCTCCAGCCCCGAGGCTCACGAGATCCCCGCCGACGTCACCGTCCAGGCGTTTCTGAAGGCCACGGATCAGCGCATGCGCATGATCGTGCGGGTGCCGCTGGAGGCCATGCGGGACTTCGCCTGGCCGGTCACCGGGCCCGGGTACCTCGACCTCGAGCGGGTGGAGCCCATGCTCAGGGACGCTGCCCGGCTGTGGATCTCCGACTACGTCCAGCTCTCCGAGGAAGGGCGTGTCCTACCTGACGAGGAGATCGTGGCGGTGCGGGTCTCGCTTCCGTCCGACCCGTCGTTTTCGACCTTCGAGACGGCCCTTGCTCACGTCACGGGCTCACCGCTGGCGTCCTCGACGCTTCTCCCCTGGGAGCAGGCCGTCCTGGACGTTCTCCTGGAGGTTTCCATCACCTCCGAGACCTCGCGGTTCTCCATCGATCCGGAGTGGGCACATCTGGGGCTCCGGACGCTCACCGTGCTCCGGTTCGTGACTCCGACCGGAGCCGAGCGGGCGTTCCAGTACACGGGCAACCCGGGGCTGGTGCGGTTGGACCCCCGCTGGCACCAGGCGGCCCTCCGGTTCACGCGGCTCGGGTTCCACCACATCCTGGAGGGAGTCGACCACCTCCTGTTCATCCTCTGCCTGGTCATCCCCTTCCGGCGCATAGGCCCCCTGATCCCCATTGTGACGTCGTTCACGGTGGCCCACTCCATCACGCTGATCTCTTCGGCGCTGGGTCTGACCCCGAGCGCGCTCTGGTTTCCCCCGTTGATCGAGACCCTGATCGCCCTGTCCATCGTGTACATGGCTGTGGAGAACATCTTCGGGGCGAGCGCGGAGCGCCGCTGGCTCCTGGCCTTCGCGTTCGGCCTGGTGCACGGGTTCGGGTTCTCGTTCCTGCTACGGGAATCCCTGCAGTTCGCCGGTGGGCACCTGTTGTCGTCACTCCTCTTCTTCAATGTGGGCGTCGAATTGGGTCAGCTCTTCGTGCTCGTGTTGATGGTTCCGTTGCTGAACTGGCTGTTCCGGCGTGTGAGCGAGCGGATGGGCACGATCGTTCTGTCCGCTCTGGTGGCGCACGAAGCGTGGCACTGGATGACCGATCGTGGCAGCCGGCTCCTGCAGTACGACTTCCAGCGGCCGATTCTGGGCTTGTCGTTTCTTGCCAGCATCATGCGTTGGCTCATGCTGGGATTGATCCTGGTCGTGGCGGTATGGGGACTTTCGGGCGTGTACCGGTGGCTCGGCCGTAGGCTCGGGCAGGACGACGCCATCGCGGAGGCTGGGGGCTGAGGGCAGGGCCGGTCCGGTGCGGCGCCCGCACGTGAGGGTCGCCACGCACCCGCGGCCCACCCGTAGGACGAGTACGGTGAGGCGCACTGGGTCCGCGACCGCCCCCACGGGCCTCCGGCCTGCCCTTCCGCCGCGACAGGCCAAGAAGAGGCCCACCGGGTGGTGTCCCCCGGTGGGCCTCCGCGCACGAGCGCACTGTCGTGCCCCGGTGGATGGGTCCCTGGCTAGCGCCCCGTGCCCACCGCGAAGCAGTAGAAGAGGCCATCGCCCCCGGTCCCCTGCAGGTCCGCTTGACCGCAGCCCCGAGATCCGTGTGCCGAGTTCCAGGACGTGGGATTCTGGCCGCCGCCCTGCCGGTCGTGGTGGCCCACGCGGGCGCTGCCGTCCCCGGCGTCGCTCGCCCAATTGGAGCAGGTCGCGTCCCCGCCGTCCTCGGCCACGAAGAGGTGGCCGTCCAACGTCGACCCCGTGATGATGTCGTGTCGGTTGGGATCGTCGCCCCGGCCGTTCACCATGTCGCCCTGCTCCGTCAGGATGGTTTCCTTGGTCAGGTTGGCGTCGTCGCTGTGCAGGTCGTCCACGTCCTCCGCCACCAGGACGCCCGCGTGGTTGTGCCAGGGCCCTTCACCGATGCGGTCCCGGGCGTTCACGGCCTCCTGGCCGTCCATGGCGGCCGCGCTCAGGTAGGCGTGCCAGGTGAGGTCTCCGGCCCCCACCGCCTCGGCCAGCGCCTGGCAGTGAGCGTCCGCCCCTTCCAGGCCGCCCAAGCTGGCGCCGTCGCCTGGGCCGGCGCTCGTGATGAAGAAGCTCATGTTGTCGTTCTGGGCCTGCGCCGGCTGTGTCCCGGCCAGAGCGAGCAGGGCCAGGACGGGGATGGCTTTGGTCATCGTCGGTACTCCTGTGTGCGGGTTGCTGATCGACGCGACGCTACCGCTGGGGTCGCGGGCCGTCCGCGGCAGCAGCCGCTGACGGCGTGGGCGAGCGGACTCCGAGGAGCCGAGCGGGTCGCCCACGGAGCTCTGGGGCGGTTATCGTCGCACGTATTTCTTGACCGTCCGGGGCCCAACCTCAGCCCCGTAGATGTTGCCCATCCCGTCCACGGCCACGCCCTCGGCGGCGCTGGTGCCGGCGTTGTCCGGGTCGGGCTCTGGGTCGGGGATGAACGCGGTGACCCACCCATCCCTGGCGCTCCCGATGTAGATGCCCCGCTTCCAACCCGGGTTCCGTCCCGTGTTGGACTCGGAGTCGGCGGCGTACAGCACGTCGTCGTCATCGATGAAGAGACCACTCGGCCGGCCGAACTGCGTCCACGTGGCCAGGTGATTCCCGTCCTGGTCGAAGATCTGGATGCGGCTGTTGCCACGGTCGCCGACGAACAGCCGGCCCTGACTGTCCATGGCAAGAGCGTGGGGGTCCCGGAACTCGCCGTTCTCCGATCCGGTCGTCCCCCAGGCTTTGATGAAGGTCCCGTCGCTGGCGAGCTTCACGATCCGGTTGTTGCCACCGGCGTCGTGGCCATCTGCCACGAAGATGTCTCCATTCGGAGCCACGAGGAGATCGGACGGCTTCGTGAACGTGTCCGGACCGTCGCCGGCCACGCCCTTCTGCCCCAGGGTCATCAACAGCTCACCCTCGGGGCTGAACCTGTAGATTATGTGCCCCCATCCCTCCGGCACCGGCGCGTAGCCCACCGCGTCCGCGATCCAGACGTCGCCCGCAGGATCCACGAAGATGCCGTGAGGCCACGCGATCAGACCCGCGCCGAAGCTCCGGATCAGCTTGCCGTCCAGGTCGAAGAGCATGACCGGATCCACGTCGCTATCGACGCAAAGGTTCGTTCCGCAGCGCTCGGCCACCCACATACCCATGCCGTCGGGAGTCGGATAGACCGCGCTGGAGGCGCCGTACGTGCGGCCGTCCGGTAGCTCGCCCCACGCCTCGGAGGCGACCCGATAGGGATTCTCCAGCGTGTGCGGGGCTTGCGCGTCAGCGTCAGCCGCGGTCGCGACGAGGGCGGGTCCGGGGACAAGGGCGGCACAAACGAGAGGCAGCGATACGAGTCGGGAGCGGGTCATGGGAATCCCCCGAGGATGGAAGTCGACTATGCGCGGTGAGCCATGAGCTGCCAGACCCGATTCACGCTCTCCGAGATCTCGTGCATGGCGGCCATGGCCACCGCGTCCAGCTGACGCCCGATCTTGGGTCCGACCAGACGGCGGATGAAGGCGAGCGGGTATTCGAGGTCCCAGTCCAGCAGCGGCTCCGGGCCCTGCTGCAGGTTGTCCAGGACCTTGAGAACCAGATAGGCGTCGTCGAGCAGACCGGCCAAGCCCATGGTCATTTCGGGCATGAGGTCCATCGGCGCGAGGAAATAGCGCTCGGCGTGGTCGAGCACTGGCTTGACCACGACCGTGAGATCTCGGAGCTGCGCCTCGTGGGCTGCTGCGGCAAGCATCAGTGGCACCGTATCGATGATCTCAATGGCGGTCTCGGCGGCCTCCTCGACCTCGTCCGGTGTGGCCTCGGGGAGGCCTTCCCGGATGAACTTCACCAGCGGCTCGCGACCGCGGGCCTTGGCGCTTTCGATGACCGCCTGGATGGAGGCCAGGTCCACAGAGCTCTCCGTCATTTCGAAGGCTGGCGCGTATCGGGGCCGCGTCCTGGACCGTGTAGGGCACCGCCGCGTCAGCGGTTCATTCAGCAAACCAGGACGGCCAACCTAGTAAGTGTGCCCGCTTCGGGCGAGTGCCAGTCAGAGCAGGAGCGCCAACCCCAACGTGGCGAGAAGCACGAGGACAGCGCCCGGCAGGATGGCTTTGCGGTAGGGCGGGGATCCCCCGGTGAGGGCCATGCCCCCCTTGACCAGCGTGTTGGAGACGATCGCCAAAACGACGGCCAGAGCGCCCACTCCCAGGTCGAGGCCCTCGTTCGCTGTGAGCTCGGCCATGGTCAGCGTGATGGCGTCCACATCGGCCAGGCCGGACACCAGGCTGGACACGTAGATCCCGGCATCGCCGAAGTGGATCTGCGCGGTGCGGGTAATCAGAAGCACCAACCCGTAGACAATCCCGAAGCCGATGGCCGGACGCAGCTCGAAGGGGTTGGTCACGCTGAGCTCACCGACGTCGGCCGCCACCCGGTAGTAGAGGTAGACGGCGACCACGACGGCGACGAGGCCGCCCCCCACCACCGGCGCCCAGAGCGACCCGAGCAGCCCCGGGTTCACCACCGCGACCTCCACCAGGACCCGGACGAACATGACGGACCAGGAGAGGATGGTGGCCATGGCATACGCTCGGGCGAGCTCGCTGTTGAGCCGGCTGCGGGCGGCCATACTCAGGGTCACGGCCGTGCTCGACGCCAGGCCACCGAGGAGTCCCGTGAGCGCGATGCCTCGGTGCGCCCCCACCACCTTGATGAGCACGTATCCCAGGAAGCTGATGCCGGAGATCAGGACCACCATGAGCCAGATCTTGTAGGGATTCAGCACGTCGAAGGGTGGTGGACCGAAGGACCGGTTGGGCAGCACCGGGAGGATCACGGCCGTGATGACCGCGAACTTGAGCGTGGCCAGGACGTCTTCGCGCGTCAGTCGCTCGGCGAAGCGGTGGAGCTCGAGCTTCAGCGATAGCAGCACCACGACGACGACGGCGACGGCCACCGCAAGGCCGTTCTGGTCCCAGTACGCGAGAGCTCCCGCCATGGCGGCGATGATCGCCGCGATCTCGGTGGTGAGGCCGATGCGGCCCCGCGCGGCCGTCTGGAGGTAGCTCGCGGCGATGAGTCCTCCCACGAGCAGCAAGAATGCCGCGAACACCAGGGCCGAGCCGAGCAGATCGGACAGCAGCGCCGCCGTGCAGCCAGCCAGGGATATGAGCGCGAACGTGCGCACCCCCGCGAACGACTCGCCCGGAGGCCGCTCTTCCAGGTCGTAAGTGTGCTCGCGCTGGAGGCCGATCAGGACCCCGATGAAGAGCGCGACGCCGAAGCGGTAGAAGAGGTCGAGTCCGTCCATCGAACCTGTTTGGCGGTCCACGGGTCCCCCGGCTGGGGGGCGGTAGCCCACGTCGTTAACCTATCGAGTCATTCGCGCCGCGCACGTGCAGCCAGGATCGGGACGATCCGCGAGCGAGGTATCAGGAGCACGAGGTGTCCCGATGGCGACTGACCGGCTCCGGAGGGAGCGGGGTCAGGGATCAGCCTCTGACTGGTCGTGCCCCGGAGGCTTCTCCAGCAGCTCCGGCTCAAACTGCTCCGTACCCTCGATGGCCCGGAGGCGGTTCGACAGGGCATCGACCTGGATCCTGAGGACGTCGAGCTCGTCGAGCATCCGTGACTCGAGGTCCTCCTGGTCCTTGTAGCTCAACCGGTCGCGGATCCGGGAGAAGAGATACATGGAGCCGCCAATCATCGAGCCCAGGAACAGGAATGTGAAAAAGAGGCCGAAGACCAGCGAGAAGAAGAACGGTATGAGCTCCATGGCTCGCTCTCCTGGGCGTTACGGCGCGTAGTGCGCCGTTCCTTCGAACAGCTCGAGGCCCGCGGGGGTGTGAACCGACATCCAGGGCGTCTCGGCCGTAGCCATCATCGCGCACCCGTACTCCCCATCCTTGTTGATGGCCACGAACTTCTCCGACGGGACGAAGTTCGAGCTCACCTGTCGGTACTTGTCCACGATCATTTCGATGGCGTCTTCGCAGGCTTCCTGCGGAGACCGTCCGTCGCGCATGCGCATGACGATGAAGTACGACGCGCACGACTTGATCACGTCCTCGCCACGGCCGGTTGCGCCGGCTGCTCCCACCGCATTGTCCACGTAGAGGCCCGCGCCGATGATGGGTGAGTCGCCGATCCGCCCCGGGATCTTCCAGCTGAGCCCGCTCGTGGTCGTGATGCCCGCCACGTCGCCGTCGGCGTCCACGGCCAACACGTTGGTCGTGCCGTAGTGGTGGGGGACGGGGCCCTCCAGCAAGGCGCCCATTTCCTCGCCGGCCATCGTCCGGAGGTGGTCCGGCGGACCCCAGTCGTCCGTGGGACCGCGCCGCTCCCGCCAGCGAAGCCAGATCTCCCGGGCCTCGTCGGTGAGCAGGTTCTCCTCTTCGAAGCCGAAGGACCTGGCGAACTCGAGCGCGCCCGGGCCCACCAGCATGACGTGATCGGTGCGCTCCATCACCAAGCGGGCGACCGACGACGGCGTCTTGATGTTCTCGAGTGAGGCCACCGAGCCGGCGTTGTAGGTACGGCCGTCCATGATCGAGGCGTCGAGCTGGACGATCCCATGCTCGTTGGGAAGCCCGGCATAGCCCACGCTGTGATCGTTGGGGTCCACCTCGATCACGTTGGCGCCTCGCTCCACCGCGTCGAGGGCCGAACCGCCCGCGGAGAGGATCTCCCAAGATTCCCGGAGAGCGTTTTGCCCGGTCTCGTTGTCGTGGCTCGTGATGATCATGGGCGGGCCCGCCGATTGACGGGGGACCGCCAGCAGGCGGTCCGGCATCCGACCCAAAGCGAGCGCCCCCATTCCCGCGCCGAGGCTGGAGTGGACGAAGCTGCGGCGTGACAGCTGCTTGTGACTCTCGGACATGGTCCTCGTCTCCGGCGGCTTCAGGGCTCTCGCGCAACACACTAGGCCTTTCGGCCCCTCATGCTACGGCCGGAGGGAGAGAACGGTCAAAGAGGCGTCAGCAGGTGGCCGGGAGCTCCCGGCGGGTCGGTCTGGAGAGCTCCCGCCCCATCCGCAGGACATGCCTGCCGATGGGGCGGGACCCGGCTCAGCGCCCCGTGACGGTTATGGAGCCGTTGGTGAGGCCGATGTTGATGGTGCCGTCGCCGGCACCGAAGACGCCCCGGATCGAGGTCTCCCTGATCTGCTGGTCGTGCAACGTCAGATTCGTGATTGTCGCGCCCCCGTTGACCCACGTAGCCTCGAACTCGGCGGAGACGTGCTGTGGAACCGTGAGGGACACGTTGCCGTTGACCGTGGCGAGCGCCACGTCTCCGCTGGGCGGGAGGCTCACGTCGGCCACGACGTTGCCGTTGACCAGACCCACGGACAGGTCCCCGAACACTCCCGACGCCGTGACGTTGCCGTTCACGTTGCCGATGGCTACGTCGTTGGAGATCCCGGACGCGACCACGTTGCCGTTCACGTTGGCGATGGACTGGATCATGAAGTCCGGGACCCTCACCTCGTAGGTGACCGTGTAGCTCCGACCCCGGCTGTTGTCGGGTTGGACCGTGCGCACCACGAACTCGCTGCTCCGCTCGTCCACCTCGACCCTGAGGTTGACCAGATTGGCCTGGGCGTCGGCAGTGCTGTTGGATCCGACCTGACGGACTCCGGACACGTCGACGGCGGTGGCGTCCGGATCCCCGGTCACCGTCATGTTGCCGTTGATGCCCTCGAGCCGGAACTGGGTCTGGGTGGTGACGTCCAGCGTGAACGCGAAAGATTCGGATGCGACGAAGTCGGTGTTGTCGACGTCGCCGATGCTGCTGACGATGTCCGTGCACCCCGCCGCCAGCACTGACAGCACCCCGATGATCGTGGCGCTTCGTACCTGGTACCACATGGCTCTCTCCTCCCCACGGGTTCGCAGCCGGACCGGCCTGGCCAGTTGGCGGCGTCCCACCGTCCGCGTCGTCCTCCACTCGCGAAAACGAGTTGTCGCGATACCTTCTGACACCCAGCGTGCGAGCCGGCGCAGCGCTCGCCCTTTACGACACGGAACAGGAGCCAGTCATGCCGATTCCGCATACACCAGTGCGCCGCCGGGGAGCCCTCCCGATCGCCGCCGCCTGGCTTCTCTTCGTTGGTTGTGGGGCTGGTGAGGAAACCGGCGAAAGTGGCCCGGCAGACGACGCGGCGAGGTCCGCCGCGATCCGAGTGACCGGATTCTCCACACCCGAGTCCGTTCGGCACGATCCTGCGGCCGACGTCTATCTGGTTTCCAATATCAACGGCAATCCCCTGGACAAGGACGGGAACGGCTTCATCTCTCGGGTGACCCCGGACGGGGAGATCGCAGAGCTCAAGTGGATCGATGGTGAGACCGATGGTGTGACCCTCAACGCGCCCAAGGGGATGGCCCTTGTCGACGGCGTGCTCTACGTGTCCGACATCGATTGCGTCCGGGCCTTCGACCAGGAGATGGGCGCGCCCCGGGGTGAGATCTGCGTGGAAGGCGCCACCTTCCTCAACGACATCGCCGTGGGTCCCAACGGCGAGCTGTTCGTGTCCGACTCGGGCCTGCGGGCGGGGGCCGACGGGTTCGAGTCCTCCGGCTCGGCGGCGATCCACCGCATGAGCCCCGACGGGCGTCAGGCGCCCATCATCGTGGGCGACCAGCTGGGCGTGCCGAATGGCTTGGCCGTGGGGCCCCGGGGGCTGTTCATGGTGTCGTTCGGCTCCGGCCAGATCTTCCAGGTGGGCGTGGACGGCAGCCTCACGCCGGTGACGGGAGAATCCGAGCGGCAGCTCGATGGTATCGAGTTCCTGCCCGACGGCGGGTTCCTGTTCTCGAGCTGGGGCGACCAGGCCGTGTTCATGGTGGGCGCGGACGGCAGCCAGACACAGGTGGCCAGCGGAGAGGCGCCTGCCGACATCGGCTACGATGCGGGTCGCAACCGGGTGCTGATCCCCCTGTTCGCCGGGGACGAGGTGCTGCTCGTCGACCTGTAGAGGCTCCGATCGTCGGCTCCCGAGGCCTTGACCGTCGACCCCCGAGGCCTCGATCGTCGACTGCTGGTAGATTCTCGTATGAAGACGCGCGTTTCCCGCATGCTCACGGCAACCGCAGGGGCCAGCCTGGCGCTGGCCCCTTGGCTCGCCATACCGGCCCTTGCCCAGGGCAAGGTGAGCAGGGATCAGCCCGCAGCGGTGGTGACCCCCGCGGACGAGCGTCCAACCATGCGGGCCTATCCGCTGGACGAGCCGCTGACAATCGACGGCCGCCTGGATGAGGAGGCGTGGTCCCGCTACCCGTCGGCTGCCGGCTTCATCCAGAAGGAGCCGGTCGAGGGCGCGCCGGCGATCAACGACAGCGAGGTGTGGGTCTTCTACGACCCGGGGGCGATCTACGTCGGCGCCATCCTCCACGACGAGACTCCCTGGGCCATTCCCGCGGGGCTGGCGCGCCGTGATGCGCCGTACGGCGGGCAGTTCGACTACTTCGAGGTGATGTTCGACCCGAACCTGGACCGGTTGACGGGCTACCGGTTCCGGACGACGTCGGCCAACGTCCAGACCGACCGCTACCTCTTCAACGACGGCGGCGAGGACGCCAACTGGGACGCCGTCTGGGAGTCGGCGGTGACCATCGACGAGCGTGGCTGGATCGTCGAGATGCGGATCCCCCTGTCCCAGATGAGATACGAGTCGTCGGCGGATCCACAGACGTGGGGGATCAACTTCGGCCGGCGCAGGTCCCAGGACAACGAGCTCACCCGGTTCGCCCTGGAGTCGAAGCTGGTGCCGGGTCGCGTGAGCCAGTTCGGGCACGTGGAGGGTGTCGTGGCGGAGAAGTCGCGGCGCCTCGAGATGCGCCCATACGTGGTCACGAGCGCCCACGTGGGCACGGCCCAGGAAGGGGATCCCTTCTTCGACGGCAGCGAGCTGGACGGTCGTGTGGGCGTGGACCTGAGGTACGGCATCGGCACCAACTTCACCCTGGACGCCACGTTCAACCCCGACTTCGGGCAGGTAGAATCGGATCCGGCGGTCATCAACCTCTCTGCTTTCGAGGTCTTCTTCGAGGAGCGAAGGCCCTTCTTCGTGGAGGACGCCCGGGTCTTCGACTTTCGTATCTCGGGGGGCGCCAGCGACCTCTTCTACACGCGCCGGGTAGGCCGCGAGCCTCAGGGAAGATCGCCCTCGGAGGCATCCTTTACCGATGTGCCCGAGGCCACCACGATTCTTGGTGCGGCGAAGCTCACCGGACGCACCGCCGGCGGACTCTCACTGGGTGCGTTGGCCGCCGTGACGTCGAAGGAGACGGGCCGCGCCTACTTTCCGGACGGAGAGGTCATCGAGTCGTTCCCGGTTCAGCCTCGCGTGGGCCATGCCGTGCTGCGCCTTCAGCAGGACATGCGCCAGGGCGCCACGTCGGTGGGCGGGATGGTCACGTACCTCAACCGGGCCCTGCCGTCGGACGGGACGTTCGACTACCTGACCGCCGACGCTCTCACCGGGGGGCTCGACTTCGAGCACTACTGGGGCGACCGTAACTGGCGGCTCTGGGGCTTTGGCACCTACAGCCATATTCAGGGCGATTCCACCGCCATGATCCGGGTCCAGCGGGCGAGCAACCACTTTCGTCAGCGACCCGACAACGAGTTCAACCCCATCGACTCCACTGCCACGGCGCTGAACGGGGGCGAGTGGCGGCTCCAGCTCGAGAAGGCCAGGGGCAAGTGGACGGGGGCGCTCTGGACGGCGCAGATCGGGTCGGGGTACGAGATCAACGACCTGGGCTTTCGGACGTCCATGGAGCGGCTGGACGGCGGGGCACGGGTCGCGTTCCAGGAGGTCACGCCGGGCACCATCTTCCGGAACTACTCGGTATCGCTGTCCACCTTCCACAATCTGAGTCACGAGCTACTGGAAGGCTCCCTCACGTGGGACCGGATCCGGTGGGCCCAGACCTCAGGCCGCGTGGGTCTCGAGGCCAACTTCGTCTTCAACAACTTCTGGGGGATCCAGGCCGAGGTCGACTACGTGCCGGAGCGCATGAGCCGGACCCTGACCCGTGGCGGACCCCGCATGGTGTCGCCGGCCGGCGCGGAATGGGAGCTGGAGTTCAACACTGACAACCGGCAGGTGCTCAGCATTCGCCCGTCGGTGGCCTTCAGTCAGCGTTCCCAGGGAGACGGCTCCACCCTCGATGCCCGCGTGCCCATCGTCTGGCAACCTTCGTCCCAGGTGCAGGTCCAGGTGTCGCCGGGCTACGGCGTGGGGAGCACGGGGTCACAGTACGTCTTCACCTCAGACGCTCTCGAATACGAGCCGACCCTCGGTGACCGCTACCTGTTCTCGGACCTCGACCAGACCGGCTTCTCCATGGAGACGCGGCTGAACTGGACCGTCAGCCCGACGCTCTCGCTCCAGCTCTGGGCCCAGCCTCTGCTGTCGTCGGGGAACTACGTCACTTACAAACAGCTGTCCCTTCCCGAGACCTTCGACTTCGACGTCTTCGAGGAGGGGGTGTTCGAGGAGGACGTGGACGGCGTGATGTGCGTGGGGGGTCGGACGTGCACCGACGGCGAGGGCACCCGCTACGTGGATTTCGACGGCAACGGGGCTGTCGACGACTCCTTCCAGGACCAGGACTTCAACGTCCGGTCGTTCAGGGCCACGGCGGTCCTGCGGTGGGAGTACCGTCCGGGATCACGGCTCTTCTTCGTCTGGCAGCGGCGACAGGGGGAGCGGGTGAACGTGGGCGACTTCGACTTCGGCCGGGATCTGGGGGCGATGTTCGGTGCGCCCGGCGACGACGTGTTCATCATCAAAGCGGACCTCTGGATTCCCCTCTGATCCCTGGTTATCTCTGTCGCGTGGCAGAGCCGCATTCCTCTTCCAACTTGCGCACCAGCGAGGCGCAGCCCCCATGAGCCACCAGGCCGTACGCATCGCCGGTTCGGGCAGCTACCTGCCCGACCGGAGGTTGGACAACTTCGAGCTGTACGATCTGCCCTCCATCCAGGCGGCGTTCGACGTCGAGCGGGCGCGCGGCTCCCTGAAGGACATGCCCGACGCCGGGGAGCTCCCGCCCCCCGAAGTGTTCGACCGTTGGGCGGTCCAGGTCACCGGGATCAGCGAGCGGCGGGTTCTGCCCAAGGACCGAAGCGTGACCACGGAAGACATGTGCGCGCAGGCGTCCCTTCGGGCCCTCGAGGCGGCGGGGATGGCGGCCTCCGACCTCGACTTGATCTACGTCGCCTGCCTGACCGGTTCGGATTCGGTGCCCAATCCGGCGTGCACGGTGGCCGAGCTCATCGGCGCTCCGGCCCTGGGGGGATACACGCTGAACGCGGCGTGTGCCGGATTCATCCACGCACTGGGAACCGGGTATGCGGTGATCCGCTCCGGCATGGGGCGCAATGTGCTCGTGGTGGCCGGAGACGCGTTGTCTCATATCACCGACTATGGAGACCCCACCACCGCGGTCCTGTTTGGCGATGGCGCTGGGGCCACGGTGCTGACGCCCTCCGAGGCGGGGGACGGGGTCGTGGCGGCCCCTGTGATCCTCGGCAACTACCAGAGGGATCCCCTCTTCCTGTTGGGACAGGGCTGGGAGACGGAGGAGGATCCCGACCCCAAGCTGCGCATGGGTGGCGGACCCCGAATCCTCAGGCGGGCCATCGGGTCCATGATCCGTGTGGCCGAGGAGGCGCTGGAACGGGCGGGGAAGGGCTGGGACGATGTGGACGTGGTCGTGCCCCACCAGGCCAATCTGCGGATCACGAAGGGGATGGAGAAGCAACTCGACGAGCACGATCTGCGCGTGGTCCACAACATCCAGCGGTACGGCAACATGTCCGCCTCGACCGTCCCGGTGGCCTTCGACGAGGTGCTACGGGGCAAGCATGGCCCACTGCCCGATCCTGCCACTATCGTCCTGACCTCCATCGGCGGCGGCTATGCGATCTCGGCGGCCGTCGTGGAGTGGAGGGGCGGGGTAGTGGGCTGACCCGATCACTTTCGCATGCTGGGCTCTCAGTTCGTGGTCCTGGTCGTTCCTCTGGGCTTGAGAAGGCTCGCCAGGTATTTGGCCGGGTTCTTCACGTCCACGCCTCTCGACCCGCCAACCGCGAGGAGTCCCCGCCCGGCCCAGCGTTTCTCCTACTTCGATGCTTGGCGGCACGAGGCGCTGGTGTGCGACTGCGGCTGGAGCGGACCCCTTGGCCCTGATCAGGTCGAGCCCTACGAGACCCTCATGGAGTTCTGCTGTCCCGAGTGCGACACGGCGCTCGCCATCGTGACCTACCCGACCGACGAGGAGATGCTCGCGAACCTCGGCAAGCTCTCGAAGAGCGAACGTGCCGGCGTTTTGAAGCGTCATCAGTTCATCGAGGAAGCTGGCCGCCTTGCCCTCCAGAGTCCCGAGCAGCTACCGGATCTCGAAGGCGACACGCTCGAGCTCCTGTGGGACTTCGTAACGGAGGACGGGACCCGCTACACAGTGATTCGTCACGCGGCCACGGTGGTATGGAGAGAACTGGCCATCTGGCAAGGCATCGAGCGTTTCGAGGAGATCGCGGCGATGTTGAAGGCGCGGTACGGAGAGCGGTTACACGACCTGATTCCGACCGAAGCGAGCGAGCTCTACCTGTACGGAGACAAGCTGTCGGGTCCTGACAGGGTGGAACGGATCCGGGAGACGTTGTCGCCGTGACATGACGTCTGCTTTCTCCTCGTGGGCGGGACGACGTCGAACCCCACTACAACGCACCGACTCGCGATCCGGTCCGTGAACTCGGATCCGGGCACCGGACCTGGCAGGACCCCCCGTCGCTCGCGTCCGCTTGACTCTTCCTTGACCCCAGTGTGGCAACGTGCTCCCGGAGAATCGAGCCGGGAGACCGCCATGCGAAGTCCGCTGCGTCGCTCCCTGCGGGACGACGGAACGGGCCCTATGGGTCAGGAGGTCGCAATGAGGAAGCCTCGCGGGTTTCGAATCGCTCTGGTCCTGATAGCCTCGTGCCTATGCCAACCACTGGTCGCACAACTGCCGAGGGGCGAGGTCCCCAGCGCCGATCCGGGCGCGCTGCAGAGGATCGAGCTGTCGGACGGCACCGAGCTACGCGGCTGGGTCGTCGTCGAGGATAACCCGATCCAATTCCGCCTGATCTCCGGACATGTTCTCGAGCTCGAGCGGTCTGGGATACGGAAGATCACGCCCGCCCGAGGCCAGATCGTGGACGGTAAGTTCGTCCGCGAAGACCCGAATAGAACTCGCCTGTTCTTCGCGCCGACCGGGCGCGGGCTGTCCAAAGGACAGGGGTACTTCGCGGTTTACGAGATCGTCATGCCCTTCTTGGCCGTGGCACCGGTGGACAACTTGGTGCTGTCGGGTGGCACGCCACTCCTGTTCGGAGGTGGGGGGGACCGCCCGTTCTGGTTCGCCCCGAAGGTGCGGGTCGCCGGGGGAGAAAAGGTAGACGTAGCGGTGGGCGCCATCGCGATCGGAGGCCTGGGCGGCGGTGATGTGGCCGGGATCGCGTTCGGGGTTGCCACCTTCGGGGACCACGCGCAGGCACTGACCACGGGGATCGGGTTCGGGTGGACCGGTTCGGAATGGTCCGACAAACCCGTGGTCATGATCGGGGGTGAGATCGCGGCATCGAATGGGATCAAGTTGGTGAGCGAGAACTACTTCCTTCCTGGCGAGGGAGGGTTGGTGAGCCTGGGGCCCCGCTTCTTCGGTGAGCGGCTCACGGCCGACCTGGGAATCGCAGTGCCCCTCACGGGCGGGGAGACCTTCGCGTTCCCGATTGTCAACTTCGTCTGGAACTGGTAGGAGGCTGCGGCGGACCGGTCCGTATGGTAAAGCGCCGCGGCGCAGTTCATCTTTCCTCGCATGACGTATTCCTACGCCACGAGCCAGCACGGGCGGCTCACGGACTTCGGACAATGGCCCGTCTGGCTGCCGGACAGCCGCAGACTCATGTTCGTCTCGGGCGGCAGCGCGTTCTACATCGTGGACACCGAAACCCGTGAGGTGCGCCAGATCTACTCGACCGTGAGCGACGTGCTGGGCCCACCTCGGCTGACGGCCGACGGCCGCTGGATGGCCTACTCTCGCAGAGTCACGGAAGCGGACCTCTGGATGGTCACCATCGAGTAGGCGGCAGACAGGGCTCGGTCAGATGACGACGTGGTTGCCTGACGGATCCACCGCTCGCGTGGTGCCCTGGGCGAGCGACCGTGTGGTCTCCCGGTTGTGTAGGCGATCGACGACGAGTTGGCGGGCTGCTGGGTCGGCCACTTCGATGCGGAACCAACCCAGCCCCAGGGCGTCCTCCGGCGGGGTCGGAGCGCCCCGCGACGCCCAGGTGTTGACCGCTACGTGATGATGGTAGCGGCCCGCCGAGAAGAACGACGCGGAGCCGCCGTACCGCTGCATCAGGTCCAGCCCCACCACGTCCTGGTAGAACGCTTCCGCCTCGGCAACGTCGGCGACTCGTAGGTGCACGTGACCCAGACGGGTCCCGGTGGGGATCCGCCAGCGCTCAGCGGGAGGCGCCTCGTTGAGGAGGGCCCGGAGGTCGAGGGGCAGGGTCTGCATGTGCAGCTCCCCGTCCCGCACGGGCCACTCCGCGACCTCTCGGTCCCGGTAGATCTCGACGCCGTTGCCCTCGGGATCGGCGAAGTAGACGGCCTCGCTCACGCCGTGATCAGAGGCGCCCTGAATCGGTGCCTGCAAGCCGACGAGTCGGGCCGTGACCGCAGCGAGATCGGCACGGGACGGATAGAGGATGGCCAGGTGGAACAGGCCGGTGGTGCCGGGCTGAGGCTCTCCCGTGGGGTTCTCGACCAGCTGGAGAAACGAGCCGTCACCGGCGCCGAGCCACACGGAATCCCGCTCGGCCTCGACTTCGTCGAGACCGACCACGTGCGTGTAGAAACGCACGACCCGAGCGAGGTCCCGAACCGTCAGCGAGATCTGCGTGACGGACGAGCCGTTCGGGAGGGGCGCCGGCGCGGCCATCAGGGGGGTCGGAGGCATGGTCATGGTCCGATCAGCCTCGGGGTTGCGTCGGTGCTCCCGGATCGGGCGGCCGCACGGTGCCCCCCATCGCGGGCCAGCCTGGATCCATCACGACCTCACGCAATGCGGGCACGAACCCTCCCAAAGCTAGGACAGTCCCACGATCTGCCCCGTCTCGGTGTCGATGTCGATGTTGTAATAGCCAGGGCGTGTAGCCAAGCCGGGCATCGTCCGCATCGTCCCGGCCAGCGGGTACAGGAAGCCGGCGCCCACCGAGGCCCGAATGTCAGAGATGGGGAAGACGAACCCCTTGGGGGCGCCCTTGAGCGCCGGGTCATGGCTGATGCTCAGGTGGGTCTTGGCCATGCAGATAGGTAGCTTGTCGAAGCCTTGCCGCGTGTACCGGGCGATCCGCTCCTCCGCCTGTGGCTCGTAGCTCACGCCGTCGGCTCCGTACACCTGCTTGGCCAGGATCTCGATCTTCTCCTTGATGGAGAGGTCGAGATCGTACAGGAATCGGAAGTCGTTGGGCTTCTCGGCTGCGCGGACGACGGCCTCGGCCAACTCCCGGGCGCCCCAGCCGCCGTGCGCGTGGTGGCTCGATGTGCACGCTTCCTCCGCGCCCGCCTCCACGGCGGCGGTCTTGACCAACTCCACCTCGGCGTCGGAGTCGGTGGCGAACTTGTTCACGGCCACGACCACTCGTACACCGAACTTCTTCGCGGTCTGGATGTGGTGCGTCAGGTTCGCGAGTCCCGCCTCCAGCAGCTCCAGGTTCTCCTCCGTGTAGGCCCGGTCCAGCGTGCCGCCCGGGGTCACCTTGGGCCCGCCGCCGTGCATCTTCAGCGCCCGGATGGTGGCTACGAGGACAACCACGTCCGGCACCAGGCCGCTGTATCGGCACTTGATGTTGAAGAACTTCTCCATGCCGATGTCGGCACCGAAGCCCGACTCGGTCACGACGTAGTCAGCCAGCTTCAGCGCGATCCGGTCCGCCACGATGGAGCTGTTTCCGTGGGCGATGTTCGCGAACGGGCCGGCGTGCACCAGCACGGGCGTAGCCTCGAGAGTCTGCATGAGGGTGGGCTTGATGGCGTCCTTCATGAGCACGGTGACGGCGCCGGCCACGCCCAGATCCTCGGTGGTAACGGGATTGCCGTCCATGTCCGAGGCCACGACCATCTTGCCGAAGCGCTCCCGCATGTCGGCCAGGTCGGTGGTGAGGGCCAGCACCGCCATGATCTCCGACGCTACGGTGATGTCCCAGCCGGTTTCCCGGGTGTAGCCGAACTCGTCGGGGCCCGTGCCGATGGTGGCGCCGCGGAGCAGCCGGTCGTTGGTGTCCTCGACCCGTCGCCAGGTGATGGTGTCGGGGTCCACGTTGAGGCGCACGAAGCGGCTCCGCTCCTCCGGCGTCATCTCGTCGGGGTCGTCGGTCTCGATGCCAAGACGCCGCTTCCGATCGAGCATGCCTCGGGCGAAGAACTTCTTCCCGTCCTTGCCCTCCGGGAACAGGCGCCAGTACAGCTTCTCGTCGTCCTGGTTTCGCTCGTGGAGCACGCGGGTGTCCAGGGCCGCGGCCACCAGGTTGTTGGCGGCCGAAATGGCGTGGATGTCGCCCGTCAGGTGCAGGTTTAAGTCCTCCATGGGGATCACCTGGCTGTACCCCCCACCGGCTGCGCCTCCCTTGATGCCGAACGTGGGACCCTGGCTCGGCTGGCGGATGGCGGCCACGGCCCTGTAGCCGAGGTGAGCACCCAGTGCCTGGGACAGCCCGATGGTGGTCGTGGTCTTGCCTTCGCCCAGGGGGGTGGGCGTGATGGCGGCGACGTCGACGTACTTGCCGTTGGGCCGGTCGGCCAGGCGGTGGAGCACGTCCAGGGTGATCTTGGCCTTCAGGGGGCCGTACAGCTCCAGCTCGTCGGACTGCACACCCAGCGCCTCGGCGATCTCGCCGATGGGCCTGACCTCCGCGGCCTGGGCGATGTCGATGTCGGCCGGGACCGGCGTCTCGAGCGTGAGTGTCGGGTTCTTTATGGTGGGCGTGTCGCTCATCCTCGCGCTTCTCCCCGTTGGCTGCGGGACCACATCCGCGTGTCGTGGCTCATCCAGGAGAGTCCGTGCCGTGCCGACGGACCTCCCGAGAGCCGGGAAAACCAGCCCCCCACCGTGCGGGGCTGGCGCTCTCCGGTCAAGAGCGAGACACGCCACGCAACGGGATCGTTGGCGAGCCTGCCCGAGGACCGTGGGCCACACCGCTCCCGGGGCGGTCGGCTGACCCGTGCAGGGCTCGCCGTCACGCGCCGATCTGTGAGCCGTCGCTGGCCCACGCTGGGCTCACTGCGATGCGCCGACCTTGGGGGGGCCTGGCTGACCCGGCGCGAGAGCGTTGGCTGACCGTCGCCGATTCTTCGTATCTTCCCGCTCGCGGTGGGCGTCGACATCCCCCACCACCGAGCCCTGGACCTTGCCATGTCTCGACCTCTCGAGGACTACGCACCCTTCCTGGTCGCGGCCAACGTGCGGCCCCGCTTCGACGCGGCCGGACTGCGTGTCGAAGACGGCACCGGCCTGCCCGGGGACCTCGTCCTGGGTGAGGTGTGCCCGCGAGAGGGGGGCTCGATCACCGTCCTCGACCAGGAGCTCCGCCCCCACGGCATCAACACGCCGACCCCGGTCGTCGCTCCCCTGGGAATCCGGGAGTCGTCCACGCACGTGAACGGTGGCATCCCCGAAGGTGGGTTGAAAGTGTTCGACGGGCGCGACGTGCATTGGCTCGCGGGCGAGAGCGGTCTCGTGGGCCTACTCATGGCCGAGGGCAGGCCCACGTCCGGCCTGGATGTCGAGACTTCGGTGCCGTTTCGCTGCACGGGTCTGCTTCGGCATGGCGACGGAAGGAACGCCAACATTGCCGACTGGGCCATCCAACCGGACACCGATCGGTTGTCGGTGCCCATGATCGCGATCGGAGCCACGTCGGCGGAAGCGGGCAAGACGGTTCTGACCCAGAAGGTGATCCGCTCAGTGGTCGACCGAGGGCTCCGTACGGCGGCCATCAAGGTCACCGGTACCGGCGGCACCGTGGACTCGTCCCAGCACCGGGAGGCCGGCGCCCACATCGTCTTGGACCAGGTGGACGGCGGCCTGATCACGACATACGGCGATCCGGAGACCTTCAGCGAACGGATCGTGCGGCCCTTCCGGTACGCCCAGGACCTGGGGGCCGAGGTGATCGTCGCCGAGCTGGGCGGGGACCTGGTGTGGGCCAACAACCCGACGTTCCTGGCCATGCCCGAAATGGTGGACCAGATCCGCACGCTGATGGTGATCAACAACGATGCCCTGTCCTGCCTCGGCATCGTCCGCTACCTGGACGAGATGCTGGGCTTCCCCATGGACCGGGTCCGCCTGTTCAGCTCGCCGTTCCGAAACCACATGGGCCAACTCAAGAGGACGCCCGTTCTGGGGATCGGCAGGCTCGATGACCCGAATGACCGCGACCGGGTGGCGGAGATCGTGGCCGGCGTGCTGGACGCCGCTCAGCCCTACGGCACGCGCTCGAACACGTACGATCCCTGATCACGGTATACGAGCTGCCACTCGGGGTGAGCTGCCAGGTGGAGGGGCAGCGGGTATGGCTCCGCGTCGAAGCTACCGCGGACGGGGAGGATCACCAGCGCGAAGTCCTGGTCCTGAAACCACGCGAGCCCGGGGGGAGTCGCCCAGAGAGCGTTGGTGTAGGGGGCCAGCTTTCGGGTGTCGAGCAACCGTCCGTCCACGTAGGGGGTCACCCGCTCCTCGAGATACCAGAGGAGGTACCCTCCCCAGTTCATCGTATTGAACGCCCGGCCCTCCGTGCCTCGCTCGGCGACCACCCGGGTCGCCTCGGCCGGGAACCTGCCCGCGGCGACCCCACCCTGGAAGAGATCCCCTCGAAGAAGACCGAGCCCGAGGAACCCCAGCAATACGGCGACCAGCAACCGCTCTGAGTGAGGCCACTCGATCCGCCCGTGGGCTCGCTCGAGGCGCTCCCAGGCGCCGCTCAGGCCCAGGGCGACGTAGGGGGCGGACACGACGAGGAAGAAGCTCAGGTAGCGATAGGCGGTGCAGGAGACGATCCCGAGAAACGCAACGACGAGGAGTCTGTCGAGCCGGTCGCGCCGGGCCAGCCAGGCGAGGGACAGCGCCGCCAACGCCAGCCACAGGTAGATCCCAGCCTGCATCCAGCCGAGGCCGAGACGGTGGATGAGGAGCGCGCTCACGTATTCCGACGTACGCTCCTGGAGGAGCGTCCCTTCCAGCCGCAGCAGATAAGCGTAGGTCTCGATTCCGCTGGGCGTGACGAAGGTCGCGAGCACGAAGCCAACTGCAAAAGGCAGGAGGCGGAGGAAGGCACGCCGCTCCGCACCGGAGGTTTCGCCTGCTGGGAGACGGCCCAAGCAGACCAGGACGACGAGTGCCGTGCCCAGGATGAAGCCTCCGTGGCTGTTCGCCCAGAGGAGGCCCAACAGCGGGAGAGGCAGGAGCCACCTCCACGAGCCACCGCGGGCCCCGTCGAGGATCAGGAACAACAGGCCCGCGAAGAGGAACGAGAGGAGCTGGGGCCGCTCGCCGGTGAAGCCGGTCAGGAGCGCGGCCGTGAGCAGCAGCACGACCCAGGCGGGGCCGGGCTTCACCGCGTTGAGTCGGCATCGGGCGTAGACCAGGGCGAGGCAGGCCACGAGGAGGCCGGTGCGCAGCGCCACGACCCCGGTGAGGCCCAGGCGGTCGAAGGTGAGGTAGAAGACGACCTGCCCCAGCCACTGGCTGCGAAGGTAGCCGTCGCGGCGGGCCGGATCGGGATCGGGGTACATGCCGAACGGGTCGTCGACGGGTACCTCGCCTTGCTGGACGATGGTCCGTCCGGTGGCGATGTGCCACCAGAAGTCGATGTCGGAGATCGGCACCCAGAAGAGCCCGGCCGCGAGGATGAACAAGGCCAGGGCGGCCCCGGCGCCGATGCCCCAACGGAGGTTGAAGCCCCTCCTGGCTTCGCTCTCGTGACCGGGTGGGGGACCCGGGGCGGGGGGCGGTCGAGAGTGCGCGGAGTCGTCGGCCCGGGTCACGCTCATGGCGTCCCCATCTCGCGCAGACCTTGCATCACCGCGTCGACCACCAACCGATTGCCCTCTTCCGTGTAGTGCGGAGTGACGCGATACGGAAACAGGGACAGCGGATCGGGGTGGGCGGCGAAGACGGGGACCAGATCGACCGTCCGGATCCGCAGACCAGCGGCTTGTGCCAGGACCTCCAGACGATACGGGTTGCTGCCGGGCTCCCCGGCGAGGCGCCTCCGGGACGGCAGATACACGAACAGCATCTCGCCGCCCCAGGCGTGGACGTCGTCCTGGGCCGCCTCCAGGACTCGACGGAACAGCTCGGCGTTCCAGGGATGGTGTCGAACCGACCGGCCCTCCCGCGACCGCTCGACAGTGGCCCGCAGCTCCCAGAGCTTGATCCACTTCATCCAGGGACGGTTCCTGATCCGCCGGGCTGCCTCCTCACGGAGGCGCAGCCGCTCGACGATGGCACGTTCCTGCTCCCGGCGCACGTGGATCACCCAGTCCGCGAGGACCCTGTCGAGTCGATCCTGCTTCGACCGGAGCCCCTGTTCGAATCCAGGTCGGAGATAGCGCCGCAGGATATCGTGCTGGCTCTCGTCCTGCAGGTTTATGAGGTCGTCGTCTTCATAGAAGAGCCACACCACGGCGGGTGGTCGGAGGGGGACGGCGTACTCACGGACGGAGGCCAAGGTCGTGAGGGGGCCGCTCGATTCGGAGCCGAACGAGACGACGCTGGGCACCGCCTCCCGCAACACTCCTATTATGTCGCTGTCGGAGGCGGTGCACCCGCCGTGCGCGAACGAGTCGCCCACGAGCACGACCTCGACCTCTCCGGGAACGTGACTCCCCACGGGGTTGCGAAAGCCGTACTCGTCGGACCGGTACATCCCCCACTCGCCGAGCTCGTTGCAGAACAGGGTCGGGACTCGTGAGACTCCCGGCGCGATCGGGGCGATGTCGCGTCCGTCGATCCGTGGCGGGTCGCTCGAGATCGCCGTGACACCGTCGACGCTGGGCCACGCCTCCTGTCCGGCTGCCCTCAGGTCCTCGATGACCTGCATGCGGGTGCGCGCGTCGAACTTCCCGCCGCCGGCGACCATGGTCAGGCACATCCAGCGCTCCGGGAGCGCCCGGGGGCAGGCGGAATCGGCGACGGCCACCGGGAGGCCGTATTCCGTACGGGTGGCCCGGACGTAACCGAGCCAAGCTTCGGCCGTGTAGAGGGCACCGACGGTGAGCGCCAGCGACAGGCCGAGCTTCAGCTGGATTTCCCTGGAGGCGCGGAGTGCGGCGGCGAGACCGACCGCCGCCGCCGCCGGCAGCGTGTAGTAGAGGATCACCGACCCGACGCCGCCCAGTCTCCGCTCGTAGGTCAGCACGGAGTAGAGAAGCGCGACCGAAGCCACGATCAGGCCCACGGCCAGAATCAACTTGGCGCCGCGCGTGAGGCTCGGGTGGGTCGGTGGGGGCATCCCGCTCACAATCTGTCCGCTCCCGGGCGCTGCGTCGCTCGATGACGTCGGTCTCGTCCCAGCGGGCCCCGGGGCCCTCGCTGGCCGAGCGGCCGTGGCCCGAGTGCTTGGTCGCGCGACGGATTCCACGCCAAGGTGGGCGGCCCCCGCGGGCCGATGCAAGGCGAGATAGCCGGACCCTTGGGCCTAGCCGTCCTCCTGAAAGCCCGCTTCGAGACGCCGAATGATCGACGGGTACACGATCCACCGACGGAAGGGGTCGATCAGCCTCATGTAGAGCGGCGTGAATCGGCTGACCGGTTTCACGTAGATTGCCCAGTAGAGCGTGTGCCCCCGCTCGGACCGGACCAGGGCGAAGAGCAGGAATGCGTGGACCGTGCGGTTGATGACTTCGCCCAGCGCTTCGTGCGGGAAGGTGTAGATCGTCGTCCAGAAGCCCTGCGTCGATCCGGGCTCGTCCAGCGAGCTCGCCCGGTCATCCCGCGACAGCCGACTCACGTATGACGCCGCGCTGAGCTCCGGAGACAGGTCGTCCCATCCAAACAGCCTTCCCAATCCCCTGCGAAGCGTGAAGAGAGCCTTCGTCACGGGATCCACACCTCCGCTCTCCAGCGCGACGAACCGGCCCAGGGCCTCGGGCATGGTCAGGTCCACGCGGGAGCCGCGAAGGCGGATCTTCCACACGTCGTGCAAGGGGACGTCGTCCAGGAAGTCGTGTGCCCGGAGGTCTAACGAGCGGAGCTCCGAGGGTTGAATTCGCATGTCGGCTCCGAAGCTCACGTCCCCGACCCGACCTCCTCGATCATGAGCTCCGGATGGCGGCCGGGCAGCGCCACCCTGAACCAGATGAATGGCAGCAGCGGATTGGGAAGCCAGTACTTCCAGCCAAGGCCGCGCACCGGCTTCTGACCGTCGAGCCGCAGATCCAGCCACACGTAGAGGAACTTATAGACGCAGACGCCCGGAGCGAACTTCGCCCTGAAGCCCTCCGTCAACAGGTACTTCCGCGCTATGTAGTAGTTGCCTTCGAAGGGGGTGATCCCCCAGCCCACAGGGCCCTCGGCCAAGAGGGTGCCGGAGGGCGTGTGGGTGATGCGAATCCAGCGCACGTGAGCCTCGCGCTGGTGCCCTGTCGAGGGAGACGGCCAAGCGAACCCGTTCACCGCCTTCGATCATCCGTAGAACGAACCGGTGATACCATCCTCCGTAGCCCCAACGGGTGGGAGGCCTGGATGGTTCGCAGCGGCCTGAGTCGAGCGACCGGTCACCCGAAAGGACCAGCACCTTCCCGGCCTCAGGTCGTGCTCGCGACCCTTCGACCGAGACGGATGGCCAGCAAGAGCAGCAGCGGAGTCTGGATCACGACGGCTCCGATGGGGATCGCGGCCGTTTCCACCCTACCCAACAAGGTCCCGCCAACGAAGATCGCGAGGCCTCCGTTCCGGAGGCTGAAGTCGAGAGCCAGCGTGAAACGGTCTTCGTCGTTGAGACCGAGCACGGTGGCCGTGCCGTATCCGAGGGCCAGGGTCACGATGGCGAACAGGAGCACCAGTGAAGAAACCCACAGCGCGTCGGCCATCAACGCGTCGAGAACCCGGTACCCGACCAGGATCGCCACCAACAGGATGCCCACCACACTCCCCTTTCGGACGATCGGCATCGCCCGGGCGGCCGCTACCGGCCACACAAGCCGCACGCCCATCCCGACGGCCAGCGGCACGATCATGGTGGCGAAGGTCTGGACCAGCATGGGTAGGATCGGCGTGCTGACCTCAGCGGCCTGACCCAGTCCGAGCCTCAAGCTCGTCGCGAGCAGCATCGGCAAGAGGAATGGCAGGGCCAGATTGCCGATCGCCGTGAGTGTGACCGAAAGCGGGGTATTCGCCCGCGCCAGATCCACGAGGAAGTTGACCATCGCAGCTGGAGGGCACACTGCAAGGATGATCAACCCCGCTGCCAGGTAAGGGGGGGGATCGAGGAGGATGGCGAGGCCCACGGCCACGAGCGGAAGCAGGACGAGCTGAACCGCCGTTGCCATGAACACGACGCGTGGGAATCGTGCCACGCGCCCGAAGTCCTCAGGTGCCAGGCTCAGCCCCACCACGGTCATGATGTAGACCACGACTGCGGGAACGACGACCTGAATGACCAGATCCATGGGCGCATAGTCTGGCGTCCCGGACATCACCGAGCCAGGCCCGCTGTCATGCGACGGCCCGTGCACCTAACCCGCGGTTGCTTCGCGGTCCGCCCCACCGGGAGGTTGCGCTCCCCCTCCATCGGCACGATCTTCTGGCGATTTTTTCCGAATCCGGGCACTGACGGACAGTGTTCCAGACGACCCCACCAACGGGTCCCCGGATCTCCGGAAGAGCCATACCGGCAGCGGCTTGTCCGCAGTGCTGGTTCAGACGCAGCCAATCCAGGACGGCGGAAGGGATGACCGAACGACTTCGGAACACAGGAGTCGCAGCGGCGCTCATCGTGGCGCTGAGCGGGTCGGCGTGCTCCGAGCCGACTCCGGGCCTTGCCCGGGGCGACGCTCTGTTCGACACCTGCGTTCCTTGCCACGGCGCAGAAGGTCAAGGAAACCGGGAGCTTGGAGCGCCCGCCATCGCCGGACTACCTCAATGGTACGTCCAGGCCCAGCTCGAGAAGTTCGAGTCGGGATGGCGGGGCGCCCATCCGATGGACACGGTAGGGATCCGCATGAAGTCCATGGCGCGCTCCCTCGACCTCGAGGGCGACCTGGAGTCGGTGGCCGAATACGTGGCCACCATGCCGCCCACGGATCCCCAACCCGTTCTGCACGGTGACGCGCAGGCCGGTCAAACGGTCTATCAGGGAACCTGCATCGCTTGCCACGGCCCGGACGGGCGGGGCAACGAGGCGTTGAACGCACCGCCGCTGGTGGGTCAGAGCGATTGGTACCTTCTGGCCCAGTTCCAGAAGTTCCGGAAGGGTTGGAGAGGCACGAATCCCAACGATACCTGGGGCTCGACCATGTACCCCAACTCCCTGCTCTACGAAGACGCCGCAGTGGAAGACGCCCTGGCCTACATCCAGACCTTGCAGTAGGGACACGATACGCGCATGAGCAACGAAGTGAGTGCCCCGAAGGAGAATCTGCCGGTGGACGAAGCTTCCATCGAGGACGCCTATCTGGCGATCCCCGACGAGGAGAATCCACCCATCATCGACGCTCGCAAGACGTTCCGCGTGACCGTGATCATGGCGATCCTGTTCATCGGAAGTGTCTTCGTCTTCATTCTTTGATCCGAGCGGAACCGCTGCGCCCATGATCGAGAGTCTGATTCAGCAAGCATCGTCGTACGCGGCGTCCATCGACGGGATCATCCTGTTGATCGCCGTGCTGGTGGGGTTCTGGTTCATCCTGGCAGAGGGCGTCTTCTTCTGGCTGATCCTGAAGTTCCGGGCCAAGCCCGGGCAGAAGAGCGACTACATCACCGGCAAGGAGAAGCATCTCAAGCGGTGGATCACGATTCCCCACGCGCTGGTGCTGCTGTGCGACGTCTTCATCGTCATAGGCGCAGTCCGGGTCTGGCATGAGGTCAAGCTCCAGCTGCCCGAACCCGACGCGACTGTCAGGGTCATCGGCCAGCAGTGGGCGTGGGTGTTCCAGCACCCAGGCCCCGACAACGAGTTGGACACCGGCGACGACATCTTCACGACCGACGAGCTGCACGTTCAGAACGATCGGACGTACCACTTCCAGCTCCAGTCGCGAGACGTGGTCCACAGCTTCTCGGTGCCGGTCTTCCGCCTCAAGCAGGACGCGGTCCCGGGCCGGACCATCACCGGTTGGTTCCGTCCTACGCAGACGGGTGAGTTCGACATCCAGTGCGCCGAGATCTGTGGAATCGGCCACGGCGTTATGGGGGCCCGGATCCACATCGAGAGTGAGAGCGAACACGCCACCTGGATGGCGCTGAACAGCCCTGGGGACGGCACCGGCTTGGCACTAGCCGGCCCGGTGGATGCCCCGGCACTCGCTCCGGCAGCGGACCACGACAGCCACGACCACAGTCCGTCGAACACCCAGTAGCGGAGAGAGACGACCAACATGGCTCAGGCCGCCACGATTGCCGAGGGTGCCGAGCACCACGCTCACGAGCACCACGGTCCCCAGGGGATCCTGAAGTACATCTGGTCCACCGACCACAAGATCATCGCCATGCAGTATCTCTTTACGGGGATGTTCATGGGTGTGATCGGTGGTCTGATGGCGTACGTGTTCCGTATGCAGCTGGCTTTCCCGGGTGTCTCGGTCCCCGGCTTCGGCGTGGTCTCGCCCGGTGAGTACAACGCACTCGTGACGAACCACGGGTCCATCATGATCTTCTGGGTGGCGATGCCCGTATTGATCGCCGCCTTCGGGAACTTCCTGATCCCCCTGATGATCGGGGCGGACGACATGGTGTTCCCCAGGATCAACCGGCTGTCGTTTCAGATCTTCTTCCTGAGCGCCGTCCTGATCCTTCTCTCGCTGGTGGTGGAGGGTGGCGGCTTTGGGGGCGCCTGGACGGCGTATCCGCCGCTTTCAGCCAATTCGGCCTACAACCTGACCAAGCTGGGCGCGACGCTCTGGCTCCTGGCCGTGGCGCTCGAGTTCGTGGCTTTCCTGCTGGGCGGCATCAACTTCATCACGACGTTGATGAACTCCCGAGCCCCCGGGATGAAGGCCTACGACATCCCGCTGGTCTGCTGGATGATCGTGATCGCCAGCATCATCTTCATGCTGTCGGTGGGCCCGCTCATCGCAGGCGCGGTGATGCTGCTCTTCGATCAGGTGATCGGTACCGGCTTCTACGACCCGACCCGAGGCGGGGACCCGATCCTCTGGCAGCACCTCTTCTGGTTCTTCGGCCACCCCGAGGTGTACGTTGTGTTGCTGCCGGCCATCGGCATCGTGATCGACGTCGTGGCCACCTTCGCCCGCAAGAAGGTGTTCGGCTACAAGATCATGCTCTACACGGCGGTAGCCACCGGCGTGTTGAGCTTCTTCGTCTGGGCGCACCACCAGTTCGTCGCCGGGATCGACCCCCGGATGGCGAACATCTTTACGGTCACGACGCTGCTGATCTCGGTGCCCATCGCCGAGTTGTGCTTCGTAATCATCGCGACGCTGTATCGAGGGTCGATTACGCTCAATACGCCCATGCTCTGGGCACTCTCGTTCATCGCAGAGTTTCTGATCGGCGGTGTCACGGGGATCTTCCTGGGAGCCAGCGGCTCGGATATCTACCTGCACGACACGTACTTCGTGTTGGCGCACTTCCACTACACGTTCTTCCCCATCGCCATCATCGGGGCATTCGCCGCGCTGACGTACTGGTTCCCGAAGATGTTCGGGCGGATGATGAACGACACTCTCGGGAAGATCCACTTCTGGGGAACGATCATCCCGTTCAACTTCATCTTCATTCCGCTGTTCGTGCTCGGGTTGGGTGGTCAGCACCGCCGGATCTACAACTTCCAGAATTTCTCCGAGCTGGCGGCCATGCAGCCCTACCGGGTCCTGGCCACGGTGTCGTTGATCGTCATGCTCCTCTTCCAGCTGGTCTTCTTCTACAACTTCTTCCGGAGCATGCGGAAGGGAGAGGCGGCAGGCAGGAACCCGTGGAAGGCAAACACCCTGGAGTGGACGGCGGAATCGCCGCCGCCCCACGGCAACTGGCCCCGTGACGAGATGCCCCGCGTCTACCGCGGTCCCTACGAGTACGGGCACCCGGACCGTGAAGAAGACTACTGGCCCCAGAACCTTCCTGCCTGAGGTCCGATCAATTGGATAAGCCCATCGCGACCACGCGCTACGCTACCGGGATCCCCACCGGCCGTCTGGCTGTCTGGTGGGTTCTCGCCTCCGAGGTCGTCATCTTCGGGGGCCTGCTGGCGTCCTATCTCATGTTCCGGCTCGGTCATCCGGAGTGGGCCGACGCCGCGGCGCACACCAACACGTGGATCGGCGCATTCAACACCTTCGTCCTGCTTACGTCGAGCTTCACCGCGGTCCTGGCCCACCAAGCCGCGGAGAAGGGCGACGGGCAGCTGGCGGCCAAGTACCTGGGGTTCACCATCATCGGTGCGGCCACCTTCATCGGCGTGAAGAGCTTCGAGTGGTACTCGGAGATCACCCACGGCTATACCATCACGGCGAACGGATTCTGGAGCTTCTACTACACGGCGGCGGGGCTGCACGCGGCCCACGTGATCGCAGGCGCCGTCATCATGGCGTTCGTCGCGAGGGACGCGGCGCAGAACAAGGAGCTCCACCGGGTGGAGCTGATCGGAATCTATTGGCACTTCGTGGACGTCGTCTGGATCTTCCTGTTCCCCCTGCTCTACATCGCGAAGTAGGTACGACATGTCGGATCAATCCGGGCACGACATCAACTACAAGAAGATCTATTACACGCTGCTGATCCTGCTGGTGATCAGCGTAGCGGGCCCGTTCTTGGGGATCTTCTGGGTCACGCTCATCACGGCCTTCGGGATCGCCTTGGTAAAGGCCAACCTGGTCGTCCAGAACTTCATGCACCTGAAGACCGAGCGGCAAATCATGAAGTGGTTGCTGGCCGGGTCTCTCGTGCTCATGTTCCTGCTGTTCGCCGGTGTCGCCGCGGACGTGATGAAGCACGAAGGCGCCAATTGGGAGAACACGGCTGCCAAGGCCGCCGTGGCCCGGGGAATCCCGGACGCCGACCACGCCGAGGAGTCGGGTGAGGAGCACGGCGAGGGGTCCGGTGAGGAATCGGGTGCCGAGGCGGGGGCGCCGGAGGGTGGGGCCGCTGTGGCGGTCGCTGGGGCGGCCGAAGCCGCCGCGTTCGACGCCGAGGGCGCCTTCCAGGCGGTGTGCGCCACCTGCCATGGCTTGACGGGCGGCGGCGACGGGCCGGGTTCGGCGGCCCTGGAGCCCAAGCCCGCGGCCTTCGACGACCGGGCCTTCTGGGAGACGCGCACCGAGGCCGACATGGTGACGGTCATCCTGCAGGGCGGTGCGGCGATCGGTAAGTCGCCCCTGATGCCCCCCTGGAACGCGCTCTACGACCAGGCAAAGGCCGAGGCCCTGGTTGCCTACATCCGGGAGACCTTCGCGCCCGCCAGCTGACCCTCGGGTCGGCCGGCTGGGAGACGATCGGTAATGGAAGCCTCGACCTTGACGTTGGCGCGCCGCGAGCCGCAGCCGTCACCCCAGCTGCTTGCGAGCAGCGTGCTGGGCATGCTGCTGTTCGTATTCACGGAGATCATGCTCTTCTCCGGCTTGATCTCGGCCCACGTCATCTTCCTGTCGGGCCGGGTGGGCGAAATCTGGCCGCCTCCCGGACAGCCTCGTCTGCCGTTCCAGGAGACGGCCCTGAACACGACGGCGCTTCTGGTGAGCGGCGTGGTCTTGCTCATTGCCCGGCTGGCGTACGCCAAGAGCCCGCGCCGGGCTCTCGTTCCCATGGCGATCTCGGTTCTGCTCGGCGCATTCTTCGTCGCCGCCCAGGGTGCGGAGTGGCTGGACCTGATCCGCGAGGGGCTCACGATGACGTCGAGCACGTACGGGGCCTTCTTCTACCTGATCGTGGGCACTCACGCGGTACACGCGGTGGCCGCCATCTTCGGTCTGGCGTGGGCTTGGCTGCGACTGCGAACAGGCGAGCTCAACAGCGCCCACTTCGACACGGTCCAGATCTTCTGGTATTTTGTGGTGCTCGTGTGGCCGGTGATCTACTTCCAGGTGTACGTGTGATGGCTCATCGCTGGATCCCCATGCTGGTGCTGGTGCTCCTGGTCGCTCTGCCCGAGGCGATCTTCGCCTGTCCCGTCTGCTTCGACGCGAGCGCCGAGAACCGCGTAGCGTTTCTGAAGACCGCCATCGCTCTGTCGGTCCTGCCATTGGGACTGGTGGGAGGGACAGGCCTGTGGCTACGCAAGCGGTGGCGGGAGCTGTCCGGCGAGTCGGACGAAGATCTGGGCTGACGAGGTCCTCCATCCACATTCCTGCCGGTCCAATCTCGGCAGAGCCGCAGGATCAACTCTCAGCTCAACTCCAAGCCGCTCCGTCAGTCCTCGGCATGCCTGCGAAGACAAAGGAGCGGAGGCAAGCGGTTGGTGGAGGGCGGAGGCTGCCTGAGGGTACGACGGCAGGCTGGCCTCTAGGCCGGGGTGCCGCTCAAGTCCGCTACGTCGTTCCCCGCGTTGGCGCTCTCCCCCTGCTCCGCCTCGGCAGAGAGATGGGCTCTCCGGAGGAACGCCGTCATGGCTGTGGCCGTGAGCGCGTTGGCGACCAGGATGCTGCCCGCCCCGATCCGCCCGGCCACTCCTGGCATGATTACGCTGGCGCTCATCAGGAATCCGGCGGAGGAGAGCACGAAGAGCGCGCCGGCGGAGGCCGAGAAGGAAGTGGCGCGCGCCTCGACGAAACGGACGACCCAGGAGGCCAAGAGGCCCAGTATCATGAACGCGAGGATGTGGACGATCGTGGTCAGCGCCACCGCGTCGAGCCGGACCGCGCTCACGGCATCTGCGGCCTCGCCGAAGAACAGCACGCTGCCCACCAGTGAGGGCGTGAAGAGCGGTTGCCCACCGATCGTGTCGAGCACCAGGAAGAAGAGCGCGACGACGGCCCCGCCAATGGCACCGGAGTAGAACGACTCGTACAGGACATCGGCCATCGTGGGCGGGCGGTGGTTCTCGTGCGTCATCGGACCTCTCCCTCCGGGCAACCAGGAGCCCGGACCTGCCGTAGTAGGCTCTACTCCCCCGAAAGCGTGAGCCTCTGGCGGAGTTCCGTGCGGAATGGCATCGATCGACCCGGGGGAGGGGAGACCCGGGACGGTCGCGCCGAGGTCCGCTGTGGGAATAAAGGCAACAGTAGGGCCTTCGCGCCCCCTTGGCGAGGGGCCCGGGGGCGGTGGTGCGTCGGTGGGCCCGATTGCCCGGCGGGTACCCGGTGCCGACCGCTGCCGAGGGCGCCCTCGAGGCTCATCTGGCCTTGGCGTCGGCGTCGCCCAGGTAGATCCGCCCCCCCTTCATGACCCAGGTCACTCGCTCCAGCTCGGTGATGTCCTCGAGCGGGTCGCCGGCGACGGCGATGAGGTCAGCGAGCTTGCCGGCCTCGACGGAACCGAGCCGGTCGTCCCAACCCATGATCGTGGCATTGAGGCTGGTCGCCGCCACGATGGCGTCCATCTCGCTCTCGCCGAGCTCGATGCGGATCGCGAACTCTCGGGCGTTGTGGCCGTGGGGGAACACTCCGGCGTCCGTGGCGAACCCGATGGTGAGCCCTGCTTCCAGGGCCCGCTGGAAGGTGGCGTTCCGGTATTTCATCATCTCCCGGGAGCGCTCGATCTCGGCGGGTGGGATGCCGAGCTCGGCCCCGTCGCGGACCACTACGGCCCCCACGTAGAGGGTGGGCACGTAGTACGTATAGCCGCTGGCCAGGAGCATCCGGATCCCCTCGTCGTCCATCATCGAACCGTGGTCGATGGTGCGGACGCCAGCGCGGATCGCGGCCTTGATGCCCTCGGCTCCATGTGCGTGGGAAGCAACGAAGCGGCCCCATCGGTTTGCCTCCACCACGGCCACCGCGATCTCCTCGTCGGAGTACTGCTGAGCCCCCGGCGGGATGCCCCTGGACAGGACCGCACCGGTGCTGAGGATCTTGATGAAGTCCGCGCCGTGCTTGAAGTTCGTGCGCACGGCCGCCCGGACCGCGTCGACCCCGTCGGCCAGGTTCCGTACGACGGGGACGTCTACGTAGATCGAGAACTGGCGGGCGTCGCCGGCGCCCCCCGTGGCTGACACGTAGTTGCCGGCCACGGACATCCTGGGCCCCGGTACGAGCCCCTCGTCGATGGCGTTCCGGAGGTCCACGTCGGTGTAGGGCCACGTCGGGCCCATGTCCCGCACGGTCGTGAAGCCGGCCTCGAGGGTGACACGGGCGTTGTAGGCGCCGGAGAGCGCGGCGTAGCCGGGCGTCGTGGTGACGAGCTCCTCCTCCCAGGTCACGTTGGTGCTGCCGGACAGGTGGGTGTGGAGGTCGATGAGGCCGGGCAGCACCGTGGCGTCGCCCAGGTCGATCACGCGAGCGCCCGACGGGATCGCGGATGCGTCACCGACGGCTCTGATGCGCTCGCCCTGGATCACGACCGCACCGTTCTGGATGGGTGGGGCGCCCGTGCCGTCGATGATCCGAGCGGCACGGACCGCGAGGGTCTCGCCCTCCTGTCCCAGGGCCGGCAGGGGCATGACGGCCAGGAGCCCCACCATCACCGACGCTGCGTGCACGCGGCGCCGGTCCGGGGTGAATCGGCGACGCCCACCGAGAGCGGGCGATACGGTCCGGCGGAGCTCATTCGAAGGAAGCATCGTCACGCTCTCCTGCATCTCGAGTCCGTGGGGCCGGTCGGCGCCCCGGAGGTCGTCGCCATCAAGTCGCAGCTGAGTGACCTGCACCCAGAGCCGGACGCCCGCGCCACCCCGCTCCCGGTCCTCATCCGATCGGGCCGTCCTGTTCGTCGTCCGAGATCACGGCCGTGTCCCGCTCCGGCGCCTCGATCATGGGCAGGCCCGCCTCCTGGATGCGGCGGTTCAGGTCGCTCACGTCTTCCTGGATGATCCGCTCAATCTCGCGGCTCAGGTCCTGAAGTGAGGTGTCGAACACCTCGATCCACTGGTCTTGCTGTGCGTTGGGCCCTTCACTCACGGTCCCCACGTCACCGAGCATCGCGCTGATCCTGTCCCGTAGCATGGCCGGTGACCGGTAGCCGCCGGGCTCGCTCACCAACTCCCCGCGGACCGTCTCCAGATCCTCGTGGATCGTGCGTGCGTCCCCCGCCAGGACCCCCGGCTGACCTTCCTCATCCTCGTAGCGATCGGCGAAGGTCTCCAGTCCCTCCTGGACCGCTTCGGCGTCCTCGATGGACGTGTCCGCGGCGTACCGCATCCGGGCCAGGCGCCGGGCGGCCTCCACCTGGGCGATGACGTCCGCCTCCGTAACGCGGGCCTCGGGGTCCATGCGGACCTGGAGAAGCTTGGTGAGCTCGGCCTCGCCCACCGCCAGCCGCACGGTGTAGACGCCCGGTGGCACGCGCACCAACGGATTGGATTGCGCAAAGGGATTCCCCCCACCGCCTTCGCCCATGGGATCGTAGTCCAGCGCCCAGTGGACACGGTTCACTCCGGTGTGTCCGGTGGCCTCCAACGTCCGGATCACGCTCTCGCCATTCTCCACCGTGAGCGACACGTCGGCTTCCGGCTCCGCGTCCAGGTAGTACGAGATCGTGGCCACGCTACCCGGGTTGTCTCCCTTGAAGGCGCCTTGTGCCAGGAAGGGCTTGTTGAACTGCATCTGGAAGCGCGTGGCCGTGGGTGGATCGAACAGATAGGTGCCGGCCATCCGCCCCTCGGCCAGTTGCTGGAGGGGCGTGAGGTCGTCCAGGATCCAGATGCTCCGGCCGTGGGTGCCCACGATCAGGTCGTTGTCCCGGGGGTGGATCAGAAGGTCGTTCACCGGGGCGGGGGGCAGCGAGCCGCCGCTGAGCTCGGTCCAGCTCCCGCCCGCGTCGAAGGAGGCGAAGAGCCCGAACTCGGATCCCACGTACAGGAGGTTCGCGTTCATGGGGTCCTCCCGGACGACGTGCAGGTACCCGAAGTCCGGCAGATCGGCCGTGATGTTCTCCCACGTCTGTCCGAAGTCCCGGGTGCGGAACAGGTAGGGTGCCATGTCGTCCAGCCGGTGCCGATCGAAGGAGGCGTAGGCCGTGCCGGCATCGTGATGGGACGCGTCGATGCGGGACACCCACGACTCGGGCGGCAGACCCGGCACGCTCTCGGTGACGTTGGACCAGGTCGCTCCCCCGTCCTGGGTGACCTGCACCAGGCCGTCGTCCGTCCCCACCCAGACGACACCGGCCTGCACCGGCGACTCCGAGATGGTGTGGATGGTCGTGTGGTACTCGGCGCTGGTGTTGTCAGTCGTGATCGGTCCGCCCGATGCGATCTGCTTGGCGGGATCGTCGGTGGTCAGGTCGGGGCTGATCTCGGTCCACGACCGCCCCCCGTCGTCGGTCCGATGGAGGACGTTGGAGCCGAAATAGACCACCGTCGGATCGTGGGGCGACAGATGGATGGGTGAGTTCCAGTTGAACCGGTACGGGTGATCGCCGGCCGCGGCGCCCTGGAGTGAGACCGGATAGGGCTGGATGGACTGCTTCTCTCCGCTGGTCTGGTCCACCCGGACGATGTTCCCGTAGTGGGCGTTCGTGTAGACGGTGGTCCAGTCCGTGGGGTCGATCTGGGCGTAGTAGCCGTCGCCGAAGTGGATGATGTACCAGTTGTCGTTGACCAGGCCCACGGTCTCCCGCGTCTCCGACGGGCCGCACCAGACTCCGTTGTCCTGGAGGCCGCCGCAGACCCAGTACGGATCCCGCATGTCCGCGCCGATCTGATAGAATTGGCCCAGTGGCACCCGGTTCAGGTATTGGAACGACTCTCCCCGGTCCCGGGACAGGTAGACGCCGCCGTCGTTCCCGTTGAGGATGAACCGGGGGTCCTCGGGGTCGATCCACATGGACTGGTGGTCGGGGTGAATGTCCTCGCCGAGCCGCTCCCAGGTGCGCCCGCCGTCCGTGGAGACCATCAGTCGGCCGCTGAGGGAGTAGAGGCGCTCGCTGGTGGCCGGGTCCACACGCATGTCGGTGAAGTAGAAGGGGCGGGAGTTCACGTTGCCGTCTTCGGTGACCACCCGCCACGTCCTGCCCCGGTCGTCGGAGCGCCAGACCTGGCCGTCGTGGGTGGACTCGATCATGGCGTAGACCACGTCGGCATCGCTCGGGGCTACCGCCACGCCGATTCGCCCCAGCGCCCCCTCGGGTAAGCCGTTGTCGGGCGCCGCGTCGGTGAGCGCCTCCCACGTGTCGCCTCCGTCCGCCGAGCGCCACAGCCCGCTGCCCGGACCGCCGGAGCGGAAGTACCACGGCTGCCGGCGGAAGTCGTACATGGCGGCGTACAGGATCCTCGGGTTGGCCGGGTCCATGGCCAGGTCGGCCGCGCCCGTGGTGTCATCGACGTACAGGATTCTGTCCCACGTTGCACCGCCGTCGGTGGAGCGAAAGATGCCCCGATCAGGATGGTCCCCCCACTCGTGGCCCAGAGCGGCCACGTAGACGACGTCCGGATCGGTGGGGTGGATGCGGATCCGGGTGATCTTCTCCGTGCCGCCCAACCCCAGAGACGTCCAGGTCTCGCCGGCGTCCACGCTGCGCCACACCCCCCGACCCACTGAAGCGCTGTTCCGGGGGTTGCCCTCACCTGTGCCCACGTAGATGACGTTGGGATCCGACGGTGCTACGGCGATGGCGCCGATGCTGGGCACGCCGATCTCGTCGAAGATGGGCTCGAACGTGACGCCCCCGTTCCGCGTACGGAAGACGCCTCCCGACGCATGACCGAAGTAGAACGTGAGCTGGTCGCCCGGGACGCCGGCGATGGCGGCCACCCGCCCGCCCATGATGGCGGGACCGATGGAGCGGAACTCCAGGGCGGCGAGGGCTTCGTCCGGCCCGTCCTGGCCCGTCAAGGCGGGCGGCCCTGCGAGCACGACGGAGAGGAGGAAGCTCAGGGCAGGCAGGATCAGTCGGACATGCATGGTCGCGTCCCCCGGGATAACACGTGCAGGTCTGGGCAGGAAGAAGAGATTAGAATAGGGGGGAGGCCCCGTGCCGTCGATGCGGGGTAGCACCGAGTCCCTCCCGGGTCGGCTCGGGACCGGTCCCAGGATGGCGGCGGGGAGCGAGACCGCTAGCCGAACATGCGTGGTTCAGGACCCGGTCTCCAAGACCGATTACACCGGAGCGAAGGATGTTCCCACAGGCTCATGGCGCGATCCGACCTGCGGCTCCGGCCGTGAACGAGGAATCCTCCGCTCGTCCGGTGCTGCTACAGCGAGGACGCCGTCTCGAATACCTGACCATCGGCTGGAACGTCGTGGAGGCCGGGGTGTCCATCGCCGCCGGCGTTGTGGCCGGGAGCACGGCGTTGATCGGCTTCGGCATCGACGCCGCTATCGAAAGCGCCTCGGGTGCCACGCTGCTCTGGCGACTGCAGGACTCGGAGCACGCTGAGGCCCGGGAGGAAACAGCGCTCAAGCTGGTGGGCCTGTCATTCCTGCTCCTGGCGGCGTGGGTGGCTTACGACGCCGTGCAGACGCTGCTTGCGCAGAGCGCACCCGACGCGAGCCCTGCCGGGATCGTCATCGCGTCCCTCTCGCTGGTGGTCATGCCCTGGTTGGCGTGGCGGAAGCGGCGGGTGGCCGCGCTTCTGTCGAGTCGAGCGCTGCAGGCCGACTCGCGACAGACCTCGCTGTGCGCCTACCTCTCGGCGATCCTCTTGGGCGGACTCACGCTCAACGCCCTGTTGGGGTGGTGGTGGGCCGATCCCGTGGCCGCTTTGATCATGGTGCCGATCATCACGAACGAGGGGGTCGAGGCGCTCCGGGGAGAGCGGTGCGACGACAGGTGCTGAGGATGGTCGCCGGATAGGAGCCGGGGGGTGCCGTGCAACGACGCGACGGGGATGGGCCTGGCCCCGCACAGCGACGCAGATCGAGCCCGCCGTCTCGGCGTCACTACCTTGTTCGGTCGTGCTCCCGTCCGCAAACTAATGCCCCGTTGGCGGAGGATCTCAGCCGGTCGGCGGCACGGGCCTCCGTCGGAGCTCGGTGCGCGGCCGCGGCCGCTGCCACGACGCCTCACCCTGGTCCCGCGTGCACATTCCCCTTCGGTCCGTCAGTGTAGGGCCTTGGGCGACAGGGCTCGACGCCCGTACCTGTAACGGAGCAGCCTGACCCATGCGTTTCACCAGCACTGATCCATCGAGCGGCGAGGTGATCGCCGAGTATCCTTCGTTGACCGACGCCGAGGTAGCGGAGGTCCTGACTCGCGCGGACATGGCGTTCCGGTCATGGCGGCGTGTGGATTCGTCCTCGCGGGCCCGAGTCCTGACCGCCACGGCCGGCGTTCTGCGTGACCGGCTGGAGGACCTCGCGCGCCTCGTGACGCAGGAGATGGGCAAACCCCTGGACCAGGCTCGGGCCGAGGTGGAGAAGTGCGCCTGGGTATGCGAGTACTACGCAGCCGAGGGGACGGACCACCTCGCACCGGTCGCCGTCGAGACCGACGCGTTCCGCAGCATGGTGGCCTTCGAGCCCCTGGGTGTGATCCTGGCCATCATGCCGTGGAACTTCCCTTTGTGGCAGGTCGTGCGGTTCGCGGCGCCCACGCTGATGGCCGGCAACGCAGCCCTCCTCAAGCACGCGCCCACCACTCAGGGATGCGCACACGCCATCGAGGACGTGTTCCTCGAGGCCCGGCTTCCCGGCGGCGTCTTCCAGAACCTGCCCGTCGACGTGGACGCGATTCCCGGCATCATCGCAGACCCGAGGGTGGCAGCGGTCACGCTGACCGGAAGCACCCGGGCGGGTAAGGCGGTGGCTGCCACGGCGGGCGCCCACATAAAGAAGACGGTGCTGGAGCTGGGCGGGAGCGACCCGTACCTGATCCTGGAGGACGCGGACCTGGATGCCGCGGCGGCCCAGTGCACGACCGGCAGGCTGATCAACTCCGGGCAGAGCTGCATCGCGGCCAAGCGGTTCATCGTAGTCGCGTCGGTCATGGACGACTTCAGGGAGCGGGTGCTGGCCAGGATGGGCGCGGCCGTGATGGGCGATCCCCTGAACCCGGCCACCCACGTCGGCCCCATGGCGCGGAAGGACCTCCGGGACACGCTCCGCGATCAGGTGGCGCGTAGCGTCCGGGCCGGCGCCCTCTGTCTGCTCGGCGGCCAGGTCCCCGAGCGCCCGGGCTGGTTCTATCCGCCGACGGTGCTGAGCGACGTCCGCCCGGGCATGGCCGCTTTCGACGAGGAGCTGTTCGGGCCCGTCGCGACCCTTATCGAGGCGCGGGACGAGGTGGATGCGATCGAGTTGGCCAATCGGACACGCTACGGCCTGTCCGCTGCGGTCTTCACGCGCGACCTGGAGCGGGGCGAGCGGATCGCCCGGGAGCGCATCGAGGCCGGAGCCTGCTTCGTGAACGCGTTCGGCCGCTCCGACCCCCGCCTTCCCTTCGGTGGAATCAAGGAGAGCGGATACGGTCGGGAGCTCTCGGAGTTCGGGATCCGGGAGTTCGTGAACATCAAGACCGTCTGGGTCGCTTGAGGGGCGGACAATGGAGGTCTTTCACGTCGTTGCGGCCCTCATGGCGCTGGCCGCCGTCTTCGCCTGGCTCAACCACCGCTACCTGAAGCTGCCGACCACGATCGGACTGCTGGTCATCTCCATGGTCTTCTCCCTGGCGATGGTTCTGCTCGGCGCGGCGGGGGTTCGCTTCCAGGGACTGCGCGACCTGCTCCTGGCGGTCGACTTCGACCAGGCGCTGCTCCACGGCATGCTGGGAGCGCTACTGTTTGCCGGGGCGCTGCACGTCAACCTGGACGACCTGGCCGAGCAGAAGTGGGTGGTCCTACTGCTCGCCACCGTCGGCGTAATCACGTCCACGGCGCTGGTGGGCCTGGGAACGTGGTGGCTGCTCGACGCCCTCGGCGTCGGGTTGCCCCTCGTCTTTTGCCTGCTGTTGGGCGCGTTGATCTCACCGACCGATCCCATCGCGGTGGGGGCGATTCTCCGAAACCTCGGCGCACCGCGGCGCCTCATGACCACAATCACCGGCGAGTCCCTGTTCAACGACGGGATCGGGGTGGTGCTGTTCCTCGTGCTCCTGGGGATCGCCACCGGTGGCCACGGGAGCGACGCGACGGCAGCGGGAGTGCTTCAGCTCCTCGTGGTGGAAGTGGGCGGTGGCGTCGTCTGGGGTGCGTTGCTGGGTCTCGTGGCGTACGGAATGCTGAAGAGCGTGGACAACTACCAGGTGGAGATCATGGTCACACTCGCCCTGGTGACCGCCGGCTACGCCATGGCCGACCGACTCCACATCTCCGGCCCCCTGGCCATGGTCGTGGCAGGGCTGCTGATCGGGAACCACGGTCGCCGATTCGCCATGTCCGAGCGCACCCAGGAGCGCCTGGACGGATTCTGGGAGCTGGTGGATGAGCTCCTTAACGCGCTCCTGTTCGTGATGATCGGCGTCGAGGTGCTCGTGCTCGCGTTCTCCATCCCTGCGGTCATCGCGGGGGTCGCCATGATCCCGCTGACCCTGGCCGCTCGCTGGATCGCCGTGAGCATCCCGCTCACCGCCCTTCGGGGACGCCACGGCCTCCCGCGGCGGGCGGCCGAGATCCTGACCTGGGCGGGCCTCAGGGGCGGGATCTCGGTGGCACTGGCACTCTCCCTCCCGGCTGGTCCCGAGCGGGACCTGACGCTCACGATCACCTACATCGTGGTGGCGTTCTCCATTGTCGCTCAGGGGCTGACCGTAGAGGCTGTAGTACGGCGGTTGGTGGAGGATCCGCCGGCTGAAGGGTAAGCCCGGCCCACGCCTATCCACTTGATGATCGGCGGCTTGGCCCCCACCATGCCCCGATGACACAAGCTGCTACGACCGCGCCGACCGATCGCGCGCCCACCGGACTCATCCGGGAGCTGGGGCTGCTGGGCCTGGCCGCCACCGGCATCTGCTCGATGCTGGGGGCCGCTATCAACGTCATCCCCATCATGATCCACCGGAGCGTCCCGGGGATCGGCCCCAATGTGCTACCCGCCTACCTTTACGGCGCCCTCCCGGCGATCCTCGCAGCGCTGGCGTACGCAATCCTCGCCTCGGCCATGCCACGGGCAGGCGGGAGCTACGTGTACGCCAGTCGAGCGCTCCACCCTTATCTGGGCTTCGTCGCCAGTTTCTCCCAGTGGTTCGGCTTGTGCATCGCCATCGGGGTGGTCTCGTACGTAGTCGTGCCGTTCCTGCGGGACATAGCCGCGGCGCTCGAGATGAGTGGCCTGGCAGCCACGCTGGACGCGGGGCCGGCCCGAGTGGGGATCGCCCTCGCGTTCCTTTGGACCTTCGTAGGCGTCAACCTCCGGGGTGTGAAGCTCTACGAACGAACGCTGGTCCCACTCATGTTCCTCATGTTCGCTCTGGGGAGCATCGTGATCGTGGCGGGGTTCTCGTTCGACCACGCCGACTTCGCCGCGGCGCTCGCCGCGCGGGAGGGCGCCCAAGTCCCTGCCGATCCCGGCACGCCCTTCCGTCTGGGTCCGTTCCTGGCCGCGGCGGCGCTGCTGTTCTCGAGCTTCATCGGGTTCGACTCCATCGCCCAGGCCGGCGGCGAGGCAAGGAACCCCAATCGGGCCCTGCCCCTGGCGATCGGCATTGCCGTCGCCACGGTGGGCACCTTCTACATCCTCTTCACGGCGGCCGTGTACCACGCCGTCCCGTGGACCTTCGTGGCCGAGCGCGCGCAGGAGACGGACCTGACGGCCCCCGGGCTGTTGGGCTACGTGCTCCCCACCGGTTGGACCGTGGCGATCGTGGCCGGCGCCGCCATTGCCCTGATCAACGACCTCCCGGCCATGCTCCTGGCCGTCTCCCGGCTCATGTTCGCCTGGGCCGAGGACGGGATCTTCCCGAAGCAGGTGGCGAAGGTGCACGCGCGACGCCACACCCCACACGTGGCCATCGTGGCCAGCGGGCTCATGGCTTCGGTGGGGATCCTGGGAAGCCACTTCGCCGGGGACTTCTTCCTGGGCGTGGACATCCTGGTCACGTCGATGCTGGTGAACTTCCTGCTGATGTGCCTCTCGGTCTTGATCCTGCCGCGGCGGAATCCCGAGTTGGCCGCCGAGGTCCGGGTGATCGGGTCCCGGCGGGGGCAGGTGCCCATCGCGGTCGGTGGCGTCGTGCTCCTGGGCATCTTCCTGGTCGTGCACGTCGTGAAGGACATGGGGGCTCCGGTGGAGGCGTGGTACTTCCGCTCCACGTGGCTCTGGATCCTGGTGATGGCGCTCGCCAGCGTGGTGTTCCTGAGGGAGTGGCGGGCGCTGGAGGCGAGCGGGGTGGACGTGAAGGCTCGGTTCGCCGAGCTGCCACCGGAGTAGAGGGGACGTGTTCATGAAGATACCACCTGCCAGGGCGTGCAGAGTCGGCCTCACACCGGACATGGTCCCTGTCCGGGCTCCCGCCGCACCGGGCACAGGATCCGCCTCGGGTGGGCGCCAGGGGCGGGCGCGCTGACCGTGTCGGATTCTACCCGTCCCTCCGACACCGCCGCGGGCTTCGAGGTCAACGCGGACTTCCGCCGCTTCAACCAGAAGAACGACGTCTTCTGCCGCTCCTTCTGGGATCCGACGGTCCGGTCGGGCCGTTCCGGCCTCTTCTACCAGTCCTACCGCACTCCGCTGATCGAGTGGAAGAAGGTGGAGGGCTTCACCCAGCGGGACTACGCGCTCCGGAACGCCGCCTGGCACGTGACGGACATCTTCGCCGAGCTCAAGGAGGACGGGGACCGGCGAGAGGGCTTCCTGGATGAGTACACCGTTCTACGGGATGGCCCGGACCAGAAAGTCGACGTCGAATCGCCCGAGGCCATGGCCACCGAGATCAAGCACGTGGCCAAGACATTCGGCGCCGACCTGGTCGGGATCACCGACTTCGACGAGCGGTGGATCTACACCCGGAAGTACTCGCGCCAGCGGGAGAACGAGAAGCCCCAGGAGATTCCGGGCGATCTCACCAACGTCATCGTCATCGCCCAGTCCATGGACCGGGACCTGATCCGCACGGTGCCCTCGGCGCTCAGCGGCACTGCAACCGGGCTCGGATACGCCCACGACACCGTGGTACTACTTGGCCTCACTCAGTACATCCTGAACCTGGGCTACCGGGCCGTGGCCAGCATGAACGACTCGGCGCTGGCGATCCCGTATGCCCTGAAAGCCGGCCTGGGGGAGTACGGGCGCCACGGCCTGGTGATCACCGAGGAGTTCGGGCCGCGCGTTCGCTTCGGCAAGATCTTCACCGATCTGCCTCTGGCCCACGACAGCCCGAAGCGCTTCGGTGTGAAGGAGTTCTGCGAGGTGTGCCGGGCGTGCACGGATGCGTGCCCGGCGAATGCAATACCAGGCGGCACGCCCAGCACGGAGGTCCACAACATCTCGAACATCCGGGGAGTGAAGAAGTGGACCGTCGATGGAGAGAAGTGCTTCAGGTTCTGGGCGAACCAGAACAGCGACTGCTCGATCTGCGTGCGCGTCTGCCCCTACAACCGGGACTATGGCAAGCTCTCCAGAAACGGTGAAGTGCGGCGCAGCCGAGGACTCGCGTCGCCGATGCGGTAACCCGTGGCGGATAGGACGCCAGGGGGAGGCGGATCGGACGACACGCGGCGCAATCGGGCAATGCCCTGTGCTGCGCGAGAGAAACCTGACCACGGAGCATCGAATGCCGGGGAGACGTACGGGGATCTTCGACGGGACTTCCGCGATGGGCATCGTGGTCGCTCTGGTATCGTTCTGGGTCTGCGCCACGTCCGCGCAGGCTTCCTCTAGCGCAATGGACGGGGGGGCCGCGGCGGCAACGATCCCGTCCAGCGTGGCAACGAATCCGTCAGTGGCGGTTGCCGGCGAGGCCGGGTCAACACCTCCAGCGCCCGCAGTGGTGACCCCGACGGCGGACGCCTCGGGCGACACGATCCCGCTCTACGGCAACCTGGGGCCTCACACCCGGCCGATCACGACCTCGTCCCCGTTGGCGCAAGCGTACTTCGATCAGGCCAAGCAGCTGACGTTCGCCTACGGCCACTCCGAGGCGTTGCCCTCCTTCAAGGAAGCCCAGCGCCAAGATCCCGAGTGCGCCATGTGCTTCTGGGGCGAGGCCTGGGCCAACGGGCCCTACCTCAATTCGGGGATGGACGAGGAAGAGGGGATCGCGGCGAATGCCGCGATCCAAAGGGCAATGGAGCTGCGGCACGCTGGCACTGACGTCGAGAAGGCCCTCATCGAGGCCATGGCCACCCGGTACGTTGCCGAGCCCACCCAAGCCAACCGCGCTCCCCTCGACAGCGCCTACGCCGACGCCATGAGGGACGTGGTTCGGAGATTTCCCAACGACCTGGACGCCGGCAGCCTACTGGGGGAGGCGCTGATGCTCTTGGCTCCGCGGCGGTTCTGGGACGAATACGGAGACCCGAACCCTGGCGTGGAGGAGATGGTGGCGGTCCTCGAGAGCGTCCTGGCCCGGGACATCAAGCACCCCGGGGCTTGCCATCACTACATCCACCTCGTGGAGGCGTCTCCCACGCCGGAGCGGGCCGAAGCCTGTGCCGACCACCTCGGCAGCGCCATTCCCGGCGCCAGCCACATCAACCACATGCCGTCCCACATCTACATGAACATCGGGCGCTACGGCGACGCGGTGAAGGCCAACCAGCAGGCCTGGCACACGGACCTCAAGGCTGCTTACGGCGGTCCTCCCGGGATCTACCCGACCCACAATCTCCATATGATGCTGTTCGGGGCCTGGCTGGACGGACAGAGCGCGGTGGCGATGCAAGCCGCGCGAGACCTGGCCCGGATCGCGGAGAATTCGGCCTTCTACGTTCCGGTGGCGCTGGTACGTTTCGGGCGCTGGGACGAAGTGCTGGAGTTGCCCGACGGTCCCGACACGCCGTTCCAGCGGGCGTTGTGGGACTTCAGCCGTGGGATGGCCACGCTTCGGCTCGGAGACGCCCAGGCGGCCCGTACGCACCTGACCGAGGTGGATCGGGTCGTGGACGAGCTGCCGGACTCCATGAGTCGGAGCTTCCGCCGTCACAAGCAGCGGGACCTGCTCCTCATGGCTCGTGGGGTTCTCTCCGGTGAGATCGACGCCTCGGAGGGCCGTTACGATCAGGCCATCGAGGCCCTGCGCGCCGCTGCCACCGTGGAGGACAACCTCGCCTACGACGAGCCCGAGCCTTGGCCCATCCCCGTGCGTCACGTGCTGGGCGCGGTCCTCCTGGAGGCGGGTTGGCCGTCCGAAGCGGAAGTGGAATACAAGAAGGAGCTGGACCACCACAAGGAGAACGGTTGGTCGCTGTTCGGCTTGGCTCAGAGTCTCGAGGCGCAGGACAGGAACGACGAGGCGGGGGAGGTCTGGCAGCGCTTCGAGCGCGCCTGGGGCCGGTCCGACCTGTGGATTCGGTCGTCACGTTTCTGACCCGAGGGATCCGACTCCGTATCGACTCCGGAAAGGACCACTGATCGTGCGACTCGATAGACCAGAGACCGCGGCGGCTCCGAGCCGAGGTGTCCCGCGACGACGCTTCCTCGTGGACGTGTCGGCTGCGGCGGGGCTGCTGACGTGGGGAGTGGCAAGCGCCAGAAGGCTCGGCGCCGCCCCCGTGCCGCCGGATGCCGACACCCGGATCCCGCACTCCGAGTCCCGGGCCCAGGAAGCCAGCTCCGGGATCGTCCTCCCCCAGTCCGGGGCGCAGGAAGCCAGTGCCCGGATCGTGCTCCCCGAACCGGGGCCCATGCTCCCACCCGTCCCCGCCGTGCTCCTCACGGTGCGAGGTAAGGACGAGGACCCGCACCACATTTCGGTAGTCTGGACGTTCGTCGTCAACGGCGACCCGCCCCAGATCGGCATCGCCCCCGGACACGAGCATGTGGCCGGAGAGCTCGTGGACCTGCATGGCGAGTTCGTGCTCAATGTGCCGACAACCAGGATGGTGGAGGGCTTCGACCGCGTGGACATGACCTCGTCCCGTGTGGGCGACAAGTTCACGCTGTCGGGCTTCACGGCGGGTCAGGCGGTCGCCGTGGATGCCCCCACCGTCGAGGAGTCCCCGATCCACGTGGAGTGCCGCGTGTTCGACCGCCACGAAGTGCCCCCCAGCCGTACCCTGTTCCTGGCCGACGTCGTCGCAACCACGGTTCACGAGGGTGCTTGCGACGAGAACGGTCGCCTGATCGTGGAGAACGTGCCGTTCTTCGGCATGACCGCCGGCAGTGGCGAGTTCTACACGGTGGGCACGCGGGTGGGGAACATCGGCATGACCATGGGTCGCTCGGACATCAAGTACTGAGCCAGACTGGCCTCGGCCGTCATGACGCTGCTCTTTCGCCGTCTCGTCCTGATCTTCGTGGCACTGTCCGCCACTGGCGCTTTGGTTTGGGTGGGCATGACGGTCGTCGCCGAGCAGCTGATCGACGCCGAGCTGCTGGAGCAGGTCTTGAACGGCGCCGTGGGTCCCGCCACGGACGGCCGGTACCGCGTCCAGGTCGATCACGTCGACGTGGCGCCGTGGAAGGGCGACCTGACGGTGAACGGGATCCGCCTGCGACCCCAGGACTTCGGCACCAACGATCCGGACCCCGGTTTGGCACCCGCGCTCCGCTTTTCGATGGACGTGGGCACCGTGTCCTTCGAGGGGGTGCAGATCGGTAGGCTGATCCTGGACCGGGACCTGGAGGCGGACGCGTTCACCATCCGGGCACCCCGCGTCGCTGTGATCCTCGTGGAGCGGGAGATCCCCCCGGTCATGGATGGAGCCGGCACGACGCCGGGTGATGAAGCTCGTGTCGAGGCACGCGGCGGTGAGGCGGCCGCGCCCACGCCGGATTCGGCTGGCACCAGCCCGACGCTCCGTGAGGCCGTGGCTCAACAGCTGCGCCACATCCACGTTAGAACGGTGGCGATCGAAGACGTCGACGCGACGATCGTCACGCTTCGCCGCGGCGGGGCCGGTCGCGGGGAGGCGCCCCTGAGGGAACGCGTGAGAGGGCTGTCGCTGACCTTCGACGACTTCCGCATCGATCCGGGCGAAGCCGATTCCGAGGAGCGGTTTCTGTGGTCGGAGGATGTCCGGCTCGAGATGGACGCCATGGAGCTCAGCGGCGGTGAGCGAGCGGTGGTGAGCATCGGAGCCGTGTCCGCGTCGACCGCCGCGGGCTCGATCCACGTCGAGTCCTTCGCGCTGGATCCGACGCGCGCGGAGGCCGAGTACCTGGCCGGACAGGGCCCCGGAGGCGATCGGGTCACCATGGCGACCGGCGCGGTGTCGGTGGAGGGACTCCAGTTCCATCGACTCACCCAGGACCTCGAAGCGGTGGCCCGGACGGTGCGGGTCGAGGGACTCACGCTGACGGTGCTGAGCGACAAGCACCGGCCCGGCAGTCCTCGCACGAGCCCGCCCACCATGCCCCACGACGTCATGCGCGAGCTGCCCGTGGGCATCACGGTGGATACCGTGGAGATCGTGGACGGCTCCGTGACCTACTCGGAGCGAGGCCCACGGAGCCAGCGTCCGGGATCCGTCGCCTTCGCCGACGTCCAGGCCCGGCTCACCAACCTGACGAACGACCCGGCCCGCATCGCGTCCGACGGGCCGACCATGCTGGAGGCCGAAGCCCGCGCGTTCGACGCCGCTCCGGTGAGCGTCCGTGCCTCCATCCCCCTGCTCGCCCCCCCCCCGACCATGTTCTTCTTCGCCAGCGTGGGGCGCTTTCCCGCCGGGGCGGTGAACGCGATCCTGCCGGACCTGGAGGGAATCCGCGTGACGGCGGGCCGCGTCGACAGCGCCCGCGTGGACATCCGTTACCGGCCGGGCGGGGCTTCAGGTGCTGTCATGGTGGGATACGAGGATCTCTCGATCCGCCAGGAGGACCGGAACACCGGGAACCAGAACCTCGGGCAGAAGCTCACGAGCTTCCTGGCCAACACTTTCGTGATTCGCGGGAGCAACCGGCCGGACGACGGCAAGCCGCCGCGCCAGGGTCGGGTCGCCTACGAGGCTGATCCGAACGCACCCTTCTTCAAGATCTTCTGGGAAGCGATCCGCGAGGGTCTGATCGACGTGACAAAGCGCTGACGCACGGCTTTCCCGGAACGGCCAGGGCCTCCCGCACGCGGTACGCCGCCGCAGTCCCGCAGGTCAGTACGGCACGTCGATCGCCCTGCAGATGAAGCGCACGAGGCTCCCGCCGGCCTTGAAGGTGGCCGCCAGCTCGTCCGCGAATCCCGCGCTGGTCACGGCCTTCTGGCTCAGCCGCGTGACGCCGATGAAGTCCTTGCGCCGGAGGTCGTCGATCAGGGGGTGCTCGGGATCGACTCCCTTGGGTGCGCGCTTGAGGGCGTCGCCTTCCAGGTCGTAGAGGTTACGGAACCGCTTGCCCACGGCACGCTTCCAGGCGGTCGGGTCCTCTACGATGGCCTCCCGGATCTTGCGAAGCGTCGTCGAGTCGGGATGCCAGCTCCCCACCCCGCAGAAGACCTGGCCAGGCTCGAGGTGCAGGTAGAATCCCGGCGCGTACGCGTCCTTGCCCAGCTCGTGACGGAACTGGATGCCCGTGTGGGTCTTGTAGGGGCTCTTGTCCTTCGAGAAGCGGGTGTCCCGGTGGATTCTGAACAACGATCCACCCACGGCCCGGGGATCCGCCCGGAAGTGGGGGCTGATCTTCTCGAGTCGGGGACCGAAATCGGCGATCAGCTTGAGCGCCGGGTCCTTCACGTGCTGTTCGTAGCGACTCTTGTTGTCCTGGAACCACTCCCGATTGTTGTTCTCCGCCAGCTCCTTCAAGAAGGTGAAGAGCGAGGGTGTGAAGTAACGTTCCGCCATTGTTCCCTACCCGGTCAGAGGTCGGCCCCATTTAGGTCCGGCGCGTGAGGCAAGCAGCTCGGCGGGCGCGCCAGGACGGGATCATGCGACGTGGGCCCGGGCGACGCCAGGGCCGAAGGGGCGGTGTGAGATTCGATGCGTCGACGCCGTTCGCCGACTACCCACGGCTCTACCGTCGGGCCCGTATGGCAGATATTCGCGCTCCGCCCCGGGCACGACTGTGCAGAGAAGCGACGGAGCGTCTCCGGAGTGGACGCCGGACGGCGACCACGTCGTGGCGGAGCCCTCTCTCCCCTGCGTGGGGGCGGCCGTGAAACCCTCAGCAAACAGAGCCCGTAGGGCCAGTGTCACAACTACTGGAGAATAGGACTAATCCGTCTCGATCAGTCCTGGAATATAGGACTGATCAGCGGGCACCGACCCTCTACGGAGCGACGCAAATGCGAAAGGGGCTGGGCGAGTTCGAGCACCTCCTGCTCCTGGCCGTGATGCGGTTGGGAGACGAAGCGTACGGGGTCACCATGCGCCGGGAGATCGAAGCCCGAACCGGACGCTCCGTTTCCCTCGGGGCCATCTACCCCTCCATGGACCGGCTCGAGGAGCGTGGGTTGGTGTCGTCCCGCATGGGGCCCCCCACGGGCGAGCGCGGCGGAAGGAGCCGGCGCTACTTCCGCCTGGAGCCCGCCGGCGAACGGGCGATTCGGGCTACGCGGGACATGCTCGCGTCCATGTGGGACGGCCACGAGGCCTATCTGGGATCCGACCGGTGACACCCTTGGTGCCGAGCGCTCCGCCGCTCTGGCTTCGGATTCTGAGCTGGCTGCTTCCGCGGAGGCACCGCGAGCTGGTGCTGGGCGACCTCTACGAGGAGTACACCGAGCTGATCCGGCCACGACGGGGCGCGGTGCGGAGCCGGATCTGGCTGGTTCGCCAGGCCGTCGCGAGCGCCGGCTCGGGGCTCGCGCACCGAGTCTACGACCTCTTCCGCACCCCTCTCAGCCAACCCGGACCGGGCGGCCCCAAATCGCCTCGAGGCCAGATGGACATCCTGAATCAAGATCTCAAGTATGCCGTGCGCCGCCTCTTCGGCAGCCCAGGCTTCACCTTCGTAGCCATCCTGAGCCTGGCACTCGGGATCGGCGCCAACACGGCGCTGTTCACGGTCGTCAACCGGCTCATGCTCGAAGGTGTGGGCCTCTCCGACCCGGCCACCCTTGTCCAGATCTACACGAGCGAGGAGGACGGCTATCCGTACTCCACGAGCTCATACCCCGACTACTTCGACCTCCGGGAACAGAACGAGGTCTTCGAGGACGTAGTGGCTCACGCCATGTTCTTCGCCCAGTCCGAGGTAGACGGCGGAGAGCCCATGCTCTCCATGGGCGAGGTAGTGAGCGGCAACTACTTCGACGTGCTGGGCATCCGGCCCGCGTTGGGCCGGGGCTTCCTCCCCGAGGAGGACGCGACCCCCGAGACCCACACCGTGGTGGTGATCGGCTTCGAGTACTGGCAGCGGGTGTTCGCCGGCGATCCGGCGGTGGTGGGTCGGACGCTACGGATCCTACGGCGGCCCTACACGATCGTCGGTGTGGCACCCGAGGGGTTCGGTGGCATGTGGCCCGGGATCGAGGTCGACATGTGGGTGCCGTCCATGATGACCGACCACGTCAACCGGGCGTTCGGCGGGACCCGGCTCGAGAATCGCGGGAGCCGTTCGCTCTTCCTGACCGCGAGGCTGGCAGCGGGCGTGACGCCGGACCAGGCAGCGGAGTACGTCGCGACCTTCTCCCGGGGCCTCGAGGGAGCCTACGCGGACACCAACGACGGCCGGATCATGACGGCCCTTCCAGCCGAGGACGTGGCCCTCCACCCATTCGTGGACCGGGCGCTCCTGCCCGTGGCGGGCCTCCTCTTCGCCGTCGTGGGGCTGGTCCTGTTGATCGCGTGCACCAACCTGGCCAGCTTCCTGCTGGCTCGCGGCGCGGACCGGAAGAAGGAGATCGCGGTGCGGCTGGCCCTGGGCGCGAGACGGTGGACGCTGATCCGGCAGCTCATGACCGAGACGGTCGTGTTGGCTGTGCTCGGCGGTTTGGGCGGCCTGCTGCTGGCCCAGTGGACGCTCTCGCTGGTGGTGGGCTTCCAGCCGCCCATTCCGATCCCGATCAACCTGGATCTCAGCCCGGACGGAACGGTGCTCTGGTTCACGCTGTTGATCGCCGTCGCCGCCGGCATGCTGTTCGGCCTGGTGCCGGCGCTGCAATCCACCAGGCCCGACGTGGCGCCTACCCTGAGGGACGAGTCCGGTGCGGTGGCTGGCGGCCGTTCCCGGTGGAGCCTCCGGAACGGCCTGGTCGTGGCGCAGGTGGGCTTGTCTTTCGTGCTGCTCATCGGAGCGGGACTGTTCGTCCGCAGCTTGCAAAAGGCCCAATCCATCGACCCCGGCTTCGACACGAGCGCCGCTGCCATGGTGTGGCCCAACATGGAGATGAGCTACATCACCGAGGAGGAGGGGGCCGTTCTGTGGGAGGAGCTGGTCCAACGAGCCGCAGCGCTGCCCGGTGTAACAGGCGTGACGCTGGCCGACCGCATCCCCCTCGGCTTCGCGGTGCAGACCACGAACCTGCTCCCGGACGGAGTCGCGCCACCCGAGGACCTGGACGCCTTCGCGGTAGATCACGCGGTCATCGACGAGCACTACTTCGAGGTCATGGCCGTGCCAGTCGTGGCGGGTCGCGGGTTCGCACCCACCGACGTAGCCGAAAACGAGCCCGTTGTGGTCGTGAGCGCGGCCTTCGCCCGTCGGTTCTGGCCCGGAGAAGCGGCTCTCGGCAGGACCCTGAGTCGCCGGGATCGAGAGTACCGGGTGGTGGGCGTGGCGCGGGATACGAAGGTACGGACCCTGGGCGAGTCGCCCCGGCCCTACGTGTACTTCGCACACCGGCAGAACTACAGTCCGGTCCTCAACATCGTCGTTCACGGCATCCTCCCCGAACCCGAGCTCCTCGGGCAGCTGCAGACCATGGTGCGGGAGACCCGCTCGGATCTGGTGGTGCTCAGTGCGTCGACCATGAGGGAGCACCTGGCGCTTCCGCTCTACGCCCCGCGCATGGCCGCCATGCTGCTGGGGGTCTTCGGTGGTCTGGCTCTCGTGCTGTCGGGAATCGGTCTGTATGGCGTCGTCAGCTACTCGGTGGCGCGGCGGACCCGTGAGGTGGGCATTCGGATGTCGCTCGGAGCCGACGCACGCAAGGTGGTTGGCATGGTGGTCGCCGGCGGCATGCGACTCGTCGCCGTAGGTGGGATTCTCGGCCTGATTCTGTCGGCGACGGTAACCTGGCTCCTGTCTCGCTTCCTCTACGGCATCAGCACGACGGACGTCGCCACCTTCGTGGCCATCCCGCTGGTCCTGACCGCAGTGGCCATGGTGGCGGCGTTCATCCCCGCCCGACGCGCGAGCCGGGTGAATCCGGTGGAGGCGCTCCGGACGGAGTGATTCGGGGGAGCCGGGGGGCCGCGTGGCACGGCCCCCCGGCCGGAGCGTCCAGGCTGTCGCGCCGTGAGGTCGAACGTTCGGGGACGCCTCGACTCAGGCCATGCCCAGGAGCCGGGCGAAGATGGCGGCGATCCCCGCCATGAAGAGGGCTCCGACGAAGACGGCGGCCCAGCCCAGTCCCACGGTGGCAATGGCCTTGCCGGTGGAGAAGTCCAGGGCCTGGCGGACGGCGATCACACCGGCGATCAGCACCCAGATGCCCACGATGCCCCTGAGGAGGCCGTCGGGCACGAAGGGTACGATACCCAGGAAGAGCAGGACGTTGGGAGCCTGGGCGAAGCCCAGCGTGCGCAGGAGCTCTCCCCAATCAGCGGTTCCTTCGAACAGCCTCGAACCCACCAGATAGGTGATACCTGCCCAGATTCCCCAGCCGACCAGCACCCACCCGGATTGAAAGACGGCCTCGAACAGGCCGACGTCGCTGGCGCCGATCCCGGAGGCCACAGCCCCCAGGAACACCACCAGGCCGGCCTGACCCGTCGCCGTCTGGTCGTGCTCGACTTCCTCATACGTTTGGATGTCGAGCATCGCCGCGCCCTTCATCCGGTCGATCAATCCCTGTGCCATCGGTGCCTCCCAGGAGGTGGGTTCGGAGATCCGCTCATCGGGTCGTGCGTCAGCGCAGCCCCGTGTCACGCATCCATGCGTCTATCACGGACCCAATGTCCGCCGGCGGTTCGGAGCCGTCGGCGTCTCGTCGAGCGGCGTCCGTGATCACATGATACGTGAATGGCCTTCCAGGCGCCCGTAGCGCGTCGATGAGGGCCATCGTCTCCGCGGGGGCGCCCGGGCCCCATTCGCCCAACAACCAGAGCGCCGGAACGTCCAGCTCGGCCAGCTCCGACTCCGCGACGTCTCCGCCTTCGGGGACGATAGGAGTGCCGACCATCACCACGAACGCGAGGTCGTCGGAGCGGGACGCGGCTTGCGACGCGACGGAGCCCCCCTCGCTCAGATCCAGGATTCCCAGGCGGGTCCAGCGAACGTCGGATTGCGCCCGGAGGAAGCCCAGCGCCGCCAGCGCGTTGTCGGTGAGCGTGGCGGTTGCGCGGTCACTCATGGCCGAGCCGCCGCCCTGATCCAGGACCGTCAGCGCCACGATACCGGCCCGGGCCAGAGCATCGCCGAGATCCCCGAGGTGGCTGGCGGCCTGCCCGGCGGTGGCCCCGACCACCGCCACGGCCGGGTGGGGTCCCGGTTCCGGAGGTACGTGCAGCACCCCGTCGAGTGGCGTGACCCCTCTGGCGAACGTCACCTCCTCGACCCGGGGGGGCAGCGGCGCCTGCGGTTCCAGGGTCGCTTCGCTGGACGCAGCGGGCTCATCGGGCAGGAAGATCCACAGGAACACGACCGGGATGGCTGCAACGGCCGCCACCACTCCGACCAGGATCAGCCCACCTTTGAGAAGGCTCCCCAGCTTCCGGAGGAAGGGAGGTCCCCTGCGGGTGCGCTTCCGGTCCATGGGTGAGCGCGGTATGTCCATTCCCAGCCTCTCCTCCGCGACGCCGGCAGTGACTGACGAGGCCCTCCGGCCAGGCTACTCCACCTGCCCGATCAGGCTCGATATGCGCTCCGGTCCGAGCCCCAACCGGCTTCCCACCCGGATCAGCAGGATCTTCTCGTCGCGGTGCAGGGCGCGGTCAGCGATGGAGACGCACGCCGCCGCCCGCATGATCGCCTCCCGCTCCCCCTCGTCGAAGGCCTGGGCGGCTGTGACCAGAAGCTCGTCGAGGTCCGGCTGCTCGGCCTCGATGGCATCCATCTCCTGGTCGATGGCCGCCCGAGTCAACGGTGCGCCGAACAGGCGCTGATGGACATCCGACATCATCTCGATCTCGGATGTGAGAACCCGGCGGTCGGCCATCATCATCAACACCATCACGCGGCGCACGGTGGCGGAGAGGTCAGTCATGATACGCGGGTTCGAAGGAGGTCCGATGCTCCGCCAGTCTAACGGTTGCTCGCGGAGGGCCATCAGCCACAGGTTTACCGTTCGCCCATCAACATGGACCCGGCTACGGACCTGGCAAAGCTCGAAGGAGAGTCGTTGCTCGACGAAAGAGGGGAGGGCAGGACCCTGCCGGGCCCCCATCGAAGACGAACGAGCGTGCCAAGGCTCCTGGCCGTGCTGGTCCTGGCGGCCGCCGCGCCACTCGGTGCTCAGGACCTGAAGGAGAGGGCCGCGGCCTCCTCCGTTCGAGCCACGCGGCCGCAGGTCATCGCGACGGCGACGACGTCGGAGGTCCGAATCGATGGGCGTCTCGACGAGCCCGTGTGGCAGGCGGCCCCTTCGGCCACCGATTTCGTCCAGGCTGAGCCCAGGGAAGGTCAGCCGGCCACCGAGGCGACGGAGGTCTGGATCGCCTACGACGAGGACAACCTGTACGTAGCGGTCAGGCTGCGCGACTCCGATCCGTCCGGCATCGTCGTCAACGACATCAAGAAGGACTTCGCGGAGGGCAGCCAGGACGTCTTCACGGTCATTCTCGACACCTTTCAGGACCGCAGGAACGGGTACGTCTTCATGACCAACCCGGGCGGCGCACGGGGCGATCGGCAGATCGCCGGCGAGGGTCGGGAGGTGAACGGAAGCTGGGACGCCATCTGGCTCGTGGAGACGCAGATCGACGACGCGGGCTGGACTGTGGAGATGGCCATCCCGTTCCGGACCCTGCGCTTCGACCCGGAGCGGGCGGGCACCTGGGGGATAAACTTCAGCCGCTACATCCGGCGCAAGAACGAGCAGGTCTACTGGGCACCCGTGCCGCGCTCGTACAACATCATGCGCCTGTCGCTCGCGGGCGACCTCACCGGGCTACCGCAGGCGTCGGCCGGCCGTGATTTGCGCCTCACGCCCTACGCGCTGGGCCGGACCGTTCGGGAGACCGGTGGCGAGTCCTTCGACAACGACGCGGAGCTCGGGGGCGACCTGAAATACGGGATCACCGATGGGCTCACGCTCGATCTCACGGTCAATCCGGACTTCGCCCAGGTGGAGGCCGACGTTCAGCGCGTGAACCTGACCCAGTTCTCTCTCTTCTTCCAGGAGAAGCGGGATTTCTTCCTGGAGAATTCCGGTATCTTCTACGTGGGAGACCTGGCGCGGAACGTGAGGGTCAGCAACATCCCCCGGGCCGACGAGGACCTCGTGGTCTTCTTCAGCCGCCGCATCGGCATCGGCTCGGAGGGGGAGCAGATTCCCATCTACGGCGGTGCTCGGATCACGGGCCGCGTGCCGGGAGGCGTGAGCCTCGGAGCCCTGTGGATGCGGACGCACGAGCTCGACGAGAACCCCGAGTCGGACTACGGCGTGGTCCGCCTGCGGAAGAACCTGTTCGCCGGGTCGGACATCGGCGGGATCTTCCTGGTGCGGAACTCGGTGAACCGTGCCGAGGACCACAACATGGTGTACGGTCTCGACTCCTACATCCGCTTCCCGGGTGACGTGGACTGGAGCGCCTATGGCCTGTTCACCGAGACCCCGAGCATCAGCGCGGGAGAGTACGTCTGGCGGACCTCCCTGAACCGGGAGGGCAACTTCCATCACATCAAGTTCGGCGTCATGCAGATCGGCGAGGGCTTCAATTCCGATCTCAGCTTCTACCGGCGGGTTGGCGTCAGGAAGTACTTCATCGATTGGGGGATTCGCCCACGCCCGGAGTCGCTCCGCCGCCGGGGCATCCGCGAGATGCACCCGCATATCGTCTGGAATTACTTCGAGGATCTGGCCGGGCGGAAGGAGGCCTACCGGCTCCACACGGGCTACACCTTCTTCTTCGAGTCGGGCGCTTTCGCGGAGCTATCGGTCAATCCCGTGTTCGAGCGGCTCGAGGACGAGTTCGAGATCGATCCGGGGGCCGCGCCGATTCAGCCCGGCGAGTACGGGTGGGCGGAGTGGCAGCTCCGCGGCAACACGGACTCGAGCAAGCCCCTGTCCTTGAGCGCCGTCGGGATCCTGGGCGGGCTCTGGTCGGGGGACCAGCGCACCCTGAACGCCACGGTGGCCGCGAAGCCCAACTATCACTTCCGCGGGGAAGTGGGCATCTCCCGGACCGACGCGTCCCTGCCCGAAGGCGACTTCGTGAAGACGTTCTGGACCGGCCGGGTCAACTACTCGTTCCACAAGGACATGTTCATCGACGCCCTGGTCCAGTACGATCCAGGCAGCGGCCTCTTCAACTCCAACCTTCGCTTCAACTTCATCCACCACCCCCTGTCCAACCTGTACATCGTCTGGAACGAGCAGCGTTTCACCACCGGGATCGACCGCAACCTGAATCCAGGCCGCAGCCTGATCATCAAGGTCACGCAGATGTTCGCCTTCTAGTTGGAGTCACGCTCAGCGGGGTGCCTCGGCGCTGGATTGTCGCGGTGGGTCATGAGGCGTCGAACCAGGGCTGTCCGGAGGCGCGCGCCTGGCCGCGCGCCCCCCCACACTTCATCTTGAGCACATGGACGACCTCCAGAGCCGTCTGCAGCACGCTCTCGGGGACCGGTACCGGATCGAGAGGGAGCTCGGCCGCGGTGGGACGGGGATCGTCTTTCTCGCCGCTGACACGAAGCACGATCGACACGTCGCGCTCAAGGTCCTGAGCCCCGAGATCGGCCAGTCCGTGGGAAGCGAGCGCTTCCTGCGGGAGATCCGTATCTCCGCGCAGCTGACCCACCCGAACATCCTCACCCTCATCGACTCGGGCGAGGCGGAGGGTCTGCTCTACTACGTGATGCCGTACGTGGCCGGCGAGTCGGTGCGGGACCGCCTGGACCGGGAGAGACAGCTCCCCATCGGTGACGCGCTCCGCATCACGCGGGAGGTAGCCGGCGCGCTGGACCACGCCCACTCCGCCGGGGTGATCCATCGGGACATCAAACCCGAGAACATCCTTCTGGAGTCGGGTCACGCGCTCGTCTGCGACTTCGGCATCGCCACGGCCATAGACCAAGCCGGCGAAGAGCGACTCACCAAGACCGGCTTCGCCATCGGCACGCCGGCCTACATGAGTCCGGAGCAGGCAACTGGGGCCGCGATGGACGCCCGCTCGGACCTCTACAGTCTGGCCTGCGTTCTCTACGAGATGCTCGTCGGTTCGGTACCCCACGCCGGCGCCACGCCTCAAGCCGTGCTGGCCCGAAAGGCGGCCGAGCCGGCGCCAAGTGCCCAAGTTGTGCGGGATACCGTGCCCAGGCACGTCGAAGAGGCCCTGAAGCGGGCCCTGGCACGCGTGCCAGCAGATCGTTTTGCAACCGCCGAGGGCTTCTCCGAAGCTCTCGCTGACGCGAGCTTCACCACCGGCCGGTCGGCCTCGACGCCGGGGAGTCGCCGCGCTCTGCAATTGGCCCTGGGTGCCGCCACTCTGGTGATCGCCGGAGGAGCCTGGCTGGCCTTCGGGGGCAGAGGAGGAAGCGCCCCCACGCCGTTGAGGACCACCTTCGGTCAGCTGACCGCTCAACCCGGAGTCGAGGATTCTCCGAGCCTATCGCCCGACGGCATGTGGGTCGTGTACGCCGGGGACGAGGAGGGGGATCGCGACATCTTCCTCCGCAGCGTGGGGGGCCAGCTTCCCATCAACCTCACGGAAGACTCACCGGACGACGACCACTCTCCCGCCTTCTCGCCCGAAGGGGAGCGCATCGCCTTCCGGTCCAGCCGGCAGGGCGGCGGGCTCTTCGTGATGGGACGCACCGGAGAGGCCGTCCGGCGCGTGTCGGCCGCCGGCTTCAACCCCGTGTGGTCGCCGGACGGGGCCCGGCTGGCCTATGCCACGGAGCACGTGGGCCTGTTGCCGCTCAACTGGGAGGGCCGGAGCGAGCTCTGGACCGTCTCCGTGGACGACGGCCAGCTACGCCTGATCGACGGCGGCGACGCGGTGCAGCCCACCTGGTCGCCCAACGGACGGTGGATCGCCTACACCGCCCGCATGTCGGACCGCACCGAGATGGACATCTGGGTCATTCCGGCCGATGGCGGAGAGCCCACCGCGGTCACGTCCGACGTGCCCACCGACTGGAGTCCCACCTGGTCGCCGGACGGAGAGTACATCTACTTCTCCAGCGACCGGGGGGGCAGCATGAACCTCTGGCGCGTCCCCATGGACGTGGACGGCGGCCGGCCCAGCGGTGATCCCGAGCCCGTGACCACGCCAGCGTCATTCGTGGCTCATCCCAGCGTTTCGGCAGACGGCCTGAGCGTGGCGTACAGCTCGGTGCTGATGACGCAGAACATCGAGAAAGCCACGCTCGACCTCGACGAGGGCACGCTGGTGGATCCGATCCCGCTCACCACGGGCTCCCGGCAGTGGTCGTCCCCCGACCCGTCGCCCGACGGTGCCTGGGTCGCGTTCTACTCCCGGGACCTGCCCGAAGGAGATCTCTACCTCATTCGCGGAGACGGGTCGGGGCTTCGCCAGGTGACCGGCGACTCGGCGTTGGACCGGATGCCCCGCTGGTCACCGGAAGGCGACCGCGTCCTGTTTTTCTCGAACCGGAGCGGGCGCCTGCAGCTCTGGTCGATCCGCTCCGACGGGAGCGCCCTGGAGCAGGTTACGGACGGTTCCGGTGCCGGGATCGCGGTGTGGTCACCGGATTCCCGGATCGCCGCGAACGGCTTGGGAGCACGGACCGACCGAGTCGTGGAGATCTTCGACGCGCGGACGCCCTATGGCGAGCAGACGCCTCTGACCCTCCCCCCGCCGGATTCCACCATCGGAGAGTTCATCGTCAACGACTGGTCGCACGACGGAGAGAGGCTCGCGGGAATGGTCGGCCTCTCCGACGACGGCGTCATCGTGTACGATCTCACGACGGGTGCGTACGAGCGCATCACCGACTTCGGCCAGTGGCCGGTTTGGCTGGCGGACGATCGCAGTCTGCTGTTCGTGACGGGTGGCAACGCCTTCCACGTGGTCGACACTCGGTCGGGGGCCGTCAGGCGTGTTCACTTCGCGCTACGCGACGTCGTCGGTCCGCCCCGAGTGACCCGCGACGGCCGCACGCTGGTCTATTCGCGGCGCGTCACCGAAGGCGATGTCTGGCTGGTCTCCCTCGAGCAGCCCTGAAACGGCCGCCGCCGGCCGGCTCGACCACCCAGCCTGGGCGCGCCACCCCGGGGCACGAGCCTCACGTCCGCCCAACCTCGGTCCGTGGGGCCGGCCTCACCTGTGCGCGGACCGGCCTCCCCTCCGCTTCACCCCGGTCGGGAACAATGGAACAATCGGGAACACGGGAACGCCTACGCCACTCGAACAGTTGGACCCATGACCGGCGGGGGCCGACCCCTCATCACGACGCGACGCCTTCGGGTCGCGTCCCCGGCCGGGGATCCCCAGGCGGGGGCTGAATGCGACTGTGAAAGGTAGAGCGATGATGATGAAGAACACGATCGGGTTACTCGCGACCGGCATGGTGTTGACCGCGCTTCTCGTGGCTCCGTCCGGTGCGGCTGGCCAGCAGGCCACCGAGGGAGATGCCTTCGAGGAGGTGACCGCTCCGGCCAACAAGCCCGTGCGGCTCTACGTGCAGAACAACAACTGGCTGGACGTGAACGTCTACGCGGTACGCGGCGGGACCCGCTTTCGCCTCGGCGTGGTGCGCTCGGCTGCGGGCAGGTTCTTCGAGCTGCCGGACCATTTGACGAGCCACGGACTGAATGTCCAGCTGCAGGCGAGCCCCATCGGCCAAAGGGGATCGGTTACGGAGGCCGTGCCGATCAGCCCGGGCGACATCGTCGAGTGGCGGATCCAGAACAACCTCAACCTCTCCAGCCTGTCCGTCTGGTCGACCTGAGCGCACTCAGGTGGGTGCCGGCCGGCTGAGCCGGTTCGGCAGTAGCAAGGCGACCTCCCCGACCCGGCGGGTTCGACCCGCCCGGCCAGGCGGCGTCCCCGGGGGCCATGAGGTCTCCGGGGACGAATCGTAGGGGCGAGACCCCCCGGTCTGCGCCCCGGTGTTGGCCGCTCCGGCGGACCGTGGCCCCGGGCGGGCGTGTCAGATCACCCCGATGAGCCCCAACAGCACCGACAACAGCCAGCCGGCCAGCACTACCATGCCCGCCACCGACCCACCCACGACAACGGCCATTCCCAACCAGAAACGGCGCGCCGCCACCCCCGCCCGGGCCGGGTCGGACAGGTAGCCTTCCAGCAGCCGCAGGTTGCGGGTATTGGCCTTCCAGACCGCGTCGAACACGTCGCCCGCTACGGGGATGACACCGAGCACGGTCTCGACCGCGACGTTCAGGAGCATCCGGGCAACCGTGCCTCGCGAGGCACCGAGTCGGGCCGACTCCCACACCAGATAGGCCGAGAGCACCGCGCCGATGGCGTCGCCGGCCCAGGGCACCAGGCCGAGGAGCGGGTCCAGACCGATGCGCTTCCCCGTTCCGGGGATCCGGATGGACGTGTCCAGCAGCCGGGTGAGCTTGCGTACGCGGGCGATGCGCCGCTGAACGGCAACGCGCTCGGTCGGTTGCTGGGCCATGCGGCTCCCCGATGAGGTGGACAGGGACGGATGTAGTCGTGGAAGCGAGGGGGTGCAAACGCGACGGCAGCGACCACGGTGTCGGCGCGTCGCCACGGACGGGGGCAGAGCGGGGCACTGCTTCGACGCGTTGACAAACGTCGGCCCTCTGCCGACCGGCCTCGCCGCGGGCGACGCGGGGGTTTGACGCCCCGGGCACGTGAAATGACTTTGCGGCCATGAGCTTCACAGCCTCAGTCCTCGCGGTCGCGGCCATGGCCGCCGCCCTTCTGGTCGTGCCCCTCGGCCTACCTGGCGTGTGGGTCATGGTCGCCATTCTGCTGGTGGCGACCCTCCTGGGCGCCATGCCCTGGGTGACCTGGGTCATCGTGGCAGTGGCGGCCGGGGCGGCCGAGGTCGGGGAGCTCTGGCTGTTGAAGACGCTCGGCAGTCGCTACGGGGGCTCGAGGAAGGCCTTCTGGGGCGCCATTCTGGGCGGCTTCATCGGGCTCTTCCTGGGCGTGCCGATCCCGTTGGCGGGCTCGATCGTCGCGGCCTTCCTGGGATCGTTCCTGGGCGCGGCCATCGTCACCTTCCTGGAGACGAGATCGGCGGGGCACGCCACCCGGGTAGGTTGGGGCATCCTCCTGGCTCGGACCGCGTCCGTAGTGCTCAAGGTGGGTACGGGCGCGGTGGTGTTGGCGGTGGGGGCCTGGGAGCTCCTGCTCCGGTGAGCCTCTCACGCCGGGCCTGCGCGGTCGCGCTGGCGCTGATCACTCTGGCGTGGGGAGCGAGCGCGGGCGCGGCGCAGCGGACCGACGTGCTGACGATCGTCAACGGAGACGAGATCACAGGGGAGATCAAGAGGCTGGCTCGCGGAAAGCTGTCCTACAAGACCGACGACATGGGGACCCTGTCCGTGAAGTGGGACAAGGTGCTTCGGCTCCGCACGACCCATATCCAGGAGGTCGTGCTGGCGAGCGGGCGTCGCATGTTCGGCTCGCTGCGGGACGCGGAAGACGAAGGTCAGATCGTGATTGTCGGAGACACCGTCGACGTCCTGCAGATCGTAGAGATCACACCTATCGAGGCTACCTTCTTCCAGCGAACGAGCGGATATGTGGACATCGGCTTGACCTACGCCAAGGCCAACGCCGCCACGACCTTCACGACCGGCTGGGAGGCCAACTACCGGGGCGAGATCTGGGGCACCGGCTTATCCGGTAGCAACTACTTCCAGGAGCAGGCCAGCGCCGAGCCCACCAGGCGGAACAACGTGGGTGGGTTCGGTGAGCGGTTCATCAACGGAAGATGGGCCGGAGTGGTCTCCATCAATCTGCAGCAAAACGACGAGCTGAACCTGGCCCTCCGGGCCAGCTACGGCGCGGGCGCCAGGGCACGTCCTCTGATCACCAACCACATGGAGATCGTGGTCGAGGCGGGCGTGCTCCTGAACCAGGAGCGCTTCAGCCAAACCGACACCACATCTACATCCCAGGACGACACAGCGACCAGCCTCGAGGTCACGGGCGCGTTCGACTGGGACTACTTTCGCTACGACAGCCCCAAGTTCGATTTCGACGTGGACTTCGCCCCCTTTTTCAGCGTGACCAAGCTGGGGCGCGTGCGCTTCCAGCTGGACGTGCGGACCACCTACGAGGTGTTCAGCGACTTCAACATGGGCCTGACCTTCCGGGACTCGTTCGACAGCGACCCTCCGTCCGCGGGAGCCAGCAACAACGACTTCACGGTGACGTTCACCGTGGGGTGGTCGTGGAGCTAGGGGGGCTCACCAGCCTCTCGGCCTTCCGAGCGCCGATGCGCGCCGCTCAGCTTCGCCGCTCCTCCTCGAGAATGCGCTGCTCTGCCTGGTCGTTCGTTGTGGCGTGCGAGAGGCGCCCCCGACCTCCCGGTGGCTCGGAGCTCGTGAAACACCGCTCTATCAGGACTGGTGCCCTCGGGGCGCCTGAAATGAAGATCGCCCCCGAAGCCCGAAGGCTCCGGGGGCGCATAGTGGGACCCGGCGTCCGAACGTCCTCGCCAGCCCTACCTCACATCCACACCACCCATCCGGCTCAGGCGTCCGTCAAAGCCCGGGCCCAAAGTCGTCTACGTCGTCGGCGAAATCAGCGGCCACAGTGACCGTGCCGGACTGCTGGTCGATCCGGGCCAACACGATGCCGCGAACGGCGTCGGACAGCACCGGCGTCTCGACGACCGCTTCCGCGCGTTGCACGTACCCCAACGCGTCGGATTCCTTGCCCCTCTTGGTGGCGACCCAGGCGGCATCGACCAACAGACTGCCAGCCGTGAGGAAGTCTCCTCCCTCCATGGCCCGCTCACTCGCCGACTCGAGGGACCTTTGCGAGCCTCTCAGATCGCCGGTGTAGTACGCGAGCTTTCCGGCCCAGTGCAGATCCACCACCGCTTCGGCATCACCCACCGGCCGGAGAGACGCCGCCTGCAGGTACAACCAGGCGGCGTGCTCCCACCGGTCGCGCTGGTCGGCCAGGCTCTTGGCCTCGGCCTCCATCTTCTCCGCCCGGTGGATGCCCCAATCAGGGTCCTGCGCTCGAGCCTCGGGCGTTACCACTGCCGAGGCGACCACCGCACCCACCACAGCCCAACCCCACACCGCTCGCAGCTTCATCACAACCTCCACCCTCATCATCGTCGTCGTCATCATCACCCCATCGCCGTCCACCGGCGGATCGGACCGACCCCGTCGGTCCTGTCCCGCGGGCGACCACCCTGGCGGCCCGCCGGACACGCTTGATGTTCTGGAAGTTCTGTGCCAGGTGTCCGAAACGTGTCTAACATGCTACACGTCAATGAGTTGGCGGGTAACGCTCCGATCTCGTCTCCCCTGCGGGAGCGTCCGTATCCGGGATTCCCACTTTCGGAAACGGGACAATGGGGTGTCCGGATTGCGGAGATCGGGGCCCTCGGCGAGCTTCGGGCCGAGGTGGAGCGGATCGGACGAGCGGCGGCTCTCCCCCATGGAGAGAAGCCAGCGTGAAGTGGAAGGAGACACCATGGCGCAGAGGTCAGGAGCGGGTGGGCTCGCCATCCTCGGCGGTGGCAACCTGGGTCGGGCCCTGGCCACGGGGTGGGCGGCTGCGGGCATGTTCGAGCCCCACCACATCCACGTGACCCGTCGCCGCTCCGGTGGGCTGCCGGAGCTCGAGGCTCGGGGTGTTCGGGTCAGCAGCGACAACCGCGGCGCGGTTGCCGGGTCGGATCTGGTGGTGATCGCCGTGCAGCCTCAGCAGGTGGTGGAGGTCCTGGACGAGATCCGGGACGTTCTCGATCCCCGGCGTCACACGCTCGTCTCCGTGGTGTCGGGTGTCACGGTCGCGGCCCTGCAGGCTCACGCCGGCGCGTCGGTGCCCATCGTGCGAGCCATGCCCAACACGGCGGTCGGCATCGGAGAGTCCATGACCTGTCTCGCCGCGGCCCCCGGGGCGGAGGAGGCTCTGACCCGAGCGACCGAGCTCTTCGACGCCGTGGGCAGCACGCTCCACATCGAGGACGAGATGATGGTGCCGGCGACGGCTCTTTGTGCCTGCGGGGTCGCGTTCTTCCTGCGGTCCATCCGGGCGGCGTCCCAAGGCGGCATCGAGATCGGCTTCCACCCCGGAGAGGCCCTGCTCCTGGCGGCCCAGACGGCGAGGGGGGCTGCGGCGCTGTTGCTCGACGAGGGCCGGCACCCGGAGTCGGAGATCGACCGGGTCACGACACCACGCGGTTGCACGATCGCGGGTCTGAACGAGATGGAGCACCAGGGGTTCAGCTCGGCAATGATCCGGGGCATCGTGCTGTCGGCGAAGCAGGCCGCCGGGCTCTTCGACGAGGGGTAGGGGAGAGCCCACCCATGGACGTCCATCTCGTCGACGGCACCTACGAGCTGTTCCGCCACTTCTACGGAATCCCTTCGGACTCCCGCTACGCCGGGGACAACGAGCTCCAGGCAGTGCGCAACGTCCTGGCCTCCATGCTCCAGCTCCTCGAGGAAGGCGCGACCCACCTGGGCGTGGCGACCGACCACGTAATCGAGTCGTTTCGGAACGACCTGTGGCCCGGATACAAGACCGGCGCGGGCATCGATCCCGCTCTGCTCGCTCAGTTCCACCCGCTGGAGTCGGCGCTTGCCGCCATGGGGGTGAAGGTGTGGCCGATGGTCGAGCTGGAGGCGGACGATGCGCTCGCTGCAGCGGCCGCCCGCGCCGCCCGGGACCCGCGGGTGCAAACGGTCTACATTTGCACGCCGGACAAGGACCTGGGACAGAGCGTCATGGGGCAGAAGGTCGTACAGATGGATCGGCGTCGGGGCGAGGTCCGGGACGAGGCCGGCGTGAAGGCGAAGTTCGGCGTGGGCCCGGCGTCCATCCCCGACTACCTGGCCCTCGTGGGTGATGCGGCGGACGGTTTCCCTGGACTCCGGGGATGGGGCGCCAAGTCCGCGGCGACAGTGCTGGCGCGGTACGACCACATCGAGCAGGTGCCCGATCATGCGCACGAATGGGACGTATCCGTTCGGGGTGCGACCGGTCTGGCCACTACGCTGGCGCAGAACCGACCGCTGGCGCTGCTGTTCCGCCGGATCGCCACGCTGCGCCTGGATGTCGCCGTCTTCGCGGACGTCGATGAGCTGCGGTGGACGGGCCCGGGGCCGGAATTCGAGGAGCTGGCCCGCAGCTTGCGGGCCCCGGGGCTGTGCGATCGCGCCACCAGAGTCGCCAGGAGTCGCCGTTGACTTCGCGATGGCAGGCACCGGCAGGCTCCGCTTGCCACCACGCCACTGCCGGCGCCACCGTGTAGATCCGGATAAGGTACCAACGGAGGTAACCTGATGAAGGGCAGTGAGCAGCCCACGCCGTTCCTCGCGGCCATGGGCGCCGTGCTGACGCTGGGCATCCTCGCCCCCGACCTCGTCGAGGGCCAGTTGACTTGTGCCGAGGCGGGATACCTGTGCGCGGCGCCGGCCGATCGGCCGGCCGTCCGCTGGCCCGACGGGCGCCGCGTTCTCCGGATTCTGGTGCCGCCCCCCCCGCACGAGCCCTCGTCTCGCGCCCTCCGGTACCAGCGGTCCGCCACCCGCGGAATCATGGCGTGGAACCGGCTGCCCTTGGAGCTCCTGGTCTTCGAGCAGGCCAGCAACCTGAAGATGGACATCGTGGTGGAGTGGGTCGAGCAGCTGCCGGAGACCCGCATTGGAGAGACGCAGGTGACGTGGAGCGAGGGGGGCGACGAGTACGTCTTCGACGTCGTGCGCTTCGTACTGGCAACGCGTCCGCCCGAATCCTTCTACGAGGAGGAAGAAGGTGCCGTGCCCGAGTCGGGCGCCGACACCGAAGCAGCCGATTCGGCGCCAGACGAAGCGGCCGTGGTCCCCGATCAGCTGGCCCTGGCGGTGGTGGAGCTGACGGCGGCGCACGAGATGGGGCACGCCCTCGGCCTTCCGCACAGCGACAGCACCGACGACGTCATGTATCCGGAGAACATGGGCGCGAGCCTCTCCCGGCGAGACATCCAGACCGTGCGCGCCTTATACGCGTTGCCCCCGGGGATCAAGCCTGCCCGCTAGTGTGGTGCTGCACCACACCAGGACAGCGCCGCCGCACCCCCGCGCTCGTGGGGGCCAGGCGTTGGCGGAGGCCCCGTCGCCCGGGTAGAATCGAGCCCTGACCGCCGGGAGCCTGGCTCAGGCCGCTCCGGTCCGAGACTACCTGTTCAACCGCCCAACGGAGGCGCCTCCCATGGCCAAGCTCCTGACCGAGTGCATCGGTACGTTCTTCCTCGTCCTGACGATCGGCCTGACGGTCGTGGACGGGACGCCGCTGGCTCCCCTGGCTATCGGGTCCGCCCTCATGGTGATGGTCTACATGGGCGGCCACATCTCCGGGGCCCATTACAATCCGGCGGCGAGCCTAGCCATCCTCATGCGCGGGAAGATGGAGTCCAAGGAGTTGATACCGTACTGGGCCGCCCAGATCACCGGTGCCATTCTGGCGTCCCTGGTGGTCTACGCGTCCGTCGGGTCCACCTTCGCGCCGGCGCCCGCCTCGGACGCGTCGGCGATGGCCGCGTTGCTGCTGGAGTTCCTCTTCACATTCGCCCTTTGCCTGGTGATCCTGAACGCGGCCACCGCTCGAGCGACAGAAGGCAACTCGTTCTACGGACTGGCCATCGGTTTCACCGTCCTCACGGGAGCTTTCGCCGCCGGGCCGGTGTCCGGCGGCGCGTTCAATCCTGCCGTGGGGATCGGTCCGATTCTGATCGACGCGGTGATGGGGGACGGTTCCTTCGGAGCGCTCTGGCTCTACCTCGTGGGCCCGCTCGCCGGCGGGGCGGCGGCCGCGGCCGTGTTCAAGATGCAGAATCCCGAGGACGTCTGAGACCGGAAGCGGGGCGGCCGCCGCACCTCGGGCCGTCCCGCCTCCGCCCCACCCGTCGTGCCCGTGACCGAGCCACACGCCGCCCGGGGCCCCAGCCGGAGAGTCAGACCCTGGCGCAGGCGCTGGCGTCGGTGGGCGCGCACCCTCACGGTCCGCCTCTTTCGCCTTCGCCAGCGACTGCGCAAGTGGCTGGATCGGCTCCTCACCAACGTACGCCGTGGCGAGCACGCTTTCGTCGTGGTCAGCGCCGCGATCATCGGCGTGCTGGTCGGATACGGGGCCATCGGGTTTCGCTATCTCATCCGGATCATCCAGGACTTCTTCTACGGCGTGCCAGAGTTCACGTTGGAGGGTCTGGCGGCCATCCCCTGGTGGCTTCGCCTGCTGGCGCCGGCCCTGGGCGGGCTCGCGGTCGGTGGTCTCGTCACACGGGCTGCGCCGGAGACCAAGGGCTCGGGGATCCCCGAGGTCATGGAGGCCGTCGCCCGGTTGGCAGGAGCGATCCGCTTCCGGGTGTTATGGGCAAAGACGCTGGCCGCGGCCATCACCATCGGCACGGGTGGGTCGGCAGGCCGTGAGGGACCGATCGTCCACATCGGCTCCGCCGTGGGATCGCAGTTGGGTCAGTTCCTCGGCGTCTCGGCGCGTCGCCTCCGCACGTTCGTCGCCGCGGGCGCGGCGGGGGCGATCGCAGCCACCTTCAACGCGCCCATCGCCGGGACCCTCTTCTCGGTCGAGGTAGTGCTGGGCGACTACGCCTTCGCGTCCCTCGCCCCCATCGTCATCTCGGCGGTCGTGGCTACGGTGGTCTCGAGGCACTACCTGGGCGACTCGCCGGCCTTCGAGATCCCCATCTACGACCTGGTGAGCTCCCGGGAGCTGCTTCTTTATGCCGGACTCGGCCTCGCTGCCGGTCTGGCCGCCGTGGCCTTCGTCCGCCTCCTGTATCGCACCCACGGGGCGTTCGAGGCATCGTCGATTCCGGAATGGCTCCGGCCGGCCGTCGGCGGCCTCGGCGTGGGTGTCATCGCCCTCGCCTTCCCTCAGGTGCTGGGCGTCGGCTACCCGACCGTCACCGCAGCGCTGTGGGGCCAAGCCGCTCTGGTGATCAGCTTGATCGTCATCGCCAAGATGGCCGCCACGTCCCTCACCCTCGGGAGCGGGGGATCGGGGGGTGTCTTCGCACCCGCTCTGGTCATGGGAGCGTCACTGGGCGGCGCGTGGGGCCAGGTGGCGCATGCGGCCTTCCCCGACTGGACCGGTGGCCCCGGCGCCTATGCGCTGGTGGGCATGGGCGCGATGGTCGCGGGCGTGAGCCATGCGCCCATCTCCGCCATCCTCATCATCTTCGAGCTGACCAACGACTACCGCATCATTCCACCGCTCATGGTGGCGTGCGTCCTGGCCGTGCTGTTGAGCTCGCGACTCTATCGGCCGTCCGTCTACACCGCGAAGCTGCACCGCCGTGGGGTGCGCCTCCGCGAGGGTCGAGACGTCAATCTGCTGCGGGCCATCGCGGTGTCCGAGGTCATGGAGCCGGATCCGGAGACTGTACCGGCTGACCTGCCGTTCAAGGACCTGGTCCCTCGGCTCCTGGCCGACCCGGGGCTCGAATTGCAGGTGGTCGACGACGACCACTGCCTGCTGGGCACGGTCTCGCTCCGGGACGTCCGCGAGCTCCTCCTCGAGCTGGACACTCTCGGCAGCCTGATCGTGGTGGAGGACGTGGCACAGCCGGACGCGCCCTTCGTGCTGCCCAGCGACAACCTGGATCTGGCCATGCACCTGTTCGGCCGGACCCACCGCGACGAGATCACCGTCTGCGCGGATTCAGAGACGAAACGGGTCGTCGGTGTCGTCAGCCGCGACGCGCTGATCGACTCCTACAATCGCCGCCTCTTCCACGTCGATCTCACGGGCGGCTTCGGCTCGATCGTCGACTCGGTTCGTGGCGGACGGTCACTCGAGGTCGTGGGCGGGGTCCATCTGGCCGAGCTGGATGTGCCGTTTTCCCTGGTGGGTCGAACGCTCCGCGAGTCCGACGTGCGTCGGCGGTGGGGCGTGGAGATCCTGTTGATCCACACCGCCGGTCCTCCGGGCGAGGAGCTCGAAGGTCGTCCCGGGAGGCTTCCCGCACCCGACGTTCGGCTCCACCCCGGCGATAGGCTGCTGGTCATGGGGACCCAGGAGGCCATTGGCAGGCTCACCCGCGGGCAGGATCGCCAAGGCAGCCAGCCGGAGGGTTGAGCGCATCTCCGGGTGAGGGACTCACGCCGGCTGCGCCGCGGGGGGATCCTCCGGAGGATCGCGACGGTCGTCTCCTGGACGCGGCGCGCGACGCCCCTCGCCCCTTGCGCCGCGGGTCCGTGCCAGGGATGCTTCGGAGTGGGATGGACATTGCAAACGGAGAACGGAATGGACGAGCGCGTACAGGACGCAATGGAGAAGCTGAAGCAGCAGCGGGACGAGCTTCGCCTGAAGATGCACCTGGCCAAAGCCGAGGCGCGGGACGAGTGGGAAGAGTTGGAAGAGAAGTGGGAAACGCTGCGGAGCCGTCTGAAGGCCGCGGGAGACGAGGCGAACGACGTGTCCGGCGACATCGGTGAGGCCTTCAGAATGCTGACGTCCGAGCTCAAGAAGGGATACGAGCGGATCCGCGAGCAGCTCTGAGCCCGGTCAAGACAGCCTTTGGGAGGTGAAGGGAGAGCCGGGTCGCTGGCGGCGATTCAGCGACGGGTGGTCGCGTGCCGCCGTTGCCCGCGGCTCGTCAGCTGGCGGGAAGCCGTGGCTCGCCGGAAGCGGGCCGCCTTCGCCGAAGAGGCTTACTGGGGCCGTCCGGTCCCGGGCTTCGGTGACGTGGAAGCTCGCGTGTTGGTCGTGGGGTTGGCACCCGCGGCACACGGCGCGAATCGCACCGGGCGCATGTTCACGGGAGACCGTTCGGGCGACTGGCTCTACCGGGCGCTCCACCGGGCCGGGTTCGCGAACCAGCCCGAGTCGTGGGGGCGGGACGACGGCCTCGAGCTGCGGGGCGTCTTCGTGACGGCGGCCGTCCGCTGCGCGCCGCCCGACAACAAGCCGGCGACGTCGGAGCGGGACAACTGTCGTGCGTACCTGGCCGACGAGCTCGGGCTCCTCCTGCCGCAGGTGCGCGTGGTCGTGGCGTTGGGGGGATTCGCCTATGGGCAGGTCATGCGTCTCCTGACGGAGCGGGGCCTGCCGGTACCGAAGCCCCGTCCCCGCTTCGGCCACCGGGCAGAGGTGATGCTCTCGCCGAGGCTGACGGTGCTGGCGTCCTACCACCCGAGTCAGCAGAACACCTTCACCGGTCGCCTGACCGAGGAAATGTTCGACGGGATCTGGCGGCGCGCCCGGGACCTGGCCGGCGCGGCCACGGGGGCCGAATGAGCGCGTCGAGGCGGCTGCGGTTGGGTGTCGGCCTCGCCCTCGTGGTGGGAGGGGCTCTGGTGGTGACCCGTCGAGTGAGCGACCGCGCATCGGATGTCTTCCCACCCCCTTCGCCCGAGGCCGCGCCGGCCGTGGCCTTCTCCGAGTTCATGGGTGCGGAGGCGTGTGCCGAGTGCCACCAGGACCAGTACCAGCGCTGGGCGACCTCCACCCACGGCAGAGCCGGCGGAGAGCCCTCGCCGGAGCTCGTCATCGCACCGTTCGACGGAACCCCCATCGGGCTCGCCGACGGCCGGGTGATCCCGCGGGTGACGCCGCAGGGCGACTACCAGTTCCTCGTTCAGCAGGCAGGACACGCGGACCAGGTCTTCCCTGTCGACGGCGTCATCGGCGGTGGCCACATGGTCGGAGGCGGCACACAGGGTTTCGTGACGCGGGTAGCAGACGGAACCGTCCGGTTTCTCCCCTTCGACTGGTCCCGCCACGAAGCGCGTTGGTTCTGCAACACGGGCACGCGCGCCGAGAGGGGTTGGGTCCCCATCACACCCGACATGACGCTGGCGGACTGCGGAGATTGGCCGCCGCTGCGGGTTCTGGGCACCGTGGAGAGGTTCGCCGACTGTCAGGGTTGTCATGGCAGCCAGATCCTCACTGACCAACCCCCCGGCCAGGACTACCGTTCGCGCTACACATCCCTGGCAATCAACTGCGAGTCGTGTCACGGTCCCGGACGGCGCCACGTCGAGCTGGCGGAGTCGGGGCGGCTCGGACTCGGCGGGGACCTGGGGCTCGCGTCCCTGGGCACGGTGACCAAGGACGGGTCCCTGGACCTCTGCTTCCAGTGCCACGCCCTGAAGGACGTGGTCCGGGAGGGGCATCTCCCGGGTGCTTCTCTGGAGGAGCATTACGCCCTCAAATTCCCGATCCTGGGCGACGATCCTTTCTTCCCGGACTTCCGGGTCAAGACCTTCGCGTACCAGGGGACCCATCTGAGCAGCCCCTGCTACCTGGATGGGTCCATGACGTGCGTGAGCTGCCACGAGCCACACTCACAGGCATATCAGGATGAGTTCGGAGACCCCCTGATCGGCCGGTTCGACGACGGGCAGTGCACCTCCTGTCACGCCTCCAAGGCCGATCCCATCGAGGCGCACAGCTTCCACGCCCCTGACTCGGAGGGCAGTCGCTGCGTCGCCTGCCACATGCCCTACTTGCAGGAGCCCGAGGTGGGCCCCGGGGTCCCGTATGCGCGGTCCGACCACACGATCCCCGTGCCGCGTCCACGCTTCGACGCGTCGCTGGGGGTCGAGAGCGCGTGCATCCAGTGCCACGCCGATCGGAGCGCGGACGCGCTCCAGGCCCAGGCCGAGGCGTGGTGGGGCGAGCTCAAGCCGCACCGGTCCCTCGTGGATGCGTTGGTGTCAGCGTCGGTGGGCGGTGACCGCGAGGCAGCCGCACGGGACCTCCTGCGGCCCGACCTCGAGGATCCGCTGGCCCAGTTCGCCGCTCTTTCGAGGTTCCTCCTGGACCATCTGGGCCCCGACGATCCGAACTTGGAGCCAGCGGTGGCCGAGCTCCTCTGGGGACTGGAGGGCAGCCCCGACCTGGACGTTCGGGCTCTGGCTCTCGCTTCTCTCCACTGGGCCCGGGGACACGATCGCGACACGCGGCAGGCGCTCGTGGGGGCGCTGGCTGCTGCCGAGGCGGACGGGGACGCCCTGCGTCAGCGCTGGGTGCTGGGCCTCAGCTTCCTGGGCGACGAGGCCCGGGCCGCAGGAGACGTCGATGGGGCGTTGCTGGCGTACCGGAAGGTCCTCGAGCTGGTACCCGAGGACGGCCGTGTGCTGGGGGCCATGGGCGCGGCGCTGAACCAGTCGGGCGACTACGAAGGCGCGAGGGCCTACCTGCTACGGAGCGTCGCCGCCCGCCCCGATCACGCCCTGAGCTGGGTGAATCTGGGTATCGCCCAGGCCGGGCTCAGCGACGTGGCTGCGGCGACCGAGAGCTACGCGACGGCGGCCAGGAGCAATCCCAACGAGCCGTTGGCCTTCTTCAACCTCGGCAACCTCTATCTCCGGCAGAACGCGCTTGCCGAGGCGGCCCTTTCCTACGAGCGCGCGGTGGAGTTGGATCCTGGCCTGGCCCGTGGCCACTACAACCTGGCGCGCGTCTACATCCAGCTGGGCCGGTACGCCGAGGCGCTCCCGAGGGCCAGACGGGCGCTGGAGCTCGAGCCTACGAACCAGGGAGCTGCCCAGATGTTGAGGGACCTGCAACGGGCCGTGGGCAGCCCGTAGGTGGAGAGGAAGACCTCAACGGTTGCACGCTGAGCCGGACGAGCGCGTTGCCCGGGCGACGATGGCCAAGCCAACGCGAGGGACCGAGGCAAACTGGACGCCAAGCGAACCGACGTGACCCTGGGACTGGGTGCGAACTGGAGACAGTTCGCACTGCTTGTCCTCGTGAACGCCTTCGTCGGCGCCATGGTGGGCGTGGAGCGATCGGTGCTGCCGACGCTGGCAGAGAGCGAGTTCGGCATCACCTCGGCCCGAGCCACCCTGACCTTTCTCATCGCATTCGGGTTGACGAAGGCCGCCTCCAACTTCGTCGCCGGCGACCTGGCCGACCGCCTGGGCCGCAAGCGGATCCTGGTGGCGGGCTGGATCGCCGGCATTCCCGTGCCGCTGCTGCTCATCTACGCCAACGACTGGACCTGGGTCGGCGTCGCCAACCTGTTTCTCGGAGTGAATCAGGGCTTGGCGTGGTCCGCCACGGTGATCATGAAGATCGATGTCGTGGGGCCGCGTCGCCGGGGTCTGGCCATGGGGCTGAACGAGTTCGCTGGTTATGTTGCGGTCGCGGCGGCTGCCCTCGGAGCCGGGTATCTGGCGGCCGCGCACGGGCCCCGGCCAGCCCCGTTCCTGATCGCGCTCGTCGCAGCGGTGGCCGGCCTCGTGCTCAGCGCGGCCTTCGTGGAGGACACAGGGGAGCACGTCGAGCTCGAACGGTCCATGGCCGATGCGGCCCTGGAGGGCGGACCGGGTGCATTCCCGCCGGAGACTCTGCGGCGCTTCAAGGTGGCCAGTTGGGGCCACCCGGCGCTCCTCGGTGCCAACCAGGCGGGACTGGTCAACAACCTGAACGACGGCGTCGCGTGGGGTCTGTTGCCCGTGTACCTGGCCCAAGCGGGCCTCGGCGGCACCGAGATCGGCTGGATCGCCGCCGTCTATCCGGCGGTCTGGGGCGTAGGCCAACTCGGTAGCGGGGCACTCTCCGATCGATGGGGTCGCCGGCCTCTGATCGTCTCGGGGATGCTCGTCCAGGGACTGGCCCTGGTGGGGTTCTCCCTGGCGGCCGGACTCGGAGGGTGGATCGCCGCCGCGGTGGTCCTGGGTCTCGGGACGGCCGCGGTGTATCCCACCCTGATCGCGCAGGTGAGCGACGTCGTGTCCCCCACGGACCGTGCCACCGCGGTGGGCGTGTACCGCCTCTGGCGGGACCTCGGATACGTGGTAGGAGCGGTCGTGGCGGGGACGTTGGCCGACGCCTTGGGCTACGAGGTCGCCATCGCCTCGGTGGCGGCGCTCACGGCCCTCTCGGGGGTGGCCGCGCGGCTGCTGCTTCCTCCCGCCTCCTCCCCGGGTGGGCCGAGGTAGACGGATGCGGGCATCCGGTATCGGTCGTGGGGGCTTCCGGCGCCGACCCGCTTTCGCGGGGGGAGGAAGGCGCCTCTCGTCCGCTGGGTCAGGAGTCGGCGGCCAGACGGGGCTCGTCGAGGAGGCCGTCCTCGATCAGGATCGCCTCGATCTCCTGCAGGGCGACGGCCCGCCTGGTGTTGGCGTCCGCGTACTCCAGAACCGCCTCGGTGATCCGGTCCTCCAGCTCGGCGACCGCCGCGTAGCCGTCATCGACGATGTCGTCTTCGGCCGACTGAGCGACGCCGTGGGCTTCAAGGACCTCGAAGACCTCGTCAGGCGTGACTTCGTAGGCGAAGCTCAATCTCTCTTCCTTTCCCGTCCTGGAGCCGGGGGTTCATGCGGTCGGCGGGAACGGTAACGTCGGTGAAGACGGTTTTCCACCACGCGGGGGCACGGAACGGGTATCCTCTCCTGGATCGTTCTCGGTCTGACCGTCGGACTCCTGGCCAAGGGCCTGATGCCGGGCAAGGATCCGGGCGGGCCCGTGGTCACGATTCTCATCGGCCTCGCCGGTGCTCTTCTCGGCGGGTGGCTCGGAAGTGTTGCGCCGGCGGTGCGTCTGCCCGAGCATTCCCTCCCCTTGGCCAAAGCCACGAACCGAGAACTGGAGCTTGACATGAAGGTCGGCAGGCGCACGGGCGCGATGGTGATCCTGGTCTGTGGGTGCTCGGTAGCTGCTGCTGTGCCCGACGTAATCCGGGCCCAGACCTACCCACCCGACGAGTACGTCGAGCTGTCCCGGGAGATCTTCCAGGAGCTCATCGACATCAACACGACCAATTCGGTGGGCGACAACACCGCGGCGGCGCAGGCCATGGCGGACCGGCTGCTCGGGGCCGGCTTCGACCCCGCCGATGTCCACGTCATCGAGGCCGCCCCGCGCAAGGGCAATCTGGTAGCCCGCCTGCGGGGCAGGGACTCCGGTCGGCGGCCCATCCTGCTCCTGGCTCACATCGACGTGGTGGAGGCCGATCCTGCCGACTGGAATCTGGACCCGTTCACGTTCGTGGAGCAGGACGGCTTCTACTACGGCAGGGGCACCACCGACGACAAGGACGAGGCCGCGATTCACGTGGCCAATCTGATCCGCATGAAGCGTGAGGGCTTTGTCCCGGACCGGGACATCGTGATCGCGCTGACCGCGGACGAGGAGGGGGGGCCGGCCAACGGCGTGGCGTTTCTCCTGGCCAACCACCGGGAGCTGATCGATGCCGAGTATGCTCTGAACGAGGGTGGGGGCGGTGTCATCCAGAACGGCCGCCGGATCTCCAACACCGTCCAGGCGGCGGAGAAGGTCTACCAGAGCTTCCGCCTCGAGGTCTTGAACCCGGGTGGCCACAGCTCATTACCCCGCGAAGACAACGCGATCTACGAGCTTGTCCATGCACTGACCCGGATCCAGGAGCACGGGTTCCCGGTCATGCTGAACGACGTCAGCCGGGCCTACTTCGCGGCCACGGCGAACCTCGTGGAGCCCCAAACGGCAGCCGCCATGCGCCGGGTTCTCGGCGATCCTCCCGATCCGGGTGCCGTGGAGATCCTCTCCCACATCCCGGCCTTCAACTCCCGCATGCGGACGACGTGCGTGGCGACGATGCTGGCGGGCGGGCATGCGGAGAACGCTCTGCCCCAGCGAGCCCAGGCCGTGGTCAATTGCCGCATCGTGCCGGGACACGACCCCATGGACGTGAAGGCGACGCTCGAGCGGGTGGCTGACCAGCCCGGCTTGACCGTGACGCCCATGGACGATGCGACGCCCAGCCCGCCGTCGCCGCTGGCTCCGGAGATCCTCCAAGCCGTGGAGCGGATCACGGAGGAGATGTGGCCCGGCGTCCCCGTGGTTCCAGCCATGAGCACCGGAGCCACCGATGGCCTCTACCTTCGGAACGCGGGCATCCCCGTGTACGGTGTGTCCGGACTCTTCCGCGACATCGACGACAATCGGGCGCACGGGCAGGACGAGCGGATCGAGATCCGGTCGTTCTTCGAGGGGATGGAGTTTCTCTACCGCCTCACCGTGGAGCTCTCGTCGGCGGACGTGAGCTAGAGTGTGGCGCTGCAAAAGCAGCGCGCCACTCTAGTGTGATGACACCAGTGGAGCCCTAGCCCCAGGCAGTGGAGCGCGATCAACGGGCCGGAGCGGGGGCATCCGGCCCGGCTGCCCCCGCCCCGCCAAAGGGTCGAGTCGGTCGCGCCTGTCGTGCCCGTCCCTACTGCACCACGATCGTTCCCGTCATCCCGGCGCCCTGGTGGGGCTCGCAGAAGTAGGGGAGGGTGCCGGGGTTGATCAGCAGCACCTCCAGCACCACGCCGGGAGCGTTCGTTTCGGTCCGGTCCCAGGCCGAGTGGTTCTGGGGCGTCACCGTGTGGAACATGTTGTCCTCGTTGATCCAGCGGATCGTGGTGCCACGAGCGACGACCTCGCTGCCGCCCCCGCTGGGTCCGACGAACCGGAGGCCACTGGTCAGCGAGATCTGAACGACCGGGCTCTGCTGGGCCAGCTCGACGTCGAAGTCCAGGTCCACCGTCCCTCCGCCCGTCACGGTCGCCGCTTTGGTGGACTCCTCTCCCGTCACGAGGCGGAACGCCGCCGGGAGCGTCACGGTCACCGAGTACTCGCCCGCCTCGAGGTCCTCGAATCGGTACTGTCCGTCGTCCTCTGTCGTGACCTCACCCGCGGGACCTGCCGGTCCCTCCAGGCTCACCACCACGCCCTGGACGCCTTCGCCCCCGAGGCGAATGTGCCCTTCCACCTCTCCCGTGACGGCCGGGAGCTGCCGGTCCAGAAGCATGGTCAAGTTGGAGGTCTGGCCCGAGGACACCGTCACGTTGACCGGGCTCGCCTGGCCCTGAGCCAGTTGGAAGCCCGTGGGTGGCGTGATCGCCACCTGATAGGCACCGGGCTCAAGGTCCGCGAACGAGAAGGACCCGTCCGCGGCGCTGGTGGCCGAGCGGCTGGCGCCACCACTGAGCGCGATCGAGGCCCCTGGGACACCCTGGCCCGCGTCATCCTGCACGCTGCCGGCGATGGCGCCCGGGTCGGGCGCCGGCGGGTCCGGCGGCGTCACGCCGCCGTTGCCGCTGTCACTGTCGCTGCAGGAGAAGAGCAGCGGTGAGGAAAGGGCCAGGAGCAGCGCCGTGCGCCTGGAAAGAGACGAACGTGGAACGGTCATGAGCGGCCTCCAACGAGGTGGGGAAGAGTGGGGTCATTCAAACTTAAATCACATGAGTCCGTACCGCGAGGATGCGTCGTAGAGGTCGCCCCCATCCGCCACGTACCTCACGAATCGGTGGGGCGGTGCACCGGAGGCTGCTGGTCAGCGAGATCTGGTTACCGTGGGGCGTGGATGGCGCACGGCACCGTCACCGCCGCGTCGAGCCTGCCGGACGCAGGGGGGTTGCGGCACCCGGGGGGATCGCCGGTAGGATGGACCGTCACTGCAGAGTCGTCCTCATAGCCTGCGAAGCCATGGTCGCCCCACGCGGATATCGGTCCCACTACCTGCCCCGCACCCGGCGTGGCTGGGTCGCGCTGGTGGCCTTTCTGGCCCTGTTCGCGCTCACCCAACCGCCGGTCGTCCACGGCCTGGTGAACCATACGGAACCCTGGATCTCGGGCCTGCCCTTCCTCTACGCGTGGCTCCTCGCGGTGTACACGGCGCTCATCGTAGTGCTGCTGTGGATGCTGCGGAGGGGGCTGTGAACCGCCCCGTCCCCGTCCGGGGTCACAGGACCCTCGGCGTCGAGGTGGGACCGTCTCGCCGGACCCCGCCAGGAGCAAGCCGGCTCGCAGGCATGCGGCCACCCGGGCGCAGACACGACCGCTGATGGAGCCCTGGATCGTCGCGACAGGGCTGATCTTCGCCTACCTGATCGTCACCATCGCCATCGGGGTGGTGGCGAATCGACGCCTCGAGGTGGATCTGGAGGACTTTCTCCTGTACGGGAGAAAGGCGGGGCTGATCGTACTGTACCTCACGGTGGTGGCCACCTACCACTCGGCCTTCGCTTTCCTGGGATCGGGCGGGTTCTTCTACACACACGGAATCGGCTTCTGGGTGGCGGGCGCCTGGACGGTTCTGACCGGGGCCATCACCTACGTGCTGGGCACGCGCATCTGGGCGTTGGGCAAGAAGTTCGGCTATATCACCCCTGCGGACCTGGTGGCGGACTTCTACGAGAGCGAAGCGGTGCGCGTGGTCGTGGCCATGGTCTCGGTGCTCTTCACGATCCTCTACATCCAGGTCCAGGCCCAGGGCCTCGGCTACATCCTGTCGGTGGCGTCGGGCGACCGCATCTCGTTCGAAGTGGGAACGCTGATCCTGCTGATCGTCGCGGCCGGCTACCTCATGGCGGGGGGGCTCCGCGCCGTCTACTGGACCGACGTGATCCAGGGGATCTGGATGTACGCCGCCGTCTGGATCGGCGCCCTGTTCCTGGCGTATCAGCTGTTCGGCGGTCCCCTCGAGCTGTGGCGGGCGGTGGCGGCCGAGCGCCCCGATCTCCTGGCTCTGCCAGGTCCCAGGGGCTTCTTCACCCCGGGGATCTGGTTCGGGATGACGATCGCCCTGTCCTTCGGCATCATCTTCCAGCCTCACCTCATGATCCGGTTCTACACGGCCGACTCGGCGCGGACCGTGAAGATCCTGGGGGCCACCACCCCCATCTATCTGATGACGCTGTACATCCCCGCCGCCCTCGTTGGACTCGGGGGGGCGCTCGTTCTCCCCGACCTGGCCGTGCCCGATCGCGTCTTCCCCGAGCTGCTCTTCCAGTTCGCCCCGGCGTGGCTCACGGGAATCATCCTGGCAGGGGCTACTGCTGCGGCAATGTCCACGCTGGACTCGATCCTCCACTCCAACATGACGGTGCTCACTCGCGACGTATATCAGCGCTACGTCCGCCCGGACGAGACCCAGGGGCACTACATCCTGGTGGGCCGCATCCTCGTGGTGGGACTGCTGGCCGTCGGGTACATGCTGTCCGTGACCACCTTCGACTTCCTGGTGACCCTGGTCACCATGTCCGGGGCGGGGGCGCTGCAGCTCATGCCGGCGGTGTTGGGCGTGTGTTTTCCCACCCGGCACCCCCTGACGAAAGCCGGGGTGTTGGCGGGGATCGCAGTGGGCCTGGCCACCCTCTACCTGACCCTCGTCGCGTGGCCGCACCCGCTGGGACTCCACGCCGCGGTGTGGTCGGTGACGGCCAATGGCCTGGTGGCATGGGCCGTTTCCCGCGTGACCCCCGGGCCCTCGGAGGCCACGGTGCGGCGGATCCACGGCGAGATCGAGCGCTTCGTGTACGGCGACGGGGCGGTCTGACCGGTCGGCTGGCTCAGCCCGCTCCGGAGCGAAGACCCTTGACCCATCCGTTCCAACCTTGCCACTATTACGATCATCTACTCAGATGACCGGTATAGCGATGGCCGTACGAGTGTCAGCGTGGGACACGAGTCCCCGACGCTCGAACGGGTGCTCTGACGACCACGATCCGGGAGGGACTCCGTGCCGGAACCGAGGGACGCCCAGGACTTTCTCCCCCTGACCCACCTCTCGCTGTCGATCTTGTTGGCGCTGGGCGACGGCCGCGCCCACGGCTACGCGATCATCAAGAGGATCGAGAGGGAGAGCGGCGGCCGAACCCGCCCGGGTGCCGGAAGCCTCTACGCGGCCCTGGACCGGCTGGTGTCCGACGGGCTCATCGAGGAGAGCGGGCCGAGCCCGGGGGAGGATCAACGCCGACGGTACTACGGACTGACGCCCATGGGGCGCCGGGTGACGCGGGCCGAGGCCGCCAGGCTGGCCGAGGTGCTGGCGGTGGCGAACGTGAAGGGGCTGGCGCCCTGATAGAGCGGCAGGGGGCGCGACCTTGGAGACCTGGTCGTCGGGAGTGGAGCGAAGCGCGGAGGCAACGGTGAGGGAGGGGAGGCAGCGGTGAGAGAGGATCGTCTCACGGGGTTGTACCGACGAACGTTGAGAGCCCTGCCCAGGGGCTTTCGCGAGCGCCGGGGCGAAGACCTGGCGCGACTGTTCGAGACGTTGGTGACGGACGCTCGTCGCCGGGGTGGGGGCGCTACGGCGGTGGCCTGCCTGGTGCGGGAGAGCGCGGACGTGCTCATGACGGCGGTCCAGTTGCGGATGAGGGGACGTGAAACGGAGGGAGGCGGGGCGATGGACAAGCTGGGACTGGACCTGTGGCGGTACGATCTTCGTCTGGCAGTGCGTGGGCTCGGTCGAAGCCCCGGTTTCGTGGCCGTCGTGGTGGTCACGCTCGGGCTGGGCATCGGCGCAACCACGGCGATCTTCAGCGTGGTCAACGGGGTGCTGTTGCGGCCGCTGCCGTTTCACGAGGCCGAGCGGCTCGCGCTGGTCTGGGAGAACGACCGTGAGACGGGCTCGGTGCGGGAGGCGGGATCCTGGCCCGACTACCTCGACATCCGCGAAAGGACCCGGGCCTTCTCCGACGTGGCCGCGTTCGGCTCCAGATCGGCGAACCTGACCCGGGCCGACGCCGACCCCACCCGGGTCCGCATGACCGCGGTCACCGACAACCTGGATGCGGTGCTGGGCGTCTCGCCCGCGCTGGGACGGGGTATCCGCGCAGAGGAGGCGAGACCCGGGGGCGGGCTGGTCGCCGTCCTCACGGACGGCTTCTGGGCCAGGGGGTTCGGACGAGACCCCGAGGTGTTGGGCCAACTCCTGTCCATCGATGACGAAACCTACACGATCGTGGGGGTGCTTCCGTCCGGTCTCGAGTACCCGGAGGAGACGACGGATCTCTGGGCTCCGCTCCAGACCGACGCCGAGCTGACCCCACGCTGGACCCATCCATACACCATGGTGGGGCGCTTGGCGCCGGGGGTCTCCGTCGACGCGGCACAGGCCGAGGCGTCGGCCATCATGGCCGACCTCGAGGCGACCTTCCCCGAGAACGAAGCCCGGGGTGCCTTCGTGGAGCCGATCGAGGATGTGATCCGCGGGAACGTGTCGACCCCCCTGATGATCCTGTTCGGTGCGGTGTTCCTGGTGCTCCTCGTGGCCTGCGCGAACGTCGCCAACCTGTTCCTGGCCCGCGGAGCCCAGCGAACCACGGAGTTGGCCGTGACGGCCGCGCTGGGAGCCAGCGCCGGTCGTATGGCGCGTCGGTTCCTGGTGGAGAGCCTGCTGCTCACCGGCGCCGCTGCGGTGGTGGGCGTCGTCCTGGCTTTCGCCGGAGCCCGTACGATCATGGCGGCCGCGCCGGTCGAGGTCTCCTCCCTCGGGCGGGTCACGCTGGATAGCGACGTGCTGGCGTTCACCGTGCTCACGACCTTGGCGGTGGGGGTGCTGTTCGCCCTGGTCCCGGCGCGCCAAGCGTACAACGTGGACCTGCAGGGCGCTTTGAAGGAGGGACGCAGCCAGGGCGGGGCCGGGGGGTTGGACAAGCTGCGCGCCCGCCGGGTGCTGGTGGTCAGCCAGATGGCCCTGGCGATGGTGCTACTGGTGGGGGCGGGGCTGCTGATCCACAGCCTGTGGAAGATCCAGCAGATCGATCCGGGGTTTCGGACGGAGGGGATCCTCCGTGCCGAGTTCCAGCTACCCAGCTCCCGCTACCCCCGGGACTTTTCGGTCTATCCCAGATGGGCCGAGGTCCACGCTTTCAATCAGGCACTCACCGAGCGGGCCCGGGGCCTGCCCGGCGTGCAGGCAGCGGCGATCGTGAGTCAGCACTCCCTCGATCCAGGGTTCACGAACAGCTTCCTGGTCGTCGGCCGTGAGGCCGAGTCGGCGGACTGGGGTGAGCTGGTCACTCGTCTGGTGGGTCCCGCATACTTCGCCACGACCGGGTTGCGCGTCGTGGAAGGGCGCGCCTTCGACGAGAGCGACGACGCCGAAGCGCCGCTGGTGGCCCTGGTCAACCGTGCCACGGTGGAACGCTACTTCCCCGACCATCCGGTGATCGGGTCGCAGATCCGCTTCTGGGGCATGGCGCGCGAGATCGTGGGGATCGTGGAAGACGAGAAGATGTATGGGCTCACGACGGAGACACCACCTGCCGTCTACGCGTCGATGAAACAAGCCCCCCAGACCGGTCGGGCCACCCTCATGGTGAGGACCACGGGCGATCCCTTGTCCCTGGCAGATCCGATCCGAGCGGCGGTGGCAGAGCTGGATGCGGACATCCCGGTCTATAACGTCGCGACCATGGATCAGACGCTGGCCGACTCCCTGGCCAGGGAGCGCTTCACCTCACTGCTGCTGGCGGTCTTCGCGGGAGTCGGGCTCCTGATCGCGCTCATCGGCGTGCATGGGGTGCTCAGCTACCTCGTTGCGCAGCGGGGCCATGAGGTGGGGGTGCGGATGGCCCTGGGCGCGAGCCGTGGGCAGGTGCGCAGGATGGTGGTCTCACAGGGTATGGGACTGGCCGTGGCGGGGATCGCCCTGGGCCTGGCCGCGGCCCTTGGTGTGTCCCGTCTCCTGGGCGGGCTCCTATACGGAGTCTCCCCCACGGAGCCGTTCACCTATGCGGCTGTGGCGGGCGTGTTGGCGGTCGCGGCTCTGGTGGCCAGCGCCCTTCCGGCACGCCGGGCTACCAGGATCGACCCGGTGGAGGCGCTCAGAAGCTAGCGAGGGCCGTTGCGCTGCGGCCCGTGGCGCCGCACTCATCCGGTGCCATGCGGCAATCGGCTTCTCCCTCGCTCACCCACGTTCTGTACAGCGCGGTCTTCACCGCGGTGGCGCTGCGCGCGTTCCTGCTCCCGGTGTCGCCAAACGACTCGTGGTGGCACCTGGCGACAGGCAGGATGATCGTAGAGGGCGGGGCGATTCCCACGTCGGACGTCTTCTCGTACACCTATCCCGGGACGCCGTGGTTCGACCAGCCCTGGCTGGCCCAGGTCGTCCTTTACCGACTCCATGGACTGGGTGGCGTGCCGCTAATGGTCTTCTTCGCTTTCCTGCTCCTTGCGGTGACGTTCGCGCTGCTCCTACGGCTGTGCGGGCGCATCACGGGTGACGCGAAGCTGGCGGCCGCCTTGTTGATCGTGACCCTCCCGGCTTCGTCGCCCAACTGGAGCCTCCGTTCCCAGATCTTCGCCATTCCGCTTTTCGTCGCCTTTCTCGTGATCCTGGCCGAGTGGCGCGCCGGGAGGAATCGGCAGGGGCTTTGGCTCCTGCCCGTGTTGATGGCCGTGTGGGTCAACGTACACGGCTCCTTCGTGCTCGGGGGGATGCTGCTGGGCCTGGTGGCCCTGGGCTCGGCCCTGGAGCGGTACCGGGCCCGGCGAGAGGGCCGACCGGTGGCCATACCGCCGCTCCGCCACCTGCTCCTGTGGGGGGTCGTCACGGCTCTGGCGACGTTGTTGAATCCGAGGGGGCACGAGGTCATCGGGTACGTCGCCGGTCTCCTGGGGGACCCAGCGGTCCAGGGCCTCATCCAGGAGTGGCAGGCGCCGCACCCAGCCAGCTTCGTGGGCGCGGCGTTTCTGTGCTACGCGGCCGTCACGGTCCTGACGGTGCTGCTGAGCCGGCGCCGGTCCGACGCGACCGAGATCCTGACGTTCGCCGTCTTCCTCGCGATGGCGCTCGGGGCCGAGCGCCACGTCGCGTGGTTCGCACTGGTCACCACGCCGATGTTCGTGGGAGCCGCGGCGGAGATCCCCTGGATCCGCTCGTCTTGCGCGAGGGTCGAGACGCCGGCGGCGCTGAACCGGAGTCTGATCGCCAGCTTCGGCGTGCTCGTCCTGGCTGCCTCACCGTGGCTCAAGCCGCAGCTGCCGTGGCCGTCCGGTGTCCGCTCTCTCCTTTCGGCGGACACGCCGGTGGCCGCTTTGGCAGCGCTCCAACGAGACCCGGATCCGCCCTCCCGCCTCTTCCACAGCGAGGCCTTCGGATCGTACCTGATGTGGGCCGCCCCCGAACGGCAGGTGTTTGTCGACACCCGGGTCGAGCTCTATCCGCTCGAGCACTGGCAACGTTATGGCGAGACGAGTCAGGGACGAGGGGCTCGAGAGACATTCGAGCTCCACAGCGTCGACGGGCTGCTACTGGATACGCGGCGGCAGGCCGGGCTGGTGGGCTGGGCTCTCCGGAGCCCCGATTGGAGTCTCCGGTACCGCGACCGGAGAAGCGCCTACCTGGTGAGGGCCGAAGGGCGTCCCGATGGAGGTCCGTAGCTCAGCCGGCGCCCATGCGTCGACGCGGAAGTGGGCTGGGCCTCTCGCTCTACCAGGCCGACTCCGGACCCGATCAGCGACCGGCAGCGGCGTCGTGGAGGAGGTGTCCGAGGCCCATGCGCCGGAGCATGGCTGCGAAGCGCCCAACGGTGCGCATCGGCGGAGGAAGGGTTGAGCTCCAAGGCCCGGTCCAGCTCGGCGCGGGCTCCCCGGAAGTTCCAGTCGTGGTAGAGCAACGACAGCGCTCGGGCGACGTGGGCCGCCGGTAGGTCCGGATCGAGGGCCAGGGCCCTGTCCGCGGCCTCCCGGGCCCGTGGCAGGATCTCACCGGCCCGGCCCCGCCGCCGCAGCGTACACGATGGCGGCGCGATACACCTTTCGACGCCGAAGCTCGGCGAGATAGCGGCGAACCGGAAGAGTCATCCCCGCTCCATGGAGGTCTGCGGACCAACCTTCACCCAATTGTTGGTCGGCGGCGGAGTCGGCAGCAAGGCTGGGGGCGCGGCCGGCTCCCCTTCCGGTCTCGAGCCGTGGAGAGAGGCGCCCTGGCAGGAGACCTCCGCGCTCACCCGAGTGGACGCAGCCCCAGCGGTCCTCTAGTCTTTCCGGGCTCGCCGCGCTCGACCCCGATCCGGAGCTCCTGAATGGACCGCGCTCAGCGCCACCTCACCGCAATCGGCATCCTGCCCGTCGTGTTCGCCTCCGTCCTCGCCTCGCCGGAGGAGCTGGACGGTCAAGCCCAGTCCCTGGCCGCGGCGGTGAAGGACGCCATCACATCGGAGCGGCTCGACGCCCACGCCTTCGAGATCACCCGCCACGTGCGCCCGTCGGGCAGCCCCGGCGAGAACGCCGCCATCGACTACATCGTGGGCCGACTTCGGGCGGAGGGGGTGCCGGTGCAGGTCCACGAGCTCATGGCGTACACCAGCAATCCGGTGTCCGCCCGTGTCGAGGTGATCGGTACGCGCTTCGCGCCCGACGCCATCACCATGTCGTTCTCCGGCGCCACGGAGGGCGTCGAGGCGGTCGCCGTCGACCTGGGAGAGCTGCGCGACCTCCCGACCCTCGAACTCGGCACCGGCGAGCGCCTGGTCGTCCGGGACACCCGCGGGTTCGACCATGTGCGGGGCAACGTCGCCGTGGTCACGGGCCAGCCCCGCAACATCCCCACGACGGTGCTCGAGCAGCTGGGCGCGGTGGCGGCGATCTACGTCAACCCCGAGGAGCGCCTCAACGAGCTCATCGTGACGTCGACCTGGGGAACGCCGTCCCTCCTGAGCACGCACCGGCTCAACGCCCTGCCCACGGCGCAGATCCGCCGGAGCGACGGCGATCGGCTCCGGGCCATGATGGCCGACGGCCAGGTCCGCGTGCGGGTCTCCACCGAGGTGGACACGGGGTGGAGGCCACTGCGGCTGGCTGTCGCACGCGTCATGCCGCCGGACGACGCAGAGGCTCCATACGTGCTGTTCGGCGGACATATCGACGGATGGCACCACGGGGGGACCGACGAAGGCGCCTCGAACGCAGCCATGCTGGAGCTGGCGCTGGCGTTTCACCGGCATCGCTCGAGCCTGCGCCGGGGCCTGGTGGTCGCTTGGTGGCCGGGCCACAGCAACGCCCGGTACGGTGGCGCCACGTGGTTCGCGGACCGGTTCTTCGACGAGCTGCGCGCCCGGGGGCTCGCGTACGTCAACGTGGACGGCATCGGCCAGATGGAGGCCAAGCGCTTCGGAGCGTCGACGTCGCCGGCCCTACGGCAGTTGGCGGCCGAGGTGATCCGGGCCGGGACCGGGCAGACAGTCACGCCATCACGCCCAGGGCGCAACTCCGATCAGGCCTTCAACGGCGTCGGGCTGCCGCTCCTACAGATCAGCCATTCCCGGCTGGCCGAGGATGGTGGCTACTGGTGGTGGCACACGCCCGACGACACGTACGACAAGATCGACGCCGAGATCCTGGAGCTGGACGCCGAGCTATATGCCGACGCGCTTGCCGTCATGCTGGCCGGTGGGCGCTACCCGGTGGATCTGGAGGCCGAGGCGAGCGCCCTCGTGGACGCGCTGGACATGCGGCAAGCCGAATCCGGTGACGCCCTGGACCTCTCGGAAGCCCGGGCCCGGGCCGAGGCTCTGGCGGAGACATTCGCCGCCGCGAAACGAGCCCTCGAGGACGCGCCGCCGTCGGTCGAGTTGGATCTGGCGGTGCTGCACGCGCTGCGGCCCGTTCACCGGGTCATGTTCGCCCCGGGTAGCGCGCACCATCCGGATCCTGGGATCTACAGCGATCCGCTCCCTGGCCTGGAGCCCGCCGCGATACTCTCGGAGGCTCGGCCGGACGGGGACCGGTACCGCTTCGCCCACGCGCAGCTCGTCCGGGAGACCAACCGGATTCTCGAGGCCCTGGCCGAGGCCCAGCACCGAGCCGCCACTCTCGTAACCGAAGCCAGGAGGCCGGGGGCATGACCACGCGCGGAGGAATACCAACGGCCGCCTACGGCGGAGCCCCGACAAGTGGGATAGCGAGGGGGCTGGCGGCCATCGCAGTCGCCGTCGGCGTCGCGTGCGCACCGGGGGACGACCCGGGTCCGGGGTGGATTCCGTCGGAGCGGGAGTGGCCCACATACGGTGGGGTCGCCGACGGCACGAAATACACCCCGCTGGACGTGATCGATCGGAGCAACGTGGACGCGCTCCAAATGGCGTGGACGTGGGAGACCGGCGAGAAGCCGATCACGGGGCCGTACCGACCGGTCCGGGGACAGGACGTCCGACCCGGCAACTTCGAGGTCACGCCACTGGTGATCGGCGACACCATGGTCCTGTCGACGCCCTACAACCGGGTCGTGGCGTTGGAGGCCGGTACCGGGCGCGAGATCTGGACGTACGACCCGCGCACGGTTGAGTGGGGACAGCCGCCGAACGGCACCGGCTTCGTGCACAGGGGCGTGGCGGTCTGGACGGGTCCGGGCGAGCGCCGGGTCTTCCTGAACTCCCGGTGGCGCCTGATCGCGCTGGATTTCGCCAGCGGCCAGCCCATCGCGTCGTTCGGCCACGAGGGCGAGATCGACCTGACCGAAGACCTGCTGTGGCCGACGAACCGGCTCCACTACACCCAGACGTCACCGCCCCTGGTGCTGGGAGACGTGGTCATTCTCGGCAACGGCGTCTGGGACGGGTTCGTGTACCCGAACGATCCACCCGGCAACCTCCAGGCCTTCGACGTGCGGACGGGCGAGAAGGTCTGGAACGTGAACCTGATCCCTCAGCAGGGGGAGCCGGGGAACGAGACCTGGGAGGACGAGTCGTGGAAGGTGATCGGGCACACCAACGCCTGGGCGCCCATGGTCGCCGACGAGGAGCGGGGATTGGTCTACCTCGGGGTCGGGACGCCCAGCAACGACTACTACGGTGGGCACCGCAAGGGCGACAACCTCTACGCCGAGTCCCTGCTCTGCGTGGACGGCCGCACCGGAGCGATCGTCTGGCACTACCAGACGGTACGCCACGGCCTCTGGGACTACGACCTGCCGGCCCCGCCGGTGCTGTTCACGGTGGACACGGGAGGCGGTCCGGTGGACGCCGTGGCCATTGTCGGGAAGACGGGCTTCGTGTACGCCTTCGACCGGGTCACCGGCGAGCCTCTCTGGCCCATCGAAGAGCGGGTCGTGCCTCCGAGCGACGTGCCGGGTGAGGTCGCAGCCGCAACGCAGCCGATTCCCACCCGACCGGAGCCGTTCGCCCGGCAGCGCTTCACGCCCGACGATCTCATCAGCTTGACACCGCAGCTGCGCCGACGAGCCGAGGAGCTGACCCGCCCGTACCGCTTCGGTGGCCTCTTCACGCCGCCGTCCATGGAGGGGACCATCGCGATGCCGGGGATCATCGGTGGCGGCAACTGGGGTGGGGCCGCAGTCACGCCCGCCGGCATGCTCTACGTGAAGTCCACCGAGGAGCCGAGCCTGCTGACCATCGCCGCGGCGGACCCCGAAGCGGTCGTGGCCGACTTCGCCATCGACCGGAGCGCCCCGCGCACCCTCAGGGTCGACGGGCTGCCCATCTCTGATCCACCCTACGGCACGCTCACCGCCATCGACATGACCACGGGGTCCATCGTCTGGCAGGAGCCCGTCGGCGACCGGCCCGAAATGCGCGAGCACCCGGCGCTGGCGGGCGTGGATCTGCCCGAGCGGCTGGGCGTGGCGGGGGCACCCGGACCGGTGGCCACGGCGAGCGGGCTGGTGTTCCTGACCGGCGGGGGCGACGTGCTGTACGCCTTCGACGCCGAGACGGGGGATGTCCTCTGGGAGACCCGCCTCCCGTCGAGGGGCTACGCCAATCCCATGAGCTACGGAACGGCAGACGGCCGGCAATTCGTGGTCATCGCCACGGGGGGGCGGCAGGATGCGGCCACCCTCGTGGCCTTCGCGCTTCCGGAGGGATCATGACGGATCTGGATCGAGACCAGCTGGAGAGCGGCAAGCCCGCGGGCGGTCAGGACCGCCGCACCTTCCTGAAGCGCTCATCGGTGGCCGTCTCGGCGGCGGCCCTCGCGGGGTGCGTTCCCGAGGTGGGCACGGGCGGCGCCGAGGCAACGACGAGCGAGCGCCTGGACGAGGCACTCCTGCAGGCCGTGGGCGAGGTGGTCCTGCCGGGCGAGCTCGGCGCGGAGGGGCGTCAGCGCGCGGTGCGCGCTTTCCAGGCGTGGGCCGACGCGTATGAGCCCGTGGCCGAGCTCAATCACGGCTACGGCACGGCCGAGCTGCGGTACGGCCCGCCCGATCCGGTGCCTGGGTGGGCGGCACAGCTCGAGGCGCTGGACCTGGAGGCCCGAGCGCGCCGAGGGACGGGCTTCGCCGACATGGGGCCCGAGGGCCGGACGGAGCTCGTCCAGCGCCGATTGGCCGACCAGGGTGGCACGCTGCCCGACCCGCTCCAGGCCCGGCACGTAACGGTCGCCCTCTTGGCCCACTGGTGCGCCTCTGCAGAGGCGGTGGACCGTTGCTACGGCCGCCTCGTGTCGCCTCGGACATGCAGGGGGATCGGCGAGACCAGTGCGCTTCCGGGAGTCATCTCGTGAGCGCCCAGATCGTGGAGAGCGATGTCCTGATCATCGGCGGGGGCATCACCGCCGCAATGGTCGCCGAAAAGCTGACCGAGGAGCACGACGCGGACGTGCTGGTCGTGGAAGCCGGGGGGCACTCGGCGGCCCTGGAAGATCGTTACGACCGGCGCCAGCGCTACATGGACTACGGTGAGAACCCCTGGACCGACGACCATATCCAGGACCAGTCCGCCGAGGGGATCATGTCCCGCTCCATGGTCGTCGGGGGGCAGGCGCTCCATTGGGGCGGCACCGTGCCACGGTATTCTCCCGAGGACTTCCGCCTCCGCAGCCTGTTTGGCGTCTACACCGATTGGCCCGTGGACTACGAGACGCTGGACGCCTACTACCAGGAGGCGGAGGAGCGGATGGGCGTCGCCGGAGAGCCGGGCCCACCCGCCCTCGACCCCCGGGGGGCACCGTATCCCATGCCCGCCATGCCCCTGTCGTGGACGCTGGAGCGCCTACGCGAGTGGGTGGAGGGTGCGGGCATCCCGGTCTGGACCAATCCGGTGGCGAAGAACACCCGGCCCTGGCGGGGTCGAAACGTCTGTCAGAGGTGCGACACCTGCAACATCTGCCCGACGGGCGCGAAGTACACGCCCGACTTCGCGCTCCAGCAGCTGGTCTCGGCCGGTCGGATCAGGCTGGATACCAGGACTCTCGTGCGGCGTCTGGAGCTCGAGGACGGCACCGACCGGATCCATGCGGCGGTGGCACGCAGCTATGACGATCCCGACGCGGACGTCGTCTACCGGGCCAGCTCTTTCGTCCTGGCGGGCGGCTACACGTGGAGTCCCCACCTGCTGCTCCTGTCGGCGAACAGCCGCCACCCCGAGGGCCTCGCCAACTCGTCGGGCCTGGTGGGCCGCTATATGACCGGGCACCGGAACGTCAGCGCGTTCGCCGAGCTGCCGATGCGCCTTCTGCCGGGGATGTTCTTCAGTCACAGCCTGCTGTCCAAGTACTTCCAGCGGCCCCAGCTGCCCGACGGGCCCGGGCTGTCCGACGGACGGTACGTCCGGCACGACTTCCGGGTGTGGGAGTCCACGGTGGCCCGCAGTCCCCGTCTGCGGGACGACGACGGCCGTCTGCTTCTGGGCGACGATCTGCTGGTAGACTGGCGCGCCCGCACTGCCACCGGGACCGTGCGTCTCCGGTCCTACTACGACGTGATCCCGGACCGCGACAGCCGGCTGGTGCTGGACACGTCTCGGACGAACCGGTTCGGCGATCCCCTGCCGCGGTTGGCGTTCCGGGACGCGCCCGCCTCCCGGGAGCTGCGGGCCCACACCGAAGACCGGATCCGGCGGGTCTTCGACGAGGTGGTGAGAGCGGGAGGTGGGCGGATTCTGCGCACCGGCGTCGACGACACGCAGGACCACCCCGGCGGCGGTTGCCGCATGGGCGACGACGCCGGCGACAGCGTGGTGGACCCGTGGGGGCGGAGCCACGACCACGAAAACCTCTTCGTCGTCGGCGCGCCGACGCTGGTCTCGGGGGGCTGCAACAACGGAACGCTGACGTTCTCCGCCCTGTCACTTCGGGCGGCCGAGGAAATCGGGCGGGCCTTCCCGGCGGCGGAGACGTAGCCCGGCCGTCGCGGCGTCCGCGCTCGATTCGGGTACCTCTTTCCTCTCCCTCCTCCTTGAACGATGTTCCGAGTACGCCGGCCCTCCAACTGCGTTCTTCGTTCCACGGTTCGACAAGGAGGTGAACGATGGCACTTGGAATCATGCGCTGGAACCTGCCGAGCACGGGAGGATCCGATGCGTACATGAAGCAGGCCAAGGAACAATGGGTTCCCACGGTCCTCCGCCAAGCCGGCGTAACCGAGTTCCGGGCCTACCGCCAGCCCGAGGAGGACCAGATCCACGTCATGGTCGAGACGGAGTTCGACTCCTTCGAGCACCTGCAGGCGTGGATGGACTCCGCTGACTACGACCGCCTGAAGTCGGAGCTGGCCCAATTCGGCGCCACGGGGATCACGGACCAGGCTTGGGACGCCTCTCCCGTCATCCCCGATCCGATTCGTCCGAGCTAGTCCTCGGCAACGATCAGAGGGCCGACGCGGGAGCCGAGTCTCCCGGGATCCTGGATTCCCGGGGGGCTCGCATCGGTCGGCGCCTCTCCCCGACCACATGACCCTTGCGGGACCGCCCCTCCTTGAAACATATGTTTAGGCCGGCCGATCCGCCTCAGGGAGGGATCGTAAGCCTTACGGGTCGAAGGACGGCAGCCCGGCTACGGCGCCACTTCGGCGGGACTCGAGGCAAGGGTGATACATGAGTCTGGAGGAGCGACGCCGCTCCGGCTTCGGGCCGGCGGCACGACTGCCAGCCGAGATTCAGGATCTCCTGGGGATAAGGTTCTTCTACGACCTGCCGGAAGGCCCCATCCGGGACTCGGTGGAGGGATACCTGGCCATGCCGGAGTCCAAGCGGGGGCCGAACTCCATCGCCCGGCGCATCGTTGCCGAGGCCGTCGGTAGGGAGCGCGAACGGGCGCGGCGGCAGCGGTCCTCGTTCGGCGCGGTACGGGGGACCGCGGTCCAGGCAGCCGCCGAAGAGGGGGCGACCATCCAACTTCCGCCGGACGCGCTTCTGCCCAACGACAGCCGTGATCATGCGGAAAGCCGGGGTCCAAGCGGGACCCTTGACCTCCCTGCGCGCGCGGTGCCCCAGGGCACCGAGGGACCGCCCCCGACCCCCGCGGATGGGACGGTCACCATCCCCGTGCACAACCCGACGGAGGGAGAGCGGCCCCCCACCTGGTTCGAGTTCGCGGACGCGGGTGTCCCGGCGGAGGGTTCCCTGGACCTTCCGCTCCCGGAGGATTCGGGTCCCGGTCACGCGTTCGGCGCCTACCGGCTGCACCACGCCCGCCGCGACCTCCAGTCCGTCTCGACCGGATGGACCACGGGCTTCCCCGAGCTTGACCGAAGCGGGATGCGCTTCGTGCCCGGCAACCTCTACATGGTGGAGGGCCCCATCTCAGCCGGGAAGACGTCATTCCTGCTGGAGATCCTCCGCAGGCACGCGATCGTGGCGGGGCACGGTCGGGAGAGCTCGGCGCCGGCCGTCTTCCTGCCCGGAAGCGAGCATCCCGCCGAGGTGTACGCCCGTCTCCTGCACCACGAAGCCACCACGCTCGCAGCCGGAGGGGACCGGCCGCCGGAGCTGCCGAGGCCGGCCGTGCACCGCTGGTTGCGGGATGGAGAGGCGCTCTCGGACAGGGACGGAGTTCTGCTGGAGGCCGCGGCGAGGCGCCTGGATCAGCTCATCGCGACGGGGCTGATCACGATCGCCAACCGGGACGACGCCGGGTCCTACGGGGGTGATCCGATCGCGTGGCTCGAGGCCGCGACGGCGGGGTCCGCCCACCCCCACTCGTTGATCGTCATCGACGATCTGCACAGGTGGATGGCGCCTCCGGGACCCCGCACGGGCTCTCGCAGGGAGCGCACGGTCGAGTTAATGTCTTCGCTCATGGGCATCGCCCAGGGGGGCCGGCGAGGTCGCGACTTCGCGGTCGCCATCGTGTTCTCCATCGCCACCGAGCTGAACGGCCATCCCGGCACCGTCAGCATGGTGGACCCGGGAATCTCTGCGGCCGAGGTGCGGGGGATCGTGCGGCTGGCGGGTCCAGGAGATGACGGGGCCTCCCGGGTCACGCTCGCGAAGAACGGCTCAGGGCCTCGCGGGGTCACGTTCCCCCTCGACCTCGCCCGTCCGGCGGCGGATCGGCACGGGCATTCCGCGCCCGGCTCGGAGCCACCGGCGGGGTAGGCCCCGCCTGCGGTTGGGCCTCACGAGATCCGATCACCGGCAGGAAAGGGTCCGCCTGATCCCGCCTCAGCGTGGCCACCCGATCAGGCCAGGCCGAGCCGCCCCAACACCTCCGGAGGGGGGCCGTCCCAACTCGCCAGCGGCACGTTGCCCTGGAAGCCCAGGTCGGCCATGCCCTCTGCGGTGGTCCAGAATCCCGTGGCCGTGAGGTCTCGGAAGCGGTCGAAGAAGAGTGCGACGGCGCGGTCCTCGGGGGCCGCGTCGGGCACGTAGCGGACCTGGTCGCAGATCTCGCGCTGCTGCGCCGCGGTCAAGGCCGCGAACGGTTCGCCGAAGCGCTCACCGGCCTCCGTGTCCAGCCAGACCAGCCCTCCTCGGATCAGCACCTGCTCGCGTTCATGGGACGGGTACGGTGCGCTGATCCACTCGTCGATGAACTCGGGCACGCCCACGGTGCTGGCCGCCGGCGATCGCTCATCGGCAGGGAGGATGAGGTCGCACAGAGCTCGCACGGTCCGCATCTCGTCGTCGGTGAGGACGCCGTCCCACGGCACGGTGGGTGCGATGAGGTCGGGATCGGCGGGCGTCCCCCGGGCCCGGGGATTGGACGGAGCAGCCGCGTCTGACGCCGGCAGCGGTCCCTCCGGCTCGCACGCCTCCGCCGCCAAGACCGGAGCGGCGGTGGCCGCGGCCAGAAGCTTCAGCGCGGCACGCCTGCTGAGTGTTGACCCGGCTGTTCCGCTGTTCCCGGCTCCCCCGGACACCTGGTCGAGTCCATGCGGGGGGCCTCCGTCCCTAACCGCCTCCGGCTCGGCGCTCGAGCCGCGGTCGGGGCCCAGCTCCCTGTCCGCCCCCACCCCACGTTCGGGCCGTGGGCCCGACGGGGCGGGCGGGATCACCGGGAGCTTCCGCTCGCTCGTCTCACCCATCGAACGGCTCCCGAGACTCGCCCATCACAGGCTCCTCGTCCTCAATTGCTCCACGATGTACTCGGACGTCCTCCACGCCAGCGCCATGATCGACAGCGTGGGGTTCTTGTCCGCGTTGCTCACGAAGGGCCCTCCGTCCGTCACGAACAGGTTGGGCACTTCCCAGGACTGACAGTACGGGTTCAGCGCCGACGTCGAGGGGTCGTCCCCCATGCGCACGCCGCCGACCTCGTGAATGATCTGTCCGGGATTCAGGATGGCCTTGGCCCCATCCGTCTGAACGTCCGAGAGGACGCGGCCGCCCATGCTCTCGACGATCTCCGCGAAGGTCCGGTGCATGTGGGCGGCCTGGCTCAGCTCGTGGTGCGACCACCGCCAGTTGAAACGCAGGACCGGAATGCCCCACTGGTCGACCGTGTCGGGGTCGATCTCGCAGTAGCAGTCCTCGTTGGGGATCATCTCGCCTCGGCCGTCGAAGTACATGAACGAGCCGTAGTACCGCCGGCAGTCCTCCTTGAACTGAAGGCCGTACGAGCCACCCGTCAGCGGCTCGATACCGCTGAAGGCACCGTAACCCGGCATGCGGCGTCCGCCGCCGAACTCGATGTGATATCCGCGGGCGAAGTCCAACCGTCCCGCCAGCTGCTCGCGGTATCGCCACCAGGGCATGTACATGTGCATGGCGCTCGCCCCGTCCTCATTGTGGGGCGGCAGGCCTTCGAGCGCCGGGATCTGTCCGTAGATCCCGGCTCCCACCGTGTCCATCACGTACTTGCCCACCACGCCGTTTCCGTTGGCGACGCCATCGGGAAACCTGGAGCTCGTCGAGTTCAGGAGGATGCGGGCGGACTCGCACGCGCTCGCGGCCAGGACGACCACGTCGGCGGACGCACGCCGGTCCTCCCGGCTCAGCTTGTCGATGTAGTTGACCCCGGTGGCGCGGCCACTGGCGTCCACCGTGACCTCGCGGACCATGGCGTCGGTCAGGATGTCCAGATTGCCCGTGGCCAGCGCGGGCGGGAGCAGCACTGTGGTCGATTGGAAGTTGGCCTTGATGGAGCATCCGCGCCCGCACGGCGTCGCCCAGAAGCAGGCAGCCCGAGACCGCATGGAGTCCGCCAGCACCCGTTGCGCCAAATCGTTCCCGGGATGGAGCATGCCCGGCAGACGCTCTGCATCCTGCCTGCGGGTCAGAATGGCCAGGTGAGCCGGAATCACCGGGATCGCCAGATCCGCGCAGGCCCGCTGGGTCAGGAGCTCGTAGGCCCGGGGGGCCGGGGGGGGCTGGAGAATCCCGGGCGACGAGTCCGGCGTGTTCTCCAGTCCCTCGTTCGAGCCGTAGACGCCGATCAGCGCCTCGGTCTTGTCGTAGTAGGGCGCCAGGTCCTCGTAGGAGAGGGGCCAGTCGAAGCCGAGCCCGTCCCGGCCGTACGGCTTGAAGTCGTACTCTCCCATGCGCAGGGAGATACGCCCCCAGTGATTGGTCCTGCCGCCCAACATCCGGGCGCGCCACCACATGAAGTCGACGCCGGGGGCGCTGGTGTACGGCTCGCCGGGGACCTGCCAGCCACCGTCCACGGTGGCGTCGTAGAACCCGAACGGCTTGTCCGGCGTGCCCGCGCCCCTCAGGGGGGCGTCCTTGGGCAGCTGGAACATGGGGGTTTCCGTCACCGGGTCGTAGTCCCGGCCGGCCTCGAGGAGCAGCACCCGCAGTCCCGACACGGCCAGGATGTACGCGGCGATGCCGCCGCCGGCGCCGGAGCCCACGATCAGGGCGTCGTAGTGCTGGTCCTGCGGGGCTTGCCGACTGATGGGATCCTCCGTGCTCCAGGTCACGCCCCGGGTGAGGGCCCCGACGGGGCGACGGCCTCTCCGACCGGCGCTCCGCTTCCGCGGAACAGCGCCGCCACGGTTTCGTCATCGTACGGATCCCTGCGCAGGCTGACCAGCACGTACAGCAGCGTCGACGTCAGCAGCGCCGGGAAGACCTCATGGATCACCGACGAGAGGGACGATTCCCGCCACAGGATCAGGGTCCCCGCACCCGCCACCAGCGATACCACCGCCGCCGCCCCCGTGCCCCTACGCCAGTAGAGACCCAGCAGGACCGCGGGGAAGAAGCACGCGCCGTAGAGACTGCCCGAGAGTACGGTGAGCGAGACGATACCCCCCGGAGGCTCGAGGGCGATCAGGGCCGTGATGGCTGCGAACAGCATGACGAACCAGCGCGTGGCCCGGAGCTCGGCAGCCTCCGTGCGGCCTCCCCGGACGACGCTGACCACGTCCCGCTCGAAGGTGGACGCGGTCACCAGCAGCACGCTGTCGAGCGACGACATGGCTGCCGCGACCATGGCAACGAGCAGGAAGGCTGCCACGCCCGCCGAGAAGACCCCCTCGAGGGCCAGCAGCTCCGGGACCACCAGGTCGGTGTCCGTCAGGCCGTCGGGGAAGATGCGCCGGGCGTAGAGCCCGATGGGAACGAGCAACGTGTACACGCCCGCGAACGTGACGGTGGACACGACGGCTCCGGTCCGGGCGGCCTGTGGGCTCTCCAGCGCGTAGAAGCGGGACAGCTGACGGGGCTCGACCACGAACTTGACGACGCCTGCGAAGATGATCCCGAGCAAAACCGGGAGGGGGAGCACGCCGTCCATCTGGAAGAGGGCCTCGCCGCCGGGCTGGTCGCGCACGTCCAGCACCGAGGCGAGTCCCCCCGCAGCTCGGACGGTCCCCACCGAGAGGAGCACCGCTGCGAAGATCATGACGATGCCCTGGACGGCGTCGGTCTTCACCACCGAGATGAAGCCGCCGACGAGGGTGTACAGCGTGACCACCAGGAACACGATGCCGATGGCCGGCTTGTACGGAATCTCGAGGAAGACCTCCACCAGATTGCCGATCCCCTTGTAGACCGCGGTCATGTAGAGCAGGCTGGAGAAGACGACGACGAGGGCCGCCAGGAAACGCGCCGTCTGACTGCCGAACCGGAAGCCGATGAAGTCGGGGATGGTGAGGGAGCCCAACGCCTCGGTGAACTCCCGCAGCCGGGGGGCCACCGCGACCCACGCGAAGTGGGAGAAGCCCACCACTCCGGGGATCAGCAACAACCAGCCCACCCCCCACTCGTAGGCCTGGCCGCTGTATCCGACGAAGCTATTGGTGCTCGAATAGGTGGCGAAGAACGAGATCCCCACCACCGCACCGCCCATCGAGCGACCGCCCACATAGTAGTCGGCCAGCCCCTTGGTCTCCCGGTTCCCGGTCCAGGCGTGCCACGCCAGGATCACCGTGTATCCCAGGAGCAGCAGGTGCACCATCCAGTACTCGCGGAGGTTGTCGAGAACGGCGCTCATGCGGTCTCCGGGGCGGCACGCATCCGGTTCGTCCCGACGAGGCTCATGCGATCTCCCGTCATGGGGTCGTGTGCGTCGACGGGGGCGCGGTCTCCGACCTCGCTGTGCTGCCCTCCGGCTCGAATAGCCTCCGCACGGCCGGCTTGGTCACCTTGCCCATGGCGTTCCGGGGGAGAGCGCTCACGGCCAGAACCGATCGGGGGAGCTTGTAGGGTGCCAATCGATCCCGGGCCCATTCCTTCAGGGCTTCGCCGTCCAGACCCCGGGTACGGGGGACCACGGCCGCGCAGACGCGCTCTCCCCAGTCGGGGTCGGGTACGCCCACCACTGCGCAGTCGAGCACCCCCGGGTGCTGCCGCAGCGTCTCCTCCACCTCCAGGGCGGACACCTTCTCGGCGCCGGTCTTGATGATGTCCACGCTGCGACGCCCCAGGATCCGGTAGCTGCCGTGGTCCAGGACGGCCACGTCGCCGGTCCGGAACCACCCGTCCCGGAAGGCGGCCACCGTCTCGTTCGGGCGGCGCCAGTACTCCCGAAACACGGACGGTCCCCGGATCTCGATCTCACCGGGCCGACCCGGCTCGACGGCGGCACCGTCCTCGTCCACCAGCCGCATCTCCACGCCGGGGAAGGGGACGCCCACGTGCCCCGGCCGCCTCGGTCCCGCCAGTGGGTTGCCCAGCCCCATGCCGATCTCGGTCATGCCGTACCGCTCGAGGAGCCGGTGGCCGGTGATGTCTTCCCATCGCTCCAGGACGCTCACGGGCAGGGCGGCGGAGCCGGACACCATGAGGCGCAACTGCCGGGCTCCCGCAGACCAGGCCTCCCGTTCGGCCGACGAGGCCGCGTCCCACGACGCGATGAGCCGGGCGTAGATCGTGGGCACGGCCATGAAGAGCGTGAGTCCGCCGGCGGCGAACCGCTGCCAGACCTCCAGAGCGTCGAAGCGAGGATGGATGTCGCACAGGGCCCCGGACCAAAGGGCGCACCCCAGGACGTTGACGATCCCGTGTACGTGGTGGAGCGGCAGCACAAGGAGGATCCGGTCGTCACGGGTCCAGGCCCACGCGTCCACCAGCGACTCGATCTGGGCGTCCACGTTGGCATGAGTGGTCACCACGCCCTTGGCCCGTCCGGTGGTGCCGCTGGTGTAGATCATGAGAGCGGGTCGGTCCAGGGCCACGTCGGGCAGAGCTGCCTCGCGGTCCAGGGCTGCAGGAGGCGCGTCGGCCCCGGAGGCGCTCAGGTTGGGCGCCGGGAGGAAACGGATGCCCCGGGACTCCGCCGCAGGGCGCACCCGCGCCTCCAGCTCTGGGTGGGCCACGACCACGGCCGGCTCGGCGTCGTCCAGGACGTAGGCCAGCTCGGGTGGCGGATGGCTCGCCGCCAACGGGACGGCCATCCCGCCCGCCTGCCACACGCCCCACAAGGTGACCACCCACTCCAGGCCGGGTGGGGCGAGGAATGCGACCCTGGCGTCTTGGAGGTCTGACGCTCCGTCGAGAAGGCGGTGCGCCTCACGACGGGAGGCTTCGACCAGCTGCCCGTACGTCAGGGAGGCGCCGGGAGCCGTCAAAGCGGCCCGGTGGGGGTGGTGGCGTGCGCGTGCGATGATCGGTGGAGTCACGCCGCCAATATAGGCGGGGTGGCTCCGGCCGCATCCGGTGGCGTTGCCGAGCGGGGCTCAGGGACGGCCCAGCGATACACCCACTGAGAGCACGGGATAGAACCGGAAGATGGCCACGTCCTCCTCGAAGGCCTGGACCGATCCAGGCGGGGCGACCGCCCGCAGTCGAGGATCCGACGGCGCGAGGCCATGCAGGTCCCGGTCGTGGCTGCGGACAAGCCCGCCCTGGCGTCGATGCCGGCGTTCGGTGAGGCGCCGAGCACATCACTCGCGGGTCCCCGAGCGGGGCCCCTGCGCGTAGATCGCCGGGGTGGCGCCACGGTGCTGGCCTATCCGGTGGGGCGGGAGCGGTCGATATCGACAGGACTCTTCATCGGAGGCCTGGCGTCTCTGGGCTTCACGGTCGGCGGGGGTTGGTTCCTCGCCCAAGAGCTTCTGTCCGAGGGCGGTGGCTTCGCGTGGATCGCCGGGCTGGTGGGTATCCCGATGGTGTTGCTCTTCGGGCTGTTTGGACTCCTCCTCGCTCTCCTGGGCCTCCACACCGGTCTCAACGCGTTGACGGTCACGCTCTCGGACACCGAGATCGAGGCTCGACGCAGCGTCCGGGGGATTCCCGTGAGCCGCTCTGTGCCCCTCGGCGAGGTGGACGGCATCGAGATGAAGATCAACGGCCAACTGGGGCAGGGCTCCAAAGCGGCTGTATTCTACGGGATTCGGGCCTATCTCCGGGATGGCTCGAGCATTCCCATGGGCGACGGCCTGCGGGGGCCCACGCTGGCCGAGGAGGCCGCCCGGGTCATCTCCGAAGAGACGGGGATTCCTGTCCGGCTCGTGGAGCGCCGCCGGAAGCTCCGGAAGCGGGCGAAGGAGACGGCGGC
>JBDHHQ010000022.1:0-56242 GCA_039589315.1 Gemmatimonadota bacterium
CCAGCCACCAGGGCCCCCAGGGGACTCTCACCCCCAAGTCACTTCCCGCTCGGCTTTCGCCTCACGGTTTATCGCCCGCCTCCCGGCGGGCCGCGCCATGCCTGGCGCACAACGCAAAGCGGGCCGGAGCTGTGGGCTCCGACCCGCAAGGCCTGGTCGCGGTCCGGTCGGACCCTAGGCGTCCTCCGGAAAGCCCTCGAGCATCTCCTTGAGCCGCGAAAGGTATCGCGCCGCGTCCGCACCATCGACGATGCGGTGGTCGTACCCCAGGGAGAACAGGGACCTCTTGCGGATCGAGATGGAGTCTGCGCCGGTCAGGGGATCCTCGACCACGACCACGCGCTTCTCGATGGCCCCGGTGCCGAGGATGGCGGCGGTTCCCTTTGGAATCACGGGAAGGCCCACCAGCGTGCCCAGCACCCCTGGGTTGGTGATCGAGAAGGTGGCCCCCTGTATCTCGGTGGGGACCAGCTTGCGGCTACGTGCCCGCTCGGCCAGATCGATGATCTTCTTCGCCACGCCCACGAGGCTCAGATCGTCGGCGTCGTGGATGACCGGCACGATGAGACCCGGGTTCAGGTCCACCGCCATGCCGAGGTTCACGTTGCCCCGGTAGATCATGTTGTTACCCGAGATCGTGGCGTTCACCATCGGGAACTCGCGGAGGGCCCTCGAGCAGGCCCAGGCCACGAACGCGGTGAAGCTGACACGGGCCCCCTGCTCCGCCCACCTGGCCTTGTTCTCCCTCCGGATCTGGTCGATGCGCGAGAAGTCGATCTCGATGAAGGAGTGCACATGGGGCGCCACCCGCTTGGCCACCACCATGTGCTCGGCTGTGAGTCGACGGATCTTGTCCATCGTCTCGACCGTGTCGGCCTCGCGAACCGGAAACTCGGGGTGCTGTACCTGGCCGTAGAAGGTCTTCCAGAACTCCGACGGCGGCGCGGTCGGGGCGGGGGCCGCGGCGGACGGGACGGGCGCCGCCGCCGGCGTCGGCTCGGGAATCCTGGTCGTCTCCGTGGCCGTCTCGGGAGCAACCTCCGTCACGGGCGGCTGGGCCCGGCTCGCCCCGCTCTCGATGTAGTCCAGGATGTCCTGTTTGGTCACGCGGCCGGCGTGACCCGTCCCCTGGACGGCGGCGAGCGCCACCCCGTGCTCCTGGGCAATCCGCCGGACCACCGGAGTCGACCGCGTTCGCAGGCGCTCCTCGGCGGTGGCGACTCCCTCTGCCATCGCGGCCGCCCCTGCCGCGACGCCACCCTCGACCGTTGGGGCTTCCTCGGACGGCGCCGGGGCCCCGGTCGAAACGGCCACCTCGGGTGGGAATCCGGCCGGCGGTGGCGATTCTGGGGGTGCCGCCGGCGCAACGGGCACAGCTTCGGCCGCCGGTGCCTCCGGGGCCGGTGGCGTGGCAGCGGCCGGAGGGGTCTCCACCGTGGCTCCGGCCGAGGCCTCGGTGTCGACGTACGCAACCACCGTGCCCACTTCCACGGTCTCGCCCTCGGCGACCACGATCTCCACCAGGACGCCCGCCGAGGGTGAGGGGATCTCGGCATCCACCTTGTCGGTGGAGATCTCGAGTATGGGCTCGTCGCGATCGACGGCGTCACCGACCTGCTTCAGCCACTTCGACACGGTGCCCTCAGCGATGGACTCACCCATCTGGGGCATCGGGACTTCGATCCGAGCCACGCTCGTAACTCCAGTCTTGTTCCGGTTGGAAATCGGTGCCGTCGGCGCCAGCCGTGAGCCGGTTTCGGAGGCCCACGCACACCGCTCGCAGTCAGCCCACTCAGTTTAGATAAAGCTCAATACGCCGCAAGGTAGCGCGCCGCTGTCACGATGTCTGCGACCCCGGGCAGGAAGTAGTCCTCCAGTGAGCCGGAATACGGTACGGGCGCGTCGATGGACGTCACCCGCAGGATGGGGCCGTCGAGCCATTCGAATGCCTTTTCGTTGACCCGAATGGCGATCTCGCCCGCGATCCCGCCAGTTCGAGTGTCCTCGTGCACGACCAGCAGCTTCCCGGTCCGCTTCACGCTGTCGACGACGGCATCGTCGTCCATGGGTAGCAGGGTGCGGAGATCGATGACCTCCAGCTCCACGCCGTCGTCCTTGGCAAGGGTCGTCGCCGCTTCAAGCGATCGATGAACCATCATGCCGTATGTGACGACAGTGACGTCGGTTCCCGAACGAGCTATCCGGGCCCGTCCCAGCGGGACCAGGTAGTCCTCATCGGGCAGCACTTCTCTGAGGAACGGGGCCCGGTAGAGCCCTTTGTGCTCCTCGAAGATGACTGGATTGTCATCCCGGATCGCTGCCTTCAGCAGCCCTTTGGCGTCGTAGGCCGTGCTCGGGTAGACGATCTTGAGTCCGGGCGTGTGGAAGAAGGCCATCTCCACGTTCTGGGAGTGGAACGGACCCCCTCGATTGCCTCCACCCACGGGGCCCCGGACCACCAGCGGCATCGGACCGCTGCCTCGGTAGAGTGATGTAGCGATGTAGTTGGTGAGGACGTCGTAGGCAGGTGAGATGAAGTCCATGAACTGCATCTCCACGACCGGACGCAGGCCCATGTGGGCCGCGCCCGCGGCAGCGCCCGTGAACCCGCCCTCCGCAATGGGCGTGTCGATGACCCGACCCGCGCCGAAGTGCTCGAGGAATCCGCGCGTCACCTTGAAGGCCCCGCCGTAGACGCCGATGTCCTCGCCCATGAGGAAGACGCGCTCGTCCCCCTCCATCTCCTCGAACAGGGCTTCGCTGATGGCCTCCAGCAGCGTGACTTCCTCGCGCCGCCGCGTCTTGGTCAGGTGCTCCGGGCTCAATTCGGACAAGGCTCCTCCGTTGGAGCTGCGGATGCTACGGGCCTGCCGATGCTGGCGGTCGTCGCGTCCACGGCGAGGGAGTGGAGAGATCGGTGTAGACCTGCTCGAGGGCCGTGGCGCCGTCGGGCAGGGGTTCGTCGATGGCCTGGCTCGCGGCCTCGCGAGCCACGTCGAACGCCCGCTCGGCCAAGCCGTCGAGCTGCCCGCTCCGGGCCCACCCCGCGTCGAGGAGCCGCCCGCGAAACTGCATGATCGGGTCCCTTTCCTCCCACGCCTGGATCTCCTCTGGCGGTACGTAGTCCTGGGGGTCATGCTGGGCGTGTCCCCTACGCCGGAAGTAGCGCAGCTCGATCAGGGTAGTCCCCTCCCCCGTTCGGGCCCGATCCGCGGCCCGTTTGACCGCCTCGTAGACCGCAATGACGTCCGTGCCGTCCACCGACTCTGCTGCGATGCCGTATCCGGGGGCCTTCTCGGCGAAGCTGCCCAGGCGCGTCTGCTTCCTCGTGGGCGTGGAAAAGGCCCATTGGTTGGCCTCGACCATGAGGATCATGGGACACCTCTGCACGGCCGCGAAGTTCAGACCTTCGTGCCAAGCACCCGTGGACGAGGCACCGTCGCCGTAGAAGACCATGCCGACCCTGGCCTGGCCGCGCAGGCGGAAGGAAAGGGTGATCCCCGCCATGATCTCCACCATGGTACCCAGGGGAGAGACCGGTGCCAGCAGGCCGCGCTGGAAGTCGGTCCAGTGGACGTTGGCCTCCTTGCCTCCGGTCGGGCTGGTGCCGCGGGCCAGGTACTGGCGGAAATACTCGAGAGGTGTGCCGTGGAACAGGAACACGGCGCCCGTAGCCCGGACCGTCTGGCCCAACACGTCACCTGTGCCGTCGGTGCGCCGGCGCAAGGCATAGGCAGCCCCCACACATCCGGCCTCCTGACCGAGGCTGCGATAGACGCCCCCACCGACGTGTCCCTGCTTGAACAGGACTTCGAGGCGTTCTTCGGCGGCCCGGGCCAGGACCATGCCGTAGAAGAGCTTCAGGAGGTCGCCCGTCGTGAGGTCCGAGACCAGCGCCTCTTGGCTCAAGGGGATGGGAGCTTAGTGCGGTGCCACACTAGTTGCCGTCGTTGCTCTCATTGCCGTCGTTGCCCTCACCGGGAGGCGGGGGCGGCTCCCCTTCGCCAACCTCCTCCAGGCCGGGCAGAACAGGCTCCGGCGCAGTCGCGGGAGCCGGCGTATCCACCCGGAGAATCGACTCTGGCTGGGCGCTCCGGGACGAGAGGATGGAGAGGACCAGGGCGAGAACCATGAAGATGGTTCCGGAGACCCAGGTCGCCCGGGTGAGCACCGTAGTGGCCTGACGCCCGCCCAGGATCCCGTCGGTGGCGGCCGCCCCTCCACCGAGCGCGGCGAGGCCGCCGCCCTTTCCGGACTGGAGGAGCACGACGGTCATCAGAAAGAGTCCGTCGAGTACGAGCAGGGTCAGCAAGAATCCGTACATAGCCAGCTTTTCGAGCGTTTAGATGACAGCGGATAAACGTCATCTCCCACTCGAGCTGTGTCAACCCGCCTGGGGCCTCTCAGGCGGCCTCCACGATGCTCGCGAACGAGTGCGGATCGAGGCTGGCGCCACCGACGAGGACACCGGTGACGGCGGGCGCGGCCAGGAGCTCCGCGGCGTTGTCGGGTTTCACGCTGCCTCCGTAGAGGACCGGCACCTGGTTGCCGCGGTCGGCGCCCAATAGCCCCTCGAGCCGGGCCACGAGGAGGCGGTGGGCGTGGGATGCATCCTCGGGTGTCGCCGTCTCGCCAGTACCGATGGCCCAGACGGGCTCGTACGCCACGAGCAGGGGCGCCGCAGGAATACCTGCCACGGGAGCCACGCCGGTCTCGAGCTGTCCGAGGATCACCTGCTCCAACCGTCCCTCCTGCCGCTCCGTGAGCGTCTCTCCCACGCACAGCACGGGGATCAGCCCCGTATCGAGTGCGCGCTGGACCTTGCGGGCCGTGTCCTCGTTGGTCTCGCCGAACACGTGGCGGCGCTCGGAATGGCCCACCAGCACGTGGCTGGCGCCGGCGTCGGCTGCCATCGCCGCCGACGTCTCCCCGGTGAAGGCCCCCTTCTCCTCCCAGTGGATGTTCTGGACCCCTAGCCCCATGCCGGGGCGGTCGGCCAGGCACTCCGCCGCTGCGGCGAGGGAGGCTGCCGGTGGGAAGAACAGGATCGTGACGGCGTCCGGGTCGGCCCGAGGCGCGAATCCCTCGAAGAACGACCGGGTGTCGGAAGGCCCCTTGTGCATCTTCCAGTTGCCCGCGATCACCGGCCTCATTGGCTGCCTCCAGAGTCCGAGAGGGCTTCGACGCCCGGCAGGAGCGCCCCGGCCAGAAACTCCAGGCTGGCGCCACCTCCGGTCGAGACGTGGGTCAGCCGATCCGTCACGCCCGCGGCCTCGGCCGCAGCCGCCGAATCGCCTCCCCCCAGGATCGTGGTAGCTCCATGGTCGGTGGCCTCCGCCGCCGCGCGGGCCACGACCATGGTGCCCTCGCTGAAGGGCGCCATCTCGAACACCCCCATGGGACCGTTCCACAGCACGGTGGCCGCTCCCCGCACCACCTCGGCGTACAGCGCGCGGGTGGCCGGCCCGATGTCCGCGATGAGATCATCCTCGCCGACCTCCGTGCGGTCGACCACGCGGGTGTCGGCGTCTTCCGCGATGCGATGGGCCACCACGCAATCGACCGGAAGGAGGATCCGCTCGCCTCCGTCACGGAGCACACCTCCCGCCACGGACACCCGGTCGTGCTCGACCAAGGACTCGCCCACCTCCACACCCATGGCCAGGAAGAAGGTGTTGGCCATGGCCCCCCCGATCAGGAGCCGGTCCACCCGCGGTATGAGCGCGTCGATCACGTCGATCTTGCCCGAGATCTTGGCGCCCCCGATCACGGCGACGAACGGGCGTTCCGGGTCTGTCAGGGCCTGTCCCAGGAACCGGAGCTCCCGCTCCATTAGAAACCCGGCAACGGCCGGCCCGCCGTCCTCGCGAATGACCGCGGCGACGCCGGCGGTCGAGGCGTGGGCCCGGTGAGCGGCGCCGAAGGCGTCGTTCACGTAGACGTCGCCCAACGCGCCCAAGGCTTCGGCCAGCCCGGGATCGTTGTCGGTCTCACCGGGAAGGAAGCGCGTGTTTTCCAGGATCAGAACCCCCCCGGCCGGGGTGTCCGCGATGCGCCGCCGCGCCTCCTCCCCGACGGTTTCGGTGGAGAAGCCGACCGGCTGGCCGAGGAGCTCGCCGAGGCGCTCAGCCGTGGGGCGGAGCGAGAGGGAGGGATCCGGCCTCCCCTTGGGCCGCCCGAGGTGTGCGAGCAGCACGACGCGCGCCCCGGCCTCGGTCAGATACCGGATAGTGGGCAGCGTGGCACGAATCCGCGTGTCGTCCGCGACGCGCCCCTCGGTATCGAGGGGAACGTTGTAGTCGACGCGCACGAGAGCCGTGCGGCCGGAGAGCTCGGTGGGGGAGAGCTCCTCGAGGGTCTTCTTGCTCATTTCGTGAAGTCGGTCGGTGCGCTGTGGGGGAGGACGCGGTGCCGCCGGATCTGTGTCAGGCGGAAAGCGCTCTCATGGCGGGGCGCATAATACGGAGGCCTCTCCGGGGCCACAATGAACTCGCCCCGAGCCTGCGCCGGCTCAGCGCACGTCGATGGCTCTGGCCGCCTCCAGGACACCGCCGGCTCCACCGAGGGCGGCCCTGACCCGTAAGAGATAGGATCCTCGCTCGAGGCCCGAGAGGTCCGCGGTGGCATACTCCGGCACGACGGCCCCGCTTCGGCGCACCCGCTGCCAGGTCTCGCGGAACTCGAGCTCTCCGGCGGGCTTCAGGGGAATGACCTGGAGCGCCCGGGAGTCGAGGCTCTCGACCTCGGCCGAGAGGCGGTAGGTGGCCTCGTCATTGCTCAGACCGTAGAGCTCGAAGACGACGCCACCCAACTCTCCCTGAAAGATGTCGGGGCTGGTGGCCGCCTCGATGATGGAGGACGTGCGGTTCGCGTCGGCGGGTGAGAAGGGGGCGACGGGCTCGACGAGCAACAGATCCGAGATCGTGGGAGCCCCGGCGGGGTCGGCGTCCCGGGACACCGGCACCTCCAGCCGAGCTGCCCGATTCGATCCGGGATGGAACACCTCCAGGACCACCCGATCCGACGTCGCGGTCGGGACAGCCGACAGATGGATGGCCACGGGCTCCGCCGACATGCGCCGACGTGTGACGACCCATCTCTCGCCGGCCGGTCCCGTCAGGTACAGGCCGATCTCGAGGCTGTCCCGAGGGCCGGTCGCAAGGTCGCTCGGGATCCGAGCGTGGAGCTCGACCTCGAGGGACCCGAGCTCCTCGCCGCGGAACCGAGCCATCTGGCTCACCATGGGTAATGTCCTGCCCCTCCCGGTGTCGTACCGGTGGGGGAAGACGTCCATCAACTCCTCGACGTAGGCGCGGCCCTCCGGGGTGAGCTCCAGGCTCCACGAAGCCGCGGGCCTGAGGAACGTGACATCCGGCCCGGGTCCATAATCCCAGAACACGGTGCGCAGGCCGGCGCCGTTCCGGAACGTCCGCACGCGATCGGGACGTCCGTACCGAATCCACACCCGGCCCGCGTCCGTCTCGGGACTGCCGAAGCGGAGGTGGGCGTATGTGGCCCGGGCGAGATGCTCGACCTCCCGTTCGTTGACGGGCGTGGCCAGGAGCGGGTCCAGCGGCGCCCAGAAGCGGCGCTCCATCTCCGAACGCCCCACGGCGGCCGCCGGCGCCGACACTCCCAGGCCCGTGCGACCCAGGAGCGGCCCCACGTCACGGAGCGCTGCCACCTCTTCCCCGGGGAGCCGCTGCAGGGCCAAGCTGAACTGGGTCTCCGCCTCCTCGGACCGGCCCAGGCGATGGAGTGCCAGGCCAGTGAGAAGCAGCGCGTTGGGATCACCGCCGGACGCCAGGGCGAATCGCTGGGCACCGTCCAGCACCTCCTCGAGCGCGCCGGCGTCGGCCATGTCCAGAAGCAGCTCCACGTTCGCTCCCACGTGGCCCGGATTGAGCTCCACAGCCGCCAGGTACGAGCGGGTCATCTCGTCCCTGACCGAGTGCTTGAGAGGCTCGAGCTCCTCCAAACGATCCTGTAGCAGGGCGTCGAACTGAGGCGGACATAGGTAGTTCCAGGCGATCAGCACCCCGGCGCTCGCATAGGTCCCCCCGGGCTCACCGGCGGATGCCCTCTCGCATCGGCCCGCGCCCACGGCCATGCGATGGATCTGCCCGAGGTCCATCCAGGGGAGCCATTCCTCGGCGAGGATCTGGCCGTGCTCGAAATACAGGTCGGCCACGACGCTGGCCGGAACCGGAACGCCACTGTTCTCCGCCCTGTCGATGCCCCGCTCGAACAGACGGCGGGCGTCGACCCGGAGGCCTTGCCTACGTCGGATTCTGCCAAGAGCCAGGAAGGGCGCCGGATTGTCGGGATCCCGGCGGATGGCCTCGTCCAGGACCTCCGCAGCCTCGTTACGCCATCGCAGCGGCATCGCCGACTCGGGCGCTTCCCCGCTGAGCAAACCCTCCAACGAGCCCCAGCGCTCCTCCACTGTGCGGTCATCGCCCATGGCCTCCCTCAAGAGATCGACCTGAGCCATCTCCTCCGCGGGTGTCACCCCACCTCCTCCAGCCGTCAACCATTCGGGCACCACATCCAGCTCGCTGACGCTGGGAGCCGCGGGCTGGTCTACCGGCACGACCGCAGGCAGACGCGCGTCACCCTCGGCCGGGGCGACTTCGAACCGCACGTCGAACTGCAGCCAGCTGCCGACCGGCTCGCCGAACCGGCGGGCGGGCTCGAACTCGAGATACGGCGCGGCGGCGATGGCTGCCCGATCGAGGGCGGCGAGGCCGGAGGAGTCGCCGACGCGCGTCTCTTCCACACGACCCGTCGAGTCGACCCACAGAAGCAGCCGGACTACTCCACCGATCCCGTCAGCCTGCAACTCGGCCGGGTAGAGGCTCTCCACCAGCTCTTCGACCCGGACTCGGTTCCGCAGCTCCGGAAAGGTGATGGGCGCCGCGGTAGAAGCGCCGGGTTCCACGCCCAGGCGAACCAAGCGCGGGGGCGGTTGGACGACGGCGTCGGTGTCGGAGAAGCGCTCGGGCGAACCGAGTACCGGCTCTTCCACCTCGATCTCGGGCACGGGCAGCGCATCGGGGGAGAGGCGCAGTGCCTCCGTGGCCTCCACTTGCACCCGGGTGAGAAAACGTGTCAGCGCACCCCTGGCAGGAGGCACGGCGAGCGTGCCCAGGAAGAGGGCGGTAATCCCCGCCGCAACGAGCCGACGCGTGACGCCGCGGCCAGGTCGCCTCGCCTCGAGGCGGGCCCGTTCGGCAACGAGCTCGGACGCCAGCTCCACCCCGAAAGAGGCTCGCTCCTCGATCCGGATGCCGGCGAGCTCGCGGTCGAGCTCGGCCAGATCCGGGGGGAGCCCAGGGTCTCCGGGTGGGTCGGGTCGATCGGTCATCGGTATCTTCTCTATGCCTCGGCCTCTTCGGCCTCCACGGCAGTCTTCAATCGTCTCAACGCTCGGTGAACCCTCACGGCCACCGCGTTGTGGCTGATGTTCAGGGACTCGGCGATCTCGCCGTTGCTCAACCCCGCGCCGTACCGGAGGCTCAGGATCTCCTGGTCAGCCGGCCGGAGCGTCTGATTGGCGTTCAGCAGGGTCTGAATCCGTTCCTGCCGCAGCACGCGCTCCTCCTGGGACGGTGTGTCGGACACGAGGTCCGGTACCCGATCCAGCGATACGTGGAGCGAGCCACGCCGGCGAAGGGACCTCAGGTGATCCGTCACCGCGTTCCTCGCGATGCGGAGCAGCCATGTGCGGGGGGATGCCCGGCTCGGGTCGTAGCGCTCGAAGGAGCGCAGGGCCTTGAGGAAGACCTCGGAGGTTACGTCCTCCGCGACTTCACGGGTGGCCACCCGAAAGCGGACGTACCGGTACACGGTGGACCGGTGCTGGTCGTACCAGTCCTCGAAAGCGCCCGGAAAGTCCGGGGCCACAGATGCCCGGGACGGACCCTTGCGTTCGGCAACCTGCGGTCGCTCCACAGCCTGCGATCGGTCTCGCATCGCCACCCTATACGCCCCCTCCCCTGTCCCGATTACAGATTCTGTACTTGATCGCTACGCCCCCCTGAGCGGTTCCGGACAGGGAGGCCCGATGTCGGAACTCGCTGGCGGTGGATCCGCTCAGTGTTCCCGAGTGTCTACCTCGACGCGCACGGAGGCGCTTTCTGAGGTTGGCGTGCGGAGATGCACCTCCAGCGGCGTTTCGCAGTGGCTGCATTGAATGTGGGTGACCGGCTCTCGGAGGGTGACGCCGTCCTGATGGCCGCACACCGGGCAGTGGTACCGACTCCACACCTCCCCGCTCCCCGAACGTTCGGCGCCCGGCGTCGAGGGGTCCCCCGACGGCCGGCTCGCCCACGGGCTCGAGTCCTTGCCGCTCGGGCGACGCTCCGAGGAGTGCGAATCCGCGAATCCAGCCATCCGGCCCTTCCTTCCCGTCGTCGCGGTGCCGCTCGCGCACGTTGGCGACCGCCACCGTCTGTTGCTCAGATCATACCGAAACGGCCAGCCGCTCGCCTACGTACCGGACGAGGTCGACCACCCGCGTCGAGTACCCCCATTCGTTGTCATACCAGGACAGCACCTTGACCATTCGGCCCTCCAACACGGACGTGCTGAGGGCGTCCACGATGGACGACGCCGAGTTGCCGATGTAGTCGACCGACACGAGGGGCTCGTCGCTGACGGCCAGCACCCCGGCCAACCCGCCGGACGCCGCCTCTCGAAACGCTGCGTTGACCGCGTCGGCGGTGACGTCCTGCTCCACCTCGGCCACCAGGTCGACCACGGAGACGTCGGGCGTAGGTACGCGCATCGCCATGCCGTCGAGCTTGCCCTTGAGCTCGGGAATCACGAGCGCTGTCGCACGAGCGGCTCCCGTGGTCGTGGGGATGATCGAGACGGCGGCCGCCCTGGCTCGCCGAAGATCCTTGTGGGGGAGGTCCAGGATCGCCTGGTCGTTGGTGTATGAGTGGACGGTGGTCATCAAGCCCCGGACGAACCCGAAGGAGTCCATCAGCACCTTGGCCACCGGAGCGAGACAGTTGGTGGTGCAGCTGGCGTTGGAGATGATGTGGTGGCTCTCGGGATCGTACCGATCTTGATTGACGCCCAGGACCACGGTGATGTCCTCGTCCTTGGCCGGGGCGCTGATGATGACCTTCTTCGCACCGGCCTCGAGGTGCTTGGAGGCCCGCTCCCGGTCCCGGAAGATCCCGGTGGACTCCACGACGACGTCGATGCCCAGGTCTCCCCACGGCAACGCGGCCGGGTCCCGCTCACTGAACACGCGGATCTCGTCCCCGTCCACGACGAGGCCGCCTTCGGTCACCGCGACCTCGCCCGGGTAGGCCCCGTGAACGGAGTCATAGCGAAGCAGGTGAGCCAACGTGCCGCTGTCGGTCAGGTCGTTGACCGCTACGAAATCCAGGCCTGGGGTGCCCCCCTGGATGGCGGAGCGGAGGACGTTTCGGCCGATGCGGCCGAAGCCGTTGATGGCGACCCTGATTGGCATATTCAACTCTCTCCCTGTGTTGTCCGCAGTATCGCTCGGCAGCGGTCTAGCCGCCGGTCGCGTCGAAGGGCAGCGCCCGGGCGAAGGTGACGAGCCCGACCTCGGCCACACCGGCTTCCTCCAGGGCTCGCGCTGCCGCCGCCGAAGTGGCACCGGTGGTGAGGACATCGTCCACCAGAAGGGCACGCATGCCGGCCAGGACCGCGGGGGTGCCCGGACGGGCGTGAAAAGCGTGTTCGACGTTAGCTCTGCGCTGAGCCGGGTGCAAGGCGACCTGGGTGGCTCCTCCCTGCGCGCGGCGGAGCGCGCGGACGAGCCGTAAACCGATCGCGCCCGCGACGACCCTGGCGAGCAGCTCGGCCTGGTTGTACCCGCGCCGACGCGCCCTGGCACGCGTGGTCGGGACCGGCACGACGACGGGCCTGTTCTCGGTCCAGACGGCGGGGACCGATCGGGCCATACGGCGACCCATGAGGCCGGCCAGCTCCCCCCAGCCACCGTACTTGAGGGCATGGACCAACGCGTCGGCCGGCGACTTCAAGACGTAGGCGGATCGGGCCCCGTGCAGCACCGCGGGCCACGAACGACACTCGAGGCACGACTCGGCGTCCGGTGCGCCCGTGCCCAGCGGGAAGCCACACCGCCTACACAAGGGCGACGGCGGCGGAGCGAGCCGCGTCAGGCAGCGTCCACAAACCAGCACGGCGGACGCGTCCAGGGGCAGCCGTCCGCCACACCCCAGGCATGCGGCAGGAAGAAGGAAATCCAGGGCACGGCGCGCCGTGCCGAGGAGAGACGCTCGCTCCCGACTCACTCAGCCCCCGTCCGGGCTCCATCGAGCGCCGTCCTCATGGCCTCCAGGGGCGCCGGCACCCCCCACCAGCGGGCGAAGCTCGCCGCCCCCTGGCGGAGCAGCATCTCCCCGCCGTCCGCTGCCGGGATGCCGCGAGCGCGTGCCGCCCCGACCAGGCCGGTGTCCCCCGACGGCGTGTAGACCAGATCCAGGACCGCCCGAGCGACGCCCAGGCCGCCCAGGTCGACGGGAAGGGCGTCACCGGACCGGAGCCCGAGGCGCGTGGCATTCACGACCAGGTCGAAGTGCCCTCCGACGGCGGCTGCGGTATCCGGGAGCACTCGAACGCGGGGGTCCCCCATACGTCCCGCCAGGGCCCGCGCTCGCTCGACGGTTCGGTTGAGCACCAGCACCTCCCCCACGCCCTCCGCCAGCAGGGCCGCCGCGGTCGCCCGCGCCACCCCACCCGCGCCCAACAGCAACACGCGACCGTCGCGGACTGGGCCGCACAGGGCCTCGACCGCTCCCCTTACGCCTTGGACGTCGGTGTTGTCCCCGTGCATCCGCTCGTCGTCCCACCAGAAGGTGTTGCACGCTCCGGTGCGCCGGACGGCCGGCGACGCCACGTCGAGGTTCCGTGCGGCGGTCTCCTTGTGTGGGAGGGTCACGTTCCCGCCCCCCCCTGCCCGGGCGAGCCCTCGCATGAGGCCCGCGACTTCCGCGGCACCGCAACGCAGCGCCACGTAGACGCCGTCGAGGCCCAACGACGCGATTCCGGCGTTCTGAATCGCGGGCGAGAGGGAGTGGGCGACGGGGTCGCCGAGCAGCGCCAGTAGGCGCGTGGAGGCGGTGACGCCTGCCATCACGGAGCCAGAATCGGTTCCAACCTCGTCAGCACCTTCTCCACGAGCCGGCGGATGACCAGGAACGTCTCCTGGTATCGGCTGTCCTCTGCACCGAAGGGGTCGGGGATCCCCGGGGCTCCGGTCCCGGTGTCGCCCTCCGCGAACGTCGTGAGGAGCGCCGTCTTCTCCTCCCCGCCCAACGCCGAGGCCGCCTCGGAATGGGGCCACGACATGGTGAGGATCAAGTCCGCCCAGCCGACGAGATCGCTGGAGAGGCGCGCGCTCCGGTGGCCCGAGAGGTCCAGGCCGTAGCTGGCGGCGGTCCGGACGGCACCGCCGCTGGCGGGAGAGCCGGCCCACGCGCCCGTGCCGGCCGACCGGACCTCCACATGGCGCCACCCCAGCTCCGCCAGCTGGGCGTTCATCGCCGCCTCCGCCATGGGGCTTCGGCACGTGTTGCCCGTGCAGACGAACAACACGCGGAATCCCTCCGTCTCCGGGTTCGAATCAGCTGGTCGGCTCATGAATCTCCGGTAGGACCTCCCGTATCCGGCGCACGCTCACGGCCCCGGTACGGAGGATCCGCGGCTCTGCGCCGGAGACGTCGACCAGGGTGGACGGGTGCGCCGGAGGCAGCTCCCCGACGTCGAGGACCCACAGGTCATCGCCCGCCCCACCGGCCACGGCCGCCTCCAGCGCGGCCTCTCCTGTCGTTGCGGGAGCCGCTCCCGGCATGTTGGCGCTCGTCGACGTGAGGGGACGCCCCAGCGCTCTCACGATGGAATCTACAACCGGGTGGGGAGACACCCGCACCGCCACCGTGCCCGTGGTCGCCCTCACCGGCGGCGGGTAGCGCCCGTACGGATCCCCCAGAACCAGTGTGAGAGGGCCCGGCCAGAATGCGTCGGCCAACCGGCTCGCCGCCTCCGGCCACCTCAACTCCGACACCCATCCAGCGGACGGAACCAGCAGGAGGAAGGCCCCGCCCGCCCTCCGCGGCTTCAACCGTTCCAGCCGCGCCAGCGGAGCTGGATCGGGCACGCACCCGAAGCCATACACGGTCTCGGTGGGATAGGCCAGAAGCCCCCCCCTTTTCAGGTGACGGATCACGCTGTCCACCGTGTGGGGCTCCAGCGTGCCGGAGCACACCGGAATCCGTTGTGGCCCCGTCACCGGTTCCTCCTGTCCAGGATGAGGTCGGCAAAGTCAACATCCTCCGGACGTGTCACTTTCAGATTCCACGGACCCGCTTCCACCATGACCACCGGATGGCCGGCTCCCTCCACCAGAGAGGCGTCGTCGGTGGCCAGCCCCTCAGAGTCCCGGGCGTACGCCTCGTCGGCCATCCAGCGGGGGAACGCCTGGGGCGTCTGCGCATGCCACAGGCGCGACCGGTCGGGCGTGCGGACGATGCGGCCGTGGTCGTCGGTCTCCTTCATCGTGTCCACCGCCGGGAAGCCCGCCACGGCGCCCCAGCCTCGCCCGGCCGCGGCGACGCACTCGTCGATGACGGCGCCGGTCACGAGGGGACGGGCGCCGTCGTGGATCAGGACCACGCCCACGCTCGCCGGCAACGCCGCCAGCCCCGCGCGCACGGAGTCGGTCCGTGTGTCACCGCCCGCCACCAGGCGGAGGCGAGGGTCCGCCCCCGCCAGCCAATCCGGCGGCTCGGCAGCGTCCGGGGGAGCGAGGGCGACGACGACGGCGACCACGTCACGACGGGCGAAGAACGGCCGCAGCGCACGCAGGAGCACGGGAACACCCCGGAGCTCCAAGAACGTCTTCTGCACGCCCCCCATGCGCCGCCCGGCGCCAGCGGCGGGCACGACCACCCCGACGGTCGGTCCCTCCCCGGCAGCGTCTTCGGGGCCCTTCGGGCTCGGCGTGGCGGTCCGCTCCGCACCTCCGCCTCCGTCTACGTCCGCGCCCCTGGGGCCCGTCGTCTCCGGCTCGTCCGTCACGCGCCGCCGAAGGCGCTCGGACCCCCGTTGCCCGGAACGGGCGCTCCGGGAGAGCGAGCTATCGAGTCGAAGCGCGTGTAGGCCTTGTGGAAGTAGAGCTCGACGGAACCGGTGGGCCCGTTCCGTTGCTTGCCGACGATGAGCTCGGCCTTCCCCTCGATCGAGTTGCCCTCGCTGTCCACCGGTCCGAAGTAGTACTCGGGTCGATACAGGAACATCACCAGATCGGCGTCCTGCTCGATGCTGCCGCTTTCCCGGAGGTCGGAGAGCTGGGGCCTCCGGTCGGTCCGCTGCTCGGGAGCCCGGCTCAACTGGCTGAGGGCCACGACGGGGACGTCAAGCTCCCGCGCCAGTGCCTTCAGCCCACGGGAGATCTCGCTCACCTCCTGAACGCGGCCGTCGGTGCGTCCGGAGCCGGACATGAGCTGCATGTAGTCCACCACCACGAGGCCGATGTCAGACTCGGTCTTGAGCCGGCGCGCCTTGGCCCGCATCTCGAGGACGGTCGAGGCTGGAGAGTCGTCGATCCAGAGCGGGGCCGTGTTCAGATGGCCCGCGGCGGCAGCCAGCCGCTGGTGCTCCTCGGGGCTGAGCCGCCCTCGCCTGAGCTTCTGCGCGTCTACCCTGCCCTCGGCGCAGAGGAATCGGAGCACGAGCTGCTCCTTGGACATCTCCAGCGAGAAGATCGCGACCGGCACCTGGTGCTCGATGGCCGCGGTCTGTGCCACGTTGAGCACCAAGGAGGTCTTTCCCATGGCCGGGCGCGCGGCCACGATGATGAGATCTCCCCGCTGGAGACCCGTCGTCATGTGGTCCAGGTCCTTGAAGCCCGTGGCCACGCCGGTGATGCCCCCCTCGGAGCCCTGAAGGCGCTCGATGTGCTCGAAGGTGGGCCAGAGGATCTCCTTGATCCACACGAAGCCCTCCCGAGCGTGGCTCTGGGCCACCTGGAAGACCTTTTGCTCGGCCTGGTCCAGCACCTCCTCGACCGGCCGCTCGCCCTGCTCGTAGGCATCGCGCACGATGGACGACGCCGCGTCGATGAGCCGTCGCAGCAGAGCCTTTTCTCGCACGATCTTGGCGTGGTATTCGATGTTGGCCGCCGTTGGCACGGCGTCCAGCAGCTCCGCCAGGTAGCGCATGCCCCCGGAGCTGTCCAGCTCGTCGGTCTTCTTGAGCTCCTCGCTGAGGGTGATGACGTCGATCACGTCGCCGCGCTCGAAGATGCGAACCATGGACCGGAAGAGCCGCCGATTGGCCTCCCTGAAGAACATGGAGTCGTTGACGACCTCGACCACCCGGGCCACGGCGTTGGGGTCCAATAGCATGGCGCCCAGGACCGACACCTCGGCTTCGAGAGAGAAGGGCGGCGTACGGTCGTAGCCCGGTGCGACGGGTGTTACGAGCTGTGGCTCCGGCACGTTCACGTCCGGTGCTCCGGTGGGCGGGATCGAGGTGCGAATCGCAGAGCGATGGGGGTCAACTGCCGTCCAGCACTTGCCTCAGGAGTTGCAGGTCGTCCCAGGTGGCGCGGGTCCACCCGGGGTTTCGTAGGAGCGCGGCCGGATGGTAGGACACCACGAGCGGCACGCCCTCGTAACTGTACACCTCGCCCCTCAACTTGCCCAGAGGCCGGCTCACGCCGGTCAACAACTGGGCGGCAAACGTCCCCACCGCGAGGATCGCCTCCGGCGCGACCAACGCGATCTGGCTCTGAAGGAACGGTGAGCAGAGCTGGATCTCCTCTGGGAGGGGATTCCGGTTACCCGGAGGACGACACTTGAGGACGTTGCAGATATACACGGACTCTGCCCGCGACAGTCCCACCGACGCCAGGAGAAGGTCCAGGAGCCTGCCGGCCTGCCCGACGAACGGGAGTCCGGTACGGTCTTCATTGGCACCCGGAGCCTCTCCGACCACCACGAGGCGCCCGTCGGGGTTCCCGTCGGAGAACACCACGTTCGTGCGGGTCCCGGCCAAGCCGCACTTCGTGCAGGTCAGGGCCGACTGACGGAGCGCCTCATAGTCGCTGCCCACCGCGGCGGCGGCATCGTGCACCGCGGGGGTGGGCCGGGGCGTCGATCCCGCGGAGCCGGTCCCCCGCGCTCCCTCGGGCTCCGCCGGTGAGGCGCCCCCCTCGGCCGCGGCCCGGGCCAACGCCAGTACTGCGTCGCGGCTCAAGCCCGGGAAGACCATCGGGCTTTGGCCCAGCTCGTCTCGTTGTCGGAGCAGCCGAGCCAGCTCGCTGACTCGCGGGTCTCTCATGCGCGCTCCCCCAACAGCCACTCCACCCGGTCCAGAATCTCGTCGGCCATCTGCTCCTTGCTCTGGAGAGGCAACGGCTCTGGATCCCCGCTCGAGGAGAGGATCGTGACCCGGTTGGTGGTGGCCTCGAAGCCTGCGTCCGGCTCGCCCGCGGCATTGGCCACGACGAGGTCGAAGCCCTTCGCTTCGAGCTTTGCTCTCGCATTGGCCAGCAGGTCCCGTGTCTCGAGGGCGAAGCCCACCACGACCGCCCCCGGCTTGCGTGCTTCGCGGGTCCCCCCCGCCACGTCCGGGTTGGCTTCCAGGGTCAGCATGAGCTCCGGTCCGGTCAGCGACCGCTTGAGCTTGTCAGCGGACGCGTTCGTCGGACGGTAGTCCGCCACGGCCGCGGCGAACACCACCACGTCCGCCTCACCAATGACGCGCTGCACGGCTTCGTTCATCTCGACGGCCGTTTCGACCCCGACCACGTCCGCGCCGATGGGCGGGTCGATGGACACCGGCCCCGTGACGAGCGTGACCTTCGCACCTCGCCGCCAGGCCGCAGTGGCCAGGGCGTGTCCCGTCCTACCGGACGACCGATTGCCGACGTAGCGCACCGGATCGACGGGCTCCCGGGTGGGCCCCGACGTGATCAGGACACGGAGACCGTCCAGGCGGGAGCCCCGAGAAGCCAGGAGGCGACCGACGTGCTCCGTGATATCGGCGGGTTCCAGCATCCGTCCGGGGCCCGATTCCTCACCGGCGGCCAACGGCCCGATTCCCGGACCGCCGATGTGGTACCCCAGGCGCGACCGCAGCCGCTCGAGGTTGGCCTGCGTCTGGGGATGGGAGTACATCCGGTGATTCATCGCCGGGCACACCAGGACGGGCGCTCGCGTGGCCAGCAACGTGGTCGTCAGCAGGTCGTCGGCGCGACCCTCCGCCGCGCGCGCCATGAGATCCGCGGTGGCGGGAGCCACCACGACGACGTCCGCGTCTCGACCCAATCGGATGTGGAGCGCCACGCCTTCGGCGGAGAAGAGGTCGGTGAGGGGTCGCCGGCCGGTGACGCCCTCGAAGCTCAGCGCACCCACGAACCGCGTCGCCGCCGCAGTGAGCACGACGTCGACTCGAGCCCCGAGACGTGTGAGATCGCGCGCCAGCTGGACCGACTTGTATGCGGCGATGCCTCCGGATACGCCCAGCACGACGCGCCGGCCCTCCCAGGGCCGGCGGGGCGTCAGCACACGCACGGGACTCCCGGGGCCCGGGTCACGTCAGACGTCCGGGTGGCCGGGGGCGACGGTTAGTCCTCCCGCCGCCGACGTTTGACCAGGCGGAACTCGATCTCCCCGGACGTCAGGGCCTCCAACGCTCGGGTGGTGAGCTTCTTCTCCTGCCCGAGGGGCAGCGTCTCACGGGGGAGCAGGTTGAGCTCACGGGCATAGCGGGCGGACACCAGCACGCCCAGGTACTTGCTCCCGTTGTGATGGGCGACATCGCCCGGAGTGAAGACCCTCATGTCGCGACCCTCTCGATTCCTGGAAGTTGATGGACTCTGCTACCTGTCCTCGCCCGTCGGGTTCCTACTCGCGACGCGCTCCGAGCCTCTCGTCGATCTCGGCCCGCAGCCGCTGCACGATGGCGGCGAGACCCTCTGCCCGCGCCGGACGGTGGACCTCGGCGTCGACGATGGCCCGTACGGCCGCCACCGCCTCGTCCAGATCGTCGTTGACCACCACGTAGTCGAACTCCTGGGCAGCGGCCAGCTCGGCCCGAGCGTTGGTGAGCCGGCGGAGCACCTCCGCGTCTTCCTCGGTGCCCCGGCCGGTCAGCCGCGCGACGAGGTCGTCCGCCGACGGCGGGAACACGAACACGAGGACGGCCCCGGGCACGCGCTCCCGGATCTGGCGTGCGCCCTGCACGTCGATGTCGAGGACCACATGTTGGCCCCGCCGGGTGGGCTTTTCAATGGCGTTGCGGGGCGTCCCGTACAGGTGACCGTGCACCTCGGCCCACTCCACCAGCTCTCCCGACTCGGCCAACTGCCGGAATCGGCCCTCGGAGACGAAATGGTAGTGCTCACCGGCCCGCTCTCCCGAACGGGGCTGGCGCGTGGTTGCCGACACGGAGAAGACGTACTCCGACGAGCCCTCCACCAGGGCCCGGGCGATGCTCGTCTTGCCGGTTCCGCTGGGCGCGGCCAGGACCACGGGACAAGCGTGGTGGGGCAGCGCCGTCACTCCACGTTCTCCAACTGCTCGCGCAGACGCTCGAGCTCCTCTTTCACACCGACTACGGAACGACCGATGGTCGTGTCGTTGGCCTTCGAGCCGATGGTGTTGGCCTCCCGGTGCATCTCCTGAACGACGAACCCCAGGCGTTTGCCGACACCGTCGGAAGACGGCTCCGCCAGTGTCTCGAGGAACAGGTCGATGTGCGAGCGAAAGCGCACGAGCTCTTCGCTGATGTCCCACTTCTCAGCCAGGTAGGCGAGCTCCCGCGCCAGCCGGTCTTCATCCACGTCGTCCCGCTCCGCCAGCTCCCGGATCGCCCCTCTGAGCCGCTCGCGCTCGGACACGAGGCGCTGAGGTGCCTGTGACTCGATGTCGTCGAGGTGGCTGGCCATGGCGGTGATCCGCTCACGGAGGTCCACTTCGAGACGTTGGCCCTCGGTCTCCCTCATCGCGAGCACGCCCCGGGCAGCCTTCTCCGTGACCGCCTTCAGGACCTCCCGATCCACCTCGAACCGCCGCTGCGGCTCCGGTGCACGGAAGAGCTCGCCGAAACGGGCTACCGCGTCCAGGGTGATCTCGCCCGGAAGCTCCAACTCCCGGCCCAGGGTGTGGAGGAGCTCCCGGTACCGGCGGGCCCGATCCAGGTCGAGCTCCGGCAACCGATCGCTTCCGCCCGTGTTGTCCCGCTCCACGGTGACCGACACGTTGACGTGGCCCCTGGAGAGGAACGGCCGGATCCACTTCTGCAGCTCGTGCTCGTACCGGTCCAGCCCGGGTGGCGTGCGCAGGTGCGTATTGAGGAACCGGTGGTTCAGGGTCTTGACCTCCACCCTGAGCCGCCCGGCCTCGATCTCCTGCTCGGCCTCGCCGTACCCGGTCATGCTTCGGATCATTCCCGCTCCAGAGTGTGGAAAGCCAACGAAGATAACGCGGGGATCATCAGTTCCAAAGCGTCCAGCGGACGCCGTACATGATGCGCGAGATCGGAAGGAGGCGGCCGGGATAATCCTGATTGTCGTCCTTGCGCGCGAGGTTGTCCGCGGTGACGTAGATGCGGAAGGTCATGATCCGGATCTGGAGCCGCCCATACCACGATTGATACCAGTCGACGGTGTCGAGAGTCGGCTCGTCGGGGGTGGAATCGGGCGCGAGCAGGGGCACCAGCATGGGGTCACGGCCCTGGGCTCCCACGGCGGCCAGGATCTCGAGGTTGCCGGATTGGAGCAACGTCCGCTCGAAGGCGAGCTCCGCTTGCCAGCTGCGAAGCGGCAGATATCGCATGGCCGGCTCCTCGTCCCACCATTGGTAGTTGCCACGCAGGGCAAGTCCCCCGAGGAGGAGGGGAAGCTGCCCCGCCACCTCGAAGCCCTTCCTCGTCCCGCCGGGAAGGACCACGCCTCCCCGGTCCGTGGGGAGACCCAGCGGGTGCAGCGAATCAGCCTCCACCGACAGGCGGGCGCCGGAGAGCCGGAGCCCCCTCCACTGGAACTGAGCACCCAGCCGCAGCGTGGAGCGTTCGGTGAAGCGAGGGTCGAGCGGCTCCGGGGGCGGGATGGTGTCCATGGGCGGCGTGACCGTCGTGTCCATGGGCGGACCGGCCGTGGTGTCCGGCGGGGTCGGCAGCGGTGGCGCCGCAGGAACCCAGGGGACGCCCCGCTTGCCGCTTTCCAGGCTGCCGAAAAGGGAGAGCCCGAGGAAGGACCGGGTCCAGGCCCGGGCCTGGAAGGCCGTGGCCGACGTTCCGTCCCACCCTTCCCTGGCCACGGCCCCCTCGACCCCACCGGCCTGCGGCGAGCGGAATCCACCACGGAGCTCCAGGACCGACGAGGGAATCCCCTCGCCGCTCTGGACTCGGGCGGAGGCGCCGCCCCAGAATGCGGGCTTGTCCACTCCCAGACGTGCCCCGTACTGCGAGCGCGAGGGCTCCGCGAACGCCACGAGGCTGTCGCCGCTCGACTTGCCGATCCAGGATCGTCCGACGAACGCCTCGGCCACGACGTCCTGCCAGAGCTCGGCACGGCCCCGGATCACCCAGTCCGAGCGGCCGACCCGCCCAGGCACGTAGATGGTGTCCCTATCCGAGCTCATGCGCCGGATTTCGGCCCGGATGCCCCAGGTCTCGCTGGGCTCGAAGCTGTAGCTCGCCCAGAAGCCCGCGCTGGTGCCCGGCTCGTTCGCCTGGGTGCCCTGCGTGTCGAGTCGGTCGATGGCCACGTACAGCTTGCCGCCCAGGACGCGGGGGTGGCCGAAGGTCGCTCGGAACTGGTTGGTGCGCAGGTCCCCGGTCCCGGTTTCTATGACGGTATAGGGCCGTGGATCGCTCTGTTCGATGCTCCACACCTCGACCCTGAGCTCCCCCAGCGTCCGCTCGGCCCGCACGCGCTCCACCCCGGCGAGGCTCACCCTGGCCAGGTCGACCACCCCACCCTCGAGCGGCACCATCTCGAAGCCGTCCCAGAACAGCCGAATCCGCCCCGCCCCGGTGGCGAAGACGGAGACGGACCGGGGCATCCCGTAGTCACCGCCTCGAAGCGGCACGGCACCGGGGATCAGGCTCAGCAGCTCGCCCATCTCCATGGCTCGGGTGCCGCGCAGGGCCTCCCGGTCCCACTCCCAGACCTCGTTGGTCCAACCCAACGCCGCCCCACGGACGGCAGCCGGCATGAGGGGTAGCGGGATCGTGTCGAAGTCAACCGCCGCCGTGTCGACGGCCTGCGCCAACGAATCCGGGAGGACCTGCAGGGAGTCGGGTACCGCCTGGTCCGAAGCAGCCTCTAGCGAGTCGGCCGCGGCGGCCGAGTCTGGGGCTACCTGCAGCGAGTCCGCCGCGGTCGCCGAGTCGGGCGCGACCCCGACCGTGTCCGCCGGCGGAGGCAGCGTGTCCGGAGGCTCCTGGGCCCCAGCTGACGCGGGCCCCAACCCGGACAGCGCCAGGGTCAGGCACGTCACAATGAAAGCCGGCGCCCAGGGTCCGAGGACCCGAGGCGCCGGAGGGCTGCCGGGGGCGTCGGTGCGCCCCGATGCGCGTCTCACCGAGCCCGGCCCCTCACCCATTCGATGAGAAGGCGCGCCGGAACTCCATACCCACCCTTCCGATGGTAGGGCTTCTCGCCGTCACCGTAGGCGGTTCCCGCCACGTCCAGGTGTGCCCAAGGGACCTCGCCCACGAACTCGCGGAGGAACCAGGCGGCCGTGATCGTACCGGCGGGTCGCCCGCCTACGTTCATGAAGTCGGCCGTCGTCGACGCGAGCTGCTTGCGGTAGTCGTCGAGAAGCGGGAGCTGCCAGCACCGCTCACCGGAGCGGTCTCCGGCATCCCGGAGCTCTTCGATCAGCTCGTCGTCCGTGCCCATGAGGCCCGAAGCCGCGTGCCCCAACGCGATGACGCAGGAACCCGTGAGCGTGGCGCAGTCCACGATCGCCGCGGGCTTGAATGTCTGGGCGTAGGAGAGCGCATCCGCCAGAATCAGACGGCCCTCGGCATCCGTGTTGATCACCTCCACGGTCTTCCCTTCCCTCGTCCGAATCACGTCTCCGGGCTTGAGGGCACTACCCGACGGGAGGTTCTCCGAAGATGGGACGATCCCCACCACGTTCAAGGGCACGGCCAGCGCAGCGACGGCCTGCATGGCACCGAGCACGGCGGCTCCGCCGGACATGTCGAACTTCATGTCCTCCATGCCTTTGGCCGGCTTTATCGAAATGCCGCCTGCGTCGAATGTCAGGCCCTTCCCCACGAGCACCAGCGGCGCCTCGCCCTCGGTGCCGCCCCGGTGCTCCAGCACGATGAGCCTGGGCTCCTGCACCGAGCCGGAGCTGACCGCCAGCAGCGCGTGCATGTTCTCCGCTTCCAGGGCCGCCCGATCGAAGATCTGAACGCCGAGGCCCACCTCGGCCGCCATGCGCTGAGCCTCGCTGGCCAAGTGGGCCGGCGTGGCCACGTTTCCGGGCCGGGATTGGAGCCGTCTCGCGAGATTCTGGCCTCGGGCGATCGCCGCCCCCACCGCCACGCCTCGCGCCAGGGCGTCCGGGTCCGCGATCCCCAGGACTCGGACGGCTTCCACGGCCACGACGGGCGGCTCGTCCTCCTTCGTCCCGACCTCCGTCTTCAGCTCCCTGAAGCTCCAGGCGGCCAGGGCGGCGCCCTCAGCCGCCGCCTGTGCCATCACCTGCGGGTCCAGGACGCCGCCATCGTCGAGGAGCACGGACACCTCGGATACGGAGCGGTTTTCGGCCTCCCGCACGGCCCGGGCCGCGTACTGCCGAACGGCCTCGGCGTCGAGGGCCTCACGGCGGCCGACACCCAGCGCCAGCACCCGGGCAGGCCCCCCGTCCGCCTCGGTGTAGGCCATGACGGATTGCCCGGTCCGCCCCTCCAGGTCGCCGTGCTGGGCAGCCCGACTCAGGGCGTGCCCGAGCGCCGCGTCCAGAGCGGCGGCGGCCTGTGCCAGCCCCTCGTCCTGGAACACGGGCACGGCCAGGAGGGGAGTCGCGTGAGCCGACGGCTCGGCTGAAACGAACGATACGGTCATGGCGTCATCGCGTTGCATGGCTGGAAGTGGCGCCTTCGGCGAAGGCGCGGGGGATCACATGTTACCGACAACGGCCTCCCCGAACTCGGAGGTGGACACCTTGCGGGCCCCGTCCATCTGGCGCTCCAGGTCATAGGTGACCGTCTTGGCGGCGATCGCCCCCTCCAGTCCCCGGTTCACGGCATCGGCCGCCTCGTTCCACCCCAGATGCTCCAGCATCATCACGGCCGAGAGGATCAGAGACCCGGGGTTCACCTTGTCCTGGCCGGCGTACTTGGGCGCGGTGCCGTGGGTCGCCTCGAATAGGGCCACCTCGTCCCCGACGTTGGCACCCGGCGCCATGCCCAGACCTCCCACCTGCGCCGCGCAGGCATCGGAGAGGTAATCCCCGTTGAGGTTGGGTGTGACGATCACGTCGTACTCGTCCGGCCGAAGCAGCACCTGCTGGAACATGGCATCGGCGATTCGGTCGTTGACCACGATCTTTCCTGCTGGATCGGCACCCTCCCAGATGGCGGATTCGGCGATCGTGCGATCGGCGAAGCGTTCCTCGGCGACCTCGTAGCCCCAGTCCCGAAACGCTCCTTCCGTGAATTTCATGATGTTGCCCTTGTGAACCAGCGTCACGGAGCGACGACCGCGATCCAGCGCGTATCGAATGGCCGCAGCCACGTGACGTTTGGTCCCAAAGGGGCTGATCGGCTTGATGCCGATGCCGGAGCCCTCGCGGATGTTTGCCCCCATCTCGGCGGTGAGAAAGCTCCTGACTCTTTCGGCCTCCCCGGTCCCGGACGCCCATTCGATGCCTGCGTATACGTCTTCCGTGTTCTCGCGGAAGATCACCACGTCCAGCTTCTCGGGCTCACGCATGGGGGAAGGTACACCCGGGATATACCGGACGGGCCGAATGCAGGAGTAGAGGTCCAGGACCTGTCGAAGCGTCACGTTGAGGGAACGAATCCCCCCTCCCACCGGAGTCGTCAGTGGGCCCTTGATCCCGACCTTGAACTCCGTCAGCGCTCGAAAGGTCTCCTGGGGCAGCCACTCGCCCGTCCGTTCATTCGCTTTTTCGCCGGCCAGAATCTCCATCCACGCGATGGAACGGGCGCCCTCGTAGGCCTTGTCGACGGCCGCATCCGCCACGCGTTGCGTAGCGCGCCAGATGTCGGGGCCGATCCCGTCCCCCTCGATGAACGGAATGATGGGGGAGTCGGGGACGGTGAGTCTTCCCCCCTCGATCGTGATCGGATCCCCTTGCTCGGGGACGGAGATGTGTCTGTATTCCGGCATGCGGTGAGCACCTCGTTCGGTGTTGTGGGAGCCGGCCTGCTACCGGGCAAGCCGGGCCGGAAGCTATTCAGCCGCAACAGGGGCAGCAAGGACGAAAGTCCGTCGCATGATGGTCCCCGGCCGACGGACCGTGAGGCGGCTTTCGCCCCGACAGGGAGAACTCTAGGTTTTCCGTGGCGCGCCATCGGGCTCCCGAATCTCCGGCCAGGGCAGAGCCTCCGCCGGCGCCCACCTGGACAGCCGGGTCTTCCCGGCTCGAACCGGTGGGCGACCCCGGTCGACGGGGGCGACTCGGTGATCCGCGTTCCCGCGCCAGTCGCTCCGAAGCCCCTCTGCGAGCGGATTCGGAGGACCCCCAACGAAGGCGACGCCCATGCCCTACCCCAGGCGAAACCGCCCTGCCACATGGCTCCTCTCGGGCGGCATACCAATGCTGTTGGGACTATCTGCCTGTGCCGGCTCCGCGACCCGGGCCCCGGAGCAAACGCCGGTGATGGAGGAGCTCGGTCCGGCGGACATCTCCAGCCGCCGCGTCCGGATCGCAGCCGACAACGCCGCCGAGCGGTACCTCGGGACGATCGAGCTTTCGGCGGACAGCATCATCAAGACCACCGATCGGCCCGACGTAGCCCTCAACGCCCTTTCTTGGAAGGCCAACGCGATTCCTGTGGTTCAGCGCGTGATGCACCACCCCGACGCTTTGGTGAGCTTCGTGGACGGCTGGGTCTTCATCGAGCAGATGCACGACTACTTCGACCAGGGCCGGGGCCGGGAGCTCTTCGGGACCGAGCAGAGGATCGCGGTCGATGCGACGCGAGGCCTCGCCACACACATGGACAGCTTGATCGCACTGGAGCTCGATACGGCCGACTACCGCCGCTACCGGGGGTTCGTAGACCGGTGGGTGGACCGTCGCCCGCTCGACAATGATCTCTTTGTCAGGGAGTCCGTGGTGCAGGCCGCCGCCGAGGAGCTCGCAGACCACCGGATGGGGGGGCTCAGTGCGATCGGTGAGCTCGAAGAGTTGGCCGTAGACGCTCAGCAAATGGCCCAGAGCTATCTTGCCTACACCCCGAAGGTCGTGCTGTGGCAAGCAGAGCTCATGGTCATGTCCATGATGGACACCACCCGGCTGAGTCCCCTGCTCTCGAGTGTGGAGCGCATGGCTGTGATGCAGGCCGCCACGGGACTGATGGAGGGACTGCCCGAGCTCGTGGCCAACGAGCGTCGTGCCACTCTCGGTGAGATGCGTCTTCTGACCGACACGGCCACAGCCCACCTGGTCACGCTGGTCGCCTCCGAGCGCCAGACCATCTTGCTGGAGCTCGCGCGTCTCGTGCGAGAGGAGCGGGGCGCCCTGCTCGCCGACGTCGAGGAAACGGTCCTGTTGGCCATGGAGCAGGGCCGGCTCGAGGCCACCGCGCTCGTCGACCACACGCTCTGGCGCCTCGCGCAAGGGGCCGCGGTGCTGATGGTCCTGCTGGCCTTGGCGTTCTTCCTGGTGTTGAGGCGCCTTGAACGGGCCAGGTCCGCTTGATCACTCAGGACGGGGCGAAACCTCACCCCAGGTTGCGCCAAGGACTGGCCTCCGCCATCTTCCGAGCCTAGTTGATACCGATTCTCAACTAACCCGTCCGAAGCAGCCGATTACTTGATGACGGAGTGCATTCCGTGGAGATGACCTGGAACCGAGCGTCCCTCTTGGCGCTGGCTCTCGTCGTGGCGGCGTGCGGCGGTGAGACCGACGAGCCCGAAGCGCGACAGGCGGTTGAGACTGCTGGCGAGGTCAACGTCTACAGTCACCGTCACTACGACGTCGACGAGCGCCTCTTCTCGCGCTTCACGGAGCTCACGGGGATTCGGGTCAACGTGCAGACCGCCTCGGCCGACGAGCTCATCACGCGCCTGGAGAACGAGGGTGCCGACTCACCGGCGGACATCCTGGTCACCGTGGACGCGGGCCGGCTCCATAGGGCCCAGGCGCGGGGACTGCTTCAGTCGGCCACCAGCGCGGTGCTGGAGGCCAACGTCCCCGAGAACCTGAGGGAGCCTGACGGACATTGGTTCGGCCTGACACAGCGCGCCCGTGTCATCGTCTACCACAATGACCGGGTTTCTCCCGACGAGCTATCCACCTACGAAGATCTCGCGGACCCCAGGTGGCGTGGCCGAGTGCTCATCCGAAGCTCGGAGAACATCTACAATCAGTCGCTGTTGGCCTCCATGCTCGCGGCACATGGCGACGACGTGTGCACGGAATGGGCCGCCGCCGTCGTGGCCAACATGGCCAGAGAGCCCCGGGGCGGGGATCGCGATCAGATTCGGGCCATCGCGGCGGGCGAGGGGGACGTGGCCGTGGTGAACACGTACTACTTCGGCCGCATGCAGAACGGTGAGGACGAGGCGGATCGGGAGATCGCCAGCCAGATCGGCGTGTTCTTTCCCAACCAGGCGGGCCGCGGCACACACGTGAACGTGAGCGGCGCCGGGATCGCCGCCCATGCGCCCAACCGGGCCAACGCCCTTCGTCTGATCGAGTTCCTGACCGGCGCAGAGGCCCAGAGCGTCTATGCGGAGGCCAACTTCGAATACCCCGTCAATCCTGGCGTGCCGGCTGCGGAAGCCCTGGCGGCCTGGGGCGACTTCAAGGCGGACGGGTTGAGCCTGGCCCGCTTGGGTGAGCTCAATCGAGACGCCGTGATGATCCTCGACCGGGCCGGGTGGCGGTAGGACCGGGATCTCGGTCAGACGGATCGATGATCCGGCGCCCCCCCACAGCCCCGACGGGTGGAGCCCTCCCAGGCTCCACCCGTTCCTGTTCTACCCGGGTCACGGGCACGTGACGACCCTTGCGCGTCGTGTCCGCCACGGCTGGGATGGGCTTCGTCTGGTGGCTCGCCAGTCGGGGGCGCAGTTCCGCGTCGGCGTGTCCGGCTGGACCGTGGCCGCCCTCGTCCTGGTGGCTCTGACCACGATCCCGCTGGTGGCGGTGTTCGCGGGGGTGCTCGGGCCGTCCAGCGACACCTGGCGCCACATCGCCTCGACCGTGCTCGCGGACTATCTGGTGAACTCCGCGGCGCTGATGGTGCTGGTCGGGGCTATCACGCTCGTGATCGGCGTATCCGCGGCCTGGCTGGTGGCCATGTGCAGCTTCCCCGGACGCCGGGTCTTCGAGTGGGGGCTGATCCTGCCGCTGGCCGTCCCCACCTACATTGCCGGGATCACCTACGCAGAGCTGCTGGCCTACGGCAGCCCGGCCTACGACCTGGTGGCATGGGCCTGGCCCAGCGCGGCGACACCCAGATTCCAGACGCACATCATGACGCTGCCCGGTGTGGCGGTAGTCATGAGCCTGGTGCTGTTCCCGTACACCTACGTCATCACCCGTGCGTCGTTCGCGAAGCAGTCGGGCAGCATCTTGGAGACGGCCCGGATCCTGGGCCGCTCGCCCTGGCAGACGTTCTACCAGGTGGCCCTCCCCCTGGCCCGCCCAGCCGTGGTGGCCGGCTCGACCCTCGTCCTCATGGAGGTGCTCAACGAGTACGGAGCGGTGAAGTACTACGGGATCCCGACCTTCACGACGGGGATCTTCCGTGCCTGGTTCCCCCTGGACGACCCGGACGCCGCGCTCCGACTGGCCGGCTGCCTGCTGCTCTTCGTCTTCTCGCTGATTCTGGTGGAGCGCGGCCAGCGCGGCCGAGCCCGGTTCGACGACGGCTCGCGCGTCCAGAGGCCGCCTCCGCGGTACGCGCTCCGCGGATGGCGAGCCACCGCGGCCTTCGCCGTCTGCGCGGTCCCCATGGCCTTCGGCTTCGTGCTGCCGGTGGTGCAGCTCACCGCCTGGGCCGTCTCGGCGGCACCCGGCTTCCTCGACACGGACTTCGCCGTCATGGCCGTGCACTCGTTCGGCCTCGCCCTGGCCGCCGCGGCGTTTGCGGTCCTGGTGGCGCTGGTCGTGGCCTACGCGGCCCGTCTGAGCCCCACGCCTCTGCTGGCCCTGGCGTCGCGGGTTGCCGTCCTGGGCTATTCGATCCCCGGTGCCGTCATCGCCGTCGGGGTGCTCGTCCCGTTCGTCTGGGTCGACCGGCGCGTGGATGCCGTAGGCGAGGCCGTGCTTGGATCGGGGACGGGGCTGCTGCTGACGGGGAGCCTGGCAGCGCTTCTCTTCGCCTACGTGGTGCGCTTCCTGGCCGTCTCGTTGAACCCGGTCGAGTCCGGCTTCAAGCGGGTGTGCGGCAATCTCGACGAGTGCTCCCGCTCATTGGGGTTATCTCCCCTGCGCACGCTCCTGCGCGTGGACCTCCCGCTCCTGAAGGGTGTGTTGGCCTCGGCGGCCCTGCTCGTGTTCGTGGACGTGCTCAAGGAGCTGCCGCTCACGCTGATCCTGCGGCCGTTCAACTTCGACACCCTGGCCACGAGCGCTTTCCAGTTGGCCAGCGACGAGCGCGTGGCCCAATCGGCCGTGCCGGCGTTGCTGGTGATACTTACCGGCCTGATTCCAGTGATCCTCCTGGGCCGGCTGGTGGGAAGGACGGGACCCGGGCACCGAGCTGAGGAAAGCGCGGTCGAAGCCACCGTGCAGGGGCTGGCGCCCCTTCCGGGCGAGGCTGGCGTCGTGGGGGACTGAGGCCGGAGCGGGTGCCAGGACCGGCCTAGCTCCCCCCCACCGAGATCATCTTCCGCTCGCCCATGGCCGCTCTCACGAAGTCCACGAACAGGCCGAGCATCCGATCGTCATTGGCCACCAGCTCCTCGGGATGCCACTGAACGCCCACGGCGTAGGGATGCTCGGGAATCTCCATCGCCTCGACGAGGCCGTCGGGCGCGAATCCCGTCGCCACGAGGCCGTCGCCCAGGGTCCGCACTGCCTGATGGTGAAGGCTGTTTACCGGCAGCTCCTCGGTCCGGACGACCCGGTAGACCCGGCTGTCGCCCTGCATGTGGACCGAGTGGGCGAGGTGGTCCCGGGGAATGGACCGGTCGTAGTAGTCGTGCTTGACGTCCCCGGCCACGTGCTGGTGGAGCGTCCCGCCCGCTGCCACGTTGAGCGTCTGCATGCCCCGGCAGATGCCGAGCACCGGCAGACCCCTGTCCAGCGCCAGGCGAATGAGGGCGAGCTCCGTGAGGTCCCGCGGACTGTCCGGCAGCTCCACGGTCGGAAGCGGCTCCTCACCGTAGTGGGTGGGATCCAGATCCGTGCCGCCTGGAATCAGTAGCCCATCGACGTGGCCCACGAGCCTCTCGAGCATCACGGGATCTTCGGGAATCAGGGGTATGGGCCAGGCCAACGCCCCTGCGGCGCCCAGGGCCTGGACGTACGCCTGCCCCACCGCGAATCCCGGAGGCTGGCCCTCGGAGACCCCACTGACAGCGTGGAGGCTGTGTGTGGTGATTCCGATCACCGGCACGAGATGCATCTCGCTGGAACTCTCCTTCAGTCGCCTGGGGCGGGCGGGTCTATTCCCTCGGCGGTCTCCCGCATCAGCTGATCGACGACGTCCTTGAGGTCGCCCGTCCTCTCGAACGTGGCGAGCTGTCTATCGGCGCTGGATCCCTCTTCGAGAATCCGGAAAGCGTACTCGACCTGCTCCCGGCTACCCAGCTCGTCCAGGACGTCGTCCAGGAACCACTCGATGAGCTCCCGGATCAGGTCTCTGGCCGGCTTCTGGGCCTGCTCGCCGAGGTCCAGCAGATTGCCGTCGAGGCCGTAGCGGACGGCGCGCCACTTGTTCTCGTCGATGAGCTCCGACCTGTACACCCGGAACGTCATGTTGTCCCGTCTGAGCTTCCACAGCTTCGCCACGATGGCCTGGAAGATGGCGGCGATGCAGATGGCTTCCTCCACTCGGGTGCAGATGTCGCAGAATCGAAACTCGAGCGTCGGGTACTTCCAGTGGGGCCGGATGTCCCACCAGATCTTGGATCCGTCCTCGATGGCACCCGTCTTGACCATCGTTTCCTCGATCGACCGGTAGTCGCTGTAGGACCGGAAGTACGGGGGCGTGCCGGTCCGGGGGAAGTTGCGCCAGATCACGCTGCGGTAGGATTTGAGGCCCGTATTCCTGCCCAACCAGAAGGGCGAGCTCGTGGTCAGACACAGGATGTGGGGCATGAAGTACCGGGCCACGTTCATGGCGTCGATCATGAACTCCTTGTCCTCGATTCCCACGTGGACGTGGGTTCCGAAGATCAAGTTCTTCCTGGCCAGGTCCTGCAGATCGGCCGCCACGCCGAGGTAGCGCTCGAGGGGCGTGATCTCCTGGGTCTGCCACGACGAGAACGGGTGCGTCGCCGCCGCCGCGATCTCGAGGCCGCTCTTCCGGGCGAGCTCCATGACGAGCCGGCGAAGGCGTATCACTTCGTGCTTTAGCTCAGCGGGCGTATCACATGCCTGGGAACCTACTTCGACGACTGACTGGTGTAGCTCGGGTTTGATCTCGGCGATGGAGACCGAGCCGTCGGGCTGGAGGATCTCGGTGATGTAGGAGGTGAGCTCCCGAGTCTCGGGATCGATGATCTGGTATTCCTCTTCGATGCCGAGGGTGAGCTCGGGTGGCTTCATGGTGCCTCACAGGTCGGGGCCGGGGACTGGCTCCGGAAGGCTGGGGGGCGCGACGGCCGGCGTCAATGGAGGTGGCGTTGGGGGCGCTGGGAGTACGCGCCACGCGGTACATGTCACTCACCGGGTTTGGGGACGACGACGCCCCCGTGCCGCAGCAGACCGTTCAGCCTGTCCCTGACCGACGGCCATTCCTCGGCGATGACGCTGAAGTAGACGCTGTCTCTCCGGCTCCCGTCAGGGCGCACCATGTGGTGGCGCAGCGTGCCCTCCTCCACCGCGCCGATCCTGAGCAGGGCGCTTCGGGAGCGTTGGTTCGCGGCGTCGGTCTTGAACTCGACCCGGTTGGCCCCCAGGACCTCGAAGGCGTGGGTGAGCAGCGTGGCCTTGGCGTCCGTGTTGACCCCGGTCCGCTGCCACACGGGCCCGAGCCAGGTCGCACCGATCTCCAGCCTTCGAGCCCAGGCCGCCACGTTCAGGTATGCGGTGGCGCCGCATACGCGGCCGGTGGCGCGGTGAAGGACGGCGAACCCCTGACCCGATCCATCCCTCGTCATCTCCACCTGGCCCATCACCACGGCCTCCATGTCCGCGCGCTCCTTCATGCGCCAGGGCATCCAGGTCCAGATGGACTCGTCCTGCCCTGCCTCCCACAAACCGTCCACGTGCTCGCGGCCCAGAGGCTCCAGCCTCGCGACCGTGCCCTCGAGCACCACAGGTTCGATCCAGTGCGCTCCCATCGTCCCCTCCCATGTCAGAGTATGCCCGCGCAGGGCTCTACGGCGCCTTCCAACAGGTCGGCCAAGGCGTCGAGCGCTCCCTGAAAGCGCTCACGGCTCCGGACGGGCCCGGAAGAGATCCGGACGGCGTGGGGCACGTGTCCCCGCCCCACCGCGAACGCCTCGGCCCCGGCGATGCGGACGCCTCTCTGCCGGGCGCTGGCCACGAAATCCTCGCTCCGCCACGGCTCGGGCAGGATGAGCCAGGCGTGGAGCGCACGGGGGTGACTCCGCAGGTCGCCGCGTCCCCCCAGGGCGGCTCGCATCAGTCCGTGGCGAGCCTCCGTCTCTTCGGCTTTGCGGGCGATCATCCTCTCGAAGGTGCCATCGTCGATCCACTGCGTGGCGATCTCGACCATGAGGGGTGGAGGCATCCAGAGGCTCGATCGGACACCCGATCGCAGCCTCTCCGTCAAGGCGGACGGGGCGACGATGGCCCCCACTCGAAGACCGAAGGTCGCGGCCTTCGAGAAGGACGCGAGGAACAGTGTGCGCTCCGGAGCCAGGGAGATGAGCTTCGACAGCCCCGACGGAGCCAGCGGCGCGTACAGGTCGTCCTCGATCACCGTGAGATCCCGCTCCCAGGCGACTTCAGCCACCGCAAGGCGTCGCTCCTCCGACATAGTGGCGCACGTCGGGTTCTGAAACGTGGGGATGCAGTACAACGCCCGCGCGGACGTCTCCACTGCCAGGCGGCTCAACGTCTCGGGGACGATGCCCTCCTCGTCCATGGCTACGCCCTGGAGCCGGAGGCCGAGCATACGTGCCAGCGACTTGATGCCGGGATAGGTGAGCTCGCCCGTCAGAAGCACGTCACCAGGACTGGTGATGGAAGACAGAGCAACGAGCAAGCCGTGTTGGCTGCCGCAGGTGGCGACAACCCGGTCGGGTTGGGCGCCCACGCCCATTCCGATCAGCCAGGACGCCATCGCCGCGCGGTGTCGGTCCGAAGCGGAGTGCGGCTGATACTCCAGGAGCTCGTCCGTGCAGGTGGTCCGCGCCACGCACTGGAGCGCAGCAGCCAACTCTGCGGCATCCTCACCGTTTGGCGTCGTCCAGGGCAGGGCCAGGCCCAGCTCGAGGGCGTCGTCGTCTTCCCGGATGCCTACCCCGGACGGGAGCGGCAAGGCGTCCATGCCCCTGGGACCCTGTACGAAGGTGCCTCGTCCGACCTCACCCATGGTGAGGCCCCGGCGCTTCGCTTCCGCGTAGGCTCGCGTCACCGTGCCGACGGTCACGCCCAGGTGTCGGGCCAGCTCGCGGTGTGTAGGTAGCCGCTGTCCCGCTCGCAGCACCTCGCCCCGGATATCCCGGGCGATGGCGTCGGCAATCGCCACATACCGCGGGTGGCTGTTCTCCTCCAGCTCCGGTCGCCAGATTGTCACAGTACAATCCTCCTTGACTGGGATACAATAAGGCTAATACCCTCAGACCGGTCCTCGCAACAACGGGCGCCGAGGCGGGCGGGTTCATAGGACTTTGCCGGTGGCACGTTCATGGAGTCCGGCGTTTCTGGAGGACGAGTTCGGATGGAGTCGAGGCGAGTGATTGTATCGGTACAATTACAACAACCGCGGCTCGCAAGGCGACGGAGGGCGACGTGAGGCAGGGATTGCACGCCAACCGGAGGAACGGGGCGGCCGGCCCGCCCGCGACAGCGGTCGCAGGATCGGTCGGGGCACGAGAGGAGACGCTGGATCCGCAGGACTGGGAGAGGTTCCGGGAGCTGGCCCACGGGATGCTGGACTGCATGATCGACCTCCAACGGGACATCCGGGACCTCCCGGCGTGGCGGCCTATGCCCCCGAACGTGGAGGCACGCTTTCGCGAGCCGGCGCCCCGGGAGGGCATGGGGACGGAGGCCGCCTTCCGCGAGTTCGCGGAAATCGTACTGCCCTACCCTACCGGCACGCTTCATCCGCGCTTCTGGGGGTGGGCCGGAGGCCAGGGGTCTCCCACGGGGATGATGGGCGACCTGTTCGCAGCGGCCATGAACTCGGTGACGGGTATCTTCAACGACTCAGCCGCTCGGGTGGAGGCCCAGGTCATCGACTGGATGAAGGAGGCGTTCGGCTTCCCGGCGGACGCGTCCGGGTTCGTGACCAGCGGCGGCTCCGTGGCGAACCTGGTGGCCCTGGCGGCGGCCCGGGACGACCGGGCGGGCCCCCATGTAGGGACCGGTGGCCTGGCGTCGGGGGCGTCCCGCCCGGTTTTCTACGCTTCGGCGGAGACCCACTCGTCGATGTTCAAGGCCGCCAAATTGCTGGGACTGGGCACGGAGGGCGTACGGGTGGTCCCGGTGGACGAGGCCTTTCGCATGGAGGTCGCCGCGCTCCGGCGCATGGTTCGGGAGGATCGGGACCGGGGGCTCACGCCCTTCGCCGTGGTGGGCACCGCCGGCACCATCAACACGGGGGCGGTGGACGACCTCCAGGCCCTTCACGGGGCTGCGCGGGACCTGGGCCTCTGGTTCCACGTGGACGGCGCCTTCGGTGCCATGGCCGCCCTCTCACCGGACACGGCACACCTGGTCCGGGGCGTCGACAAGGCCGATTCCATGGCCTTCGACTTCCACAAGTGGATGTACACGAACTACGAAGGCGGCGGCGTTCTGATCCGTGACCGGGACGCCCACGTGCGCGCCTTCTCCACCCACGCCTCCTACCTGGAACCGCTGCCGCGGGGAACCGGCGCCCAGCCCGACTCATCGAACCTGCGCGGCCCTCAGCTGTCCAAGGGATTCAAGGCGCTCAAGGTCTGGCTCACCATCAAGGAGCACGGGCTGGACGCCTTCGGCCGCTTGGTGCGGCAGAACATCCGCCAGGCTCGAGAGCTCGGTGAGCTCATCGACGACGCCGACCGGTTGGTGCGGGTGGCTCCCGTCTCCTTGAACGTGGTCGCCTTCCGCTATCACCGGGACGGCCTGGACGGAGAGACCTCCGACGCCCTCAACCGGGAGCTGCTCATGCGAATCCAGGAGCGAGGGATCGCCATCCCCTCACAGACCGTGATCAGAGGGCGATTCGCGCTCCGGGCCTGCATCATCAATCACCGGAGCAGAGCGGAGGACTTCCGTATCCTGGTCAACGCCGCCGAAGGCATCGGCGACGAGGTATTCGAAGAGCTCATCCCCAAGGCGGCAGAAAGAGGTCTCGTAGGGAGCTGAGATGCCGCACCGACCCCCTAGAAGGAGAGCGCCGCACCGTCGTTCCGAGCGTCGGAAGGTGGGCTTTCGGCCAACCAGGGTCGAAGAGATCGCCTGGGTCAGGTCCCTCGAGCGCGATCCCGACGTACGGCCCTTCGTCGTTCCCTGGTCGGCGACCGAGCACCAGGCGGCGGTGGAGGATCCGGAGTGGGCACATTGGGTGGTGGAAGACGAGACGTCGGGATCGCCCGTGGGATTCGTGATTCTGGGGGGTGTGGGCACGGAGAGGATCGAGCTGACCCGCATCGTGACGGCACCCCGGGGACGGGGGTTCGGCCGCGCCGCCCTTCGCCGCCTGCGGGACTTCGTCTTCGGTGAGTGGAAGGCCCAGCGACTCTGGCTGGACGTCTTTCCCTTCAACGAGCGGGGTCGACGGCTCTACGAGAGTGAAGGGTTCGTCGAGCTCTCGAGCCCGTCCGAATCTCCGAAGCACGGGACACCCGAGTCTACCCTGATCGTGATGGAGCTCAGGCGGTGACGGCGGGCCGGGGGAGCGACCGGTAGCCGACCCGATCGGGTGCCCGACCCGCCGCCGTCGCTTCCTCAGTGCGAGACGGACAGATCCGTGACCCTCGCCTCGGTGTTGTGCCCCATGCGGATTCCGAAGAGGCCGTCGGTCGATTTCAGGCGACCGTCAGCCACCACTTCCGACCTGTCGTAGCTCGCCACCACGCTTCCGTTGATCGAGCAGGAAACGGTCTCGCCCCGTACATCGACGGCGATCTGCTGGACCACGGGCTCGTCGGGTCCGGCGGCTTTGTTGACGGCATCGTGCGCCGTGGGTCGCCGTCCGCTGAGCTGGAACGGCTCCGGTCCGAACCCGCGCACGATGAACGAGCCGTTCCCATAGGCCGAGCAGTAGAGGAAGCTCTGCTGATCCGTGCCCAGGTCACGGCCGCCGACGATCAGGCCGTAGGGGTGGGGATGGTCGCCCATGGCCATGTAGGCGGGCTCGGTGAAGGTCGCCGACACCGTGTAGTCCCCGGTCGCCTCGTTGTCCGAGTTCCAGTAGGTCACCGCCGGCCCCGTCTTGATGTGGATCGCCTCGCCGTCCATGGCGAAGCTCGCGTTCTCCAACACCTGTCCCTGCTCCGCCTCGCGGGCGTCGATCTTGCCCGTCCAACCCGGAACCGAAATCCCGCCGTCGGCGACGGCGATCGATTCGTCCTGAGCGTGGGCGTCTGTGGCGACGAAAGCCAGCGTGAGGGCGATGACGGCCGGTACCGAGTCACGTAGTCGGATCATGATGCTCGTCTCCTGTAGAGAGGTGAAGGCGGAGAGAATAGTCACTACACCGGCATGGGGTCCAGCCGACGGTCACGTGGCGGGCCAAGTCTCGAGGGTGTCCTGCCCGAGTTGCGGCCGACGGAGAACCCTCACGCTGGACGGGTGGGCCGGTGCAGAACCACTTTGCGGACGGCAACCTCTCGATCATCTCTCCGGCGTATTCGCTGGTCAAGATGCCGGCCGCGGGGTGCGTCGCCGGGTTGGTGTACAAGGAAGCGTAGCAAGACCGAGGTCTACATGTCGGACACCCCGTCCTCCCCGCGGGAGGAAATCACCGAGTTGCTCCAGGAGTGCTCGAGCGGAGAGCGCAGCGCGTTCGACCGCCTGATCCCTCTCGTGTACGACGACCTGCGGGCAATCGCTCACAACCGATTGGCTCTGGAGCGCTCCGACCACACGCTGAATACGACCGGCATCGTCCACGAGGCGTACCTCCACCTCGTGGACCAGGCCACCGCGACATGGCGGGATCGGGGCCATTTCTTCGCTGTATCGGCGAAGGTGATTCGCAACCTCCTCGTTGACCACGCCCGCGAGCGCAAGGCCGCCAAGCGAGGAGGGGGCGCAATCCACCTGCCCCTGGTGGACGACCTGAAGGGGGACGAGCCACGCACGGTGGAGCTGTTGGCGCTGGAAGAGGCGCTCGACAGGCTGGGCCAGAAGGACGAGCGGCTCAAGCGCGTCGGCGAGTGCCGTTTCTACGGCGGGCTCAGCATGCAGGAGACAGCCGAGGCTCTGGGCGTCTCGCTGCGGACCGTGGAGCGGGACTGGAGGCGGGCGCGCGCGTATCTGTACCAAGAGCTCACGTGAGCTGAGTGGTGAGCAGTCGGGGGCCCAGCCGGGCCAGGTCGCCAAATTGAGCCTTGCGAGTATGCCTGTGAGTTCACAGCCGGATCGTTGGCACGAGATCGACGCCCTGTTCCAGGAGGCGTTGGACCTCGATCCGAGCGAGTGGGTTCGCTTTCTCGAGGACCGCTGCGGTGCGGACGCCGAGTTGCACCGAGCCGTCAGCGAACTCCTCTCGGCGGACCTGGGCTCCGGGTCCTTCCTCGAAGCATCTGCCCAGGAGCTCGCCCCCGACGCGATCGCCCGGGCCATGAGCGGCGCAGCCGACGACCCGGCAGAGGACCGTGTCGGAGAGCGGGTCGGCGCGTTCCGAATCGTCCGTCCTCTGGGGCGGGGCGGGATGGCCGGCGTGTACCTGGCCGAGCGCGCCGACGGCGACTTCGAGCAGCGTGTCGCGATCAAGTTCCTGCGCCGCGGCCTCGACACGGACGACTTCGTGCGACGGTTCCTGGCGGAGCGCCGTATCCTCTCGTCGCTCGAGCATCCGAACATCGCCCGGTTGATCGACGGCGGCACCACGGAGCGTGGCCTGCCCTACCTCGCTCTGGAGTACGTCGACGGTGTGCCGATCACGGACTACTGCGTCGCGAACCGCTGCTCGATCGACGAACGCCTGGAGCTGTTCATCCAGGTGGCCCGGGCGGTCCAGTACGCCCACGCCAGTCTCGGGTCCACCGGGACATCAAGCCGTCCAACATCCTGGTGACCGCCGACGGGCAGGTGAAGCTGCTGGACTTCGGCATCGCGAAGCTGCTCGATCCAGAGGCCGACCCCGGTGACCTCGAGCTCACCCGGACCGGCTTCCGGCCGCTGACGCCGGAGTACGCGAGCCCGGAGCAAGTGCGGGGGGAGCCCATCACGACGGCGTCCGACGTCTACCAGCTCGGCGTGCTGCTGTACCGTCTGCTCACGGGGGAGCGCCCGTACCGGGTGTTGGGCACCGGGGCGACGCTCGAGTCGGTGATCACGAGCACCCAGCCTTCCCCCCCGAGCGATGCCGCTCGACACCTGGACGCCGCCCGGGCTGCGGAACACCTGGGCGCCTCGCCGGCCCGGGTGAGCCGGCGTCTCCGGGGCGACCTGGACACGATCGTCATGAAGGCGCTTCGAAAGGAGCCCGAGCGCCGCTACGCAACGGCTCTCGAGATGGCCGACGACGTCCAGAGCCACCTGGACGGCAGGCCGATCACGGCTCGAAGGGAGTCGCGTCTGTATCGGACGGGCAAGTTCCTGCGCAGACACGCCTGGGTGGCGCCGGTCTCGATCACGGGCCTACTTCTGATTGGGGCGTACGTGTTCACGCTGATCCGGCACGGACAGGAGCTCGAGGAGGAGCGAAACGTGGCCCAGGACGTGCAGCAGGCCTTTGTGAGCTTCTTCACCGCTCCGGACTCGGGGGACGTGGGGCTGGGCGAAGGCCGCCGGGACCTGACGATCCTGCAGGCGATCCAGGACGGCACCGATCGAGTGCGCGACGACCTGGCGGACCGACCCGCGGCACGGGCCGAGCTCTTCGGCGCCATGGCCGCTGTGCTGGAGGACCTGGACGAGCCCGGCGAGGCCTACACGCTGGCCGTGGAGGCCCTTGAGCTGGAGCGCACCCTATATGGTGACGAGTCGCCAGAGGTACACGAGACCTTGCTTCGCGTGGGGGGGCTGGCTCCCGACCCGGATTCTGCCCGAGTCCTACTGGAGCGGCGCCTCGAGCTTTCCCGGGCGATGTACGGCGCGGAAGACCCGGCTATCGCGGCCTCATTGTACGCCCTTGCCCAGCTCGACCTGCGCGAGGGCAAGCTCGAAGACGCCGTGCGTCGGCTCGAGGCGGCCATCGAGATCTACCGAAGCTCGAGCTCGGTGCACCCACGCAGGCTGGCGGACGCCCTGGCGGAGCTGGCCGACAACCTCGAACCTCTGGACCGAGCTGATGACGCTGTCGCCGCAGCCCGAGAGGGTTACGAGATCCTGGTCCGCGAGCTCGGAGAGCGACACTCGCAAACCGCGACTGCGGGAGCCCGACTCGCCCAAGCGCTGACCGGAGCCGGACGCTATGACGAGGCTCGTCCGCTGTACGAGTCGAGTCTTGACGCCATGGACGCGGAGTTGGGCGCCACGCATGCAACGACCATGAGCTCCCGGAACAATTACGCGATCGTGCTACGCCTCATGGGCGACGTGGCTGCCGCCGAAGCCGTGTACCGAGAGCTGATCGATGCCCAGCGGGAGAGGTACGGATCTGTCGACGCGGAGATCGCGGCATCGCTTCAGAACATGGCCACCACGGTCAAGGATCAGGGGCGTTACGACGAGGCTGCGCGGCTCTCCCGTGCCGCCCACGACATGTTCATGGAGACGCGTGGCCCCGACTTCTTCCAGACCGCGTTTCCGCTGCTCACGATCTCGGAGATCCGCCTGATTCAAGGCGACTTGGCCGAAGCCGAGGCCGCGGCCCGCGGGGCGCTCGACCTCTTACGCACCGCCCTGCCCCCCGGTCACTTCGCCACCGCCGTCGCCGAGTGCCGCGTGGGCCAGGCCCTAGCCGGACAGGGCAGGTCCGCTGACGCCCGGCCGTTCCTCGAGACGGGTGCCGAGGCGCTCACTGCCGCCGACCGGCGGGAAGTCGACGCCTATCGCGACGAGTGCCTGGCCACGCTCGAGGCCTTGTAGGAAGACCCGGAACACCCACCCGCGCCAAACCGGGCCTCGCGGTACGGCCCGGCCTCAGCCCGCCCCTGCCGGGTCGAGGGTGCTGCGGTCCAGGGTCGAACGGAGTCTGCGCTGCGGGCCGGCCGCCGGTCGACGGGGCGTCGATGCCCAGCTCGTGCCGCTCCACGCAGTTGCCGTGGATGAAGAAGCCGCGGGCCACGAAACGCGTGAAGCCTGTGAGGCGCGGCGCGGCCGCGCATGGAGCGACCTCCCACATCCGGTGGCGGGTTTCGCCCGGGTATTCCGCTGAAGAGCCCGATCAGAGATCCACCCCTACCCGGAGTGGCCCCAAATGTCAGGCTCGACGATTCGCATCCTGCTGGTTCCCCTGGCGCTCACGTGCGCCCTTTCCTCGTGCTCCACCACCCAGCGGCTCGTGGACCGTGCCGGCTACGCCGCCGAGCGCGAGGCGGGCGAACGAGTCGACCGCGGAGTCTCTGCGGGGGCCGACGCCGCCGAAGACGCGGTGGTATCGGGAGGTGGAGGGGATGAGGCGAGCTCCTCCGGCGTCGCGACCGGCACGAGCTCGCCCGGCAACGCCGGCAATCGGCCGGGGAGCGATTCGTCGCGCCCGTCCGCTTCGACCAACAACGACTTCGAGCCGGGGGCTCGGACGCTGGTGCTCAACGACTTCACGGACGACAACGTCGGCGACTTCCCGCGTCACTTCGAGCTGATCGACGGCAGCTTCGAAATCGTCGAGTGGGACGGCGGGCGGTACCTGCGCGCCCTGTCCGGCGGCATCTTCGCGATTCCGCTGCCCGAAACGCTGCCCGAGCAGTTCACGCTCGAGACGGCGGTGAGCGTCCAGCACGGCAACGGCTCGGTGGAGGTCATGCCCGGGCAGTGGTTCCGCAGCAGGCGCGACTATCGTGGGTCCGCCGTAGCCGTGAGGTACGATCAGGCCGGCGTGCAGGCCATCCAGGAGACGGGACCATCGGCCATGAGGATTCACGATCCGGGCATCGTGCGAGATCAGGTGGCACCACTTCAGGTCATGGCCGACGGCGAGCACATGAAGGTGTACCTGGACGGCCGGCGCATCGCCAACGTGCCCAACTCGGTCTTTCCGCGTACCGACACGTTGTTCATGGCCGTCGATTATGCGTACGACGACAACCCCATCCTGATCGCTCCCATCCGGATCGCTTCAGGGGGCCGTGACCTGTACGGCGCTCTGGAGCGCGACGGCCGGGTGGCTCTGGAGGGCATCTACTTCGACACGGACAGCGACCGCCTCCGATCCGAATCCCATGCTACGCTGGCCGAGGTCGGGGCCATGCTGAACGAGCATCCCGATCTCAGCCTGTCGGTCGAAGGCCACACGGATAGCCAGGGCGACGACGCGTACAACCTCGACCTCAGTGACCGCAGGGCCGCGTCGGTCCGCCGCTACCTGATCAGCGAGCTCGGGATCGAGGCAGTTCGGTTGAGCTCACGCGGGCTGGGCGAGACGCAGCCGGTGGCGTCGAACGACACCCCGGATGGACGTCAGCAGAACCGGCGGGTGGAGCTGGTCCGGATGCCGTAGGGACCCGCAACCCAACGGAGTCGCCCCCACACGCTTAGATGGAGGACCCCATGTTTCGCCTCGGATCCCTCGCCACTGCGCTCACCCTGATCCTGCTCGTGGTCCCCACGCTGTCGGCCCAGGAGCCGCCGGACAGGTCAATGCCCGGGGTCGACTGCGATTCGATCTGCCTGATCTTCCCCGACCAGGCGCCGGCTGAGTGTGCGTGTGGGATTGATGTCGTCACGGGCGGGACCGGAGGTGCAACGAGCGGAGGCGGTACGACAGTCGCGGACCCGGCAGCGGCCGCCCTGATCGAGAAGATGCAGGCGGCGTTCCGGGAGGCTACGGCCGGTATCGAGAACTACACCCTCATCGAAGTGTCGTGGGCGAGCGGCGTCCAGCTAGGCCCACCGGCGCCCCTCTACTACGAGATGACGGACGTGGACGGCGAACCGGTGCCCCGGCAGGTGCCCCAAGACGAGTTGGCCCACCGACAGGCGGTGGCGAGTGGTCAGCCGACGCCGGACCAGGTGGCCAGCGGACTCTCTGACATGTTTCGGATTCTCGGTGAGGGAATTGGGGACGGCCACACCCCCACAGACGAGGGTGAAGCAACGTTCATCGACCTCTTCAACGCGGTCGCCGCCACTGGAATCGCGCAGGACGCTGCGCATGAGCTCGACAACATCGTCGGCGAAATGGCCTCGGCAGATGAGGACAACCTTGTGGACCGGCTCATGGACATGAAGGAGCTGGGAGAGCGATTGCGGCTCCGGATGTCGCAACCGTGTGAAACGTTCCCCGGGGACGACATCCTCGAGCGAGCCAGCCTGGTAGGATTGCAGTGCTTGGAACTGGGTGCGAACGCCGAGGATCTGTCAGGTCTCGATCTCGGAGTAGGATGGAAGGACTCCGAGCTCATGGAGGTGAAGGTCGTCATCGCGGGCACCCGGCCGGCCGGATCCGAGGCTCTCGAGAAGTACACCTGCTTGCTCGACTGCCACCTGATACAGGAGGACGTACAGACAGGAATCGAACCCCTAACCATCCCCCTCTCTACCACCTTCGTGGTCAAGACGAGAAATGGGCCGGTAAAGATCCAAAGGTCTGCCACGGCCGCCGACGTTGCGGACAGCAGAACGCCCTTCATCCCACGCCGAACCCAATCCAAGATCATCGGCATCCGCGGCCTTCAAGAAATCACGACCGAGGTCTTCCAAGTCATTCCCAACGAAGGTTGGCTCGATTCTGACAGAACGGCTCAGGAGGTCTACAAGGTGCTGCAGCAGATCCAGAACAACTAGGGAACTCCGCCGCGTAGCGATGGGCTTATTCCACCATCCACGTGAGGTCCCGATGAACGCATTCCTGTGGTGCTCGACGCTGCTAGCGGGGCTCACTGCCTGCGCGGGGGACGCGCCCGATGAAGCCGCCGAGACCAGTCCCGACGACCAGGTCGCGCTCAAGAGCCAGCCAACCGCCGCACCACTGAGCTACGTCGCCGAGGGCGACACGATCGTGCTGCGCCTCGACATGGAGCGGATCAGACGCTCCAGTCTCGCGGACGAGATCGGGACCTGGCTCGAGGGCAATGAGACGTGGGGAACGGTGCTGAGCCGGGCGGGCATCGATCCGGTGCAGGACTTCGACCGCCTTCTCGCCGTCGCACCCACCTCGGACCCGGCCGAGTCGGTCGTGTTTGCGCGCCACCGTCTGTCGCCGGACCGGATCCGACAGGCCGTGGGCGCGGCTACCGGCAGCCAGGTCGCCTGGCGCCAGGTCCAGGGCTTCGAAGCGGCACGAATCTCCGTGGGTTCGGACGACGCGAGAGTCGTGGTGCTCACCGCGCCCAACGAGCTCGTAGTGACGAGTCCCGCCCTGTTCGACCGCGTCCTTCGAGTCGCACAGGACCATCGGGAGCAGAGAGAGGTCGAGGAGCTGGTCGAGCCGGCGCTGGCGTTCGACGACGGCACCATCGCCACCGTGGTTGCCTACCGGCTGAACGGCTGGGCACGCGAGCGGATCCCCGATCCTCCGCCGGAGGCCCTCGACCTGACGGTCACGGACAACGGACAGGCCCAGGGACGCGTTCACGTGCACGCCAATGGCACCTACGCAGATCCCGCCGCGGCAGCTGCGGCCGGCAACGCGTTGTGCGAGCAACGCGACCTCTACGCCAACCACATGTTGGTCGCTGCCGCCGGGCTGAACGACGAGATCGGCAAAACCCAGATCCAGACCACCGGCAACGAGCTCGACGTTCGTACGTCCTTCACGGAAGGCGACATCGAACGGGTGATCGGCATGGTGGCGATGATGCGGCAGTTCGGACGGTGATGGAGCGCCGCTTCGCGTGGCTCGCCACCCTGATCGCCGTCACGGGCTGTTCAGCGCCCGGCGCCGACGTGAAGCTTGCCGACAGACCGGGCGACTGCGAGAGCGAAGCGTATCCTTGTTCGTGGGACGACGTCGACCCTCAGGTGTGGCAACGAACGGTTGCGTTGGCCGACCCGGCCCTGGAGCGCATGTACCAGCAGTCTCCGAGTGCCCTTTGGGAGTGGCTGCAGACCGTGCCCGACGTCGCCGATGCGGGGCTCGCAGCCGCGGACTCTTCCTTGGTCTGGTTCCGTCTGCATGGCGGGCGACCGGCTTACGTGATGGGGCCGCACGTGCATCGCACACCCGCATCGGGCCCAGGGTCTGAGCTGGAATCGGTCGGCAGCGAGCTTCTGGACGAGGGTCCGCTCCTGGCCGGATTCGCACTTCCTCTCTTCGGACGCTCTACTCGCGTCTGGGACGCCGGGGCCACGTTGCCACACCCCAGCGCCGAGGTGACGGGCCGCGACCGCAACGAGGACACCCGGGTCAACCAACGCGATCAGCGCAGCGCCCTCGTGATGGATCCGTTCTACTTCGAGAAATGCTATGGGTCCATCGAGGATCGTTTCGACACCGTCCCCGAGAAGAAGCAACACAGGGACGCCATCACCGCCATCTGCGAGGGTCGCGCCGAGCCCGAGAGCCTCGGCCTGACGGACGGCCAGATCTACGCCTACGGAAGACAGGTAAAGGCCGAGCTCGAGGCGATCGACGAGTATCGGGGCAACGTCACCTTGCTCGAGGATATGGCCGCGGACCATCGCGTCATCAAGACGTGGAGCGACTACGACGTGGTCCACGTGACCGCCCACGGAGCACAGGATATGGTGGGCTTCGGGTGGTTGTTTCCGACAACAGACGACGAGCCGGTCCCTCTGTTGAAGCCGTTTCCTGGCGCTCTGCCGATCTTCTCGAATGCTGGGAGGTTCGGCCCCAAGCGGGGAGCCTGGGCCGCTGACGCATATTATTTCCAGTCCCAGCTTTCGTCGGGTTTGGACCGGACGTTGGTGTTCCTGGCGACGTGCAGCTCTCTCGAGGGTCCGGTGTCGGAGCTTCAGCTGATCCAACACCTCGCCAGCGAGACCTCGGGCGTGCTGGGGTGGACCAACCTGGTGGACTACGACGACAACGCCTTCCTGGGTCCGAGGGTTTACGATCTCCTCGGTCGAGGCTGGACGGTACGACAGGCGTTGGACACGCTGCGCCTCCGGAGGTCCCAGTTCCTGCAGGCCGGGGCCGACCTCAATCAGGCCTACGTGACCACTGAATTACTGGACTACGCGGGAGAAGACCTTCGCATTCTCGAGGTGGTCCGCCTCATCGATCCGGCGAACGCAGCAGGCGGCACGCTCAACCAAGGACTCCTGGACGGCGCGCCTTTGAATCGCTTCCTGGCGGGGCGGCTCGGCGACGAGGTCGAAGACACGCTCACCGTGGACGCGGAAGTCAGGGCGGTCACGGATCAGCAAGTTCAGCTCATCGACGTCCAATTGGAGTTGGACGGAACACCGATTGGGCAGCCCCTTCCCCTCGATCCAGAGAAACGCGTGGGAGCAAACCGGTTCCGTGTGCGGTTCGATAGGGTCCTCGTGGGGAAGGATCTGGAGCCCCACACCGACTACGAGCTCGAGGCCATAGCGTCGCTACCCGAAGGCGGACAGAGCCGGTATGCCGTACGCCTCCGAGGGGTCGCGCCCTACGCGGTGATTACCGAGCTCTCCACGGGAGCCGGAGAATCGGGGGGCTCGCCCGACGTCACGACAGGACCGGGCCCATCGGGCGCCGAGGTGGACCAACCGCTCGGTATTCAGCTCGACAGCGTCCCACCCGGCCGGCTCTTCGAGGGAGCGACGACGCGATATCCATACGATCCCAGTCTGACCGAGCCGTGCGTGCTCTCGGTGGGGAATCTGTACAACGCACAGGGAGACATGTTGGGCTTCCGGATGGACCACGAGGGTCCGATCGGCCCCGGAGACTACCCGGTAACAGACGGCCGCCAGCGCGAACTCAAATACGCTGAGCCACTCCCCCCCGGACAGGTCGAAGCCGGGTTCGTTCTGGGATTCCTGAACCAGCCCCCGGCCGATCAGCTCCAGGCGTTCACAGGAGTCGCCGGAACGCTCACAGTGCACTCGGTGGCCGGACGCTTCGTGACCGGCACGCTATACCTGACGGGCGAGAACGACAGAGCCCGCGCCATCGCCCGAGGGTGGGAAGAGCCCCCAGCGAATTACCTGGCCGGCGCGGCAATCCGGGTGGAGTTCGGGCTGTTCATGCAGGATCCCAGCGACCCGATGCACGATAGCGGCGCGATCAACTGTCTGACCTCGGAGCCCAACGGCGGTGGGGGCGGATCGACCACGGGCTCGGAGGACTCGTCATCCGACCCGGGTGACGACTCCGAGGGGTCCTCCGGGTCCTCGGGCTCTGGCGAATCAGAAGGTGCCGGAGGATCTCCCGAGGAGGGCTCACCAAAACCCGGATCAGACCAGCCATCCGATCCCTCTGACGATCCGTCGAGCGCCGCCCGCCCTTCCGAATCCGACGTCGCCAATCTCGGCCCAGGTGAAACTCGGTGGGTTCGGGTGCACGCTGAAGGCCGCCCCGACCTCTCGTTCTACGGCAGCGACGTCGACGGGTCGGCTGGGGTCCTCTTCAGTTGCCACGGAACGGCGGCGCCGGCGTCGATCGCCCTGTTCAAGGGCGAGCCTGGTATGGGTGAGCTCGAGCTGGGCGCCCTGACGTCCGCGATCCCCGAGAGCGCGACGGGGAGCTTCCCGCTGGCCCTGACACAGTACGTCGTCGGCGGCCAGGAGCTGGAGTGGACGGAAACGGGATCGCTCGAGATCACGAGGCACGATGCGTCCGCGGATCCGGCCTCACGTCGTATTGCGGGGCGCATCGTCGGCTTGAGCATGAGGGACGGACCTCGGAGCGATCCGATCCCCATCGAGGCCGACTTCGATATGAACGCCGCGTGTGTGGAGTTCGGACGATGAGGCTTGTATGAAGGGAGCGACGTTTCTCCGGCGCGTCGGTGTCCTCGGGCTGGAGCCGCTGGACGACTGCGACGACTGCATGCAGTTCGTCGAATCCACGGCCACCGGAGACTTCGCGGGACCCTTCGCCATCGGCCCGTCACGGCGACTCATCGAGCGCATCAATGAACCGTATGAGACCGTGTACAACTGCAACTCCGGAGGCTGACCAGGTGAACACCCTGCGCATGTCCCTCGCCGTACTGACGCTGATCCCGCTCCTGAGCGCCTGTGGTGGCGACGTCGAGACAGGTGCCTCGGCGGACGCTCCGGTCCAGACGGCACAAGCCGCCCAAGCCATCATGGGCTCTTTCGAGCTACCCGACACGACGTTCGCCTTCCGATTGACTCGGTGCGATCTGACCGGAACGGCTCAGGACGGCATCCTCCTGAGGGGTAGCGGCACCATGCCCGACGGCTCCATGCTCCTGCCCGACGGCCGGAGGCTGGGGATCACGGTCGAGCGGCTGACACCCGAGATGGGTGGCCCTGGGTGGCTCTACGAACGTGCTACCGTGCAGTTCGGCAGCATGATGGACGAGGATGGCTGGGAGGCCACGGCCTCCAGCCAAGATGGCTCAGCCTGGATCGCGGAGGACTCCCGCACCGCTCTAGACGGCCCGATCATCCAGGTGTCCGGCAACGATTTGATCGTTGCTGCGACGTACAAGCACGCCTCGCGAGACGAGCGGGTCGAGGGCATGATGCGGGTCACCTGTCCGGCTCCGACGTATCCGTAAGCTGGGCCCACCGGGCTCAGCGGTGGTCGAGCAGCCGGTCGGAGCCATCTGAGACCGGAGCGCTGACCGGTACCCCGATCGTTTTGATGATGTGGACCAGGAGCCTGGCCGGCTCCGTGTCGCTGGCGTTGCGCGAGACCATGTGCACGTCGTTCGGATTCTCGTAGAACACCTCACCGGGCGACAGGGTCACCAGCTCCCCACCCGCGACCTGCATGTCGACCCGGCCCTCGAGCATGTAGACGAAGACATGGGCCGAGTGGCGGTGTGGCGCCGAGCCCTGGCCGGGCGCGAGGGCGACCTCGAGCACCAGGACCTCCTGGTTCTCGGGGAGCGGCGGAAGCGGGACGTTGAGCAGCTGTGCCTCGGCCGCGCCGGCCAGCGCAGTGAGGCTGAACAACGTTGCGAGCGCATGCGAACGGATCCAGCACTTCATCGGGTGCCTCGCTTCGGTGGGTTCGATTGCCGGACCTGGCCGGCCCGATCGAGAGACCGGTTCGTCCAGAGGATTGTACGGGCACGGTGGCGACTCGTTGCCACTCCATGAAGCCGCCCATGAGCCGCCCCCCTCGGATCCCTCAGAATCTTTTTTCTTGCCTCGATCCTGAATTTCGGTGTATATTCGGTTTCGGTATCTGTTCGGTACAGGCCAGCGCATCCGGCGCTGGCCTTTTCGTCCCCTGGAGCCCGACGTCGACACGATGTCCGACCACCTCCGCCAACGCGCCTACACCCTCCCGGGGCTGGGAAGCCCCACGGACGGACACCTGCCGGGCCCCCTTCCCCGCCACGGCAGCCGCAGAGCCCTGTGCCTCTGGCTTCCCACCTTCGAGCTCCGCCTGGAGCTGGTCCGATCCCCCGAGCTGGACAGTACTTCGGTAGCTCTCCTGGCTCCGGGAGAAGGCGTGCGCAAAGAGATCTGGCAGGTGTCGGAACGGGCGTGGGACGGGGGCGTTCGGCCAGGCATGCTCCTCTCCCAGGCCATCTCCTTGTGTCCGGCCCTGACGCTACTGGAACCGGATCCGGCTCACTATGAGGCCACACAGGAAGAGATGCTGGAGGTGCTGTCCGGCCTCTCTCCCATCGTAGAGCCTTCCGGCCGAGGCCGGGTGTTCGTCGGGACCGATGGCCTGGAGCGCCTGTGCGGGGGTCCGCTCAACCAGGTACGCCGAGCGCTGCGGGCGCTTCTAGGCGTGTTTCCGAGACCGTTGGTGGCCGCTACCCGGGCGGGATGGGCCGTGGGGAAGTTCGGGGCCTGGGTAGCGGCCGTCTCGTCCCGTTCGGGAAAGCCGGTGATCATCCCCGAGCACCAGCTGCCCACCTTCCTGGCCCGTTGCCCCGTGTCGTCGCTCCCGGTGGACGGCCTCATGGTGCAACGCCTGGAACGACTCGAGATCAACACACTGGGGGCCCTGGCCACCCTCCCCGAGCCGGCGCTCATCGGCCAGTTCGGTGAAGAGGGCCGTCAGGCCCGAGCCTGGGCCACGGGCCGACGCATCGATCCCGTGCGTCCCTGGCACCGCCCCCGGCCCATCCGGGTCTCCCTGGACTTCCCCACGCCGGTGGGCCAGGTGGAGACCCTGCACGGCGCGTTGGACCGGTTGGTGGAGCGGGCTTTGTCTCGGCCAGCCCGCCGGGGGCGCAGCATCCAGGGCGTACGCCTGGGCGCCCGCCTCGAAGGCGGCGGCTCCTGGGTCGTGGAAGCCGTCCTCCGAGAGCCCACCGCCGAGCGGGACAGGATCACCTTTCCCCTCAGGTCCCGCATGTCCCTGGCTCCACCGCCCCGAGCGGTGGAGACCCTTCTGGTCGAGTTCTTCCGGTTCGGCCCGTCCTCGGCCCAATCGGGGCTCTTCGACCGTCGGGAAGCCGGCAGTCGGGCAGCTGAGGGCCAGGAGCTCGTGGACGGTGCCGTCCCTGACGCCCTTCGCGACGCCGTGAAGGAGCTCAAGCTCAAGTTGGGCTATTCGCCGCTGTACCGGGTCGTGGAGGTGGACCCCTGGTCCCGCATCCCGGAGCGCCGCCACGCACTGCTCAATTTCGACCCATGAGGAAGCGGCCCCGGAAAGGACAGCCCGAAGAGCGGTCCCCGAACCGGCGCGGTGGTGCCCGGATCGTCCGTCATGGAGCCCCACCCGCCGGTCCTGGAGCCGCCACCGTCGAAGGCATCCGCCGCCTGAAGCCTTTGGGCAAGCCTCGACGAGTACAGGTCGTCACCGATCCCAGCGGCGCCCCTCTCCGGGTCTCTCCAGGTCGAAGCTGGCGGTCGGTCCTGTCCATCCGGGAGCGCTGGCGAATCGACGACGAGTGGTGGCGCCGCCCTCTGTCGAGGGAGTACTTCGAGGTCGTCCTGCAGGACGGGCGCGTCGTCGAGCTCTACCGGGACCTGGAACAAGACACCTGGCACGCCCACGGCGGCGGGAGCGCCTTCGCGGATCGATCTCAGTAGCCGTCCTCCGGAATCTCCCGGCCGGCCCGCGGGGGCAGCGTCCCCACCGGCTGCATCGGATCCGTCCCGACCACAGCCGACAACCTCTCCCGGCCACGAATCTTTTCCAGACGCCTTCTCGTCCTTTTCTTGTGAGGAGCGTCAGGCGCCGGACCGACCCCGAGCACTCGCGACCGAAGGCCAGTAGCCGGGCGTGCCCGCCGCGGTCGAGGTCCCGCCGGCGGACGGGAGGCGGACGGGAGCGCCATGCATACCTTCTTCATCGACGTCCAACTCTGGCTCGAGACCATCGGGGTCTGGGCCTACGTGGCCGCGCCGCTGATCATGGCTGCCGTGGCGATCCTGCCCATACCCGCCGAGGCGCCCGCCATGATGAACGGGATGCTGTTCGGCCCCACGGCCGGCACCGCCATCACCTGGGTCGGTGCCATGATCGGCGCCTGGACGAGCTTCGAGCTGGCTCGTGCGGTGGGGCGGCCCCTGGCCGAGCGCCTCGTCACCCCGATGGCCCTGGCCAAAGCCGACGGAGTGGCCCAGGACGCAGGGTGGTGGGGCCTCCTGGGGGCGCGTCTGGTCCCGCTCATCGCCTTCACGGCGCTGAATTGGGGCGCCGGCCTCTGCTCGGTCCCCCGGTGGCGCTTCCTCTGGACCACCGCCCTCGGCATCCTCCCGGGCGCCATCGTATTCACCGCGTCCGGCACAGGTCTGGCGATGCTCCTGGAGCGCTTTCCGACGGCGGGCCGGTGGCTGCTTCTGGCCTTCCTCGTGGCCGCCGTGTGGTGGGTGGTCCGACGTCGGTCACAGGCACCCATGCCCGACCCCGGCCCAATCGTCGAAGCGCCGGCTGCGGGTGAATTGCCGTCATGACCCGTGCGCCCGCGGCCGTGCAACTGCTCCTCCGCGACGCCCCGGTTTTGGTCCGACCCGAAGCCAGCGCCTATACTGCAGTCCCCTGTCCACCGACTCCCGGTCCGCCGACGGGGAGTGTCCCGCATTCTGGAGGCCCGTGGTGAGTGCCGAGCTCCGCATCGCGAATCTGTCCAAGACCTATCCCAACGGCGTTCAGGCCCTCAAGGACGTCACGCTCACGATCCCTACGGGGATGTTCGGGCTGCTGGGCCCCAACGGCGCCGGGAAGTCCACGCTCATGCGCACCGTGGCCACACTGCAGGAACCGGACACGGGCAGCATCAGCCTGGGCGACCTCGACGTGCTCAACGACAAGGAGGGGGTGCGACAGATCCTGGGGTACCTGCCCCAGGACTTCGGCGTGTACCCCAAGATCTCTGCCGAGGACATGCTGAGCCATCTAGCCGTCCTCAAGGGGATCACCAGTCGGGGCGAGCGCCGCGAATCGGTGGAGGCGCTCTTGCAGCAAACCAATCTCTGGGAAGCTCGCCAGCGCAAGCTGGGCACCTTCTCCGGAGGCATGCGCCAGCGCTTCGGCATCGCACAGGCACTCCTGGGGAACCCGAAGCTGGTCATCGTCGACGAGCCCACCGCGGGCCTCGATCCGGAAGAGCGGCTGAGGTTTCTGAACCTCCTCTCCGAGATCGGAGAGAACATCGTCATCATCCTCTCGACCCACATCGTCGAGGACGTGAGCGACCTCTGTCAGAGCATGGCCATCATCTCGCTGGGCGAAGTGCGCCTGACCGGGCGCCCGCAGGACGCCATCGACGGCCTGAACGGTAGGATCTGGCAGAAGACCATCGACCGGCATGAGTTGGACGCATACCGAAGCGCCCACAGCGTCATCTCGACCCATCTGGCCGCAGGAGACACGATCGTCCACGTGCACGCGGAGACGGACCCGGGAGGCGGGTTCGAAGCCGTTGAGCCCGATCTCAAGGACGTCTACTTCACCACCCTGAGGGGCGCGGGCGAGCCCGCGATGGCGTAGGGGCGACCATGAGCGCGTTCGTCGAGATCTTCCGCTTCGAGTTTCGCTACCACCTCCGGTCGGGCCTGTTCATCCTGACCAGCAGCTTGCTCGCCCTCATGGCGTTCGGCGCGGTCGCCAGCGACGTGGTCCAGATCGGGGGGGGCGTGGGGCGGGTCAACGTCAACTCGCCCTCCGTGATCGGGCAGATCCTGGTGGTGCTCAGCATCATCGGCGTCTTCGTCTCCACCGCCTTTCTGGCCGGCGCGGTCCTCCGTGACTTCGATCAGCGCACCAACGAGCTGTTCTTCTCGACGCCGGTCAAGAAACGAGACTACGTATTCGGCCGCTTCTTCGGCGCGTTCGCGGCTTCGGTAGCCCTCTTCATTCCGGTCGCCATCGGGCTGTTCCTCGGAACCGTCATGCCTTGGCAGGACCCCGAGCGCATCGGGCCGTTCATGGCAGGCCCGTACCTGTTCTCCTTCGCGGTGTTCATCGTGCCCAACCTCCTCCTCATGGGGGCGGTGTTTTTCGGCCTGGCCACGGTCACGCGGAGCATGATCTGGACCTACGTAGGTCTGGTCGCGTTCTTCCTTGGCTGGGGCGTGTCGACCGCCCTCCTCGGCAACCTCGAGAAGGAGCGCCTGGCCGCGCTGCTGGACCCATTCGGTGCGGTCGCCATCGGCGTGCAAACGCGCTACTGGACCGTCGCGGAGCGGAACACCCAATCCCCGGTTCTCGAAGGCGCGCTTCTCACCAACCGACTGGTCTGGATCGCGGTGGCCGTGGTAGCCCTTCTTGCCACTTATGCACTGTTCTCCATGTCGACGGAGAAGAAACGGGGCAAGCGAGAAGCCCCGAAGGCCCAGGCCACCGAGCCTGTGCGGCCGCCACCCCGAATGGCGTTGCCGACGCCCGCTCGGACCAGCTACACGCGGGCCGGCGTCTGGGCTCAGCTGCGGCGTCAGACCCGCTATGAGGTCATGTCCGTGGTCCGGAGCGCGGCGTTCGTGATCATCCTGGCCATGGGCATGCTCAACCTGATCGGCAACGCTGCGGGCCTGGACAGCTTCTTCGGGACGCCGGTCCACCCCCGGACCTACATCATCTTCGACCTGGTGGCGGGGGGATTCTTCTTCTTCCTCATCATCATTCTGGCCTTCTACGCCGGCGAGATCGTGTTCCGCGACCGGCAGTTGCGAATGGACGAGGTCGTGGACGCGTTGCCGGTGCCCAATGGGGTCCTTTGGGCCTCCAAGCTCTTCGCGCTCCTGGTGGTGGTCTTCTCGCTGCTGGCAGCATCGGTAATGGCGGGGATGGGCATCCAGCTCTACCACGGATACACGGACTTCCAGCTGGGCTTGTATCTACAAGGGGGCATCCTCTACCCGGGGCTCGCGTTCGCTGCGGTGGCCGTCCTGGCCCTCTTCTTCCAGGTGGTCCTGAACAACAAGTTCATGGGCTACCTGGTCATCGTCGTCTATTTCGTTGCCGGTCCAGTCTTTAACGCTCTTCACTTCGAGCACAATCTCTACTTCTACGGCTCTGCGCCCCTGCTCCAGTACTCCGACATGAACGGCTTTGGCCACCGGCTCGAGCCCTTCCTGTGGTTCACCCTGTACTGGTCGCTGTGTGCGGTGCTCCTGTTGGTGGGGGTCCACCTCCTGTGGGCCCGTGGTAAGGAGACGGCGTGGCGCACTCGCCTGGCGCTGGCCCACCAGCGGATGAACACCCCTACCCTGGCCGTGGGCGTCGCTACGCTGGCGGCCTTCGTGGCCACGGGTGCGTGGATCTTCTATAACACCAACGTCCTCAACGAGTACGTGCCGGGTGACGTAGCCGAGGATCGCGCCGCCCGCTTCGAGACGGACTACAAGCAGTACGAGGGCATTCCGCAGCCCAAGATCACCGACATCCGAACCGAGGTGGACATCTTCCCGGAGGACCGTGCGGTCGACATCCGGGGCACCTACGCTCTGGCCAACCGTTCAGGCCAGGCCATCGACGCCCTTCACGTCACCGTCCCCCTCATCGTGGAGATCACGGAGCTGGAGGTCCCCGGGGCGACCCTGGAAACCGAAGACGCCGAGGTCGGCTACTACATCTACCGGTTCGATCAGCCGCTGGCCGCTGGTGCTGAGCTCCGGCTCGCGTTCGACCTGGCCGTGCGCAATCGCGGCTTCAAGAACCATGGGTTCAACGATCGCGTTGTCGAGAACGGCACCTTCGTGAACTCGGGCGGCTTCTTCCCCCACATCGGCTACAACCGGGGTGGGGAGCTGCAGGACCCGAACGAGCGTCGCAAGAGGGGCCTCCCGCCGGTACAGCGCCTACCAAAGCTGGAAGACCGGGAGGCGTGGGACCATCACATGCTGGGGCAGGAAGCCGACTGGGTCACCTACGAGGCGGTGGTCAGCACCAGTCCAGACCAGATCGCCCTGGCGCCAGGCTACCTCCAGCGCGAATGGGAAGAGGACGGCCGACGCTACTTCCACTACGCCATGGACGCGCCCATCCTGGCATACCACTCCTACCTCTCGGCGCGCTGGGCCGTGAAGAGCGAGGACTGGAAGGGCGTGGAGGTCTCGGTCTACTACGATCCCGCCCACCACTACAACGTGGACAAGATGATCGAGGCCTCGAAGCGGGGCCTCGACTACTTCAACGAGAACTTCGGGCCGTACCAGCACCGGCAGTTCCGCATCATCGAGTTCCCCCGGTTCGCGAGCTTCGCCGAGGCGTTCCCGAACACGATCCCGTTCTCGGAGGCCATCGGGTTCATCGCCAAGCTCGACGACCCGGACGAGATCGACTACGTCACCTACGTCACGGCCCATGAGCTGGCGCACCAGTGGTGGGCGCACCAGGTGATCGGCGCCGGCGTTCAGGGCGCCACGGTGACCAGCGAGACCATGGCCCAGTACTCGGCCCTCATGCTCATGAAAGAGCAATACGGGCCCGAGCTGATGCGGAGGTTCCTCAAGTACGAGCTCGACGCCTACCTGCGAGGTCGAGGGGGCGAGCTCATCGAAGAGATGCCGCTCAAGCTCGTGGAGGCGCAGCCCTACATCCACTACCGCAAGGGCAGCCTGGTCATGTATGCCCTTCAGGATGCCGTCGGTGAGGCCACGCTCAACGAGGCTCTGGCGCGCTACGTCCAGGACGTGAAGTTCCGGGAGCCTCCCTACACCACGACCCTCGAGTTCCTGGACTACGTCAGCGAGGCGATCCCGGAGGGCCAGCAGTCCATCGTCGAAGATCTCGCTGTACGAGAACCGGACGGACGAAGCCACGGTGACCCAACGGGCCGACGGCAAGTACGTCGTTCGCCTGGAAGCGGAGACGCGGAAGTACCGGGCTGACGGCACCGGCGCGGAAACCGAGATCGCCATCGACGACTGGATCGACGTGGGCGTGTTCGGTCCCCGGGGTGAGGGAGACCCACCCGAGGGGAAGGTCCTGGCGCTCG